>NZ_JBWCCT010000004.1:0-686481 GCF_056279605.1 Paraburkholderia sp. TE9906
GTGCGGATTGCCCGTGTGAAAGTAGGTAATCGTCAGGCTCCCTAGCAGCAACAGAAACCCCACCCCCAAAAGGTGGGGTTTCTGCGTTTACGGCGTGGGAGCGGACGCGGGAACAGCGTCGTGCGGACTAACGGAAAAAGACCGGGCGGCGGCTTCGCCCGTACGCTCCACACCCGTACCTCAGCGCTTCCCGATCCGCAGCGCGTCTGCATACACCAGCAGTGCTAAATGGCGCGAGTACATTTCCCGCAAATCACATTACCAACGCCATCACGCGCCCGCTCGGCAGCGCAATCCAAGCGGCGCTGCACAAACGCCGCCTCACATCACGACCGCTATTTTCCTTGCGCCAGAAACCGGTGTGCCAGACGAACCCAATACGTCGACCCGATTGGCAATAACTCGTCGTTGAAATCGTAACTCGCGTTATGCAGCATACAAGGGCCGGCTCCATGACCGGCATCCCGATGGCCGCCGTCGCCGTTGCCCAAAAATGCGTAACAACCCGGCTTCGCCAGCAGCATGAACGAGAAGTCCTCGGCGCCCATTGTGGGCTCAACTGCGTCGTCGACATTCTCTGCCCCAACGACCTCCTTCATAACCGAAGCTGCAAAACGTGCTTCTTCGCCACTGTTGATAGTCGGCGGATAATTTCGATGAAAGTGGATCGTGACGGAACAATCGTAAGCGTCGGCTGTACTTTCAGCGATCTTGCGCATGCGCGCTTCGATCAGATCGAGTGTTTCAGTGGTGAATGTCCGAACCGTCCCGGCGATCCAGGCATCATTTGGGACGACATTGACCGCGTCGCCGGCGTGAATCTGGGTAATGGACAGGACTGCAGTATCGAGCGGCTTTTTGTTCCGCGTGATGATGCTCTGCAGCCCGTTTGCGATCTGCACCGCTGTAAAGACGGGATCTCGGCCGTTGTGCGGGAGCGCCGCGTGCGAGCCCACGCCTTTAATTTCGATACGGAACTCGTTGCTCGATGCCATGATCGGGCCTTCGGTCACGCCGAAGTGCCCCGCCGGCATTCCCGGCCAGTTATGAATGCCGAACACCGCATCGACCGGAAACTTGACGAACAGACCGTCGTCGATCATCGCCAGGGCGCCGGCACCGCCTTCTTCAGCCGGCTGGAAAATGAATACGATCGTGCCATCGAATTCGCCGTGTTTGACCAGATGCCGCGCGGCCCCGAGAAGCATCGCGGTATGTCCGTCATGGCCGCATGCGTGCATTTTGCCGTCGTGTTTCGACCGATGATCGAAGCTGTTCAATTCCTGGATCGGCAGCGCGTCCATATCAGCGCGCAGGCCAATGGCGCGAGAACTATTGCCACGCTTCAAGATGCCGACCACGCCGGTTTTGCCTAATCCTCGATGAGTCTCAATGCCCCAGGACTCAAGCGTTCTGGCAACGAGATCTGCAGTCGAAGTCTCTTCGTAACGCAGTTCAGGGTTGGCGTGAATTGTTCGTCGAAGGGTCTGGATTTCGCCGTGAGCGGCCTGGATTTCTGGGATCAGTTTCATGATGGAGTGATATTGCGCTTGTGCTTTGACTTGCGTTGGATCGCTCGGGGTCAAATCGACCCGGGCACGGTGATAAACGATTCTACGCCGAAGGCAATTTTGGCGGCACCATCCAGGCTAACTGCCGATGGACGTAATAAAATCCCGCTCACCTCACCGCTTACTGCTTCTTCGACGAATCTCCGACAATGAACGCCCCGACTGAATTCGCTCGCGCCGTGTGCCCGCACGATTGCCCTGACACTTGCGCGATGCGTGTGACTGTCGAGAATGGCCGGGCGATCAAGATTGCCGGTGATCCCGAGCATCCTCCGACGCAAGGCGCGTTGTGTACCAAGGTCAGCCGCTATGCGGAGCGTGTGTACCATCCGAACCGGCTAACCACGCCGATGAAGCGTGTCGGCCGCAAAGGCGAGGGCCGCTTCGAGTCGATCACCTGGGACGAAGCGCTAGAACTCGCGGCCACCCGTCTATCGGAGATTGCGCGCCGTTCGCCGGAGGCGATCTTGCCTTACAGCTATGCCGGCACGATGGGGCTGGTGCAGGGCGACAGCATTGCGCAGCGGTTCTTTCACAAGCTCGGCGCCTCGCAGCTCGACCGCACGATTTGCGCGGCGGCCGGCGCAGCCGGCTTGAAGTACACGTATGGCGCGGGCATCGGCATGCTCACGGAGTTTTTCGCCGAGAGCGAGGTGATCCTGATCTGGGGCGCGAATCCCATCGCATCGAATTTGCACTTTTGGACCCGCGCCCAGGAAGCCAAGCGTCGTGGCGCGCGTCTGATTGCGATTGATCCGTACCGTTCGCTGACGGCGGAAAAATGCCACCAGCACATTGCACTGAAGCCCGGCACGGACGGCGCTCTAGCACTCGGCATGATGCACGTGCTGATCACGGAGAACCTGCTCGATCACGCTTACATTGCGGCTCACACACTGGGCTTCGCGGAACTGAAGGCGCGTGCGCTCAGTTATCCGCCGTCGCGCGTCAGCGAGATTTGCGGTATCGAAGAGTCGGTGATCGTCGATCTTGCGCGACTTTACGGCAGTACGAAGAAGGCCGCGATTCGCATGAACTACGGGTTGCAGCGGGTGTGCGGTGGCGGCAACGCCGTACGCGCGATTGCTTGCCTGCCGTCGCTGACGGGCGCATGGCGCGAAAGAGCGGGCGGAGCGTTGCTTTCATCGGGAGGCTGGGCACCGGTCGATTCGCATGCGCTGCAGCGTCCGGACCTGATGCCGGGTTGGCCCGCCAAGCCAAGCCGCGTGATCAATATGAACGCGATTGGCGACGCGCTGCTGCATCCGGGCGACGCCGCGTTCGGCCCCAAGCTCGAAGCCATCGTCGTCTACAACTCGAATCCTGTTGCGGTCGCGCCGGACTCGGAGCGGGTCGCGGCGGGTTTCGCGCGCGAAGACCTGTTCACGATCGTCCTCGAGCATTTTCAGACTGACACTGCGGACTATGCCGATCTGCTCCTGCCCGCGACGACGCAGCTCGAACATCTCGACGTGCACAAGTCGTACGGTCACACGCATGTGATGCTCAACTTGCCGGCGATCGCCCCGGTCGGTGACGCACGTCCGAACACGGAAATCTTCCGTGGCCTCGCACGCCGGATGGGTCTCGACGAACCGGCGCTGTTCGAAAGCGACGAAGCCGTCGCACAGGCCGCCTTCCGCTGGCAGGACGGCACGCTGGACGACGCTGACTGGGAGACGCTGAAGAAGGTCGGCTGGGCGAAGCTGAATCTGCCCGACGCGCCTTTCGCCGACGGTGGCTTCAGAACGCCGTCCGGCAAATGTGAGTTCTACAGTGAGCGCCTCGCGCAACAAGGCCTGGATCCGTTGCCCGACTATCTGCCGCCCTACGAATCCGCCGACGGTGCGCCCGAACTCGCCGCGCGTTACCCGCTCGCGATGATCTCGCCGCCCGCCCGCAATTTCCTGAACAGCACGTTCGTCAATATCGAGAGCCTGCGCGCGACGGAAGGCGAGCCGCATCTGGACATCCATCCTGTGGATGCGCACGCGCGGGGCATCGTCGACGGTGTTCAGGTGCGCATCTTCAACGATCGCGGCTCGATGCAAGCGCGCGCCCGCGTCACCGACAAAGCGCGCGAAGGGCTGGTCGTCGGCCTCTCCATCTGGTGGAAAAAGCTTGCGCCAGACGGTCGCAATGCGAACCAGGTGACGAGCCAGGCGCTCACCGATCTGGGCGGATCCGCCACTTTCTACGACTGCCTCGTCGAAGTCGAGCGTGTCTGAGACCCGCTAGCAATCCCTGCAGCGCTCGCCTCCCGCGGGTTGGAGGCTATCGTCTAACCCGGCCGCATTTCGCGAATAGCGACGAGGTGCCCATGCTACGATGCATTTTTAGCACGACCATTCGAAAATAAATCAGGAGACGCTGCATGGACAAAATCTGGCTGAATTCCTATCCGCCCGGCGTTCCCGCAGACATCGACGCAACGCGCTATTCATCGGTTGCCGAGCTGCTCGAAGAGGCCTTTCGCGAGCATCGCGCCAAACCGGCATTCGTCTGCATGGGCCAGGAGATCAGCTACGGCGAGCTCGACGCGCTTTCGCGCAAGCTCGCTGCGTGGTTTCAGGCGAAGGGCCTCGCGCGCGGCGCGCGCATCGCGATCATGATGCCGAACGTGCTGCAATACCCGGTCGCGATTGCCGCGATTCTGCGAGCGGGTTACGTGGTCGTGAACGTGAACCCGCTGTACACGCCGCGCGAACTCGAACATCAGTTGAAGGACTGCGGCGCGGAAGCGATCATCCTGCTCGAAAACTTTGCGGTCACGCTGCAAGCGATCGTGCGCAATACCTCGGTCAAGCACGTCGTTGTGGCGGCGATGGGCGATCTGATGGGCATCAAGGGCACGCTGGTCAACTTCGTCGTGCGCAAGATGAAGAAGATGGTGCCGGTGTGGAATCTGCCGGGTCACATCAGATTCAACACTGCGATCTCGGAAGGCGGGCGCCAGCACTTCAAGCCGGTGCCACAAGGTCCGGACGACGTCGCATTTCTCCAGTACACAGGCGGAACGACCGGCGTGGCCAAGGGCGCGACGTTGCTGCATCGGAACCTGATCGCCAATGTCTTGCAGTCGGAAGTCTGGCTCAATCCGGTTCGCGAGAACCGTCCGGACATCGATCAGTGCATCACCGTCGTAGCATTGCCGCTCTATCACGTGTTTGCGCTGACCGTATGCGGGCTGCTGACGATCCGCACCGGCGGCCTTGGCGTGCTGATTCCGAATCCGCGCGACGTTCCCGGCATGATCAAGGCGCTGCAAGGTTATGCGATCACGACGATCCCCGCCGTCAATACGCTGTACAACGCGTTGCTGAACAGTCCGGACTTCCACAAGCTCGACTTCTCGAAACTGCTCACCGCGAATGGCGGCGGCATGGCCGTGCAGGAGGCGGTCGCTAAACGCTGGTACGAGTTGACGAATACGCCGATCGTCGAAGGTTACGGGTTGTCGGAGACGTCGCCGTGCGTGACGTGCAATCCGGTGACCGTCACCGAATACAGCGGGACGATCGGTTTGCCGCTACCGTCCACGGACGTGTCGATTCGCGACGACGAAGGCAACGAAGTGCCGCTCGGTCAGCCGGGCGAAATCTGCATTCGCGGCCCGCAGGTGATGGCCGGCTACTGGAACCGGCCAGACGAAACCGCCAAGGTGATGACGCCGGACGGTTTCTTCAAATCGGGCGACGTCGGCCTGATGAACGCCCACGGCTTCGTGAAGATCGTCGACCGTAAGAAGGACATGATTCTGGTGTCCGGCTTCAACGTATACCCGAACGAAATCGAGGACGTGGTCGCCAAGTTGCCGGGCGTGTTCGAAGTCGCCGCGGTCGGCGTGCCGGACCAGCACTCGGGCGAGGCCGTCAAGCTGTTCGTCGTGAAGAAGGACGAGGCGCTGACCGACACGGATATCTTCGCGTACTGCAAGACGCAATTGACCGGCTACAAGCGGCCGAAGATCGTCGAATTCCGCGCGGAACTGCCGAAGAGCAATGTCGGCAAGATTCTGCGCCGCGAGTTGCGCGACGGGCGGGCATAAGGCGACCATCAAGGCGCCTGATTTGGCACGAAGCTGACGCAAGCTAATGCATAGCGAAAGAGAAAGCCCCGCAGACGAAGGTCTGCGGGGCTTTCTCTTTCGCCATCACATCGCACCACGCAACACAGCGCAATCCGCCATAAAAAAAGGCGCCCGAAGGCGCCTTGGAGGCAAACTGCTTTTTTACGACTTATTAGAACTTGTGGCGGATGCCGACGCGAGCCGCGAACTGGTTGTTGCTCGTCGAACCCGTCAGGCCGTTGATGCCTGCCGTTGCGTCGACCGGAGCGCCAGCCTGGTTGAGCGTTTCGCCCAGAGCATGCTGGTACACGCCGATCACGTAGACATCGGTACGCTTGGACAGGAAGTAATCCACGCCCACCGAGCCTTGGTGGTACTGAGCGCGGTCCGCACCGTTGATTTCCGCGCCGCGCGTGTAGTCATACGCTGCGCCGACCAGCAATGCCGGGGTCAACTGATACTTGAAGTTGATTTCGCCGTTGTTGAACGTAGCCGACTGGCCAGTGACCTGCGACGCGAACGTCTTGCCGAGGTTGGCGAAGCGGATGTTCGAGTACGTCAGGCCGATCGTTGCCGCGCCGAACGTGTATGCGCCGCCCGCACCGATCACCTGGTACGTGTTAGCCGACGTGAAGCCACCGTAGATCGGGTTCGTCACTGCAGCACCCGCTGCCGTCGTGGTGCCGCCGTTGTTGAACAGGCCGCCCGTCGCTGCCGGCGTGCGTGCGTTCAAGTAGCCGACGCCCAACACGAGAGGACCGTTGTTATAGCCAGCACCCAACGACCAGATCTGGTTGCCGGTGAAGTTGCCTGCCTGGCCACCAAGGCTGTACGTGCCGCCGAACGTCAGGCCGCCGTAGTTCACGCTCGTGAACTTGACCGTGTTGTTGGTGCGGTATGCGTTGTTGAAGTTGTCGATGTCGCCCGGGTGAGCACCGATGTAGCCGCCCCATTGGTCGCCCGATTCCAGCGGACCGACGTAGTCGACGACGGAGTCGTACTGACGACCCAGCGTGACCGTGCCGAACTGGCTCGACAGGCCGACGTAAGCTTGACGACCGAACATCAGGCCGCCTTGACCCAGCTTGCCGTTGGTCACGTCAAAACCGTTTTCCAACACGAAGATTGCCTTCAGACCGCCGCCCAGATCTTCCGTGCCGCGCAGGCCGAAACGCGAGCCTTGCATCACGCCGCTGGACATGTCGTACTTGTGGCTGCCGTTTGCGTTGGTATTCATGTTGATACCAACGTCAATAATGCCGTACAGGGTCACGCTGCTCTGAGCATGTGCGACGCCTGCGAATGCGCCCAGTGCTGCAAGAGCGAGAAGCGACTTTTTCATCGAATGATCTCCAAGGATTACGAATCTTTTGTACAAGGCGAATATTTATCTAGCGTTGAGGCCTTGCTGTCTAACTTCGCGAGAAGTTGCACGTAATGTAACAAAAGGCATACATGGCACAAAGAAAAAGGAGATAGCCAGGAACGCTCCTGTTTCGTTTACGCAACATGGTCTAAAATCGAAAATTGGCCGGTTGATTCATGTGGATTCGCGCTCGCCGCGAAATCGGTTTTGCGCCGTAAAGCCTTGTCGCGCGGACCCGCCGGTTCGAGAAAGCGGTTGTTGAATCAGGGAGTGCTTAATGTTTCTGGACGAGTTGATTAGCGAGTTTGATCGGGGTTTACGCTCAATGACGGGCGTATCGCGGATGAGTCGTCCGTTACCGGTTCCGCAAGAATCGGCGGTGACGGCGCAGGTGCCCGAACTGTCACCGGCGGAGCGTGCGCACGCGGCCGGATTGATGCGCGTGAATCATGTCGGCGAGGTATGCGCGCAGGCGCTGTATCAGGCCCAGAAACTCGCGACCCGGTCGCCGTCGTTGCGTGCCGTGTTCGATCACGCCGCCGTTGAGGAAGAGGATCACCTCGCGTGGACCGCCAAACGTCTCGAAGCGCTCGACTCGCGTCCCAGCCTGCTGAATCCGCTCTGGTATACCGGGGCGCTGGCGATCGGCCTCGCGGCGGGGCGTCTCGGCGACCGCGTGAGTCTCGGCTTCATGGCTGAAACCGAGCGCCAGGTGGAGCAGCATCTCGACAGCCATCTGGATCACCTGCCCGCTGCGGACCACGAGTCGCGCGCAATCGTCGCGCAGATGCGCGCGGACGAAATGGCGCACGGCAAGGCGGCCATGGATGCCGGCGGCGTTGAGTTGCCGTTCCCCGCGCGCGCGCTGATGCGTGCGGCTTCGAAAGTCATGACTCGCACTGCCTATTACATATAAAGGCGCGGCCACCGCGCACTCGCTTCCGAAAGTGGGACGGCGCCTCGCGCGCCGTCCGCCGCAGGTCCCCGAATCGCCCTCTGCTATCTCTTAATTCCCCGCCGCGATCTCTTTCATTCCGTACTGTTCCCTCAGACTTTTCACGTATCACCTTCACAAGTTGCACTAGCTCATTCATTTATAACGGTTTTCCGTTTTATGTCTGATGTGAAGTAGTCGCGCTAAGTCCTTGTTCTAACAAACAAAATTCGCTCGAAAACCGGCTAGCTCCCTTGACCCCTGTTTATCGTTACTCTAAAGTGGGAGACAGTGTGAGAAAGTGTATTTTTGTGTGATCTCACGGGCGGTTTGGGGTAGATTTTCACGAATCGGACAGCGGGCACAAAAGTGCCGAGAGCAACCAGTTGTATGGGAGCGGAGTAGGCGCTAAAGCGCCAACTCCGGTCGACAGGGGAGAACGAAGTGTTCCAAGGGGCGTCGGCGCTGACGCTCGATGCGAAAGGGCGGATGTCGATTCCCTCTCGCTATCGGGATGCGCTGCAAACACAGGCAGAGGGCCGGGTGACGATCACCAAGCACCCGGACGGCTGCCTGTTGCTCTTTCCTCGCCCTGAATGGGAAATCTTCCGCGACAAGGTCGACAAGCTGCCGATGAACGCGGCCTGGTGGAAGCGCATTTTTCTCGGCAACGCAATGGATGTGGATATGGACGGCGCAGGCCGCGTGCTCGTGTCGCCGGAACTGCGCACGGCCGGTGGGCTGGAGAAAGAAGTGACCTTGCTCGGCATGGGGCGTCACTTCGAGTTATGGGACGCACAAACCTACGCCGCGAAGGAACAGGCGGCGATCGCCGAGGGCATGCCCGAAGCGTTGAAGAATTTCACGTTCTGATCGCGGCTTACATATATGGCACCTGCGATGGGAAACGAATTGCAGCATCGCACGGTGCTGCTGGATGAAGCGGTCGATGCGCTGGTCACACGCGCGGACGGCGTGTATGTGGACGGTACGTTCGGGCGCGGCGGTCACAGTCGCCTCGTGCTGGAGCGGTTGAGCGAGTCGGGGCGTCTGATCGCGTTCGACAAGGACCCGCTCGCCATCGCCACGGCGCAGAGAATCGCGGATCCGCGCTTTGGCATCGTGCACGAGAGTTTTGCTTCACTGCGCACCGCGATTGCGGAGCGCGGGGTAGGACGGGTGTCGGGGGTTTTACTGGATCTGGGCATATCGTCGCCGCAAATCGACGATCCGGAGCGGGGCTTCAGCTTCCGCGCCGACGGCCCGCTCGACATGCGGATGGACCCGACGCGCGGCGAGTCCGCGGCTGACTGGCTGGCGCGGGCCACGGTGCAGGAACTGACGGAGGTGATACGAGATTATGGGGAAGAACGGTTTGCTTTTCAGATTGCAAAGGCGCTTGTTGCTCGCCGGGCAGAGTCCGACCGTCTTGGGCCTCTCGTCAGCACGGGCGAGCTTGCCCAAATCGTGGCTAACGTCGTCAAAACCCGTGAGAAGGGCAAGGATCCGGCAACCCGCACCTTTCAAGCTATACGGATTCACATCAATCAAGAGCTTGCGGAGCTGCAAGTCGTTTTAGAAGCAGCGTTGTCGCTGTTGGAGCAAGGGGGGCGGCTGGTGGTCATCAGCTTTCATTCGCTCGAGGACCGGATCGTCAAGCGATTCATGCAGGCGCACGCCAGTGCGCCTGCGGTCGATCGCCGTCTGCCGATCCGCGCCGTCGATCTGCCGAGTCCCCCGCTCAAAATCATCGGCCGCGTGTTTGCGAGCGACGCTGAAGTCGCCGCGAATCCGCGTGCCCGTTCTGCCGTGATGCGTGTGGCGGAGCGGATCGCGCCATGAATCGTCTCAACATCTTCCTGCTGATCATCGTGATGGGTTGCGCCTTGTCGGTCGTCAATGCGACCAATCAGCAGCGCCAGATCTTCATCCAGTTGCAGCGCGCTCAATCGCAGGAGCGCCAGCTGCAGCAGGACTATTCGCAGCTTCAGTACCAGCAGAGCGCGCTCTCGAAGACCTCGCGCATCGAGCAGCTCGCCACCGCTTCGCTGAAGATGCAGTCGGTCACGACCGGCCGCACGCAATATCTGACGCTCGATCCGGGCGCCGCGCGCGCCGAAGACGCGCCGATTCCGACCTCCGGTCCGGCGTCCGCGCCGGCGGCGACCCGTCGCGGAGGCGTGCGATGAAAAAATCGTCAGCTCGCAAGAGCGTCGCCTTTTCGGCCAATCCGATCCTGTCCGTGCGCTTGCCGATGTGGCGCTCGAAACTCGTCGTGTTCCTGCTGTTCATGGCGTTCGTCGCGCTGGCCGCGCGCGCCTTCTGGATTCAGGGGCCCGGCAATGCGTTCTACCTGAAGCAGGGTGAAATCCGCTATCAGCGCCGCCTCGAATTGCCGGCCACGCGCGGCAAGATTCTCGACCGCAACGGGCTCGTGCTCGCCACGAGCCTGCCGGTGCGTGCGATCTGGGCGATTCCCGAATCGGTGCCGGACGACCTCGGCGCGGACAAGCTGAATTCGCTCGGGCAATTGCTCGGCATGACGAACAAGGAACTGCGCCGCAAGCTGTCGGAGGACAAGAACTTCGTCTACGTGAAGCGCCAGGTGCCGGTCGACGTCGCCGCGAAAGTGACGGCGCTGGACATCCCCGGCATTTATGCGCGCGACGAATACAAGCGTTTCTATCCGGAAGGCGAGATCACGGCTCACCTGATCGGCTTCACGAACGTCGAGGACGAAGGCCAGGAAGGCGTCGAACTCGGCGACCAGAAGCTGCTCGCCGGCATGTCGGGCAGCCGGCGCGTGATCAAGGACCGCATGGGCCACATCATCGAGGATGTGGACGAGCAGGTCGTGCCGCACAACGGCCAGGACGTCGATCTGTCGATCGACAGCAAGATCCAGTACATCGCGTACACGAACCTGAAAGCGGCCGTCGAAAAGTTCAAGGCGAAGGCCGGCGCGGCGATGGTGATCGACGTGCGCACTGGCGAAGTGCTCGCGCTCGTCAATTATCCGACCTACAACCCGAACGATCGCTCGCACCTGACCGGCGACCAGTTGCGCAACCGCATCCTGACCGACACGTTCGAGCCGGGCTCGATCATGAAGCCGTTCACGGTGTCGCTCGCGCTCGATCTGCACCGCGTGACGCCGACTACACTGGTAGATACGGGAGGGGGCCGCTTTGTGCTCGATGGCGCACCGATTACCGACGACAGCGGCTTCGGCGTGCTGACGGTGGGCGGCGTGATCCAGAAGTCGAGCAACATCGGCGCGACGAAGATCGCGATGCAGCTCAAGCCCGAAGAGATGTGGAACATGTACACCAGCATCGGTCTCGGTCAGGCGCCGAAGGTCGGTTTCCCCGGCGCGGCGGCGGGCCGTCTGCGTCCGTGGAGAAGCTGGCGCCGCATCGAGCAGGCGACCATGTCGTACGGCTACGGCCTGTCGGTGTCGCTGTTCCAGCTGGGCCGCGCGTACACCGCGATCGCGCATGACGGCGAGATCATGCCGGTGTCGATTTTCCGCACGCCTGGCGACCAGCCGGCCACCGGCCCGCAGATCTTCGCGCCGACCACCGCGCGTGAAGTGCGCGCGATGCTCGAAACCGTGACGGCGCCCGGCGGCACGTCGCCCGATGCGGCGGTGCCGGGTTATCGCGTCGGCGGCAAGAGCGGTACCGCGTACAAGCACGGTGCGCACGGCTACGACCACTCCAAATACCGCGCATCGTTCGTCGGCATGGCGCCGATGCCGAATCCGCGCATCGTCGTGGCCGTGTCGGTCGACGAACCGACGGCGGGCAGCCACTTCGGCGGCCAGGTGTCGGGCCCGGTGTTCTCGGGCATCGTCGGCGATACACTGCGCTCGCTGAACGTGCCGCCGGACATGCCGGTCAAGCAGATGGTCGTGTCCGACGATTCGGCGCCGCCCGCCCCCGGCGCGCCGGCTACGCCGCCGGGCGCCAAGAAGATTTCCACCAGCGCCGGCGCGAAGAAGATGACGATTTCCGCCAGCGCGAAGAGCCACCCCGGAGTCGAGCGATGAGCGCGCTGCGTAAAAAGCATCCAGCGCACCGGCAGATCGCCGACGCCCTGACCTGGCTGCACGCTCACGTGCAGCCAGACGCGCATCTGCATGCCGACACGCGCTCGCTCGCGGCTGGCGACGTGTTTTTCGCCTACGCGGTGGAGGGCGCGGACAACCGCCCATTCATCGACGGCGCGATCGAGCGTGGCGCAGCTGCGGTGCTGGTTCAGCCCGAAGGCTTTGGCGGCACGATCGATCCGTCCATCACGCTCGCCGTGCCGGCGTTGAACGAACTCGCCGGTTCGATTGCGAGCGGCTGGTACAACGATCCGAGCGACAGCATGCTGACGGTCGGCATCACCGGGACGAACGGCAAGACCTCGTGCAGCCAGTGGATCTCGGCGGCGCTGACCGCGCTCGGCCAGCGTTGCGCGATCATCGGCACACTCGGCACCGGTTTGCCGGGTCAGCTCGTGCACACCGGTTTCACGACGCCCGACGCGCCGCAACTGCAGCGCAGCCTCGCGCAATTGCGCGAGGCGGGCGCGCAGGCGGTGGCGATGGAAGTGTCGTCGCACGCGCTGCATCAGGAGCGCGTGAACGGCACCGCGTTCGACATCGCCGTGTTCACGAATCTCACGCAAGACCACCTCGACTATCACGGCACGTTCGACGCCTATGAGGCCGCGAAGGCGCGTCTGTTCGCGTGGCCGGACCTGCGCGCGGCCGTGATCAATCGCGACGATGCCGCCGGCCGCCGCCTGCTCGCCAGCACGCGGGGCCAAGCGCGCACCCTTGCCTACGGACTCGACGCCGCATTGCAGGACGCGCCGCAAGCCGACGCGTTGCTGCTCGCCTCGAACGTACGCGCAACCGCCACTGGTACCGCATTCCAGCTGACCACGTCGGACTGGGGCAACGCCGAAGTCGAAGTGCAAACGCTCGGCGCGTTCAACGTCAGCAATCTGCTCGGCGTGCTCGGCGCGCTGCTCGCCGCCGACGTGCCGTTCGACGCCGCGCTCGCCGAGCTCGCGAAGCTCGAATCGGTGAACGGCCGCATGCAACGCCTCGGTGGTCGCCTGCAAAACGACGAACCGCTCGTTGTAATCGATTACGCACACACGCCGGACGCGCTCGAAAAAACGCTGGACGCGCTGCGCCCGATGGCGGCCGCGCGCGGCGGCGAACTGATCTGCATGTTCGGCTGCGGCGGCGACCGCGACGCGACCAAGCGTCCGCTGATGGGCGCGATCGCCGAGCGATTCGCGGACGCCGTCGTCGTGACCAGCGACAACCCGCGCAGCGAAGACCCGCAGTCGATCATCGAACAGATCGCCGCGGGCATGAAGGACGCGTCGAAGGCGCGCCGCGTCGAGGACCGCGCGAGCGCGATCCTGCAAGCGATCCGCGGCGCCGCGCGCGAAGACGTCATCGTGCTGGCCGGCAAGGGGCATGAGGCAACACAGGAAATCATGGGCAAGAAACGCGCTTTCTCCGATCAGGACCACGCCCGCCTCGCGCTCGCCGCGCGGGCGACGCACGCACGCGGAGGTGGCGAATGAGCATGTTCACGCTGCGTGACGCCGCCGCGCTGATTCCCGGCGCAACCGTGCTCGGCGACGACGGCGTCGCCTTCGAACGCGTGTCGACCGACAGCCGCAGCGCCGGCCCCGGCGATCTGTTCGTCGCGATCAAGGGCGAGCGTTTCGACGCGCACGACTTCCTGCCGGAAGTCGCGGCGCGCCACGTCACGGCCGCGCTCGTCACGCGCACGCCGGACGGCTGGAACGTGCCCGCGATTCGCGTGGCCGACACGCGCGTCGCACTGGGCGCGCTCGCCCGCGGCTGGCGTCGCCAGTTCGGCATGCCGCTCGTCGCGGTGACGGGCAGCAACGGCAAGACCACGGTCAAGGAAATGATCGCGTCGATCTTCGCCGCCGCCGTCGGCGATCACGCGCGTCTCGCAACCGCGGGCAACTTCAACAACGACATCGGTTTGCCGCTCACGCTGTTCCGTCTGCACGCCGCGCATCAACTGGCGGTGGTCGAACTCGGCATGAACCACCCGGGCGAAACCTCGCTGCTCGCAAAAATCGCCGAGCCGACGGTGGCCGTGGTGAACAACGCGCAGCGCGAGCATCAGGAGTTCATGGCGACCGTCGAGGCGGTCGCGCTCGAACACGCGAGCGTGATTCACGCACTCAAGCCCGAAGGCGTCGCGGTTTTCCCGGCGGACGACGCCTACGCGAGCATCTGGCGCGTGGCCGCAACCGGCAACCGCATCATCGACTTCGCGTTGAACAACGATGGCCGCGCGACCGAAGCGGCGGTCACGGGCACGTTCGACGGCAAGCAACTGAGCATCGACACGCCCGAAGGCCATCTCGACGTCACGCTGCAAGTGCTCGGGGACCACAACGCGCACAACGCGTTGGCCGCAACGTCCGCCGCGCTGGCAGCGGGCGTGTCGCTCGACGCGATCAAGCGCGGCCTCGAATCGTTCGGCGCCGTGAAAGGGCGCTTGCAGGTGAAGCAGGCCGTGCTCGGCACGCTCGCCGGCGCCACCGTGATCGACGACACCTACAACGCCAATCCCGACTCGATGCGCGCCGCGATCGACGTGCTGGCCTCGCGCGCCGCACCGCGCGTGCTGGTGATGGGCGACATGGGCGAAGTGGGCGACAACGGTCCGGCGTTCCACCGCGAAATCGGTGCGTACGCCAAAGAGCGCGGCATCGACGCGCTGTACGCGATGGGCGACGCTTCGCGCGACGCCTGCACCGCATACGGCGCGGGCGCGCATCACGTGGCCGACGTCGGCGCGTTGATCGCGCAATTGCAGCAGGCCGGTTTCGGCGCTGCCGCAACGTTTCTCGTGAAAGGCTCGCGCTTCATGCAAATGGAGCGCGTGGTGGACGCCGTAACGAGTCCACAACCCAACGCTGCGGGCTCGACGCCCGCCGCACATTGAAATAGAAGGACCGAAGCATGCTACTGGCGCTGGCGCAATGGCTGCAGAATGACGCAAGCTTCTTGCGCGTGTTCAGTTATCTGACTTTCCGTGCGGTGATGGCGACCATCACCGCGCTGCTGATCGGGCTCGTCTGCGGCCCGGCGGTGATCCGCAAGCTGACCGCGATGAAGGTCGGCCAGGCCGTCCGCAAAGACGGCCCGCAGACTCACCTCGTCAAATCCGGCACGCCGACCATGGGCGGCGTGCTGATTCTGCTCGGCATCGCCGTGGCCACGCTGTTGTGGGCCGATCTGACCAACCGCTTCATCTGGATCGTGATGCTCGTCACGTTCGGCTTCGGTGTGATCGGCTGGGTCGACGACTATCGCAAGGTGGTCTACAAGGACCCGCGCGGCATGTCCTCGCGCGAGAAGTATTTCTGGCAGTCGGTGATCGGTCTGTTCGCGGCGGTGTATCTCGCGTTCAGCGTCTCGGAAGCGAGCAATGTGCGCGTGTTCGATCTGTTCATGGCGTGGGTGCGCAGCGGCTTGTCGATGGGCTTGCCCGCGCGCGCCGACCTGTTGCTGCCGTTCGTCAAGTCGATCAGCTATCCGCTCGGCGTGTGGGGCTTCATCGTACTGACGTATCTGGTGATCGTCGGCGCGAGCAACGCGGTCAATCTCACCGACGGTCTGGACGGTCTCGTGATCATGCCGGTCGTGCTCGTCGGCGCATCGCTCGGCGTGTTCGCGTACGTGATGGGCAGCTCGGTCTATTCGAAGTATCTGCTGTTTCCGCATATCGCCGGTGCCGGTGAATTGCTGATCTTCTGTTCGGCGATGGGCGGCGCGGGGCTCGCGTTCCTCTGGTTCAACACGCACCCGGCGCAGATGTTCATGGGCGACGTCGGCGCGCTCGCACTCGGCGGCGCGCTCGGCACGGTCGCGGTGATCGTGCGTCAGGAAATCGTGCTGTTCATCATGGGCGGCATTTTCGTCGCGGAAACGCTCTCCGTGATGTTGCAGGTCACGTGGTTCAAATTCACCAAGCGCCGTTTCGGCGAAGGACGGCGTCTCTTCAAGATGGCGCCGCTGCATCACCATTTCGAACTGTCGGGATGGAAGGAAACGCAGGTGGTCGTGCGCTTCTGGATCATCACGTTGATGTTGTGTCTGTTCGGTTTGTCCACGCTCAAACTGCGTTAAGCATTAGTCGAAGTTAAGGGAAAGCAAGCGATGTTCGGCGAGAAGTTTCGGGATCGGCAAAAGCCGATGGTGCTCGTGCTGGGACTGGGTGAATCCGGTCTCGCGATGGCGCGCTGGTGCGCGCGGCACGGCTGTCGGCTGCGTGTGGCCGATACGCGCGAGGTGCCGCCGAACCTGTCCGCGCTGGAAGCGCACGGCGTCGACGCTGACTTCGTCGGCGGCCCGTTCTCGACGGTGCTGCTCGAAGGTGTCGAACTCGTTGCTATCAGCCCGGGCCTGTCGCCGCTCGCCGCCGATCTGTTGCCGCTGATCACGGCGGCGCGTGAGCAGGGCATTCCCGTGTGGGGCGAACTCGAGTTCTTCTCGCAGGCGCTGAAGACGCTCGGCGAAAGCGGCTACGCACCGAAGGTGATCGCGATCACCGGCACCAACGGCAAGACCACGACCACGAGCCTGACCGGCCTGCTGTGCGAGCGCGCCGGCAAGAAGGTCGCGGTGGCCGGCAACATCAGCCCGGCCTTGCTCGACAAGCTCAGCGAAGCGATCGATCACACCGCGCTGCCCGACGTGTGGGTGCTCGAACTGTCGAGCTTCCAGCTGGAAACCGCGCACACGTTTTCGCCGGATGCGGCAGTCGTGCTGAACATCACGCAAGACCACCTCGACTGGCACGGCGGGCTCGACGCGTATGCGGCGGCGAAGGGCCGCATCTTCGGTACACAGACCGTGCGCGTGCTGAACCGCGACGACTCGCGCGTGATGTCGCTCGCACCTTCGGGCGACAGCGAAGCGGACACGATCACCTTCGGCGTCACTGAGCCGAAGAATGACGGCGACTACGGTTTGCTGCGCGACAACGGCATGATCTGGCTCGTCGAAGCGCACGATCGCGACCCGAGTGATGAGCCCACGCCGAAGCGCCGTCGCAAGAACGAAGTGGCGACGCCGCCGGCCATCGCGCTCAAGCGTCTGATGCCCGCCGACGCGTTGCGCATTCGCGGCCTGCACAACGCCGCTAACGCGCTGGCCGCTTATGCGCTGGCGCGTGCGATCGGCTTGCCGGGCGCGCCGTTGCTGCACGGTCTGCGTGAGTACCACGGCGAGCCGCATCGCGTGGAGTTGATCGCGTCGATCGACGGCATCGACTACGTGGACGACAGCAAGGGCACCAATGTCGGCGCGACGGTGGCCGCGCTCGACGGCCTCGCGCAGCGCGCGGTGCTGATCGCCGGCGGCGACGGCAAGGGCCAGGCGTTCGAACCGCTCGCCGCGCCGGTGATGCGCTGGTGCCGCGCGGTGATGCTGATCGGCCGTGACGCGCCGCTGATTCGCGCGGCGCTCGAACACTGCGGCATCGCCATGACCGATCACGCGACGCTCGAAGAAGCGACGCGTGCCGCCGCCGCGCTGGCCCAACCGGGCGACGTCGTGCTGCTGTCGCCGGCTTGCGCGAGCTTCGACATGTTCAAGGGTTATGCACACCGTGCCGCCGTGTTTCGCAGCACGGTGGAAGACATCGCGGCCGAACGGGGGACGATGATATGAGCTGGTCGGAACGTTTCGGTTCTCGCCAGGCGGCTGCCGGCGATGCGGGCGGCTCGGGTGGAGCGGCGCGCATGGCGGGCCGCACGGCCGGCAGCGGCCTGGCGAGCGCCGTCAACGGCGTGCGTCCGCTGCGTTCGCGGATGCTCGACTACGATCACTCGCTGCTGTGGGTCGTGGTCGCGCTGCTCGGACTCGGCGTCGTGATGGTGTATTCGGCGTCGATCGCTATGCCCGATTCGCCGAAGTACGCGTCGTATCGCGACTATGCATTCCTCGTGCGCCAGATCATTTTCGTGACGATGGGCGCGGTAATCGGCGTCGTGTCGTTCCGCATCCCGATCTCGACGTGGGACAAGTACGCGCCCAAGCTCTTCCTGATCTCGCTCGTCGCGTTGGTGATCGTGCTGATCCCGCACGTCGGCAAGGGCGTGAACGGTGCGCGCCGCTGGATTCCGCTCGGCATCACGAACATGCAGCCGTCGGAGATCATGAAGCTCGCGGTGACGATCTACGCGGCGAACTACACGGTGCGTAAGCAGGAATACATGCACAGCTTCGCCAAGGGCTTTCTGCCGATGGCGGTGGCGGTTGGTCTCGTCGGGGCGTTGCTGCTGCTCGAACCGGACATGGGCGCGTTCATGGTGATCGCGGCGATTGCGATGGGCGTGCTGTTTCTCGGCGGTGTGAACGGCAAGCTGTTCGGCGGCCTGGTCGCCACGGCCGTGGGCACGTTCAGCTTGCTGGTGTGGGCGTCGCCGTGGCGTCGCGAGCGGATTTTCGCGTACCTCGATCCGTGGGATGACCGTTACGCGCAGGGCAAGGCTTATCAATTGACGCACTCGCTCATCGCGTTCGGGCGCGGCGAGTGGTTCGGCGTGGGCCTCGGCGGCAGCGTCGAGAAGCTCAACTACCTGCCGGAAGCGCATACCGACTTCATCCTCGCGGTGATCGGCGAGGAGTTGGGTTTCGTCGGCGTGCTGGTCGTGATCCTGATGTTCTACTGGATCGTGCGCCGCTCCTTCGAGATCGGCCGTCAGGCGCTCGCACTCGACCGCACGTTCGCGGGCCTGGTTGCGAAGGGCGTCGGCATCTGGTTCGGCGCGCAGACCTTCATCAACATGGGCGTGAATCTCGGCTTGCTGCCCACTAAAGGTCTCACGCTGCCGCTCGTCAGCTACGGCGGCTCGGGCATTTTGCTGAACTGCGTGGCGGTCGCTGTGTTGATGCGCGTGGATTACGAGAACCGTGTGTTGATGCGTGGGGGCAAAGTATGACCGCTCTCCACCAACGCACGCTGATGGTGATGGCCGGCGGCACCGGAGGACACGTGTTCCCGGGTCTCGCGGTCGCGCATCTGATGCAGGCGTGGGGCTGGAAGGTCGTGTGGCTCGGCAATCCCGCGGGCATGGAAGCGACGCTGGTGCCGAAGCACGGCATCCCGATGGAATACGTGCGCTTCGGCGGACTGCGCGGCAAAGGTCTCAAGACCAAGCTGATGCTGCCGCTGAATCTGCTGCGCGCGTGCACGCAGAGCCTCTCCGTACTGCGCCGCGTGAAGCCGGACGTCGTGCTCGGCATGGGCGGCTACATCACGTTCCCGGCTGGATTGATGACCGCGTTGAGCGGCCGTCCGCTGGTGCTGCATGAACAGAATTCGATCGCCGGTCTCGCGAACAAGGTGCTCGCAAAGCTCGCCAAACGCGTGCTGGTTGCGTTTCCGAATGCGCTGCCGCACGGCGAATGGACCGGCAATCCGATTCGTGAGGAACTTGCGCGCGCGATTGCACCCAAAGCACGCTACGCACAACGCACGGGTCCGCTGAATGTGCTGGTGGTGGGCGGCAGTCTCGGCGCGGCGGCGTTGAACGAAGTGGTGCCGCGCGCGGTCGCGCTTCTCGCGCCGAACGAACGGCCGCGCATCGTGCATCAGGCGGGCGCGAAGCATATCGACGCGCTGCGCGAGAACTACGCGGCAGCGGGTCTGCAAAGCGGAGCCGAGGTCGAACTCGTGCCGTTCATCGACGACATGACGAGCGCGTACGCGAAGGCCGACCTCGTGATTTGCCGCTCCGGCGCGATGACGGTGTCGGAGATTTCGGCGGTGGGCGTGGCGGCGTTCTTCGTGCCGTTCCCGTATGCAGTAGACGATCACCAGACCACCAATGCAGCGTTTCTCGCCGATCACGGCGCGGCGCTAGTCGTGCAGCAACGTGACCTGTCGGCGGACACACTCGCCGACTGGTTGCGCAGCCAGACGCGGGAAACTCTCGCGGACATGGCGGAGCGTTCGCGCTCGCTCGCGAAACCCGACGCCACGGAGCAGGTCGCGCAGATTTGCGCGAGCGTGGCGGGTTCGATTTCGGGCGCGAGCCCAGAAGGACAGCAATGAAACATATCGTCAAACACATTCACTTTGTCGGCATCGGCGGTGTCGGCATGAGCGGCATCGCGGAGGTGCTGGTCAACCTGGGCTATCAGGTAAGCGGCTCGGATCTGTCGAGCAACGCAATCACGGATCGCCTCGCCGCGCTCGGCGCGCGCATTGCGATCGGTCACGCGGCCGAGAACATCGAAGGCGCGAACGCGGTGGTGGTTTCCACGGCTGTGCGCAGCGACAACCCCGAAGTGCTGGCCGCGCGTCATCGCCGCATTCCGATCGTGCCGCGCGCGGTGATGCTCGCGGAACTGATGCGCCTGAAGCAGGGCATCGCGATTGCCGGCACGCACGGCAAGACCACGACCACTTCGCTGGTGGCGAGCGTGCTGGCCGCGGGCGGGCTCGATCCGACCTTCGTGATCGGCGGGCGGCTCATCAGCGCGGGCGCGAATGCGCGACTCGGCACGGGCGACTTCATCGTCGCCGAAGCGGACGAGTCGGACGCGTCGTTCCTGAACCTGTTCCCGGTGATCGAGGTCATCACGAACATCGACGCCGATCACATGGACACCTATGGCCACGACTTCGCGCGGCTCAAGCAGGCGTTCATCGAGTTCACGCACCGTCTGCCGTTCTACGGCATCGCAGTGCTGTGCGTCGACGATCCGAACGTGAAGGAGATCCTGCCGTTCGTGTCGAAGCCGATCATCCGCTACGGCCTTGCGCCGGACGCGCAGGTTCGCGCGGTGAACGTTCAGGCGCGCGACGGCAAGATGCATTTCACTGCGATGCGCGAAGACGCGGCGCCGCTCGACATCGTGTTGAACCTGCCGGGCGAGCACAACGTGCAGAACGCGCTGGCCGCGATTGCGATCGCGACTGAACTTGAAGTGAAAGATGCCGATATCCAGCGAGCGCTCGCGGATTTCAACGGCGTGGGCCGGCGCTTCCAGCGTTACGGCGAAGTGCCGGTGGCAACGGAGGGCAAGGTCGCGGGCGCGTACACGCTGGTCGACGACTACGGTCATCACCCGGTCGAGATGGCGGCCACGGTGGCGGCGGCGCGCGGCGCGTTTCCCGGCCGGCGCCTGGTGCTGGCGTTCCAGCCGCACCGCTTCACGCGCACGCGCGATTGCTTCGAAGATTTCGTGAAGGTGCTGTCGACCGTCGACGCGCTCGTGCTGACCGAAGTCTATTCGGCCGGCGAAGCGCCGATCGTCGCCGCGGACGGCCGCGCGTTGGCGCGCGCGCTGCGGGTGGCGGGCAAGGTCGAGCCGGTGTTCGTCGATACGGTGGATGAAGTGCCGGACGCGCTCGCAGCATTGGTGCGCGACGGCGACGTGGTGATTACGATGGGCGCGGGTTCGATCGGCGGTGTGCCGGGTCGTCTCGCGCAGGAACTGAAGGTGTGAGATGAGCAGTAATAAATCGGGCGAACTCGCCAAACAATTCGGCAAAGTGGCAGTGCTGCTCGGTGGAGATTCCGCCGAGCGAGAGGTATCGCTCAACTCCGGACGTCTCGTGTTGCAAGGTCTGCGCGACGCGGGCATCGACGCGCATCCGTTCGATCCGGCCGAGCGTCCGCTCGCCGCGTTGAAGGAAGAAGGCTTCGTGCGCGCGTTCAACGCGCTGCATGGCGGCTACGGCGAGAACGGCCAGATCCAGGGCGCGCTCGACTTCTACGGCATCAAGTACACCGGCAGCGGCGTGCTCGGCTCGGCGCTGGGTCTGGACAAGTTCCGCACCAAGCTCGTGTGGCAGCAGCTCGGCATTCCGACGCCGCCGTTCGAAGCGGTGCTGCGCGGCGACGACTATGACGCGCGCGCGAAAGAAATCGTCGCGAAGCTCGGCTTGCCGCTCTTCGTGAAGCCGGCGAGCGAAGGTTCGAGCGTCGCGGTGATCAAGGTGAAGAGCGCGGACGCATTGCCGGCCGCGCTGATCGAAGCGGTGAAGTACGACAGGATCGTCGTGGTCGAAAAGAGCATCGAAGGCGGCGGCGAATACACCGCGTGCATCGCGGGCGACCTGGACCTGCCGGTGATCCGCATCGTGCCGGCCGGCGAGTTCTACGACTACCACGCGAAGTACATCGCCAACGACACGCAGTACCTGATTCCGTGCGGTCTGGCGGCGGACGAGGAAGCGCGCCTGAAAGTGCTGGCGCGCCGCGCGTTCGACGTGCTCGGCTGCACCGACTGGGGGCGCGCCGATTTCATGCTCGACGGCGAAGGCAATCCGTACTTTCTGGAAGTGAACACGGCGCCTGGCATGACCGATCACTCGCTGCCGCCGAAAGCGGCGCGCGCGGTGGGCATCAGCTATCAGGAACTGGTTGTCGGCGTGTTGGCGCTGACGCTGCAGGACTAAACGGGGCGACCCGAAAGCAACACCATGTGGAACAACGTTCGCCAGCTCAATCTTGCCACCAATGCATTGCATGTGTTGCTGGTGCTCGTGCTGCTGGCGGCGGGCGGTTACTGGCTGATCCAGCGCCCGAATTTCGCGCTGCGCGAAATCCAGATCGACGGCGACACCGAGCACATCAATTCGCCGACGGTGCGCGCCGGCGTAGTGGGGCGGTTGAAGGGCAACTTTTTCACGGTCGATCTCGACGTCGCGCGCCAGGCGTTCGAGCAGATGCCGTGGGTGCGTCACGCGAGCGTGCGGCGGGTCTGGCCGAACGCGCTGGCTGTCACGCTCGAGGAGTACAAACCGCTGGGAACGTGGGGCAGCGATCAGCTGGTCAGCGTCGATGGCGAGCTGTTCACCGCGAACCAGGGCGAGCTGGAAGAAGATCTGCCCGCGTTCGACGGCCCGGACGGCACGGCAAAAGAGGTGGTCGCGCGTTATCACGACTTCCAGAAGTGGTTTGCGCCGTTGGGCGCGACGCCGGACGAAGTGACGCTGTCGCCGCGCTACGCGTGGACGGTGAAGCTGTCGAACGGCACGCAGGTTGAACTTGGACGCGAACGCAATCAGGACACGCTGCTCGATCGCAGCAAGCGCCTGACGGCGGCGTGGAGCGCGGTGACGCAACGTTGGGGAAAGGATATCGAGTATGCGGACTTGCGCTATCCGAACGGTTTCGCGATTCGCGCGGCTGGCATGCGCTTTATCAGCGAACCCGACAAGGGCAAGAAGTAAACGGACATCACACGCAATGAGCACGCTATGAGTAAAGACTATAAAGATCTGCTGGTCGCCCTCGACATCGGGACGTCGAAGGTCGTGGCCATCGTCGCCGAGTTGAAGGGCGAAGGTCACTACGAGGTGATCGGCCTCGGCCAGAGCGAATCGAAGGGGCTCAAGAAAGGCGTGGTGGTGAATATCGAAGCCACCGTGCAGTCGATTCAGCGCGCCCTCGAAGAAGCCGAGCTGATGGCCGACTGCAAGATCACGAATGTGTTCACCGGGATCGCCGGCAGCCATATCCGCAGCTTCAATTCGAGCGGCATGGTGGCGATCAAGGAGAAGGAAGTCACGCAGACGGACGTCGCCCGCGTGATCGAAACGGCCAAGGCGATCAACATCCCGACCGATCAGCAGGTGCTGCATATCCTCACGCAGGAATTCATCATCGACGGTCAGGAAGATGTGCGCGAGCCGATCGGCATGAGCGGCATTCGCCTCGAAGTGAAGGTGCACATCGTCACCGGCGCGGTGAGCGCGGCGCAGAACATCGTCAAGTGCGTGCGCCGTTGCGGGCTCGAAGTGAACGATCTGATTCTGCAGCCGCTCGCGTCGTCGCTCGCGGTGCTGACGGAAGACGAGAAGGAACTCGGCGTGGTGCTGGTCGATATCGGCGGCGGCACGACTGATATTGCGATTTTCAGCGAAGGCGCGATCCGTCATACGGCGGTGATTCCGATCGCCGGCGACCAGATCACGAGCGACATCGCGATGGCCTTGCGCACGCCGACGCCGGACGCCGAAGACATCAAGGTCGATTACGGCATCGCCAAGCAGGCCTTGGCCGATCCGGACGAGATGATCGAAGTGCCGGGTCTCGGCGAGCGCGGTCCGCGCACGCTGTCGCGCCAGGCGCTGGCGGCGGTGGTCGAGCCGCGCGTCGAAGAACTGTTTTCGCTCGTGCAGCAGGTGGTGCGCGAGTCGGGTTACGAGGAACTGCTGAGCTCCGGCGTGGTGCTGACCGGCGGCGCGTCGATGATGCTCGGCATGGTCGAACTGGGTGAAGACATTTTCCTGAAGCCGGTGCGCATCGGCGTGCCGGAATACGCGGGCGGTCTCGCCGACGTCGTGCGCAATCCGCGCTATTCGACGGCGATGGGCCTGCTCGTCGAAGGACGCTCGCAACGCATGCGCGGCCGCAAGGTCGCGGTGCAGTCGGGCTCGATGGGACAGGTGTTCACGCGCATGAAGGACTGGTTCCTCGGTAACTTCTGACGCAACGGTTTTGCTGCACAGATTTAGCTGAACGGGTTTCGAACGGGTTCTAAAAAATACGCGCTGGTGCCGGCGGCCGGCGCGCGACAGGCGGTTGCCCGATCTCCTGCCGAATAACGGCCGAGTGGCTGTAATTTTTTATCTTGACGGAGGCAACATGGAATTCCAGATGCTGGAAACCGAAACGAACGGCACCATCATCAAGGTGGTCGGAGTAGGTGGCGCTGGCGGCAATGCCGTTCAGCACATGATCAACAAAGGCGTGCAAGGCGTCGACTTCATCGTGATGAACACGGACGCGCAGGCACTGTCGCGTTCGCGCGCCACCGCGGTGATCCAGCTCGGCAACACGGGTCTGGGCGCGGGCGCCAAGCCGGAAATGGGCCGCGCCGCAGCGGAAGAAGCCCGTGAGCGCATCGCCGACGCACTGCGCGGCGCACACATGGTCTTCATCACGGCCGGCATGGGCGGCGGCACGGGCACGGGTGCAGCGCCCGTGGTCGCGCAGATCGCGAAGGAAATGGGCATTCTGACCGTCGGTGTGGTCAGCAAGCCGTTCGAGTTCGAAGGCGGCAAGCGCATGCGCGTCGCTGAAGCCGGTTCGCAGCAACTGGAGGATCACGTCGATTCGCTGATCGTCGTTCTGAACGACAAGCTGTTCGAGGTGATGGGCGACGACGCCGAGATGGACAAGTGCTTCCAGTGCGCAGACGATGTGCTGAACAACGCAGTGGCCGGTATCGCGGAAATCATCAACGTCGACGGTCTGGTGAACGTCGACTTCGAAGACGTGAAGACGGTGATGGGCGAGCAAGGCAAGGCGATGATGGGCACGGCGACGGTCGCCGGCGTCGATCGCGCGCGCCTCGCCGCCGAGCAGGCTGTCGCCAGCCCGCTGCTGGAAGGCGTGGATCTGTCGGGCGCGCGTGGCGTGCTGGTCAACATCACGTCGAGCCGTTCGCTGCGTCTGTCCGAAACGCGCGAAGTGATGAACACCATCAAGAGCTATGCTGCAGAAGACGCAACCGTGATCTTCGGCGCGGTGTACGACGATGCGATGGGCGACGCGCTGCGCGTGACGGTCGTGGCAACGGGTCTGGGCCGCGCGGCGAAGAAGCAGCAATCGGCACCGATGACGCTCCTGCGCACCGGCACCGACAACCAGCCGATCGGCGCGATGCAGCACGCAGCGTATGCGCCGTCGGCGTCGCACGCGAGCACGGCCGATTACGGCGCGCTGGACACGCCGGCAGTGTGGCGCACCTCGCGCGATACGGCCGCTTCGCATGTGCAGGCGTTGCAGGAAAAAGGCGTCGACACGTACGACATTCCGGCATTCCTGCGCAAGCAGGCGGACTGAGCGCGCGAGCAGGCTTTCGTTGCCGCGCTGTCTTCAGCAGCGCTGGCCGACGAATGCACGAGCGTGGCGGGTGAACGGCGAACAGGCCGCGTATCGTTCAGATTCGCGGCAAGGAAAAGTGCCCTCTTCGGATTCGCGAAGCGGATTGGGCGACTGTCGCCGGACGGCGGAGCCAGTAGTACGGTAGGGCCCAGCCGGATTTCACTGCGACACGAGAACGTGCGAGCGTGCTTCGCATCGATGCAAAGGACTGAGCATGATTCAAGCAGGTGACAAGCTGCCCGACGCAACGCTTTTCGAGTTTGTCGAAGACGAGCGGGCGGGCTGCACGTTGGGGCCGAACAGCTTCAGCGTGCGCGAGCAGACGGCGGGCAAGCGCGTGGTGATCTTCGGATTGCCGGGCGCGTTCACGCCGACCTGTTCGGCCAAGCATGTACCGGGTTATGTCGAGCACGCCGGGCAGTTGCGCGCTGCGGGCATCGACGAGATCTGGTGCGTGTCCGTCAACGACGCGTTCGTAATGGGCGCGTGGGGACGCGATCAGCACGCCTCGGGCAAGGTGCGCATGATGGCGGACGGCAGTGCGGCTTTCACACGGGCGCTCGGTCTCGAGCAGGATTTGTCGGCGCGCGGCATGGGAATCCGTTCCCAGCGCTACGCGATGGTGGTCGACGACGGCGTGGTCAAGACGTTGAACGTCGAGGCTGCCGGCAAATTCGAAGTCAGCGATGCAGGGAGTATTCTCGCCACGTTGAGCTAGTTGCGCGGCGTCGCGCCTTCGCCTCTCGCCTGCGCGGCTGTGCCGCGTTGTCGCAGGGCAACGGTGAGTAAGACGCTTTTGTGACAGGCCGTTACGCGGGCCGATGACCGGAAACGCCTCCGTTCCGGACATCGGCCCGTCACGCTTTCCCTGACGGGCGCCCATTGGGTAATGCAGCGAAACAGATTGATACGTTCCGCGCAACGACGCTCCTTAGGGTATTGGAGTATAATTCGCGCTATGGAATAAAAAGTCCCGATTGGGATTTTCAATCGAATAGAAGATCACCATGTTGAAGCAGCGCACTATCAAATCAATCGTCAAGACAGTTGGCATCGGCCTGCACTCCGGCCGTAAAGTCAACCTGACGCTCCGCCCGGCGGCGCCGGACACTGGCATCGTGTTTTCGCGCGTGGATCTGCCCACGCCGGTAGACATTCCGGCGTCGGCGATGGCGATTGGCGATACGCGTCTGGCTTCCGTGTTGCAGAAAGACGGCGCGCGCGTGTCGACCATCGAGCACCTGATGTCCGCCTGCGCCGGTCTCGGCATCGACAATCTTTATGTCGACGTCACCGCCGAAGAAATTCCGATCATGGACGGCAGTGCCGGTTCGTTCGTGTTCCTGATCCAGTCGGCGGGTATCGAAGAGCAGAACGCGGCGAAGAAATTCATCAAGGTCACCAAGCCGGTCGAAATTCGCGACGGCGACAAGTTCGCGCGCCTCGATCCGTACTTCGGTTTCAAGCTGAAGTTCACGATCGACTTCCGTCACCCGGCCGTTGACAAGACCGGTCAGGCGCTGGAAGTGGATTTTGCCAACACGTCGTACGTGCGTGAAATCGCGCGTGCCCGCACGTTCGGCTTTGCGCATGAAGTGGAAATGATGCGCGAACTGGGTCTCGCGCGCGGCGGCAGCATGGACAACGCGATCGTGCTCGACGAATACCGCATTCTGAACAACGACGGCCTGCGCTACGACGACGAGTTCGTGAAGCACAAGATGCTCGACGCGATTGGCGACCTGTATGTGGTCGGCCATCCGTTGCTGGCGTCGTACAACGCGTACAAGTCGGGTCACGGCCTGAACAACGCGTTGCTGCGCGAGTTGCTGGCGCACGAAGACTCGTACGAAATCGTCACTTTCGAAGACACCCAGAAGGCGCCACGCGGCTTCGCGTACGAGACGCAAACGGCATTCGCCTAACCCTTTGCTCTGATCGCGCGGAAGCAAGCGCATAAAAAACGGCCCATACGGGCCGTTTTTTTCGTTCAGCGATTTCTCCGATGCCGGGCCGCCATTCTCGCCAGCGCTTCCTGGAGCGGCGACGGCGCGAGCGACTCGGAGAGCGCATGCAGCGCGTCGGCGCCGGTCGGCGTCATACGCGCCTGCTTGACCGGCGGCGGCGCCTTGACCGGCTGCGGTCGCACGCGAATTCTCAGCGCCTTGACCGGCCAGCCTCGTTGCTGCAAATCCGCCAGCAGCCGTGGCTCCAGATGCCGCAGCCGCGCCGCGAGCGCATTGTGCGCGGCAAAGAGGGCCAGCACGCCGTCCTTGATGAAGCCCGGCTCGACGCTCGTCGCCAGATAATCGGGCAGCAGCGCGCGCAGATCCTTTTCCAGCGCGGCAATCTGCTCGACGCCCGCGCGCAGGGCCGCGAAGGCGTCCGTGCGATTGAGCACCTCGGCGACGGGCTGGGGGCGGCGCGCCTTGAACTGCTGCGGCGGCGGCCTTGAAAAGGACGGAAAACGGCTCATGTTTGACGGTAGCGGCGTGTTCGCACCCGATGCGCGTTCACGTTGCGATTGTACCGTGCGGGATGCCTGCGAGCCCGTCTCGATGCGTACTGTCAAAGGTCGCTGCGGCGGGCTTCGGATGCCTTGCCGCCGTCGCGCCTCTGACACAGGCGCTGCCGGGGGCGCGTGCTAAAATGCCCGATTCGAATTCACTCTTGGACTAAGCCGCCGAGGCCCTTCCGACCCCGGAGCGCACGTGCCTGAACAGCACGCCGCGACCCAGCCGAAGCCGCGACGCAGACACCGATCCGATGACCACCGGTTTTCTACAAAAGATTTTTGGCAGCCGCAACCAGCGGCTAGTCAAGCAATATCAAAAGACCGTCGCGGCGATCAATGCGCTCGAACCGCAGATCGAGCAATTGACGGACGATCAACTGCGCGCCAAAACGGGTGAATTCCGCCAGCGCGTCGCGAGCGGCGAGTCGCTCGACAAGCTGCTGCCCGAAGCGTTTGCCGTGTGCCGCGAGGCCAGCAAGCGGGTGCTGAAAATGCGCCACTTCGACGTGCAGTTGATCGGCGGCATGGTCCTGCATTACGGCAAGATCGGCGAAATGCGCACCGGCGAAGGCAAGACGCTCGTCGCTACGCTGCCGGTGTACCTGAACGCGCTGTCGGGCCGCGGCGTCCACGTGGTCACGGTCAACGACTACCTCGCCCAGCGCGACGCCGAATGGATGGCGCGCCTGTACAACTTCCTCGGTTTGTCGGTCGGCATCAACCTGTCGCAGATGGACCACGAAGCGAAGCAGGCAGCTTACGCCGCGGACATCACGTACGGCACGAACAACGAATTCGGCTTCGACTACCTGCGCGACAACATGGTCTACGAGACCGACGCGCGCGTGCAGCGAGCCCTCAACTTCGCGGTCGTCGACGAGGTCGACTCGATCCTGATCGACGAAGCGCGTACGCCGCTGATCATCTCCGGTCAGGCCGAAGATCACACCGAACTCTACGTGCGCATGAACGCACTGCCGCCGCTGCTCGAACGCCAGATCGGCGAAGAGAAGGCGGACGGCACCGGCGTCGAAAAGCCGGGTGACTACACGCTTGACGAGAAGGGCCGTCAGGTGTTCCTGACCGAGTCGGGTCACGAAAAGGCCGAGCGTCTGCTCGCCGAGTGGGGCCTGATCGGCGAGGGCGAAAGCCTGTACGCGCCGCAGAACATCACGCTGATGCACCACGTGTATGCGGCGCTGCGCGCGCACACGCTGTTCTTCAAGGACCAGCATTACGTCGTGCAGAACGGCGAAGTCGTGATCGTCGATGAATTCACCGGCCGTCTGATGGCGGGCCGCCGCTGGTCGGACGGTTTGCACCAGGCCGTGGAAGCGAAGGAACACGTGAAGATCCAGAGCGAGAATCAGACGCTCGCATCGATCACGTTCCAGAACTACTTCCGCATGTACGCGAAGCTGGCCGGCATGACCGGCACGGCCGACACCGAAGCGTACGAATTCAACGAGATCTACGGCCTCGAAACGGTCGTGATCCCGACCAACCGTCCGCCCAAGCGGATCGACAAGCAGGATCAGATCTACAAGACCGCCAAGGAACGCTACGACGCGGTGATCCGCGACATTCGCGAGTGCTACGAGCGTGGTCAGCCGGTGTTGGTCGGCACGACGTCGATCGAAAACTCCGAGCTGCTCTCGCATCTGCTGAAGCAGGCCGGTCTGCAGCACGAAGTGCTGAACGCCAAGCAGCACGCGCGTGAAGCCGAGATCGTCGCCGAAGCGGGCCGTCCGAAGCGCATCACGATCGCCACCAACATGGCCGGCCGTGGTACCGACATCGTGCTCGGCGGCAACGCGGAAAAGCAGGCGTCCTTCATCGAGCAGGACGAGACGCTGGCCGACGAAGAGAAGCAGCGCCGCATCCAGAAGCTGCACGACGAGTGGCAGGCGCTGCACGACCAGGTGAAGGCCGCGGGCGGTCTGCATATCATCGGCACCGAACGTCACGAATCGCGCCGGATCGACAACCAGTTGCGCGGCCGTGCCGGTCGCCAGGGTGACCCGGGTTCGTCGCGCTTCTATCTGTCGCTGGAAGATCCGCTGTTGCGCATTTTCGCGGGCGACCGTGTGCGCGCGATCATGGATCGCCTGAAGATGCCGGAAGGCGAGGCGATCGAGGCGGGCATCGTGTCGCGCTCGATCGAATCAGCGCAGCGCAAGGTCGAAGCGCGCAACTTCGACGTTCGTAAGCAGTTGCTCGAATACGACGATGTGTCGAACGATCAGCGCAAGGTGATCTACCAGCAGCGCAATGAATTGCTTGAAGCGAACGACATCACCGAGACCATCGGTGCAATGCGTCATGGCGTGATCGCCGACATCGTTCACCAGTTCGTGCCGGCAGGCAGCATCGAAGAGCAGTGGGACGTGCCCGAGCTGGAGGAAGTGCTGCGCAACGAATGGCAGCTCGACCTCGCGATCCAGGAAATGATCAACGAGTCGAACTCGATCAGCGCGGACGAGATTCTCGAAGCGGTCGAAGCTGCCGCGGACGAAGCGTACGAGGCGAAGGTCGAACTGGTCGGCCGCGAATCGTTCAGCGCGTTCGAACGCTCCATCATGTTGCAAACGCTGGACCGCAGCTGGCGCGAACATCTGGCCGCACTCGACCATCTGCGTCAGGGCATCCATCTGCGCGGCTATGCGCAGAAGAACCCGAAGCAGGAATACAAGCGCGAGGCGTTCGAACTGTTCGCCGCGATGCTCGACGCGGTAAAGCTCGAAGTCACCCGTGTGGTGATGAACGTGCAGATCCAGTCGCCGGAACAGTTGGAAGAGGCCGCCGAGCAACTGGAAGAGCAGGGCAGCCATCTCGAGAACGTCGAGTTTCGCCACGCCGAGTTCGCCGAAGCCGCGGCCGCAGCGCCGGTCGCCGCCGAAGCAGCCACCGCTGCGATGATCGGCGAAGCGATGAGCCACGGCCACGGTGCGGCGTCGCAAGCGGCAGTGAATGTCGGTGCGGACAACGTGCCGAAGGTCGGCCGCAACGACCCCTGCCCGTGCGGCAGCGGCAAGAAATACAAGCAGTGCCACGGCAAGATCGTCTGATGCCGAAAGCGGCGCGCTCCTGAGCGCGCCGCGTCGTTTTACGCAGTGCTTTGCTGTTGATTTCGCGGTGGTCCGGCAACCTGCCCGGGCCATCAGTTCCGTTTCCTCGATGCCGGCGCCTGCCGGCATTTTCTTCGACAGGTCGCGACCATGGCTGTCAATTTCCCCTCGATCGATCCCGCTCAACTCCACCCCGTCGCCGGCGTTACGCTCGGCTGGGCCGAGGCGAACATCCGCAAGCCGAACCGTAAAGACGTGCTCGTCATCTCCGTCGACGAAAGCGCGACGGTAGGCGGCGTGTTCACGCAGAACCGCTTTTGTGCGGCGCCCGTCACGGTGTGCCGTGAGAATCTGGAGCGTGTGCGCGCTGGCGGCAGGGCGATCCGCGCGCTGGTGATCAACACGGGCAACGCGAACGCGGGCACGGGTGAGCCGGGTCTCGTGGCGGCGCGCGAAACGTGCGCCGAACTCGCGCGTCTCGCCGACATCACGCCGGAACAGGTGCTGCCGTTTTCGACCGGCGTGATTCTCGAACCGCTGCCGGTCGATCGCCTGAAGGCCGGTTTGCCGGCCGCGCTGGCCAACCGTAAGGAAGCGAACTGGTACGACGCCGCGCAGGCGATCATGACCACCGACACGCTGCCTAAAGCCGCCTCGCGCCAGGTCACGATCGACGGCCATACGGTCACGCTGACGGGCATCAGCAAGGGCGCCGGCATGATCAAGCCGAACATGGCGACCATGCTCGGCTTCCTCGCGTTCGACGCAGCGCTCGCGCAGCCGGTGCTGGACGCGCTGGTCAAACACGTCGCGGACCGCTCGTTCAACTGCATCACGATCGATGGCGATACGTCGACCAACGATTCGTTCATCCTGATCGCGTCGGGCAAATCGAGCCTGCCGGCGATCACGTCTACCGATTCGCCCGCTTATGCAGCGCTGCGCGATGCGGTGACCGAAGTCGCCCAGACCCTCGCGCAACTGATCGTGCGCGACGGCGAAGGCGCGACCAAATTCATGACCGTGCATGTCGAAGGCGGCTCGAGCGTTAGCGAATGCCGCCAGATCGCGTATGCGATCGGCCACTCGCCGCTCGTGAAGACAGCCTTCTATGCATCGGACCCGAACCTCGGCCGCATTCTGGCGGCCATCGGTTATGCCGGCGTGGACGATCTCGACGTCGGCAAGATCGATCTGTATCTGGACGACGTGCTGGTCGCGACTGCCGGCGGCCGCAACCCGGCGTACCGTGAAGAAGACGGCCAGCGCGTCATGAAGAAGAGCGAGATCGGCATTCGCGTCGTACTCGGCCGCGGCGATGCGCAAGCCACGATCTGGACTTGCGATCTGTCGCACGACTACGTGAGCATCAACGCCGACTATCGCTCGTAACCAGGTTCATTGCGCGGCCTCCCGCCGCGCAATGGGCCGCTTACTTCACCGTCATGGATAAACTCGAACAGTTTTTGACCCGGGCCGAAGCCGTGCTCGTCCGTCTGGAGGCAATGCTTCCGCCCGCCGCGCCTGAGATCGACTGGTCGGCCGCGGTCGCATTTCGCTGGCGCAAGCGCCAGGGGCGCGGCTATCTGCAGCCGGTACCCGCCATCTCGTCGATCACGCTCGACGACTTGCAGAACATCGATCGTCAGAAAGGGCTGATCGAGCAGAACACGCGCCAGTTCGTGCACAAGCAGCCGGCCAACAACGTGCTGCTGACGGGCGCGCGCGGCACCGGCAAATCGTCGCTGATCAAGGCGTGCCTGAACGCGTACGCGAAGGACGGCCTGCGTCTGATCGAAGTGGACAAGGACGATCTGCACGATCTCGGCGACATCGTCGACCTGATCGCGAAGCGGCCGGAGCGCTTCGTGGTGTTCTGCGACGACCTGTCGTTCGAAGACGGCGAGTCGGGCTACAAGGCGCTGAAGGTTGCGCTCGACGGTTCGATCGCCGCGCAGTCGGATAACGTGCTCATCTACGCGACGTCGAACCGCCGCCATCTGCTGCCCGAGTACATGAGCGACAACGAGACGTACAAGCACACGTCCGACGGCGAGATTCATCCGGGCGAACTGGTGGAAGAAAAGATTTCGCTGTCGGAGCGTTTCGGCCTGTGGGTCAGCTTCTATCCGTTCAAACAGGATGATTACCTGTCGATCATCGCCCACTGGCTGCGGCATTTCGGTTGCGACGACGCCGAAGTCGAGGCCGCGCGCGGCGACGCGCTGGTATGGGCACTCGAACGCGGCTCGCGCTCGGGGCGCGTTGCGTGGCAATTCGCGCGTGACTGGTCCGGCCGGAAGAGCCCCGCATGAGCGACGCGCAGAAGAACGCCGCCGGCCGTCCGGTGACGGAAGTCGCCGTCGGCGTGCTGATTCAGCCGGACGGGCGCTATTTGTTGGCGCAGCGTCCGGCGGGCAAGCCATATGAGGGCTACTGGGAGTTTCCCGGTGGCAAGCTGGAGGCGGGCGAGTCGGTCGAGGCCGCGCTTGCTCGCGAGCTGCACGAGGAACTGGGGATCGACGTAGAGGCAAGCCATCTTTGGCATACGCTCGAACACGATTACCCACACGCCTATGTGCGGCTTTTCTTCTGCAAGGTGACGCAGTGGTCCGGCGAGCCGCATGGCCGCGAAGGCCAGGCATTCGTCTGGCAGGCGTTGCCTGCGGACGTCGCACCGCTGTTGCCGGCGACCATTCCAGTGCTCGAATGGCTCGCGGCGGAAAAGAACTGATAGGCAGAAGGGTACGGCGGGCGCTGTGCTAGTAGCGTCCGCCGTCACAGCGAGCCCGCTCAATGTGGGTTGTAGTCCTCGCCGGGCGTCTCATCCGACGACGCTTCCTGATCGGTCCCACCGATCTTGTATTTCTCAGCGGCCCAGGCGCCGAGATCGATCTGCTTGCAGCGATCGGAGCAGAACGGACGGTAGCGGCTTTCAGGGGTCCAGCGAACATCCTTGCCGCAAGTGGGGCATTTGACGACGGTAGGCATGCGGTCAGGCAGTCAATCGCAAACGGAACAAGTAACGAATATAGGGGCATTTCGCGCCGCTTTAAAGGCGCATCCCTCTATCCGGATCTGGCGGGCGAACGTGGCACGCCAGATTGCGGGCCTGCTTACAGGCTGCAAAGCGTGAGCTGGAACGGTACGTCGACATCCACTGCACGCGGACGCAAATCGCCGTCCTGCACCGTGAAACGCACCCACAGCATGTACTTGTTGGCACTCGCCTCGGGAATCACCCGCAATTCTGGTGCCACCCGAACCTGCATCAGTTGATACGAACGCCCCGATAGCATCTGCTGATAGCTGCCTTGCATCGCCATCACCTTCGACGCCTGGCCGGATTCGCGCGCGAGCCGCAGAACGATGGTGGCCGCGTCACGCAGCGGCAGCAGCGGCGTGACCCACTTGGCGATGTCCTGGCGGCGCTGATCGGGATGAAGCTGTTGCCACGCGTAGTAGGACGGCAGGTCGAATTTGCACGTGCCACCCGGGATAATCGCGCGGCTGCGAATGCTGGCGAGCCACTCGTTGTCTGCAAGATGCTGGCCGGTCTTGCCCTGCATCTGCCCGAGTCCTGCGAGAGTCTGTTCGATTTCGCCGAGCACGGCTTCCAGCGCGTTCTGCTCGATTCCCGGGTTGCCGCGAAACGGCGCCAGCGTTTGCCGTTGACGCTCGAGTTCCTTCATCAGATCGGACTTCAGATCCGCGCGACCCGCAACTTCTGAGATTTCGAACAACGTTGTCAGTGCGACGTGATGTTCCCTGGCGTCTTCCTGAGTCAGAAAGAACGTGAAGCGCTCGAACAGATCTTCGAGGCGCAACAGCGTCCGGATTCGCTCGTTGAAGGGATACTCGTAAAGGATCAAGCGGGCTCGCCTCGGGCGTGGTCGGTGACGGGAATGCAGAACATTCTAATGCCGTGGGACTACCCTAGCAATCACGCACTTTTTCAGCGCGCTTTCGCAACTTTTTTCACGTGTTTCGGGCGCTTTCTGCGTGCTTTGGCTTACACGCTGCCGCAAAGTTCAACGAGAAGGGCGTGGAGCGGCGCGCGGTTTTCATGTGTCGCGCGCGTTTTTCGCTTCGCCGATGACATGGTTTCAGCTCATGCGCCCGCGAGGGACAGATACGCGCGATGCTGCTCGTCGACTTGCGCCTGCAGTGTGCCGAGCGATACGTTGTCGTTGTCGATCACGTCGTCGGCTGCGGCGAGGCGCGCTTCGCGGGTGGCCTGGCGGGCGATGATCGCCAGCACCTGGTCGCGGCTGAAGCCGTTGCGGCTCATGACGCGCGCGATCTGCGTCTCGACGCTGCAATCGACGGTCAGCACGTGGTTCACGCGATGCTTCCAGCTTCCCGACTCGACCAGCAGCGGCACCACGACGATCACATAAGGGCCTCGCGCTTCGCGCTGCTCGCGCCTGGTCTCCGCACGAATCAACGGATGCGTGATGGCTTCGAGACGTTTGCGCGCGCCTTCGTCGCTGAATACGAGCGCACGCATGCGCGCGCGGTCGAGCGAGCCGTCGGCGGCGACGAACTCGGCGCCGAATTCGGCGGCAATCGGCGGCATCGCGATGCCGTGCGGCGCGGTGATGCGATGCGCGATCAGGTCCGTGTCGACGAGTGGCACGCCGTGCGCGGTGAACAGATCGGCGACGGTCGACTTACCGCTGCCAATGCCGCCGGTGAGTCCTACGACAAACATGCTTCAGCCTCCCAGAGCCAGATAGAGCGGTGTGCCGAGAAACAGCGTGAGCGCGCCACCCGCGGCGAGAAACGGCCCGAACGGCAGCGGCTCCTCGAAGCGCATGCGGCCGCGCCACGTCGCCGCGAGGCCGACCACTGCGCCCGTCACCGCCGCGATCAGCACGATCTGCGGCAGGGCGGCCCAGCCGAGCCACGCGCCGAGCGCCGCGAGCAGCTTGAAATCACCGTAGCCCATGCCTTCGACACCGCGCACCAGCCGGAACAGCCAATGCACGGCCCACAGCACAAGGTAACCGAAGATGGCGCCGAGCACCGCATCGTGCAGGCTCGCAAACATGCCGTTGAAATTGACGATGAGGCCAGCCCACAGAAGCGGCAGCGTCATCGAGTCGGGCAGCAGATGTGTGTCGATGTCGATCGCGCTCATCGCGAGCAGCGCCGCGCACAAGCCGAAGGCGGCGAGCGCCGTGGCGCTCGGGCCGAACAGTGCGAGGGCGCCCGCCGCGAACGCGCCGCTGGCAATTTCGAGCAGCGGATAGCGCAGGCTCACGTGTGCGTTGCAGGCGGAGCAGCGTCCGCGCAGCAGCACATAGCTGAGTACCGGCAGATTCTCCCACGCGCGCAGGACGTGCCCGCAATGCGGACACGCGCTACGCGGCACCCACAGGTTATAGCGCGCGGGCAGGCCGTCTTCGGGCGGCGGCTGGTCGCTGGTGTCGCTGATTTCCGCATGCCACGCACGCTCCAGCATGATCGGCAGCCGATGCACGACCACGTTCAGGAAGCTGCCGATCACGAGGCCGAACACGATCGCAAACGCCATCTGCAGGCCGGCGGGCAAGCTGCCGAACGCGACGCCGATGCCGGTCGTGAGGTGGCCGGGCAGCAAGCCCGAGAGCAGACTGGAAGAAGTTTCTGACACGAGTGGAAAAGGCGCCTGCATGGATAAGGGATTGGATTCGGCTGCGATCCTACACCACGTTGCCGAGTTGAATAATGGGAAGATACATCGCGATCACGAGGCCGCCGACCAGCGCCCCCAGCACGACGATCACGAGCGGCTCGCACAGGCTCGACAGCGTGCCGATCTTCTCGTCTACCTGACGATCCGCGAGCGAGGCCACGTCGATCAGCATGGTGTCGAGCGCGCCGGACTCCTCGGCCACCGCCACCGGCTGCACGACCTCGGGCGGAAAGCAGCGTGCCGCGCGCATGGCCGCCGCAAGTCGCTCGCCGCGCCGCAGCCGTGCGGCGATGTCGAGCGTGGCCCGGTCGAAGAAAGCGTTGCCGGTGGCGTGAGTCAATGAATCGAACGCGTCGGCGAGCGGTGTGCCGGCCGATAGCAAGGTGCCGAGCGCGCGGCTCCAGCGTGCCGCGCATAGCGTACCCAGCAACGGCCCGGCGACCGGCATTCTTAGCGACAGACGTGCGAACCGGATGCGCGCAATTTCGGAACGTCGCAGCAGAAACGTCACGGCCGAAGTCGACGCGAAGATCAATGCGATGACGGGCAGGCTCCAGCGCGCCGCGCCCGACGACAACGCGAGCACGAACTGCGTCGGTGCGGGCAGCTTCGCGCCGAAGCCGTCGAAGATCTGTTTGAAGGTCGGCACGACCCACACCAGCAAGGCAGCCGTGATTGCCGTGGCCAGCAACAGGATTGCGACGGGATAGGTCAGTGCCGCGCGCACTTTCGCGCGCTGCGCGGCGGCGCGTTCGCGGTCGTCGGCGATTCTCGCGAGGACGGCGGCCAGCGCGCCGGCCGCCTCGCCCACTTCGACGAGTTGACAGTACAGCGCATTGAATTGCGCCGGGTGCCGCTGCAGCGCCGCGGAAAAGCGCAGGCCCGCGGTGATGTCGCGAGCCAGTGCGCCGACGATTCGCGGCATGCCTTGCCGGTTCGACGACTGCCCTTGCGCCAGCAGATCCAGCGCGGGCGCGAGTGGCAAACCGGCACGCAGCAGACTGGCGAGTTGCCGGGTGAACAGCGTGACGTCCGCGGCGCGCGCTTTGGGACGCGGCGCCGCTCCATGCGCGGCGAGTTCGACGATGAACAGATCCTCGCGTTTGAGCATGACTCGCGCGGTGCCCGCGTCCGGCGCGATCAGCGTTCCGTTTTTGTGAAGACCGTCGGCGGTGACGCCGCGCCATCTGAAGCGCGTGTCGGTCGCAGAAGGCGGATGAGTCGTGACCGTGTTCATGCGACTTCGGTGGCAGCCAGTGCTTCAGCGAGACTGGTGGTGCCGTCTCGTACACGCGCCAACGCCGCGTCGCGCAACGTGGCCACCTGTTCGGTTTGCGCGAGTCGGGCGAGCTCATGCGTGCCGGCGCTTGCGGCGATCAGTTCGCGCATCGCATCGGAGACCGGCATCACTTGATGGACTCCGACGCGGCCTCTGTAACCGATGCCGTGACAAGCCGCGCACCCGGTCGCCGCATACGGATGCCAGCCATCGAGGTGCTGCTCGTCGAAGCCAGCGGCCCGCAGCGCTGCCGCCGATTGCGGCGCAGGCGCCCGGCACGCGACGCACAGGCGCCGCACCAGACGCTGCGCCGTCACCATCCGCAGCGCTGCCGCGAGGTTGTATGGCTCGACGCCGATATCGATCAGGCGCGCGATCGCGGCAGGCGCATCGTTCGTGTGCAGGGTCGAGAGAACGAGATGGCCCGTTTGGGCGGCTTTCACCGCGACATCGGCGGTTTCGTCGTCGCGAATTTCGCCGACCATGATCACGTCGGGATCCTGTCGAAGGAACGCGCGCAGCGCCACCGCGAAAGTGAGCCCGGCCTTTTCGCGCACGCTGACCTGATTGATGCCGGCCAGCTGGATTTCCGACGGGTCTTCCACCGAGCACAGATTGCGCGCCTCGCCGTTCAGCAGATTCAGGAAGCAGTACAGGGAGAGGGTCTTGCCGCTGCCCGTCGGCCCCGTGACGAGCACGAGACCGTGCGGCGCGCGAATCGCCGCGTCGAGCGCCTCGCGTTGGTGTGGGTCGAGACCGAGTGAGTCGAGCGAAAGATCGGTGGGCAATGCGTCGAGCCGGCGTAAGACCAGTTTTTCGCCGAACAGCGTCGGCAGCGAATTAACGCGATAGTCCTCGATCCGACCGGGCGACGTCGCGATACGCAGGCGGCCGTCCTGCGGCACGCGCCGCTCGGCGATGTCCATGCGCGCCAGCACCTTCACCCGCGTAATGAAGGCGTCGCGCAAATGAGCGGGCGGCTGCGGGATTTCATGCAGCACACCGTCGATTCGCAAACGCACGCGCCAGCCGTGCTCGGCCGGCTCGATGTGAAGGTCCGACGCATTACGGCGGGTCGCTTCCTGCAATGTGTCGGTCAACAGACGTACGGCAGGTGCGTTGTCTGGATCGCCGAGTTGGGCCGCGCCAGCTTCAGTGGCGAATGGATTGGGCTTCGTGCGTGCCGTGCCGTCGTTATCGAAAGCGATGGGCCGCGGCGACGTTGCCGCTGCCTGAAAAGATGCTTGCATGGGAAACCGGTGATGAGCCGCCTGTAGAACATGACGGCTTCATCTTCCGGTAACGCGGCTGGCGCCGCCATTCGGCCAAACGGCCAATGGCGCACGCCGTGCGAGTGTGCGATGCTGCCTGCCGCGTATCGGAGATCGACGGCGTGGAGGACCTCAGCCCAGCAGCGTTTTGCTGCCCTTCGTACGCGCCGGCGGTTTGAACAGCTTGACGGTGCGAATCGCCTGATCGTCGCTGCGCATGACTTCGAGTTTGATCTCGCCGATCTGCACGCACACGTCGCCATCGGGAATGTCTTCGAGAATTTCGAGGATCAGGCCGTTGAGCGTCTTCGGGCCGTCGGTGGGCAGTCTGAGTTGCAGCCAGCGGTTCAGCTCGCGCAACGGCATGCTGCCCGCGACGATGCATTCGCCTTTCTCGTTCCAGCCGCCGCGCGAATTGGCGCTACGCGGAATCGACGTGGTGAATTCACCGATCAGTTCCTCGATGATGTCTTCCGGCGTGACGAGACCTTGCAACTCGCCGTATTCGTTGACAACCAGCGCGGTGCGGTGACGGCTTTCCTGGAAGTACTGCAGTTGCTGGAACACGGGCGTGCCGCTCGGCACGAAGTACGGCTCGGCGAGCAGTGCGCGCAGCGTCTCGCGTTCAAGCTCCTGGTTGTGCAGGGCCGCGAGCGTCTTGCGAACATGCAGCACGCCCAGCACCCGGTCGATGTCGCCCTGGTAGACGATCAGCTTGTTGTGATAGCAGGTTTCCAGTTGATGCAGGATCTCTTCGAACGGCGCATCGAAGTCGAGCGCTTCGATCCGGCGGCGCGGGATCATCACGTCGTCGACGGAGATGTTTTCGAGGTCGAACAGGTTCAGCAGAATGCTGCGGTGCTTGGTCGGCATGAAGCTGCCCGACTCCAGCACGATGGTGCGCAGTTCCTCTGTGGACAGGCGCTGGTCGCGCGCGCCTTTCGTATTGATGTGCAGCACGCGCAAGATGCCGTTGGCGAACAGGTTCACGAACCAGACGAGCGGCTTTGCGGCGCGCATCAGCGGCGCGATCAGCAGGCTCGCCGGCAGCGCGATCTTTTCGGGAAACGTCGCGCCGACGATTTTCGGCGTGATCTCCGCGAACACGATGATGAGGAAGGCGACGATGCCGGTTGCGATCGACAGCACCAGATTGTTGTGGCCGAACGTGTGCAAGGCGATCGAGGTGGTGAGCACGGGGATGATCGTGTTGAACAGATTATTGCCGATCAGCACGACACTCAATAGTTGATCGGTGTGGGCAAGCAGACCCTGAGTGGTCTTTGCGCCGAGCGCGTTCTGGCCGGCGAGGTGTTTCAGGCGATGGCGATTGATCGCCATCATCGCCGTTTCGGAAATCGAAAAGAAGCTGGAGCAGATAAGCAGCAGAAAGACGGCGCCAATCTGCGCCCATAAGGGAAGTTGTTCCACGCGTCGTGAAGAATAGGGGGATAGGATGAAGAGAATATAGCAGAGGGCGCGCGGCGAACCGTCTGGCCGGAGGCTGTGGTGTGCTCATGCGCGCATATGCGGCGAGCGTCGCGCGGGATGCAGGAAAATCGCGCGCAAAACAAAAAACCGCCCAGCAAGCTGCGGCGGTTTTTCGAGCCTTGAACTAACAAGGCAAATCTGGTCGGGGTGAGAGGATTCGAACCTCCGGCCTCTACGTCCCGAACGTAGCGCTCTACCAGGCTAAGCTACACCCCGATTTGTACTGCGAACTCGATTCGGACTAACCAAGCGTTTCAGTCTCGTTCAAGACTGTCTTGCCGTCGAGTAAGAACATAATTCTAGCAGGCTATCTTTGAAAATGGAACTGGGAAATGAAGAAATTGCCGCCGCGGCGGCCTGAGCTTCCTGTTTCGCGCACTCGAGCGTGTGATCCAGCGCGCCCGAACGCGTGATCGCCTCGAAAATCGTGTCGAACCGGTCCGTGCCGCCTTGTTCGATCGCTTCGCGCGCCAGTGCCGATTGCTCGGGCGTGCCGCGCTCGATCAGATAGATCAGCGGAAGCGTGGGTTTGCCTTCGCGCAGATCGTCGCCGGCGTTCTTGCCCATCGACTCGGCCGTGCCGGTGTAGTCGAGCCAGTCGTCCATGATCTGGAAAGCTGTGCCGATGCGGCGGCCGAATTCCGCGGCGGCCGCTTCGGTTTTCGCGTCCGAACCGGCCAGCACCGCGCCGAGCTGCGCTGCGGCTTCGAACAGCTTGGCGGTTTTGTAGCGGATCACCTGCATGTAGCGGGCTTCGTCGACGTCCGCGTCGTGCATGTTCAGCAGCTGCAGGACTTCGCCTTCGGAGATGATGTTGGTCGCCTCCGACAGAATCTCCATCACGCGCATCTTGCCCACGCCGACCATCATCTGGAACGAGCGCGAGTACAGGAAGTCGCCTACCAGCACGCTCGCGGCATTGCCGAACAGCGCATTGGCGGTCTGGCGGCCGCGCCGCAGATCGGATTCGTCGACCACGTCGTCGTGCAGCAGCGTCGCGGTGTGGATGAATTCGACGACCGCCGCCAGCTCATGCCGGTGCCCCGTGGTTTCGCCCAACGCGCCCGCCACCAGCAACAGTAGCGCGGGCCGCAGCCGCTTGCCGCCGGCGCTGATGATGTACTCGGAAATCTGGTTGATCAGCATCACGTCGGACGCAAGACGGTGCCGGATGACGCGATTGACCTGCTGCATGTCTTCGGCAATCGGAGCAAGCAGGCTGGCGGCGTTGGAGGAGGGGGTGGCAGTCGACGACATGATGGCTGAATTGGGTAGTGCCGCGAATTATAAGGCGAATCGCGGCAGTTCCGGGTCGCTGGCTGCGGCGCGGCGCACTCGGGGCCACATTCAGGGCCGCGCGCCGGGCCCGTGCGGCAAGGCGCCGGGCTTCGCGCGCGGCGGCTCTCAATGAGTTTTGACCGAGCAGCTAACTCTATGTATAATCACGGGTTTCCGCGCGCGGTGCGTGGGAAAAATGAACACAGAGTGAGGTTCTCAATGTACGCGGTCATAAAAACCGGTGGCAAGCAGTATAAAGTTGCCGTCGGCGAAAAACTTAAAGTAGAACAGATACCGGCAGACATTGACGCTGAAATCACGCTCGACCAGGTTCTCGCAGTGGGCGAAGGCGAATCGATTAAGTTCGGTACGCCGCTGGTCAGTGGGGCTTCCGTCAAGGCTACCGTCGTGTCGCAAGGTCGTCACGCAAAAGTGACCATCTTCAAGATGCGTCGCCGGAAGCACTACCAGAAGCATGGCGGCCACCGCCAGAACTATACCGAACTGCGCATCGACGCGATCAACGCGTAAGCGCACCGGTTAAGGAGCAAATCAAATGGCACACAAAAAGGCAGGCGGATCATCCCGCAACGGCCGCGACTCTGAATCGAAGCGCCTCGGCGTGAAGGTTTACGGCGGCCAGGTTATCAACGCTGGTGGCATCATCGTGCGTCAACGCGGTACGCGTATGCACGCTGGTGAAAACGTCGGTATCGGCAAGGATCACACCTTGTTCGCGCTGACGGACGGCCACGTCCAGTTCTCGACGAAAGGCGCAGCGAAGAAGCACATGGTCAACGTCGTCCCGGCAGCAGTCTGAGTTTACTCAGGCACGGGCTTCAGGACCGGAAAAAGGCCCCGCGAAGTTAGCGGGGCTTTTTTTATTGCAGCGCTTTCGCCTGATTCGCGAGATCGATCGTTCATGACGAGGCGGCTATGCCGTTCGGTCGATTGATCAACCTGCGGCGGGCGCGGCAAAATAGCAGCATCCGATAGCAACAAACCTAGCAGCACCATCTGGCAGTACACCACGGGACGGAGTTACGCATGAAGTTCATTGACGAAGCGAGGATTGAAGTCATCGCCGGCGACGGAGGGGATGGCAGCGCGTCGATGCGCCGCGAGAAATTCGTTCCGTTCGGCGGCCCGGATGGCGGCGACGGCGGCCGGGGCGGCAGTGTGATCGCGGTCGCAGACCGCAACATCAACACGCTGATCGACTACCGCTACGCGAAAAAACACCTGGCGCGCAACGGCGAAAATGGCCGTGGCGCGGACTGCTACGGCAAGGGCGGTGACGACATCACGCTGCGCATGCCGGTTGGCACCACGATTACCGACATGGAAACCGGCGAGCTGATCGCCGATCTGACCGAGCACAACCAGAGCGTGCAGATCGCGCAGGGCGGCGCGGGCGGCCTCGGCAATCTGCATTTCAAATCCAGTACGAACCGCGCGCCGCGTCAGAAGACCGACGGCAAGCCGGGCGAGCGCCGCATGGTGCGCCTTGAACTGAAGGTGTTGGCCGACGTCGGCCTGCTCGGCATGCCGAACGCGGGCAAGTCGACCTTCATCTCGTCGGTGTCGAATGCGAAGCCGAAGATCGCCGACTACCCGTTCACCACGCTCGCGCCGAATCTCGGCGTGGTGCGTGTCGGGCCGAGCCGCAGCTTCGTCATCGCCGACATTCCCGGTCTGATCGAGGGCGCGGCCGAAGGTGCGGGTCTCGGTCACCAGTTTCTGCGTCACCTGCAACGCACTGGTTTGCTGCTGCACATCGTCGACCTCGCACCGTTTGACGATGCAGTCGATCCGGTCGCGGAAGCCAAGGCGATCGTCAACGAACTGCGCAAGTACGACGAGCTGCTGTACGAGAAAACGCGCTGGCTGGTACTGAACAAGCTCGACATGGTGCCCGAAGACGAGCGCGAAGCGCGGGTTTCGGCATTCCTCGAAGGCTTCGGCTGGGATGGTCCGGTGTTCGAAATCTCGGCGCTGACCGGTCAGGGCTGCGAAAATCTCTGCTACGCGGTATTCGATCACATCGCTGCGCATTCGGACGCGCAACGCGCGGCCGAAGCCGAAGATCTCGCCGCCGACGTGCGTTTCCGCGAGAAGCCGGAAGCACCGGCCGGCGCTGACGAATCCAGCGCCGACCCGCAGTAATAAAAAGCTCGAGCGCCGGCGGGCTTGGGCGGGCTGCCGGCATGCATCATGCGTCATCTTGGGAGACAGCGCACAATGCGTTCCGTCATCGCAGATTCACGGCGATTGGTAGTGAAAGTCGGTTCGAGCCTCGTCACGAACGACGGGCGGGGCCTCGATCATGCTGCAATCGGCCGCTGGGCCGCGCAGATTGCCGCGCTGCGTGCGCAAGGCAAGGAAGTGGTGCTGGTCAGTTCGGGGGCCATCGCCGAGGGAATGCAGCGGCTCGGCTGGACCAAACGACCACGCGAAATCGACGAATTGCAGGCGGCCGCGGCCGTCGGTCAAATGGGCCTTGCGCAGGTTTACGAAAGCCGCTTTGCCGAGCACTCCATCCAGACCGCGCAGATTCTGCTCACTCACGCGGACCTGGCCGACCGCGAACGCTATCTGAACGCGCGCTCCACGTTGCTCACGCTGCTGCGTCTGGGAGTGGTGCCGATCATCAACGAGAACGACACGGTCGTTACCGACGAAATCAAGTTCGGTGACAACGACACGCTGGGCGCGCTGGTCGCCAACCTGATCGAAGGTGATGCGCTCGTCATCCTCACCGATCAGCAAGGTCTCTTCACCGCCGACCCTCGCAAGGACCCGAGCGCCACGCTCGTTCAGCAAGCCGATGCGGGCGCGCCGGAACTCGAGGCAATGGCCGGCGGCGCGGGTTCGAGTCTGGGTCGCGGCGGCATGTTGACCAAGATTCTCGCTGCGAAGCGCGCGGCTCACAGCGGCGCGAATACGGTGATCGCGAGCGGACGCGAAGCGGATGTGCTGTCGCGGCTGGCGTCGGGCGAGGCGATCGGTACGCAGCTGATCGCGCGCACTGCACGGATGGCAGCACGCAAGCAGTGGATGGCCGATCATCTGCAGGTGCGCGGCCATGTGGTGATCGACGATGGTGCGGTCGAAAAGCTGACGGCGGGCGGCAAGAGCTTGTTGCCTATCGGCATCGTCGGTGTGCAGGGCGCTTTTGCGCGCGGCGAGGTGATCGCTTGCCTGAGCCCCGCGGGGCACGAAGTGGCGCGCGGCCTGACGAACTACAGCAGCGCGGAAACCAAGCTGATTCAACGGCGTCCGAGCGGCGAGATCGAATCGGTGCTCGGCTACATGCTGGAGCCCGAGTTGATCCACCGTGACAATCTGGTGCTGGTCTGATTTACTGACCGGCAGACGTGTACGGCCGATAAAAAAGCCGTTCCAGCAAAAGCTGGAACGGCTTTTTCATGTCCACGACGATTCAACAAACGCGCTTACGAACACCGCTTCAGTGAATCAACGAGGTCGCGGTACGCTTGTAGCGGATGTTTTCGATAATCTGCGCGGCCTTCCCCGTAGGCATCTTGTTCGCGCACATATAGTCCTGATACAGCGCCGCGTGATAAGCGTTCAGCGCGCCGTTCTCGATGCGCGAAAACTCGTTGGCGACCGTCCTGTCCCAGCCGTCATGATCCGCATTCAGGCCCGCATACAGACGCCATTCGTAAGTGTCGCAGCGGATTCCTTCGTAGTTCACATTGCGAGCGCCGCTTGGGCTCGTCACGACCACGGTATAGCGCACCACGCCGTCGGTGCCCACGCTCAGCGAATTCCGGTCGATCGCGAACTGCAGCGGTGTATTGCCCGACACCTCGAACGGCAGCAGATTCGACTCTTGCGGCAGCGGCGGCAAGGTGTCCACCTGGTTTTCAACCCAGTTGCCTTTACGGTCGAGCAGGTAGACAAACGCGCTGTCGTCTTTATTGGTGGGTTTGCTGGCGCTCGAGCAGCCAGCCAGCAGGGCGCCGGTGGCGACACACGCCACGACGAGTGCAAGTGCTTTCAATATGGTTTCCTCGAAACACTGGCGCGGCTCGAGGAGCCGCGCCAGCAGAGGCGGCATGGACAGCCGCACAGAGTTGTTAATTGCGCACGCCCGGGCGGAACAGCGAGCCGGCGGTTTCGTCGGCCGATTCTTCCAGGCGTTCCGGATCGGCGCCCACCTCGGCCGCTGACCTGGAATCCTGACCGCAATCGGACGCGATCGTGACGTGAACCGATGTTTCGACGCTGACGGTGGTGATGGAAGTCACCGTCATTACCGTGGAATCCGGTGGACTTTCCATCGACGACGCTATCCGGGGATAACGCGGCCCATGGTGCCCGCCAGGTTTTTCCGCACGCGGCGCAGCCCGGCGCATGAAACGGGATAGCTCCGTCAGCGCCAACTGATACACATCCCGCTTGAACTCGATCACACAGTCGAGCGGCACCCAGTACTCGTTCCAGCGCCACGCATCGAACTCAGGGTGGTCGGTGGCGCGCAAGCAGATGTCGCAGTCGCGTCCCACCATCCGGAGCAAGAACCAGATTTGCTTCTGGCCGCGGTAATGACCGCGTACTTCGCGCTTGATGAACTTGTCAGGCACCTCGTAACGCAACCAGTCGCGCGTGCGACCGATCACCTTGACGTGCTCAGGAAGCAGTCCGGTTTCTTCGTGTAACTCCCGATACATCGCTTGCACGGGGGTCTCTCCGTACTTGATGCCCCCTTGCGGAAACTGCCAGGAATGTTCACGGAGCCGTTTGCCCCAAAACACCTCGTTGTGCGCGTTCAAGAGGATGATGCCGACGTTCGGGCGAAAGCCTTCACGATCCAGCATACAACCACCTTCGAATCCTTTAAAATTGCTTTGATTATAAACAGATAACGGACCCGACGCACCGAATCGCACCAGAATGGAACGAATCGCCGCAAAAGCCCCGTATTTGCGGTAGCCTGTCGGTCTTTCCGGGCCTTATCCCTTGTGCATAAGCTTTGCGCGCGGCTTCGGCGCCGCGCTCGGGCAGCGTCGTTGCCGGTGTCAGGCGAACCGTGCTGGCTCAGCGCCGGATCTGTATCGATTTCCCCACCGTTTTCACCTTTCGGGCGGTCCCTCCGGAGCCGCCGCTTTTGGATAATCTGAATGAAAGCTTCCCGTTTCTTTATCGGCACTTTGAAAGAAGCTCCCGCCGACGCCGAAATCGTCAGCCACAAGCTCATGGTGCGCGCCGGCATGATCCGCCGCGTCGCCGGCGGTATCTATAACTACCTGCCGGTCGGCCTGCGTTCGATCCGCAAGGTGGAAGCCATCGTGCGCGAAGAAATGAACCGGGCAGGCGGGATTGAATTGCTGATGCCGTCGGTGCAGCCGGCCGAGTTGTGGCAGGAATCGGGCCGCTGGGAAAAGTACGGCCCCGAGTTGCTGCGCTTTAAAGACCGCAAGCAGTCCGATTTCGTGCTCGGCCCGACGCACGAAGAAGTAGTCACGGACATCGCGCGCAACCAGATCAAGAGCTATCGCCAGTTGCCGGTCAACTTCTATCAGGTCCAGACGAAGTTCCGCGACGAGATCCGTCCGCGTTTCGGCGTGATGCGCGGCCGCGAGTTCATCATGAAAGACGCGTACTCGTTCGACAAGGACGCCGAAGGTCTGCGCGAGTCGTATCGCAAGATGTACGACGCGTACGTGCGCATCTTCACGCGCCTCGGTCTGGACTTCCGCGCGGTGGCCGCGGACAACGGTTCGATCGGCGGTAGCGGCTCGCACGAATTTCACGTGATCGCCGACACGGGCGAAGACGCGATCGCCTACTGCCCGACCTCGGACTTCGCCGCGAACGTCGAAGCGGCCGAAGCGCTGCCGCTCTACGCGCAACGCGCCGAGCCCGCCGAAGCCATGACCAGGACCGCGACGCCCGGCAAGGCGAAGTGCGAGGCCGTCGCCGAACTGCTGAACATTCCGCTCGAACGCACGATCAAGTCGATCGTGCTGGCAACGGAAAACGAAGGTGCCGAGCCGACCATCTGGCTGCTGATGCTGCGCGGCGATCACGATCTGAACGAGATCAAGGCGAGCAAGCTCCCCGGTCTGGCCGACTTCCGCATGGCAACCGAAGCCGAAATCATTGCAACTTTCGGTACGCCGCCGGGTTACCTCGGTCCGATCAACACGAAGAAGCCGGTCAAGGTTGTCGCGGATCGCACGGTCGCGAACATGAGCGATTTTGTGGTCGGCGCGAACGAGGTGGATTACCACATCGCCGGGGTGAACTGGGGCCGCGATCTGCCGGAGCCGGTCGTCGCCGACATCCGCAACGTGAAGAAGGGCGATCCGTCGCCGGACGGCAAGGGCGAGATCGACATCTGCCGCGGTATCGAAGTGGGCCACGTGTTCCAGCTCGGCACCAAGTATTCGGAAGCGATGAACGCGAACTGCCTCGACGAAACCGGCAAGCCGCAGCCGATGGAAATGGGCTGCTACGGTATCGGCATCACGCGTATTCTCGGCGCCGCGATCGAACAGAATTTCGACGACAAGGGCATCATCTGGCCGGAGTCGATCGCGCCGTTCGAAGTCGTGCTGTGTCCGATGGGCTATGACCGCAGCGAGGCCGTGCGCGAGCAGGCCGACAAGCTGTACGCGGCCCTGGTCGAAGCGGGCATCGACGTGATTCTCGACGATCGTGGTGAGCGCCCCGGCGTGATGTTCGCCGACTGGGAGCTGATCGGCGTGCCGCATCGTCTCGTGATCGGCGACCGTGGCCTGAAGGACGGCAAGCTCGAATACCAGGGCCGCCGCGATGCCGAAGCGACGCTGCTGCCGGTCGAGGACGCCGCCCAGACGGTCATCGGGAAAGTGCGCGCGGCGTTGGCGCGCTAAGCGGAGCGGACGGTGGAGTACACCTTCCTCTCGGCCACCGTCCTGCTGATCCTGATCACCGATCCGCTCGGCAACATTCCGCTCTTCATTAGTTGCCTGCGCGGGGTGGCGCCCGAGCGTCGCACGGTCGTCATTCTGCGCGAAGTGGCGATCGCCTTCGCGATCCTGCTGATCTTCATGGTGCTGGGCCAAGGCTTTTTGCGCATGATGAGCCTGAGCGACCAGTCGTTGCGCATCGGCGGCGGGATCGTGCTGTTTCTGATCGCGCTGAGAATGGTGTTCCCGCATCCGGACGGTCCGTTCGGCGGCGACGCGCGCGGCGGCGAGCCGCTCATCGTGCCGCTCGCGATTCCGGCGCTGGCGGGCCCATCGGCGCTGGCGACGGTCATGCTGCTGACGTCGCAGGCGCCCGGCAAGATGTTCGAGTGGATCGGCGCGCTGACCGTCACGATGATCGTCTGCGCGATCGTGCTGATGCTGGCCGAGCGCATTCAGGTCCTGCTCGGCGAGCGCACGATGGCGGCCTTCGAGCGGCTGATGGGTCTCGTGCTGGTGGCGATCTCGGTCGAGATGATGCTCGGCGGCATCCGCTCATTCGTGCAGCACCTGTGAAGCGGGGCCGCGCGAGAACCGTTCTGCAAAGGCATTGAGTGCGCTCACATTGCGCTCCTGGCGCACCAACAAAAAAAGCGGCCCACACGCACACGGGCCGCTTTTTTTACGCCATCTCTTTGCAGGGATCGACACATGCCGCCATGGCAGCGGCGCGGTCGAACAGGTTTCGATCAAGCCCCTTCTGTCAGCGCGCGAATCGTCGGCAGGTTGCGCCAGTAACCCTTTGCGTCCATCCCGCAGCCGAACACGTAGCGGTCCGGCACTTCGAAGCCGCAGTAATCAGGGCGCAGCGGCTTGGCCTTCGGAATGATCTTCTCGCACAGCACCGCGGACAGGAAGCGCTTCGCGCCCATCGCAAGGATGCGGTCGCGGATCGCGGCCATCGTCTCGCCTTCGTCGAGGATATCGTCGAGCACGAGCACGACGCGGTCCTTCACCGACTCGGCCGGCGCGACGCGCCACTGCATCTCGTTGCCGCCCTTGGTGGTGTTGCGGTAGCGAGTCAGATGGATGTAGTCGAACTCGAGCGGGAAATCGAGGTGCGGCAGCAGCATGCCGGTGAACACCGCGGCGCCACCCATCACCGACAGCACGAGCGGGAAATCCTCGCTCATCTCGTCGCGAATGGCGGCCGCCATGCCGCTGATCGACGCGTTGACGTCGCTGGCCGAAACGATTTCTTCGGAGTGGCTAAAAATATGGAGGGCTTCTTCGCGGTTCATGACGTCTGGCGGGCGGTAACTGTATACATAGGGTGAGAGAGCGCCCCGCAGGAAGCTCCCTTGGGCAACGGCGGCCTGCGGTACAGAATAAACCCGCACGAGCCTGGCGTCAGCCGCGCGCGCCGTGCTTCGTGTACGTGGCGTGGCGCGCGCCCATCGTTTTGCTAAAGCTTAGCGCATGCCGGGCAACATGCCCTTCATGCCTCGCATCATCTTCTGCAGATTGCCGCCCTTGAGCTTCTTCATCATCGTGCGCATCTGGTCGTACTGGTTCAGCATGCGGTTGACTTCCTGCACCTGCACGCCCGCGCCCGCGGCAATGCGGCGCTTGCGCGTAGCCTTGATCAGATCGGGCTTGGCGCGCTCCAGCGGGGTCATCGAGTTGATGATGCCTTCCATGCGGCGCATCTGCTTTTCGGCTTGGCCCATGTCGGCGCCGGCGGCGGCCTGCTGGAACTGCGCGGGCAGTTTGTCCATCAGCGACGACAGGCCACCCATGCCCTTCATTTGCGTGAGCTGCGCACGGAAATCGTTGAGGTCGAAGTCGCCGCCTTTCTTGACCTTGTCGGCGAGCTTCTGTGCGGCTTGAACATCCACGCCACGTTGCGCTTCTTCGACGAGAGCGAGAATGTCGCCCATGCCGAGAATCCGGTTCGCCATCCGATCCGGGTAGAAGATTTCGAGGCCGTCGAGTTTTTCGGCGACACCGACGAACTTGATCGGCTTGCCCGTCACGTGGCGCACGGAGAGCGCCGCGCCACCGCGCGAGTCGCCGTCGAGCTTGGTGAGGACCACGCCGGTGAGCGGCAGTGCGTCGCTGAACGCCTTGGCGGTGTTCACCGCGTCCTGGCCGAGCATCGCGTCGACGACGAAGAGCGTTTCCGCCGGCTTCAATTCACGGTGAAGCGCGGCGATTTCCTGCATCATCGCTTCGTCGATACCCAGGCGGCCGGCCGTGTCCACCAGCAGCACGTCGTGGTAGTGGCGCCTCGCCCAGTCCACGGCGGCGCGCGCGATGTCGACCGGCTTCTGTTCCGGTTCCGACGGGAAGAAATCCGCACCGACCTGCTCGGTCACCGTCTTCAACTGTGCGATAGCAGCAGGGCGGTAGACGTCGCACGAAACCGTCAGCACTTTCTTCTTGTACTTCTCGCGCAGCAGCTTGGCGAGCTTGCCGACCGTGGTCGTCTTACCCGCGCCCTGCAGACCCGCCATCAGAATGACGGCCGGCGGCGTGACGGCGAGATTGAGCTCGACCGCCTTGCCTTCGTAGTCGCCGCCGATGATCGCGGTCAGCTCGCGCTGCACCACGCCGACCAGCGCCTGACCCGGCGACAGACTGCTGATGACCTCTTCGCCGAGCGCCTTTTCCTTCACCTTGGCGATGAACTCGCGCACGACGGGCAGCGCCACGTCGGCCTCGAGGAGCGCCAGGCGAACTTCGCGCAGCATTTCCTGGGTGTTCGCCTCGGTGAGCCGGGCTTCGCCGCGCAGCGTCTTGACGACGCGCGCCATCCGTTGAGTCAGATTGTCGAGCATGGGGAGCGATGAACAGTGCGGCCCGCGCAGCACGCAACGTGGAAGACGTCGCGGAGTAGGGGCCTAGTGTAAACTTCGAATATGGATATTGTACTGTATGCCCTCACTGCGCTCCTCTATGGCGGTCTTGCCGTGGCAGGCTGGCGCTCGCACCGGCACGCCGCCGCGCGTCCCATGCTGGAGAGCGTGCCGCCGATGCCCGCTGCCGCGAATGTCCCGGTCGCTTCGGCCGCTTCGGGCATGAGCACGCCGGGCCGCGCGCTGCTGTTCGTCGCGCTGCTCGCCCATGGCGTGCTGCTGCATACCACCATCTTCCCGCAGAACGCGATGGTGTTCGGCTTCGCGTTCGCGCTGTCGGCGATGTTCTGGCTCGGCGCCGGCATCTACTGGATCGAGAGTTTTTTCTTTCCGCTCGATGGCCTGCGTCTGCTCGTGTTGCCGCTCGCGTGCGTCGCGTCGCTGTTGCCGCTGGCCTTCAACGGCGTGCGCGTGCTGCCCTATTCGGCCGCGCCGATGTTCAAGCTGCACTTCCTGATCGCCAACATCGCGTATGGTCTCTTTGCGATCGCGGCGCTGCACGCCATTCTGATGCTGCTCGTCGAGCGGCGTCTGCATGCGATGCGCGGCGGCCCCGCGCAGCGGCACGCGGCCGCCGCGAGCAATGGCTGGCTGTCGAGCTGGCTCGACACGCTGCCGCCGCTGCTGACACTGGAGAAGCTGCTGTTCCGATTGATCGGCGCGGGCTTCGTGCTGCTGACGCTCACGCTCCTATCGGGCATCCTGTTCAGCGAGCAACTGGTCGACCGCGCGTTGCGGCTCGATCACAAGACCGTCTTCGCGATTCTTTCCTGGGTGATGTTCGGCGCGTTGCTGACCGCGCGCAAGGTATCCGGCTGGCGCGGCCGTGCGGCATTGCGCTGGGTGCTGGCGTCGTTCGTCGCGCTGTTGCTGGCGTACGTCGGCAGCCGTTTTGTTTTCGAGGTGCTGTTGCACCGTGCCGTAGTGTGAGCGTGTCCCCATGCGACAAATTTTTTTGCTGATCCTGCTGTTCATCGTCGGCCAATGGCTGGTGAAGGCGGTGCGCCGTCATGATGCGCAAACGGCCCGCCGCACCGGCACGGGCGCGCAGGGCGCCGGCGCTAGAAGTGCGGATGGCGCCGCCAACGGCGGCGCGCATCCGGGCGCCGCGCCGCAACTCGCCGAGCCGATGATCCGCTGCGTCGAATGCGGCGTGCACGCGCCGAAGAGCGACTCGGTCGTGGTGGCGGGGCAGCCGTTCTGCAGCGCCGCGCACGCGCAGCGTCACGGCGCGCGTCCCTCGGGCCGCGACGCTCGATGAGCGTCGAATTCGCCGTCGATGCAGACGGCTGGGTCGCCGCCGCTCGCCAACTGCCATCGCCGAATTTCGAAGCGCGGCCCGCCGGGGCCGTGCCCACGCTCATCGTCGTCCACAACATCAGCCTGCCGCCCGATGAGTTCGGCGGCACGGCGATCGCCGAACTGTTCCAGAACACGCTCGACTGCGATGCACACCCGTACTACGACTCGCACCTGCGCGGCGTGCGGGTGTCGGCGCATTTCGTGATTCATCGCGACGGCGCGCTCGAACAGTTCGTGTCGTGCAACGAGCGCGCGTGGCACGCGGGGCCGTCGAATTTTTTCGGCCGCGAGCGCTGCAACGATTTCTCGATCGGCATCGAACTGGAGGGCAGTGACACCACTGCCTTCGAAGCGGCGCAATACCGCACGCTCGGTGCCCTGGTGAGCGCGCTGAAGGCACGCTATCCGGTCGACGCGCTGGCCGGTCACTCTGACATCGCCCCTGGTCGCAAAACCGATCCAGGGCCGTATTTCGAGTGGCAGCGGCTGCAAAAAGATACGGCGCTTGCGGATCAGTACTTCCCCTATCTCAAGTTTTCCAAAACGCGGTAACGCCCCTTCGCGCGAGTTCGCGTGATGCGAGGAGAGCCAGGCGCAGCCTCGTTCTCCGGGAGATGGCTTCGCAACGCGCGATGCAAAAAGTCAACCCCGACAGGCCAAATAAAACGATTTGACCTGCCTTGAATCTCCACTATACTTGGTGCCGTAGATTCGGTTGCACACTATATCTTGTGTCGAGTGTGCATAACTGTGTGGATAACCCGGTGCATAAATCAGCGGCGCCCCGTTCGGTGGAACATGGCGCCGCAAGCTTTCCAGCAGCGAAAAAAATCTTTGGGGCGCAACCGGTAGAGACCGCCGGCCGCCTCCAGAAGCATTCAGGAAAAGGGCACAGCAAGTGATCGCGACACATCCGATGAAGACCGTTACGAATTCGAACCAGGCTTCATCGCAGTCGCATCCCGCCAACCGGCCCGGCCGGTCTTTTTCCTACCCCTCAGCGCTTCCGCTCGCGGCGGCGCAGCGTTCGATTTAATCCGCGGCACTCGCCGCAACATTTCCAGGACCAGGAGCTTTGCACATGCAAACCACCGACAACGTGACGACCCGGTACGAGGGTTCACCGACTGGCCAGGCCTTTGGCCAGGCACAAGGCGCCCAGGCGCTCGCGCCGCAGACGACCTACGCCGACTACAAGGTGATCCGTCGCAATGGCAGCGTGGTGTCGTTCGAACCGTCGAAGATCGCCATCGCCGTGACGAAGGCGTTCCTCGCCGTCAACGGTGGTCAGGGCGCGGCATCGGCGCGCGTGCGCGAACTGGTCGAGCAACTCACGCAGAGCGTGGTGCGCGCGCTCGTGCGCAGCCGCCCGAACGGCGGCACGTTCCATATCGAAGACATTCAGGATCAGGTCGAACTCGCGCTGATGCGCGGCGGCGAGCATAACGTCGCGCGTGCGTACGTGCTGTACCGCGAGAAGCGCACGCAGGCGCGCGGTCACGACGAGCAGGTCGCCGCGAGCGCGCCGGGTCTGAACGTCACCGACAACGGTGTCACGCGTCCGCTCGATCTGGTCGCGCTGCGCGGCATCATCGAATCCGCTTGCGCGAACCTGGGCGACGCCGTGAGCGCCGACCCGATCATCGCGGAAACGGTGAAGAATCTGTACGAAGGCGTGCCGATGAGCCAGGTCTACGACTCGGCCATTCTCGCTGCGCGCACGATGATCGAAAAGGACCCGGCGTACAGCCAGGTCACCGCGCGCATCCTGCTGCACACGATCCGCCGCGAGATCCTCGAAGAAGAAGTCACGCAAGCCGAAATGGGCGAGCGTTACGCCGAATACTTCCCGCAGTTCATCAAGCGCGGCGTGCAAGCCGAGCTGCTCGACGACAAGCTGCTGCAGTTCGACCTGAAGCGCCTCGGCGCCGCGCTCGACAATAACCGCGACCTGCAATTCGGCTACCTCGGTCTGCAAACGCTGTATGACCGCTACTTCCTGCATCACGACAACGTGCGCATCGAAATGCCGCAGGCATTCTTTATGCGTGTCGCGATGGGCCTGTCGCTGAACGAGATCGACCGCGAAGCGCGCGCGATCGAGTTCTACAACGTGCTGTCGAGCTTCGACTTCATGTCGTCCACGCCCACTTTGTTCAACTCGGGCACGCGCCGTTCGCAACTGTCGTCGTGCTACCTGACGACGGTCGACGACGACCTCGACGGCATCTACGAAGCGCTGAAGGAAAACGCGCTCCTCTCGAAGTTCGCCGGCGGTCTGGGCAACGACTGGACGCGTGTGCGTGCGCTCGGCTCGCACATCAAGGGCACCAACGGCAAGTCGCAAGGCGTCGTGCCGTTCCTGAAGGTCGTCAACGACACGGCGGTCGCCGTGAACCAGGGCGGCAAGCGCAAGGGCGCGGTGTGCGCGTACCTGGAAACGTGGCACCTCGACATCGAGGAATTCCTCGAGCTGCGCAAGAACACCGGTGACGACCGTCGCCGCACGCACGACATGAACACGGCGAACTGGATTCCCGACCTGTTCATGAAGCGCGTGATGGAAGGCGGCGACTGGACGCTGTTCTCGCCGTCCACCTGCCCGGACCTGCACGACCTGTTCGGCGCCGAGTTCGAAGCGGCTTACACGGCTTACGAAGACAAGGTCGCTCGCGGCGAGATCAAGCTGTTCAAGAGAATTCCGGCGGCGCAACTGTGGCGCAAGATGCTGGGCATGCTGTTCGAAACCGGCCATCCGTGGATCACGTTCAAGGATCCGTGCAATGTGCGCTCGCCGCAACAGCACGTCGGCGTCGTCCACTCGTCGAACCTGTGCACGGAAATCACGCTGAACACCAGCGACGCGGAAATCGCGGTCTGCAACCTGGGCTCGGTGAACCTCGTCGCGCACCTGAAGGAACAGGCCGACGGCACGCTCGCGCTCGACCACGACAAGCTCAAGCGCACCGTCAGCGTGGCGATGCGCATGCTCGACAACGTGATCGACATCAACTACTACGCGGTCGCCAAGGCCCGTAACTCGAACCTGAAGCACCGTCCGGTCGGCATGGGCATCATGGGCTTCCAGGACTGCCTGCATCTGCTGCGCACGCCGTACGCGTCGCAAGAGGCGGTCCAGTTCGCCGACACGTCGATGGAAGCGGTCTGCTACTACGCTTACTACGCATCGACCGAACTGGCGCAGGAGCGCGGCCGTTACTCGAGCTACCGTGGCTCGCTGTGGGATCGCGGCATCCTCCCGCAAGACTCGGTGAAGCTGCTCGCCGACGCGCGCGGCGGTTACGTCGAAGTCGATTCGAGCGAGTCGATGGACTGGACCGAACTGCGTTCGCGCATCGCCACCTACGGCATGCGCAACTCGAACTGCGTCGCGATCGCGCCGACGGCGACGATCTCGAACATCATCGGCGTGTCGGCCTGTATCGAACCGACGTTCCAGAACCTGTATGTGAAGTCGAACCTGTCGGGCGAATTCACGGTGGTCAACGACTACCTGGTGCGCGATCTGAAGGCGCGCGGCCTGTGGGACGAAGTGATGGTCGCCGACCTGAAGTACTTCGACGGCACGCTCTCGCGCATCGACCGTATCCCGGCCGACCTGCGCGCGATCTACGCGACCGCGTTCGAACTCGATCCGGTGTGGCTCGTCGAAGCGGCCTCGCGTCGTCAGAAGTGGATCGACCAGGCGCAGTCGCTGAACATCTACATGGGCGGCGCATCGGGTAAGAAGCTCGACGAAATCTACAAGCTCGCATGGGTGCGCGGTCTGAAGACGACCTACTACCTGCGCACGATGGCGGCGACGCACGTCGAGAAGTCGACGGTGGCGCACGGCGCGCTGAACGCGGTGAGCTCGGGCGGCGGCGAAGGCTCCGGCGGTGCGGCAGGTGGCGCAGCGGGCGGCTTCGGCGTGAGCGGCGGTGCGGCGTCGGGCGGCATTCAGGCTGCTGCGGCAGCGCCGGCAGTCGCGGTGGAAGCGGCGCCGGAAGCAGATGGTCCGGTGTGCATGATGCGTCCGGGCGACCCTGGCTTTGAAGAGTGCGAGGCTTGTCAGTAAGCACGCGACAGGCAGCAGGATCGCTGCTTGCTGACGGGTCGTAGGTGATGACCCGCATGCAGCGATCCGCGCACCTGATCGAGGTGCGGCAGAAGTGAAGTCGATGAGCGGTCCAGTTTCGATCGAGTGGCCGAAGCAGGTGAAACGAAGGTGACGCGATCGAAGCCGAGCCGCTCATCGACAGCAGTGCAGGCAACTGAAGACGCAGCAAACTGAAGACGTGAAGCAAGAGACCTGGCAGCAGAGCGGGGCTCGGCAGTCGGCGGCACCAGGCCAAGCGCGCGGCACAGCGCGCTCAGCAAACGGCTTCGAACGATGGACCGCTCAACCAGGTGGCCGCATGCATCGTTCGACATGGCATTGAACTTCACCTCGCTCACGCTGACGAAGTGGCCAATGCGAGGCAGCAGTCAGCAAGCAGTCAGCAAGCAGTCGGCAAGCGCAAGACGCTGCAAACACACTCCGCGATACAGATAGATAGAGCAGCGAAATGTCGCTTCGACACGTTGCTCTTCGAGCTCGCGAAGCACGTCGACGACACGCGTTCAACACGCTTCACTCGAAGCGTCATACACAGTCTGTTGAACAAAGTGTTGTATGAACGTAGCAACGCGAATCGAAAACAGGATTTTTCGCAAGCGAACTCTTTTATCGCTCGTGAAAAGATGGTACAAACCGTTCTAAATTGATGGTGACATTTATGCTCAACTGGGATGACGAGATCACTGCCGTAACTCCCTCGAGCGGCGCGCAACAGAATGCGTTGCGCAACGCAGCGGGACCGGCTGTCGGTTCGCAAGTCGGAACGCGTTCCGCTCCTCATGCTCCCTCGGCTCAAGACGTGTTCGCGAACGACATCGCTGTCGCTCCCGTCGCTCACGCTTCCGGCGCGGCTGCCGTTTCGGAAGCGCGGGTCAATGTCGCCGACAAGCGCATCATCAACGGCCAGACCGACGTCAATCAGTTGGTGCCGTTCAAGTACAAGTGGGCCTGGGAAAAGTATCTGGCTGGTTGCGCCAACCACTGGATGCCGCAAGAAGTGAACATGTCGCGCGACATCGCCTTGTGGAAAGACCCGAACGGTCTGACGGAAGACGAGCGCCGCATCGTCAAGCGCAACCTGGGCTTCTTCGTGACGGCCGACTCGCTGGCCGCCAACAACATCGTGCTGGGCACCTACCGCCACATCACGGCGCCCGAATGCCGCCAGTTCCTGCTGCGCCAGGCGTTCGAAGAGGCGATCCACACGCACGCTTACCAGTACATCGTCGAATCGCTGGGCCTCGACGAAGGCGAAATCTTCAACGCGTATCACGAGGTCACCTCGATCCGCGCGAAAGACGAATTCCTGATTCCGTACATCAACGTGCTGACCGATCCGGGCTTCAAGACCGGCACGCTCGAGACAGACCAGACTCTGCTGCGCTCGCTGATCGTGTTCGCCTGTGTGATGGAAGGCCTGTTCTTCTACGTCGGCTTTACACAAATCCTGGCGCTTGGCCGTCAGAACAAGATGACCGGCGCGGCGGAGCAATACCAGTACATCCTGCGCGACGAGTCGATGCACTGCAACTTCGGCATCGACCTGATCAACCAGATCAAACTCGAAAACCCGCAACTCTGGACGGCTGAGTTCCGCGCGGAAATCCGCGAGATCTTCCAGCAGGCCGTCGAACTTGAATATCGTTACGCAGAAGACACGATGCCGCGCGGGGTGCTCGGCCTCAATGCGTCGATGTTCAAGAGCTATCTGCGCTTCATCTGCAACCGCCGTTGCCAGCAGATCGGTCTCGATCCGCTGTACCCGAACGAGGAAAACCCGTTCCCGTGGATGAGCGAGATGATCGACCTGAAGAAGGAACGCAACTTCTTCGAGACGCGAGTGATCGAATATCAAACGGGCGGCGCGCTGACCTGGGAGTGATCCGGGTTCGTGTCGCAGATGCATTCATCGATGGGGATGCCGCCGGCTTCGGCCGCGGCAAATTTGGTTAGGAGCAGAACCGCCTGATGCAAAGCGTGCCCGGTGCCTTAGCGGCCCACAAACATGACAGGCACTTTGCGAACCCTTCAGTGGGATGGGCAGACTTCCCCCCGGAAAAAGCCGCTGGCGACGCCGCCAGCGGCTCGATCAAGCAATTGCCGGCGTTCCGCTTGAACGCCGACCAGATCTGGCGCGCGGTGCCTTGTGGCACGGCGCGCCTTACCGCATTCATTAGCGTAAGCGCGCGGCACCTGCGTACGCCGATGAATAGCCCGCTTCGTAGCGCGCGCCCTGAGAAGCGTCCGCGGGAAGCGGGTTTTGACGAAGGGTGTAGTTTGAACTGACTCTCATCTGAAAACCTGAAGGAGAAAATGATGGCAACTGCAAAGAAAGCCGCCGCTAAGAAACCCGCAGCGAAGAAGGTCGCAGCAAAGAAGGCTGCTCCGGCTAAGAAAGCTGCGCCGGCAAAGAAAGTCGCTGCCAAGAAAGTCGCAGTGAAGAAGGTTGCAGCGAAGAAGGCAGCACCGGCGAAGAAGGTTGCAGCGAAGAAAGCTGCGCCGGCCAAGAAGGTTGCAGCCAAGAAAGTCGCAGCGAAGAAAGTTGCTGTGAAGAAGGTCGCGGCAAAGAAGGCAGCACCGGCCAAGAAGGCTGCACCGGCGAAGAAAGCCGCAGTGAAGAAGGTTGCAGCGAAGAAGGCAGCACCGGCGAAGAAGGCCGCAGCGAAGAAGGCTGCACCGGCCAAGAAGGCTGCTGCGAAGAAGGCTGCGCCCGCGAAAAAGGCTGCTGCTAAAAAGGCTGCGCCCGCGAAAAAGGCTGCCGCTAAAAAGGCTGCGCCTGCCAAGAAGGCTGCTGCGAAGAAGGCGGCTGCTCCTGCGAAGAAGGCTGCTCCTGCGAAGAAGGCTGTCGCCAAGAAGGCAGCGCCTGCACCCGCAGCGACTTCTGTCTCGAGCGCACCGGCGGCGACGGTGAAGACCGCGCTGAACCCGGCAGCGGCATGGCCGTTCCCGACGGGCAGCCGTCCGTAAGCAGTCGATAAGCAGTAGAAATACTTCGGCACGTCGCACGATGTGTCCGATGATCGAGTGGCGCTTAAGCTGTGATGAGCGCTACTCGGTCAGGGTCCCGTTGCCGGTTTCCGGCGGCGGGATTTTTTTTGCCCGGCGTTTTGACGAGCCCGTTCGCGATCGATGGAGGATCGGCTGAAAGGGGCTCGGAGGGAAAAGCTGGAGGCGAAAAAAGACGCATGCACAGGGGAGGGCATGCGTCTGAGGTCGTCGCGGTGGCGTGTCAGCCGGCCGCGCGAGAGGGAAAGCTTGAGTTAGTGCGTGACGCGCGTAACGCCGCCGCTGGAGAGAAGCCGCACGCGGTCGCCGGCGCGGAAGATTTCGCCGGTGGTGGTTTGCGTGATGGCACGCATGTCGCCATTGTCGAGCCGCACGGTGATCTCGACGCCGTCGCGCATCGCGACGCTGTTTTCAATCGCATTGCCGGCAACTGCACCGCCTATGCCGCCGATGATGCCCGTGGCGACCGAGCCGCGGCCGCCGCCGATCGTGCTGCCGGCCAAAGCGCCCAGGGCGCCGCCACCGACCGCGCCCAAGCCGCTCGGCTGGCCGTTGTTCGAGCTGATGCGTACTGCGCGCACGCTGTCGACCGTGCCCATGCGGACCGTCTGTTCGCGCTGCGCCTGCGACGCCGTGAAGACGTTTGGAGAACTGCTGTTGCTCGCGCAACCCGACATGGCCAGCGAACCGGCGATCAGCGTAGCGACGATCAGGCGACTCGTTGTTCTCATTCCCTAACTCCCATAGCTCTCGGTATCAAGGCAGGCTGTAACCGAATGCCTGCGCGAACCGTTCGTTGATCTCCGCCCGGGTGGGCGCATAGTTTTGCGGGCCTTGCTGCTCGATTTTCAAGGCACCCATCAGACTCGCGAGGCGTCCCGTGGTGGCCCAGCCAAGCTTGTTCTCGATACCGTACAGCAAGCCGCCGCGGAAAGCATCGCCACAGCCGGTGGGATCGAGCACCTGCTTCGCCTCGACTGCCGGAATGCTTTCGATACCGCCGGCATGATGGATCTGTGCACCCTGTTCGCCGAGCGTGACGATCAACGCTTCGACCTTGCCGGCGATCTCTTCGATCGACCAGCCGGTCTTGTTGCTCACCAGCTTGGCTTCGTAATCGTTGACAGCTACGTACGTGGCAAGTTCAATCATGCGCCGCAGCGTAGCGCCGTCGAAGAGCGGCAGACCTTGGCCCGGATCGAAGATGAACGGCACGCCGGCGGCCGCCAGATGTTCCGAATGCTGGATCATGCCGTCGTAGCCGTCCGGTCCCACGATGCCGAGCGTGATGCCTTTCGCTTCGTCAGCGCGGTTCAGATGCGACTGCATCATCGCGCCCGGATGGAACGCGGTGATCTGATTGTTTTCCAGGTCGGTGGTGATCATCGCCTGGGCCGTGTAGGTGTCCGGCACGACGAGCACGCTTTCAGTCGACAGCCCGAGCTGCTCGAAGCGCTCGACGTAACGCTGCGCGTCTACTGCGCCGAGCGTGCCCATGATGCGCGCGTCGCCGCCGAGCAGATGCAGCGCGTAACCGATGTTGCCCGCGCAGCCGCCGAACTCGCGGCGCATGGTCGGCACGAGAAAGCTCACGTTCAGGATGTGGACCTGCTCCGGCAGGATGTGCTCCCGGAAGCGCCCTTCGAAAGTCATGATGTTGTCGTAGGCGAGCGAGCCGCAGATGAGCGTAGCCAAGGCGAGCGTTCCTGTAAAAATGCGATTGTGAGAGGGCGCGCGGCGATGCGACAACGCCGCGCACGAGGCGCGGCGCCGGGCTCGTGCGCGAAGGTTTTTACTTCAGCGCGGCGAGTGCTGCGTCGTAGTTCGGCTCGTTCTTGATTTCGCCGACCAGCTCGGCGTGCACGACCTTGTCGTTCTCGTCGATCACCACCACGGCGCGCGCCGTCAGGCCCGTCAGCGGGCCGCTCGTCACGTCGACACCATACGCTTGCGCGAATTCATGGCCGCGGAACGTGGAGGCCGTGACGACGTTCTCGATACCTTCGGTCGTGCAGAAGCGCGACGCGGCGAACGGCAGATCACCCGACACGACGATCACGGCCGTGTTGGTCAGCTTCGCGGCGGCTTCGTTGAACTTGCGGGTCGAGGTGGCGCAGGTCGGCGTGTCGAGGCTCGGAACGATGTTCAGCACCTTGCGCTTGCCCGCGAAATCGGCGAGCGACAGCGGCTTCAGATCCTTGCCGACCAGCGAGAAAGCGGCTGCGCTCTGGCCCACCGACGGGAACGTGCCGGCTACTTCGATCGGGTTGCCACCCAGCGTGACTTGACTCATGTTGTTGTGCTCCGAAAATTCGTCAGTAATGACGGTGAAAGCGCCCGGTCGTGGCCGGGCGCGCGAGGGTGCGTTACGGATAGAAGATCTGTACGCGGAAATTGGAGGCGACCGCCGTGCCCGTGTCGAGATGCACGATCATGGTTTGCGTCGTGTGCGCCGGCAGGCCCGCAGCGATCGGCGTGCCGGGCGGTACATAGTCTTGCGGCCACAGCACGCGCCGCACGGCCACGTTATTCTGGTCGTCGAGCAGTGTGAGTTCGATGGCGGGATAGGCGAGCGCGATGCCGTAGCGGTTGTGCAGCGGCATCTTCAGTTCGAGCTTGTGCGGGCCGTCGATCTGCCGCAGATCGGATGGTTCGACCTGCAAACCATCGATGTCGTGCGGCGGCGTCAGCTGGCAGCCGAGATACGAGCAAACTTTCACGTACAGCGTCTGTGTGCGCGGCAGATACACCTGCACGGTTTCGCGCTGCCACCATGCGAGTTGCGCGAGCAGCACGAAAACCAGTATCAGCCCCAAGATCGATGCGGCAATCGCCCGGCCCATGCGCCGCGCGTCGGCGGGACGGGTTTCGCGCACGACCGGGAAGGGATCGCTGCCGTCGTTCACGGGGTTGACGGAAAAGGGTTCGCCGCCGGAAGCGGCCGGAGCCGGACCCCCGATGCCGGGACCACCGGGACCGCCCGTGCCTGACCCGCCCGCACCCGCCGCCGTGGCCGCGCCGAAACCGGCCGCGCCCAGATCCGCGGCGGCGCCTAAGCCCGAGGTGCCGAAATGCGGTTCATTGTCGGCGATGCCATGCAAGCTCGCCGCTTCACCCGGAGCCGGTTCGGACGTACGTTCGGTCTTGTGCCAGACCCGCGGCGCTTCTTCCACGGGCGGCTCGTCGTTGGCCTGGTACGCGTAGGGGTCGAGCGGCGCGTCGGCCAGCACGGGTTCGTCGTCGGGGGGCAGGGGCTTGCTGAAGACGTCGGGCGGCAGTTCGGGTTCGACGGGCCGGGGTGTGAGGGTGGCGCCCGCGTCGGTCGAGACGGGCGCGAGCGGCACATTGCGGGCGTTGTGCAGCAGACGGTTGTCGATGGAGGCGTCGGGCGCGGGCGCCGACGGGTCCCACGCTTCGGCGCTGAAGTCGGGGCCTTGCTGACGCACGCCCGACAGCGCCTCGATTGCCGCCGCAGCGGCGACCGGTTTGGCGGTGGAGAAGTCACCGCCCCCGGTAACGTCGAACAGGCTGCTCGACGCGTCGAATACTTCGTGGCAATGCCCGCAGCGCACGAGGCCGCGGCGCTGCGCGAGCTGCGCCGGTTGCAGACGGAAGACGGTTTCGCAGAAGGGGCAACGCGTCGCCAGGAGCATATTGAGCCGTTAAGCCAGAAGGCCGATGGTTGGACAATACGCCTTATTCTAATGGCTTTCGCGGCGCGTTCCCGTGAGACATACCCAACCTTCGTGTTCGCGCCATACGCCGATGTCGATCCAGCGCGCGTAGACCTGCGCGACTTCATCGGCCTGCCGCGCCAGAATCCCGGACAACGCGATCCGGCCGCCCGGCTTGACCTTCGACGAGAGCATCGACGCCATCAGCTTGAGCGGGTTGGACAGGATGTTGGCGACCACGATATCGAACTCACCGGTGGGGCATTCGTCAGGCAAACCGTAGGTGACTTCGGCCCGGTTGCGTTCGCTGTTGTGACGCGCCGACTCGACCGCTTGCGGGTCGATGTCGATGCCGAACACCGGATTCGCGCCGCACTTCTTCGCGAGGATCGCGAGAATGCCGGAGCCGCAGCCGTAATCGAGCACGGACTGCTCTGGCTTGACCGATTGCTCGAGCCACTCCATGCACAGACGAGTGGTCGGATGGCTGCCCGTGCCGAACGCGAGGCCCGGGTCCAGTTCCAGCACGAGTGCTTCGGGGTCAGGCGCATCGTGCCACGACGGCACGACCCAGATGCGTTCGCCGATCGGAATCGGATCGAACTGCGACTGCGTGAGCCGCACCCAGTCCTGCTCTTCGACTTCCCGCACGGTGAACGACGGCGCGGCGTCCAGCCCGATCTCGTTGGCCGCGGCGGTCAGCAGCACCGCCGGCTCGTGTTCCGGCGCGAGCAGCGCGATCACGCGCGAACGCTGCCAGGCCGTGCGATCCGGCGTGAGACCGGGCTCGCCGAACAGCGGCTGTTCGTCGGGCGTGTCGGCGTCCGCGTCTTCGACCGATACGGACAACGCGCCCAACTCGAGCAGTGCGTCGGAAAATTCCTCCGCGTGCTCGCGTGCCAGCTCGGCGATCAGTTCCCGGTAGCTCATGACTTACGCTTCTTCCGGCGCGGCCTGCAGCTTCGCGGCCAACCGGTTTTCGAGGTAGTGAATGCTGGTGCCGCCTTCGACGAACTTCGCGTCCAGCATCAGCTCGCGGTGCAACGGGATGTTGGTCTGAATACCTTCGACCACCATCTCCGACAGCGCGATGCGCATGCGCTTGATCGCCTGCTCGCGCGTCGCGCCGTAAGCGATCAGCTTGCCGATCATCGAATCATAGTTCGGCGGGACGAAATAGCCGTTGTACGCGTGCGAATCGACGCGGATGCCGGGGCCGCCCGGCATGTGCCACGAGGTCAAACGACCCGGCGAAGGAATGAACTTGAACGGATCTTCTGCGTTGATCCGGCATTCGATCGCATGACCCTTGAACACGATGTCGCGCTGACGGAACGCGAGCTTCTCGCCGGCCGCGATGCGGATCTGTTCCTGCACGATGTCGACGCCCGTGATCAGCTCGGTCACCGGATGCTCGACCTGCACGCGCGTGTTCATCTCGATGAAATAGAACTCGCCGTTTTCGTACAGGAACTCGAACGTGCCCGCGCCCAGATAGCCCATCTTCTTGCAGGCGTCGGCGCAACGATCGCCGATGCGGTCGATCAGACGGCGCGCGATACCCGGCGCCGGCGCTTCCTCGATCACCTTCTGGTGTCGGCGCTGCATCGAGCAGTCACGCTCGCCGAGCCAGACCGCGTTCTTGAACGAGTCGGACAGCACCTGGATTTCGATGTGCCGCGGGTTCTCCAGGAATTTCTCCATGTAGACCTGCGGGTTGCCGAACGCGCGACCGGCTTCTTCGCGGGTCATGTTGACCGCGTTGACCAGCGCCGCTTCCGTGTGCACCACGCGCATGCCGCGGCCGCCGCCGCCGCCGGCGGCCTTGATGATGACCGGGTAGCCGACCTGGCGGGCAATCTTCACGATCTCTTTCGGATCTTCCGGCAACGCGCCTTCCGAACCCGGCACGCAAGGCACGCCGGTCTTGATCATGGTCTGCTTGGCCGTGACCTTGTCGCCCATCATCCGGATCGTTTCCGGGCGCGGGCCGATGAAGGTGAAGCCGGACTGCTCGACGCGCTCGGCGAAGTCGGCGTTCTCCGACAGGAAGCCGTAGCCGGGGTGGATCGCTTCGGCGTCGGTCACTTCGGCGGCGCTGATCAGCGCGGGCATGTTCAGATAGCTCAGATTCGAAGGCGCCGGGCCGATGCAGACCGCCTCGTCGGCGAGCTTCACGTACTTGGCTTCCTTGTCGGCTTCCGAATAGACGACGACCGTCTTGACGCCGAGTTCGCGGCAGGCGCGCTGGATACGAAGCGCGATCTCGCCACGATTGGCAATGAGGATTTTTTCAAACATAGCGGGTTTTCGACTCATCAATGGGCGCCGGGTTGGTTGCAACACCGGCCGCCTCAGAGGATCGGTCGCGCGCCTTTTGAACAGCGGGCGCGCGGGCGGCGAACAATGCGTGCCGCGTTAGCCGACCACGAACAGCGGTTGGCCGTACTCGACCGCCTGGCCGTTTTCGACGAGGATTTCCTTCACCACGCCGGACTTGTCCGACTCGATTTCGTTGAGCAGCTTCATCGCTTCGATGATGCAGATCGTCTGGCCTTCCTTGACCGTGTCGCCTACCTGGACGAACGGGTCGGCGCCCGGCGACGGCGCGCGGTAGAACGTCCCGACCATCGGCGAGGTCACCACGTGGCCTTGCGGCGCGGCGACTGCCGGCGTTGCCGGAGCGGCTGCGGCGGCAGTCGCTTCCGCGCCCGGGACTTGCGGCGGTTGCGCGTATTGCGGCGCGTACGAGGCGGACGGTTGCACGTAAACCGGCGGCGCATTCTTGACGATGCGCACCTTGCCTTCGCCCTCGGTCACTTCGAGTTCGGAAATACCGGACTCCGAGACGAGGTCGATCAGAGTTTTCAGTTTACGTAGATCCATCAGGAGGCCCCTTTCAATGCGTAAAGTGCCGGCATTTGCAATCGTGCAGTAGCCGGCTCAAATTAGTCGTGTTGGATTCAGCCGCGCGACGAGCCGGCGGCGAGCCGGTCAAGCGCGAATTCGAGCGCGTACAGATATCCCTTCCAGCCGAGGCCGCAAATCACGCCTTCGGCCTGGTCGGAGAAATACGAGTGATGCCGGAACGGTTCGCGACGATGCACGTTCGATAGATGAATCTCGACGAACGGGATGCCGACCCCCGCCAGTGCGTCCCGAATGGCCACGCTGGTATGCGTGTACGCGGCGGGATTGATCAGTATGAAATCGGTGTTTTCAGTCCGCGCGGATTGGATGCGATCGACCAGTGCGCCTTCGTGATTGCTCTGGAACGACGCGAGCTCGACGCCCGCGTCCGCGTCCGCGGCGCGGTCCGCGAGGGCCTGATCGATCTGCGGCAAGGTCACGCGACCGTAGACCTCGGGTTCCCGGGTGCCGAGAAGGTTGAGGTTGGGTCCGTGCAGTACCAGCAGTCGCGTCATGGTCGCTTCTTTTTCCGTGGAATTGGGCGCACTTTAGCGCTGATTAGAGAAACTTGTCTAGTTTCCCAGACGTACGGAGCGACGCTTGCGTCGATCCGCCGCCGCACCGGGCGCCCATCTTCTCTCAAATTCGTGCGATTTGCGCGTATTTCTGTGCGTTCCGCATGGAATGGGCCAGCAAAAGAATGCGAAATTTAAAGTGCGTCGAGCGTCTGCCGGAGCGCGGCCGGGTCGATCTGCCCTAATTTTGTCGAGCGGACGTTGCCCTTCGCGTCGATCACGACGGTGAACGGCAGCCCGCCCGCGTTGTTGCCGAACGCGCGGGCAAGGTCGGCGCCGCCAAAGCCGGTCACGTAGACCGGGTAGGCCACCTTGACCTTCTGCAGGAAAGCCTGGATGTTTTTCTCCGAATCGACGCCAAGTCCGACGAACTGGATGCCTTTCTTCGCATATTCGCGCTGAAGTTGGGACAGCGCCGGCATTTCCTCGACGCACGGGCCGCACCACGACGCCCAGAAGTTGACGACGATGGGGTGTCCTTTATGCAAACTTAGCGACTGCGGTTTGCCGTCCACGCTGGTGACCGGCGCGGCCCACAGCTGATCGACCGCGCTGCGCGGCGAGCCGGCCTGCGCCGCGTGCGCGACCGCGGAGCCGTCGTTGAGCCAGTGATTGGCCAGCACGCCGCCGCCCGCGGCAACGATGGCGACCAGTGCGCCCGCCAGAATCCGTCTCGTGTTCATGCCTGGACTGTCTAATTAGTGGAAGGGGTGGCTTCGCTGTTGTCGAGCAGCGCCTGGACCGCCTGCAGATTCGCCCGCGCCGTGCGGCCGCGCGCATCGGCCTTGACTGCGCCGCGCAGGTCGTCCGTCTCATACAGCGCGACGTGGATGCCGACCGGTTCCGCGTCGCGCCCTTCGTTCGTGGGGCGCCACAGGAAGCTCAGCGTCTCGACGTAGCCGCGGCCGGCGAAGTGCCGCGTTTCCGACACGTCGTACTGAATGTTGGCGTTCAGAAAGTAGATCGCGACTTCCTTCGGGTTGTCGCAGAACGCCTGCAGATGTACATCCGAGTGTTCGCCAGCCGTGCCGCCGAGCACCGCGCCGGTGAGGTACGGGTTGAACGGCGCGAGCCGTTCCATCCAGTCCAGCGCGATATGGCGCAGCCGCCGCAGCAGCGCTGGCTGGCTGTCGCCCTGAAAGAGCGACTGATATTCACGGATTTCTTCTTCGATCTGGTCGTTATCCGGCAGCCATTCGCCGGCAACGCGAGTCTCGCCGACGACTTGCCGCGCTGCCTTGCGCTTGGCCGTGGCGTAGTCCAGACCGTCTTCGGCGATCATGCGTGCAGCCGCGATGGCGATTTCCTCGCGCACGCGCTGCGGATCGAAATGTGATTTGCGGACCATCCGTCAATCATACTAGAGATTGACGACGGCCTTTTGGGGCGGGGCGCGCCGCGCGGCCGGCGAGGCGGAGCGGGAGCATCATGGGGCGCGCGAATGCTGTCGGTTACAATAGCGTCCTTTGCAGACGGTCGTTCCGGCCGCTTTGCAGCACTCCCATCCCTCGCAAAAAACGCCCGCGCGGCACGACAGGCTTATGCACATCCACATCCTCGGCATCTGCGGCACGTTCATGGGCGGTCTCGCGGTGCTCGCGCGCGGCGCGGGCCACACCGTGACGGGTTGCGACGCCGGCGTCTATCCGCCGATGAGCACGCAGCTCGAGGCGCAAGGCATCCGTCTGATCGAGGGTTACGACGCGGACCAGTTGAACGCCCTGAACGCGGACCTGTTCGTGATCGGCAACGTGGTTTCGCGCGGCAACCCGCTGATGGAAGCGATCCTCGACCGTGGCCTGCCGTACGTCTCCGGCCCGCAGTGGCTCGGCGAGCATGTGCTGAACGGCAAGTGGGTGCTGGCGGTGGCCGGCACGCACGGCAAGACCACCACCAGTTCGATGCTCACCTGGCTGCTCGAAGACGCCGGCCTCAATCCGGGTTTCCTGATCGGCGGCGTGCCGTTGAACTTCGGCGTGTCCGCGCGGCTCACGGATTCGAGCTTCTTCGTGATCGAAGCCGACGAATACGACACTGCGTTCTTCGACAAGCGCTCGAAGTTCGTCCACTACCGGCCCAAGACGGCGGTCCTGAACAATCTCGAATTCGATCATGCTGACATCTTCCCCGATCTCGCCGCGATCGAAACGCAGTTCCATCATCTGATCCGTACGGTGCCGGGCATCGGCCGGGTGGTGACGAACGGCCGTGAAGACGCGCTCGAACGGGTGCTGACGCGCGGCTGCTGGAGCGACGTCGAGCGCTTCGGCGTGCAGGGCGGCTGGGAAACCTTGCCTGCCGAAGACGGCGTGCCGGTCGACGAACGCTTCGCCGTGTATCACAACAGCGAGCGCGTCGGCGTGGTCGAGTGGCAGGTGCAGGGCGAGCACAATCGCATGAACGCGCTGGCCGCGATCGCCGCCGCGCGTAGCGTCGGTGTGCCGCCGGCCCAGGCCGCGAAGTCGCTTGCGAGCTTTCGCAACGTGAAGCGGCGCATGGAAGTGCGCGGCAGCGTCGACGGCGTGACCGTCTACGACGACTTCGCGCATCATCCCACCGCGATCGACACGACCGTGGCCGGGCTGCGCGCGCGCGTCGGCCGCGACAACACGCGGATTCTCGCCGTGCTGGAGCCGCGCTCGAACACGATGAAGCTGGGCGTGATGAAAGCGCAACTGCCCGCCAGTCTCGCCGACGCCGACCTCGTGTTCGGCTACGGCGCGCCGAACGGCCGCGACGCGCTCGGCTGGAATCTCGGCGAGGCGCTCGCGCCGCTCGGCGGCAAGGCGCAGGCCTTCGACAATCTGGACGCGCTGGTCAAAGCGGTGGTTCACGCCGCGCGCCCCGGCGACCAGATTCTGGTGATGAGCAACGGCGGCTTTGGCGGCGTGCATCAGAAGCTGCTCGACGCTCTTTCCGCGCGAGGCAACTCGTGATTCTCTATCTGCACGGGTTCCGCTCGTCGCCCAATTCGTTCAAGGCGCGTGTGCTGGCGGCGCGCCTGGCCGAACTGGGCCGTGCCGACGAATGGTGCTGCCCGATGCTGCCCGTTTCACCATTCGACACGGTCGGGCTCGCCGAATCGTTGGTGAATGCCGCAAAACCGAAGAACGTGACGGTGATCGGCAGCTCGCTCGGCGGCTATTTCGCGACGCATCTGGCGGAGAAGCACGGCTGGCCGGCTGTGCTGCTGAACCCGGCGGTCGTGCCGCAGCGCGACCTGAGCGCCTATCTCGGCGAGCAGCCGTTGTGGCACGGCGGCGGCAGTATCGTCGTCGAACCGCATCATCTCGATGAGCTGCGCGCGCTCGGCGTCGCGTCGATCACGCGGCCCGAACGCTATTATCTGATGGCCGCCACCGGCGACGAAGTGCTCGACTACCGCGAAATGCTTGCGCACTATCCCGGCGCACGCACTACGCTGATCGAAGGAAGTGACCACGCGATCAGCGAGTTCGCGCACTACGTCGACGACGTGCTGGCTTTTTGCGACGCCGAAGACGTCGAGCCGCCGGCGCCGCGCGAAGCGGCATGAAGCAATCGCGGCCCGAAGCGTCCTGATGTTGTGCGCCGACGCGGCGGCCCGAAGCGACGTCCTGAGCAGAGGCTCAGGCGCACGACCTGGCGGCGAAGCCGCCGTCGGTCACCCGATGCATCTGACCCGCAGCGAAGCCGCTGCCTGTCACCAGATTGGAATCAGATTCAAGCCGCTGGCGCGCGTATCCGTACGTAAGGCGCCGCGGATCCACTACCACGAACACGTTGCCGTGCCGCGCATGTAGTGACCGATCGCTGAACGAAATCGGGCGCGCCGGCAGATGCAAGTCAGAACGAGAGTATTGAGTGAACGTTTTCTTCGAGGAATCGGGCAGTTTCAAGGCTGGCAGCGTGCTGTCGCGCCAAGGTGACGCGTTTCAGGTCGAGTTGCCGGGCGGGCGGCGCGCGAAGGTGCGCGCCAAAGACGTGCTGATCGAATTCGACAAGCCGAGCGCGGCCGAACTGATGCAGCAGGCCGACGCCGCCGCGCAGGACATCGACCTGGACTTTCTGTGGGAATGCGCGCCTGACGACGAATTCCCGTTTGCCACGCTCGGCGCCGAGTACTTCGGCGAGCGCTTCGGTTCGATCGAGCGCGCGGCGCTGGTGCTGCGCATGCACGGCGCGCCGGTGTACTTCCGCCGCAAGGGCCGCGGCATGTATCAGCGCGCGCCGCAGGAACAACTGAAGATGGCGCTGGCCGGTCTCGAGCGCAAGCGTCAGCAGGCGCTGGTGCAACAGGGCTACGAGGAAGAGTTGAAGGCCGGCCGTCTGCCGGAAGCCTTCACCGGCAAGACCGCGCTCGCGTTGCTGACCAAGCCGGACAAGAACACGATCGAATACAAGGCGCTCGAAGGCGCGGCGGCCGCGCGCGGCATTTCGCAGGCGCGCCTGATGCTCGAATGCGGCGCGATCCCGTCGGCGCGCGCGCTGCACGAGGCGAAATTCCTCTCCGAGTTCTTCCCGCACGGCACGGGCTTTCCGCCCGTCGCCGTCGGCGGCTTGCCGGAAGATTTGCCGGAAGCGAACGTCGAGGCGTTCTCGATCGACGACATCACCACTACCGAAATCGACGACGCGTTTTCCGTCGAGCATCTGGCCGACGGCCGAGTGCGGATCGGCGTGCACATCGCCGCGCCGGCGCTCGGCATCCAGCGTGGCGACGAAGTCGACGCGATCGCGCGCACGCGTTTGTCGACCGTCTACATGCCGGGCGACAAGATCACGATGCTGCCCGACAGCGTCGTCGAAGCATTCACGCTGGCTGAAGGCGGCTTGCGGCCGGCGCTGTCGCTGTATGTGATCGTCAATCGCGAAACCCAGGAGATCGTCGCGAGCGAAACGCGCGCCGAGCGCGTGTTCGTGAAGAACAACCTGCGTCACAACACGCTCGACGAACTCGTCAACGAAGAGGCGCTCGCCGCCGGCACCGGCGACTATCCGCACAAGGAAGACATCGCCGTGCTGTGGCCGTTCGCGCAGGCGCTGTTCGAAAAGCGCCAGACCGCGCGCGCCGGCTACGGTCTGCGCCGCGAAGTGCAGCGCAATACGGACTTCAACTTCTACGTGGAAGGCGAGCACATCACGATCACGCCGCGCCGGCGCGGTTCGCCGCTCGACACGATCGTCGCCGAGCTGGCGATTCTCGCGAACTCGTCGTGGGGCGCGTTCCTGCACGACCACGGCGTGCCGGGCATCTATCGCACGCAGCGCGCGTTCGGCGCGCCAACCGGCCCGAAGCGCACGCGCATGCAGACCAACGCCGCGCCGCACGAAGGCCTCGGCGTCACGCAATACGCGTGGAGCACGTCGCCGCTGCGCCGTTACGTCGACCTGGTGAACCAGTGGCAACTGATCGCCTGCGTGCAGCATGGCGTGACCGCGAAACTCGCCGCGCCGTTCAAGCCGAAGGACGCCGATCTGTTCGCCGTCGTGCAAGGCTTCGACGACACCTACACTGCGTATGCCGATCATCAGCGCCGTATGGAGTACTTCTGGTGCCTGCGCTGGCTGAAGCAGGAGAACCGCAAGCAGGTGGTGGCGTCGGTGGTGAAGGGCGATCTGGTGCGCCTCGAAGAGATTCCGTTGCTGCTGCACGTGCCGGGCCTCGGCGTGCACGCGCGCGGCACGCGTTTGCAGATGGAAGTGATGTCGATCGACGAGCTGACCGTCGAAGCGTCCGTGCGTCTGTTGCACGTGCTCGACGCACCGACCGTGACGAGCGGCACCGAAGCGGAAGAGGCGGATGAAGGCGATGACGAAATCATCGACGCGGCCGACGACAGCGCCGAAGGCGAAGCCGAGGCGCAGGCCGAAGCCGCAGCAGCCGATGCCGATACCGACAACAACAACGACGACAGTGCAAGCGACGCAGCCGCCGATCAACATATCGCGGAGCCGGGACGATGAGCGCCAATCAGACACGCGAGCGCTATGCGGTCATCGGCAATCCGGTCGGGCATAGCAAGTCGCCGTTCATTCATGGCCGATTCGCCGAGCAAACCGGCGAGCCGGTCGAATACGGCGCGCTGCTCGCGCCGGTCGATGCATTCGTGCCGCACGTGCGCGCCTTCATCGACGTGGGCGGACGCGGCCTGAACGTGACCGTGCCGTTCAAGCTCGACGCCTATGCGTTCGCCACGACGTTGTCGCCGCGCGCGGCGGCGGCGGGCGCGGTGAACACGTTGCGCTTCGACTCGAACGGCATCTACGGCGACAACACCGACGGCTTCGGTCTCGTGCGCGACATCGAGGTGAATCTCGGCGTGTCGCTGAAGGGCGCGCGCATCCTGTTGCTCGGCGCAGGCGGCGCCGCGCGCGGCGTAGTGCTGCCGATGCTGGAGCGCGCACCGCATACGCTCACCATCGTCAACCGCACGGCGGCGAAGGCCGAAGCGCTGGTCGATCAGTTCGCGCAGGCCGCGCGCGACGCCGCGTGCCGCCTGACGGGCGGCAGCGCGCGCGCGATCGAAGCGGGCCAGTACGACGTGATCGTCAACGCGACGGCGGGCAGCCTCGACGCGTCGTTGCCCGACTGCGACGACCGCGCGTTCGGCAACGGCACGCTCGCGTACGACATGATGTACGGCGCGCATCCGACGGTCTTCATGGAGCACGCGCGCAAGCTGGGCGCGCGCGGCGCCGACGGTCTCGGCATGCTGGTCGAACAGGCCGCCGAATCGTTTCACGTGTGGCGCGGCGTGCGGCCCGACGGCGCACCGGTGCTGGCCGAGTTGCGTGCGCTGCTGACGGCGCCGTCGCACGCGTAGACCCGCGCATCGCCGGACGGAACTGACCCATTCGAGGACTGGAACGCACATGACAGCAACGCGGCGCGCAAGCCGGCCCAGTCCGGTGCGATGGGTGGTTTATCTGGGCGCCGTGCTGGTGATCGCCTGGCTCGCGACGCAGGCGTTCTACTTCACGCAGATCGCGGTCTGGAATTACGTGAACCCGCGCTCGACCGCGTTCATGCGCTCGGACGCGTGGCGCCTGTCGCAGGATCGGCCGGATCTGTCGGTGCAGCATACGTGGATGCCGTACGACCAGATCTCGCGCAATCTGAAGCGCGCGATCATCGCTTCCGAAGACGCGAATTTCGTCAACAACAAAGGCTATGAAACCGACGCGATTTTGCAGGCGTGGGAGCGCAACAAGGCGCGCGGCAAGATCGTGCGCGGCGGTTCGACGATCACCCAGCAACTCGCGCGGAATCTGTTTCTGTCCCGTGAGAAGAGCTATATCCGCAAGGGCCAGGAGCTGATCATTACCTGGATGCTCGAAACCTTGATGGACAAGGAACGGATCTTCGAGATCTATCTGAACTCCGTCGAGTGGGGCAATGGGGTCTACGGCGCCGAAGCGGCGGCGCAGTATTACTACAAGACGTCGGCGGCCAAGCTGAGCGCGGCACAGTCCGCACGCCTCGCCGTGATGCTGCCGCGGCCCAGGTACTTCGATGAACACCGCAGCTCCGCCTATCTGACCCAGCGCGCACGCGTGATCGCGCGGCGCATGGGCGCGGCGGAATTGCCGGACTAAACGTTTTTCGCACGTGCGGCGCGGCCGCGTGTGCATGGCCTCGCGGGAAACTCCGATGGAACTGCGGCAGCTGCGTTACTTCATCAGCGTGATCGAACACGGCAGCATGGGCAAGGCGGCGCTCGAACTGGGCGTCGTGACTTCGGCGTTGAGCCAGCAGATCGCGCGCCTCGAAAGCGAGCTGTCGACCCGGCTGTTGCAGCGAACCTCGAGCGGCGTCGTGCCGACCGACGCCGGGCTCGCGTTCTGGCGGCAGGCTCAACTGGCACTGCGCCATATCGACGACGCGGCGCTCGCCGCACGCGAGGCGCGGCTCTCAGGACACGTCAGCGTCGGACTCGCGCCCAGCACCGCTGGCGTGCTCGGTCTGCCCTTCATGCGCGCGATGCGCGAACGCTATCCGGACATCCGGTTGCGCATGGTCGAAAGTCTGTCCGGCTATCTCGCATCGATGCTCGGCGCGCGGACCATCGACCTCGCCATCCTGTTTCAGGAAGCCCCCACCCAACGCTGGAGCGTCATGCCACTGCTCGATGAGCGGCTGTTCGTGATCGGTGCGCGTGATCTGGCCGGCATGCCGACGCAACGCGAAGTGCGTTTGTCGAAGCTCGGCGATCTGCCGCTGATCCTGCCGAGCGGCTCGCACGGCTTGCGAGCCTTGCTGACCTCCGCGTTCAAACGCGCGAAGTATGAGCCGCATCTCGCCGCCGAGGCGGACGGCCTCGCGATCCTGATGGACGCGGTGCGCGGCGGATTGGGCGCGACCATCCAGCCCGGCGCGGCGCTCGCGCGATCGGAGAACGCGATGCTTGCAAGCAGCCGCATCGCGGACACCGACGCGCTCAGGGCGAACCTGCTGGTCAGCGTGTCCGACGACGAATTGTCCCCGGCTGCGCTGGCGGCGCGCGTCGTGCTCGCGGACGTCGCGCGTACGCTGGTGAAAGAGGGCCGCTGGCCCGGCGCGAAGCTCAGATAACTCGATCAAGTCCGTCCCTTCACGAAAACTGAAGACCTCTAGCCCGTTTGCTGATGGCGGCGTTTGCCGCCGCTGACTACAGTTCGCCTCGAAGCAATTACGTTGCATGGGACCGGAGTCAGCGCGCTGTATGGCCGACAGCCACAGCACCAACGCCGGTCGACAGGAGGCAAGCTAGATGGTCGATGTACTCGTGATCGGGGGAGGCAATGCCGCGCTGTGCGCCGCGCTGATGGCGCGCGAAGCGGGCGCATCGGTCCTCCTTCTCGAATCGGCCCCGCGCGAGTGGCGGGGCGGCAACTCACAACATACCCGCAATCTGCGCTGCATGCACGATGCACCGCAAGACGTGCTTGTCGAAGCGTATCCGGAAGAAGAATACTGGCGCGATCTGCTGAAGGTGACGGGCGGCATCACGAACGAGCACCTCGCGCGTCTCGTGATCCGCGCGTCCGCAACCTGCCGTCCGTGGATGCGCAAACACGGTGTGCGCTTTCAGCCGCCGTTGTCCGGCGCGCTGCACGTCGCGCGCACCAACGCGTTTTTCATGGGCGGCGGCAAGGCGCTCGTCAACGCCTACTACCGCAGCGCCGAAGCGCTCGGCGTGCGGGTTCTCTACGACACGCCGGTCGACACGATCGAACTCGATGATGGCCGCTTCGTTGCGGCGCGCAGTGGCAGCCGTCGTTTCGAGGCGCGTGCCTGCGTGCTTGCGGCGGGCGGCTTCGAATCCAATCGCGAATGGCTCAGACAAGCGTGGGGCCAGAATGAGCGCGGCGAATGGCCGGCGGATAACTTCCTGATTCGCGGCACGCGCTTCAACAAGGGCGTGTTGCTCAAGTACATGATCGACGTGGGCGCGGATTCGATCGGCGATCCGTCGCAATCCCATTGTGTCGCGATCGACGCGCGCGCGCCGCTCTACGACGGCGGCATCTGCACGCGGATCGACTGCGTGTCGCTGGGCGTGGTCGTCAATCGTGACGCCGAGCGGTTCTACGACGAGGGCGAGGACTTCTGGCCGAAGCGTTACGCGATCTGGGGACGCCTCGTCGCGCAGCAGCCAGGGCAGACCGGCTATTCGATCATCGACGCCAAGGCGATCGGCCGTTTCATGCCGCCGGTGTTTCCCGGTGAGAAATCCGACACGCTGGCCGGACTGGCTCGCCAGCTCGGTCTGCCGGAAGCGGCGTTCGTGCGGACCATCACCGCGTACAACGACGCCTGCCACGTCGGCACGTTCGATCACACCGCGCTCGACGACTGCCACACCGAACAGCTCGACCCACCGAAGACCCACTGGGCCCGGCCGATCGACACGCCGCCGTTCTACGGCTACGCGCTCAAGCCCGGCATCACGTTCACTTACCTGGGGCTCCAGGTCAACGACCGGGCCCAGGTGCATTTTGGCGGCGAGCCGAGCGAGAACCTGTTCGTCGCGGGCGAGATGATGGCCGGCAATGTGCTCGGCAAGGGCTATACGGCCGGGGTCGGCATGTCGATCGGCACGGCGTTCGGGCGCATCGCCGGCACCGGGGCGGCGCGGGCCGCACAGGCGGCTGCGCAAGCGGAGTGCGCGGGACACGCGGCTCGAAGCGCACGCGAATCATCAGGAGTTCTCAGTGCAGAAAATTGAAGCGCTGACGCGTGAAGCGCAGCAATTGGCCGGCTCGCCTGACCGCGCCGATCACGCCGTCGCGCGTGATCCGCAGTCGCGAGTCATCCGTATCGTGCCGCTGACCGATAACGAAACCGAAGTCGCGCGGCAAATGCAGATATGCAACGCGTGCCGCTATTGCGAAGGTTTTTGTGCGGTATTCCCGGCGATGACTCGCCGCCTCGAATTCGGCAAGGCCGACGTGAATTACCTGGCGAACCTGTGCCACAACTGCGGCGCGTGCTTTCACGCGTGCCAGTACGCACCGCCGCACGAATTCGCGGTGAACGTCCCGCAGGCGATGGCGAAAGTGCGGCTCGAAACCTATACCGAGTACGCGTGGCCGCCCGTGATGGGCGCGCTGTACAAACGCAATGGCTTGACCGTCTCGCTGGCACTGGCCGCCGGGCTCGCGCTGTTCCTGATACTCGGCACCGCGCTGTCGGGTTCGCTGCTCGACTACCGCCCGGGCGCACAGGCGTCGAGCTTCTACGCGATCTTCCCGCACAACCTGCTCGCGCTGATCTTCGGCGCGGTGTTCGGCTTTGCGGCGCTCGCGCTGGGTATCGGCGTGACGCGGTTCTGGCGCGACGTGTCGGCGGGCACGGCCTCGGCGCCGGCGATCGTCGAAGCGACGCGCAACGTGCTCGGCCTTACCTATCTCGACGGCGGACACGGCGACGGCTGCAACGAAGCGGACGACCGCTTCACGCTCGCACGCCGGCGCTTTCATCACTTCACGTTCTACGGCTTCATGCTGTGCTTCGCCGCGACCGTGGTGGCGACGCTGTATCACTACGTGCTGGGCGAGGAAGCGCCGTATCCGATGCTGAGCTTGCCGGTCGTGCTGGGCTCGATGGGCGGCGTCGGTCTGCTGATCGGGCCGGCCGGTCTGCTGTGGCTCAACCTGCGGCGCGACCCCGCGCGCGGCGACGCGAAGCAGCGACCGATGGATCGCGGTTTCATCGCGTTGCTGTTGCTGACGAGCGCCACCGGCCTCGCGCTTCTAATAGGCCGTGACACATCCGCCATGCCCGCATTGCTCGCGTCGCACCTGGGCATGGTGATGGCGCTGTTCGCGACGCTGCCGTACGGCAAGTTCGCGCACGGCATGTATCGCAGCGCGGCGCTCCTCAAGTCCGCGATCGAAAAACGCCGCGGCAGCGGCCCGCAAGCCGGCGCCGACTGAGCCTGAAGCGTGAAGCGTCGCCGGCACCGCAAAGACAGAACAACGGAGACCCCGATGATGAACCCCACAAACACGATCGAGACGAGCGCGGCCACGGTCCGCGTGTCGAAAGTCGGCGCGGTACTGCGCGTGACTAGCGGCAACTTTCTCGAACAGTTCGACTTCTTTCTGTTCGGCTTCTACGCCCCTTACATTTCGAAGGTGTTCTTCCCGACGAGCAGCGAATTCGCGTCGCTGATGCTCACGTTCGCCGTGTTCGGCGCGGGTTTCCTGATGCGGCCGCTCGGTGCGATTTTCCTCGGCGCGTACATCGACCAGGTGGGGCGCCGCAAGGGCTTGATCGTGACGCTGTCGATCATGGCGAGCGGCACGATACTGATCGGCTGCGTGCCGGGCTTCACGTCGATCGGTCTGCTGGCGCCGGCCCTCGTGCTGCTCGGGCGGCTGTTGCAGGGCTTTTCCGCGGGCGCCGAACTGGGCGGCGTGTCGGTCTATCTCGCCGAGATCGCGACGCCGGGCCACAAGGGTTTCTATACGAGCTGGCAGTCGGCGAGCCAGCAGGTCGCGATCGTGATCGCGGCGGCGCTCGGCTACGGCCTCAATCACTGGATGAGCGCCGAGACGATCGGCGCGTGGGGCTGGCGCATTCCGTTCTTTATCGGCTGCGCGATCGTGCCGCTGCTTTTCGCGTTGCGCCGCTCGCTGGAAGAGACAGAGCAGTTCAAGGCGCAGCGGCATCGTCCCAGCGCGCGCGAAGTGTTCGGCACGCTGTTGCAGAACTGGAAGGTCGTGTTCGCGGGCATGCTGCTGGTCGCGATGACCACCACGACGTTCTATCTGATCACGGTCTATACACCGACCTTCGGCAAGACCGTGCTGAAGCTTTCGACCGCTGACAGTCTGATCGTGACGCTGTGCGTGGGCATCGGCAATTTCATCTGGCTGCCGGTCGGGGGCGCGCTGTCGGATCGCATCGGCCGCCGGCCGATCCTGATCGCGATTACCGTGCTGGCGATCCTGACCGCGTATCCGGCGCTGTGGTGGCTGGCGTCGTCGCCGAGTGTCGGCCGCATGCTGATCGTGCTGCTGTGGTTCTCGTTCTTCTTCGGCATGTACAACGGCGCGATGGTTGCCGCGCTCACCGAAGTGATGCCGGAGAACGTGCGCGTGGCTGGTTTTTCGCTCGCGTTCAGCCTCGCCACCGCGATCTTCGGCGGCTTTACGCCAGCGGTGTCGACCTACCTCATCCAGGTGACGGGCGACCGGGCGGCGCCGGGTTACTGGCTGAGCTTCGCCGCCGTGTGCGGCCTGGCCGCGACGTTGATTCTTTATCGTCGCAGCGAGGTGGGGAAGCGGTTTGCGATGTAGCTTTGGTGACGGTTCTGCCTGGGAAAAAGCCCGCCCTTGCGCGGGCTTTTTTCATGCGCGGCGAAACGGGCCCGACGCTCCGGTGAGCGCTCTGCCACCGTCCCCGGCGTGCTTCACGCCGCTACCCCGAGCGGCCGGAACCCCGCCTTCCCACGATCCAATCCGAATCAAAACACCCTGAATCCCATTATTTGAATTCACCATTCACATATTGGAGATTTCTCAAAAACGGTCCTACAATCCAACCCAACACGCAACGTGAGCCGGAAAGCCTCATCCATCCGGCCGCGCAAAAGCGACAGCAAAAAAACTGGAGACAAGGCCAAACCATGCCCGACATCACGAGGCAGCACCCCTGCGCCCGCCACTTCGCGCGTATTCAAGGCTTCTCCTCCGGCCCCGCGCTGTAAGCGCACACACCATCCAAAGCCAATCGCCATGAACAAAGCGATGCCTACTCACGCCGCAAGCGCGTCCGAAGCCGATCACGCGAACAACGCCGCGCCGCGCCCGGCCGCCGCCGCCAAGGCGCGCGCCAGCGTTCAACCGGCCGGCGCCAACGGAATCGCCGTGCCCAGCACGCTGCTCGACATCACGCCGCAACAGGCCGGCACGCAGACGCTGCTGCGCGGTCTGGCGATTCTCGAAGCCGCCGCCGCCGGCGTGCGCGATCTGCGCACCTTCGGCGCCGCGCTCGGCACGACCCGCAGCACCACGCACCGGTTGGTGAGCAGCCTCGTGCAGGCGCGCTATCTGCGTCAGGTGCAAGGCGGCTATCTGCTCGGCCCGAAGCTGATCGAACTCGGCACCATCGCGCTCGAACAGATGCCGCTCACCGCGGTTGCGCGCCCGCACCTCGAATCGCTCGCGGAACAGACGCTCGACACGATTCACCTCGGCGTGCGCGACGGCGACGACGTGCTGTACATCGACAAGATTCCCGGCACCCGTGGCCTCGAAATGCGTTCGCGCGTCGGGCACCGGATGCCGCTGGCGTCGACGGGGATCGGCAAGGCGATGATGCTCGACCTCACGCCGGACGTCTGGCAGACGTTGTTCGAGGCATCGCGCCGCGCGCTCGCCGGCGTCACGTTCAAGCCGGACAACCGCCCCGACGCACCGACCTTCATGCAGCGCATGACCAATTACGCAGCCGGCGGCTATACCTTCGACCTCGAAGAGAACGAAGCGGCGATCCGCTGCGTGGCGGCCCCGGTGCGTGATGCGTCGGGTGCGGTGGTGGCGGCATTGTCGGTGGCGAGCACGATTCCGTACATGCCGCTCGAACGCATGGACGAACTGATCCCGGTCGTGCAGCGCGAAGCGCGCGCGATCTCGGAAGAACTCGGTTGGCGCGCGCCGCAACCGACAACCCGCAGGATCAAACGATGACACAGGCGGGTTCTCTCACACCGGCAGGCAACCATCTGGCCGCGGGCGTCGTCGCCGACGCCGGCCTCGCGAATGCCGCGCTGATTGCGCTCGACTGGGGCACGACCTCGTTGCGCGCCTATCTGTACGACGCCGAGGGCCGGGTGCTGGCGACACGCGCGTCGCCGGCCGGCGTCATGAATCTGCCGCGCAGCGCGGAACAGGGTGGCTTCGACGCCGCTTTCGAGGATGTGTGCGGCGCCTGGCTCGACGCGGCGCGCGGCGTGCCGGTGATCGCGGCGGGGATGGTCGGCAGCGCGCAGGGCTGGCTGGAGGCGCCGTACGTCGACGCACCGGCGAGCGCCGATGCGCTGGTGAGCGGGCTCGTTCGCGTGCAGGCGGCATGTGGCGCGACGCTGCACATCGTGCCGGGCATCCTGCAACGCGGCGAACTGCCCAACGTGATGCGCGGCGAAGAAACGCAGATTTTCGGCGCGCTCAGCGAAGACGCGAACGCCGCGGACTACGGCAAGCGCGCGCTGATCGGCTTGCCGGGCACGCACGCGAAATGGGCGCTCGTGCAGGCAGGCCGCATCGAACGTTTTCATACCTTCATGACGGGCGAAGTGTTCGCGGCACTGCGCGAGCATACGATTCTCGGCCGCACGATGGTCACGCCGGATCGTCCGGATACCGAAGCATTCCTGCACGGTGTGAGCATCGCGCGTGAAAAGGGCCAGGCGGGCATGCTCGCGACCGTTTTCAGCGCCCGCACGCTCGGCCTCACCGGACAACTCGCGCGCGACGAGCAGCCCGACTATTTGTCGGGCCTGCTGATCGGCCACGAACTGGCCGGCCTCAACGCCGTGCTGACGCAACAGCAGAGCTCGCTCGCCGCACAGAGCCTGCGCCTGATCGGCAATGAAGCGCTATGCGAGCGTTATCGACTCGCACTCGCGCAATTCGGCTGCACCCAGGTGGAACTGGTCAAGCAGGCCACCGAGCGCGGCCTGTGGCGCGTCGCCTCGCAGGCGGGGCTCGTCAATCCGGCCGCTCACGCGGCGCGCGCCGACTAAGCGGCGTGCCAGGCCATCTCCGTGCCGCTTACGAAACAAGGAACCGACATGCAACCTCACATCAATCTGCCCGCACCGTACATGCCGCACGCGGGCCTGATCGCGGCGTTCGAAGTCTGTCCGCTGATCGCGATCATGCGCGGCGTGACTCCCGCCGACGCGGCCGATCACGGTCAGGCGCTGTACGAAGCGGGCTTTCGCATCGTCGAAGTGCCGTTGAATTCGCCGCAGCCGTTCGACAGCATCGCCGCGATCCGCAAGGTGTTGCCGGCGGATGCGATCGTCGGCGCGGGCACGGTGCTGCATCCGAGTTTCGTCAACGACGTGAAGTCGGCGGGCGGCGAGCTGATCGTGATGCCGCATAGCGATCCCGAAGTCGTCGCCGCCGCTAAAGCGCAGGGCCTTGCCTGTGCGCCGGGCGTCGCCACGCCGACCGAAGCGTTCATCGCGTTGAAGAACGGCGCGGACGTGCTCAAAATGTTCCCCGCCGAACAGCTCGGCTGCCAGGTCGTCAAGGCATGGCGCGCGGTGATCGCGGCGCAGGTGCCGCTGGTGCCGGTCGGCGGCATCACGCCGGACAACATGGGACCGTTCCTGAGCGCCGGTGCGAACGGCTTCGGCCTCGGCTCGGCGCTGTACAAGCCGGGTCAGAGCGCCGCCGTGACCGCCTCGCATGCGAAGGCGTTCATCAACGGCTTGCGCATCGCCCGCGCGGGTGCGAAGAAATGAAACGGCTCGCCGGCAAAGCCGCCCTCGTGACCGGCGCCGGACGCGGCATCGGCGCGGCGATCGCACTCGCGTTCGCGCGGGAGGGCGCGTCGGTCGTGCTCGCGGAACTGGATATCGACACCGCCCAGCAGACGGCGGCGCACATCAAGGCGCAAACCGGGGCGCGCGTGCTTGCGGTGCGCACGGACGTCACGCAGTCCGCCTCGGTTCAGCAGGCGGTGAGCGAGGCGCAGCAGGCGTTCGGCGCAGTGGACGTGCTGGTGAACAACGCGGGCATCAACGTGTTTTGCGATCCGCTCACCATGACCGACGACGATTGGCGGCGCTGCTTCGCGGTCGATCTCGACGGAGTGTGGAACGGTTGCCGCGCGGTGTTGCCGGGCATGGTCGAACGCGGCGCGGGCAGCATCGTGAATATCGCGTCGACGCATGCGTTCAAGATCATTCCGGGCTGCTTTCCGTACCCGGTGGCCAAACACGGCGTGATCGGCCTGACGCGCGCGCTCGGCATCGAATACGCGCCGCGCAACGTGCGCGTCAACGCGATCGCGCCAGGGTACATCGAAACGCAATTGACGCACGACTGGTGGAACGAACAGCCCGACCCGGCCGCCGCGCAGCAGGCGACGCTCGATCTGCAGCCGATGAAGCGCATCGGCCGCCCGGAAGAAGTGGCGATGACGGCGGTGTTTCTCGCCTCGGACGAAGCGCCGTTCATCAACGCCAGTTGCATCACCGTGGATGGCGGCCGCTCGGCGCTGTACCACGACTGATTCACGACGGATTTTTGCAGTACGCAGGTTTGCGCAGGGGCGCAAAAGTACACCGGACGACGCGCTGGCCGCGTGTGTCATCACCGGTACAAGAAGACGCGGCCGCTTACCTTCTCGTTATCAATTAGTCAGGAGACACGCATTATGAAACGTAGAATTTTCCTCACGCTGGCAGCAGCGGCGACGGGTGTGCTCTTCAACGCACCGGTCGCGCAGGCGGCCGATCCGGTCAAGATCGGCTTCCTCGTGAAGCAGCCGGAAGAGCCGTGGTTCCAGGACGAATGGAAGTTCGCGGAAATCGCTGCGAAGGAGAAGGGCTTCACGCTCGTGAAGATCGGCGCGCCGTCGGGCGAGAAGGTGATGAGCGCAATCGACAACCTGTCGGCACAGAAGGCGCAAGGCTTCGTGATCTGCACGCCCGACGTCAAGCTCGGACCGGGCATCGTCGCGAAGGCGAAGGCCGACAAGCTGAAGATGATGACGGTGGACGACCGCCTCGTCGACGGCGCGGGCAAGCCGATCGCATCGGTGCCGCATATGGGCATCTCGGCGTACAACATCGGCAAGCAGGTCGGCGACGGTCTCGCGGCCGAAATCAAGAAGCGCGGCTGGGACATGAAGGACGTGGGCGCGATCGACGTGACCTACGAACAGCTGCCGACCGCGCATGACCGCACCAGCGGCGCGACCGACGCACTGGTCGCCGCCGGCTTCCCGAAGGCGAACGTGATCGCCGCGCCGCAAGCGAAGACGGACACGGAAAACGCGTTCAACGCCGCCAACATCGCACTGACGAAGAACCCGCAGTTCAAGCACTGGGTGGCTTACGCGCTGAACGACGAAGGCGTGCTCGGCGCGGTGCGCGCAGCGGAAGGCCGCGGCTTCAAGGCCGACAACATGATCGGTATCGGCATCGGTGGTTCGGACTCGGCATTGAACGAGTTCAAGAAGCCGACGCCGACGGGCTTCTACGGCACGGTCATCATCAGCCCGAAGCGCCACGGCGAAGAAACCTCGACGCTGATGTACGACTGGATCACGCAAGGCAAGGAACCGCCGCTGCTCACGCTGACGACCGGCATGCTGGCCACGCGTGAGAACGTCGCCGATGTGCGCCAGAAGATGGGCCTCGCGTCGAACTAAGCCTGTGACACGCGGTGCAATGAAGTGAACTGCCGGCGCGTCACGCTCGAAACGTGACGCGCCGGCAGCAGCAATAAAAGATCAGCAGTAGAGACAAGCCATGTTTGCGCCTGCCCGTGAGGTACGAAGTTCGAGGCACGGCGAGGCGCGGTTCACATGAAACGGCAACTATCTTGCATAAGTTCGGGATAAGCACTCAAGCGCTACGCCCGGCGACTGCAACAAGTTACATGGGACCGGAGTAAGAGCTTTGCATGGGACCGGAGTCAGTGCTGAAGCACGAACGCCGGCCGACAGCCAAAGCACTCACACCGGTCGACATAGGAGGCGAAGTGTCAGCGACGCTACGTTTTGACAATATCGGCAAAGTCTTTCCAGGCGTGCGTGCGCTCGACGGTGTGTCCTTCGACGTCAACGTCGGCCAGGTTCACGGCCTGATGGGCGAAAACGGCGCAGGGAAATCGACCCTGCTGAAGATACTCGGCGGTGAATATCAGCCCGATTCGGGCCGCGTGCTGATCGACGGCAACGAGGTGCGCTTTTCGAGCGCGGCGTCGTCGATCGCGGCGGGAATCGCGGTGATTCACCAGGAACTGCAGTACGTGCCCGATCTGACGGTCGCGGAAAACCTGCTGCTCGGCCAGCTGCCGAACTCGCTCGGCTGGGTCAACAAGCGCGAAGCCAAACGCTTCGTGCGCGAACGTCTCGAAGCAATGGGCGTGGCGCTCGATCCGAACGCGAAGCTGCGCAAGCTCTCGATCGCGCAACGGCAGATGGTCGAAATCTGCAAGGCGCTGCTGCGCAACGCACGGGTGATCGCGCTCGACGAGCCGACCAGTTCCCTGTCGCATCGCGAGACAGAGGTGCTGTTCAAGCTGGTGCGCGATCTGCGCGCCGACAACCGGGCGATGATCTACATCTCGCACCGCATGGACGAGATCTACGAGTTGTGCGACGCCTGCACGATCTTCCGCGACGGCCGCAAGATCGCTTCGCATCCGACGCTCGAAGGCGTGTCGCGCGACACCATCGTCAGCGAGATGGTGGGGCGTGAAATTTCGGACATCTACAATTATTCGGCGCGCCCGCTCGGCGAAGTGCGCTTCGCGGCGAAAGCGATCGAAGGCCATGCGCTCGCGCAACCGGCCAGCTTCGAAGTGCGGCGCGGCGAGATCGTCGGCTTCTTCGGACTGGTGGGCGCGGGCCGCAGCGAGCTGATGCATCTGGTCTACGGCGCGGATCACAAGAAGGGCGGCGAACTGCTGCTCGACGGCAAGCCGATCAAGGTGCGCAGCGCGGGCGAAGCGATCAGGCACGGCATCGTGCTGTGTCCGGAAGACCGCAAGGAAGAGGGCATCGTCGCGATGGCGACGGTCTCGGAGAACATCAACATCAGTTGCCGACGTCACTATCTGCGCGCGGGGATGTTCCTCGACCGCAAAAAGGAAGCGGAAACCGCGGACCGTTTCATCAAGCTGCTGAAGATCAAGACGCCGAGCCGCCGCCAGAAGATCCGTTTCCTGTCGGGCGGCAATCAGCAGAAGGCGATTCTGTCGCGCTGGCTCGCCGAACCCGATCTGAAAGTCGTGATTCTCGACGAGCCGACGCGCGGCATCGACGTCGGCGCGAAGCATGAAATCTACAACGTGATCTATCAGCTGGCCGAACGCGGCTGCGCGATCGTGATGATTTCGTCGGAATTGCCGGAAGTGCTCGGCGTGTCCGACCGCATCGTCGTGATGCGTCAGGGCCGGATTTCCGGCGAACTGGCGCGCCAGGATGCCACGGAGCAATCGGTGTTGAGCCTCGCGCTGCCGCAAAGCTCGACCGCGCTGCCTGAGACGACCGCAGCCGCCGCCCAGCACGCGGCCTGAACCTTATTTGGACGCAAGTCCGGCAACCCGTGGGGATACGGGAGGAGTATTGAACATGCAAGCCAGAGAAAACCTCGCGCAACAGGCCGCCAAAAGCGCCGCCGATGCGCTGATTCCGCAAGCCAACGACAAGGCGAAATGGTGGCAGCAGATCACCGAGTACAGCCTGATCGTGATCTTCGTCGTGATGTTCGTCACGATGTCGCTGACCGTCGATCACTTCTTCTCGATCGAGAACATGCTCGGCCTCGCGCTGTCGATTTCGCAGATCGGCATGGTCGCGTGCACGATGATGTTCTGTCTCGCCTCGCGCGACTTCGACCTCTCCGTGGGCTCGACCGTCGCGTTCGCCGGTGTGTTGTGCGCGATGGTGCTCAACGCCACGGGTAATACGTTTATCGCGATCATCGCGGCGGTCGCGGCGGGCGCGGTGATCGGTTTCGTCAACGGCGCGGTGATCGCGTATCTGCGCATCAACGCGCTGATCACGACGCTCGCGACGATGGAAATCGTCCGCGGCCTCGGCTTCATCGTGTCGCACGGTCAAGCCGTGGGCGTGTCGTCGGAGACATTCATCGAGCTGGGCGGCTTGAGCTTCTTCGGCGTGTCGCTGCCAATCTGGGTCACGCTGCTGTGCTTCATCGTGTTCGGCGTGATGCTCAACCAGACCGTGTACGGCCGCAATACGCTCGCGATCGGCGGCAATCCGGAAGCGTCGCGTCTGGCGGGTATCAATGTCGAACGCACGCGCGTCTACATCTTCCTGATTCAAGGTGCGGTGACCGCGCTGGCCGGTGTGATTCTGGCGTCGCGCATCACGTCGGGTCAGCCGAATGCCGCGGAAGGCTTCGAGCTGAACGTGATCTCGGCGTGCGTGCTGGGCGGCGTGTCGCTGCTCGGTGGGCGCGCGACGATTTCCGGCGTCGTGATCGGCGTGCTGATCATGGGCACCGTCGAGAACGTGATGAACCTGATGAACATCGACGCGTTCTATCAGTACCTCGTGCGTGGCGCGATTCTGCTCGCCGCCGTGCTGCTCGACCAGTTGAAGAATCGCGGCTCGCGCGACTGAACCCGCGACTGAACCCGTCACTTATCCAATCAGCTCTCAAAGGAATCGAACGATGTCGTCTCCGGCCAATGCAAATGCCCGTCTCGCGGACAGCGCGTTCGCGCGCTATCCGAGTCTCGTCGACCGTACGGTGTTGATCACGGGCGGCGCGACCGGTATCGGCGCATCGTTCGTCGAGCATTTCGCGGCGCAAGGCGCACGCGTCGCGTTCTTCGATATCGACGCGAGCGCCGGTGAAGCGCTCGCCGACGAACTCGGCGATTCGAAGCACAAGCCGCTGTTCCTGACGTGCGATCTGACCGACATCGACGCGCTGCAGAAAGCGATCGCCGATGTGAAGGCCTCGCTCGGGCCCATCCAGGTGCTGGTCAACAACGCGGCGAACGACAAGCGCCACACGATCGGCGAAGTGTCGCGCGAGTTTTTCGACGCGGGCATCGCGGTGAATATCCGCCACCAGTTCTTCGCGGCCCAGGCCGTGATGGAAGATATGAAGGCGGCCAACAGCGGCTCGATCATCAACCTCGGCTCGATCAGCTGGATGTTGAAGAACGGTGGCTATCCGGTGTACGTGATGTCGAAGTCGGCGGTGCAGGGTTTGACGCGCGGTCTCGCGCGCGACCTCGGACACTTCAACATTCGCGTCAATACGCTGGTGCCGGGCTGGGTGATGACGGAGAAGCAGAAGCGCTTGTGGCTCGACGACACCGGCCGCCGCCAGATCAAGGAAGGGCAGTGCATCGACGCCGAGCTTGAGCCGTCCGACCTCGCGCGCATGGCGCTGTTCCTTGCCGCCGACGACAGCAAGATGATCACCGCGCAGGACATCGTCGTCGATGGAGGCTGGGCGTGAGCGCTGACATGCCGTCGCACGCCGCTGCGTCGCGCGCGTCGTTGCTGATCGACACGCAATGCACGCTCGGCGAAGCCGCGACGTGGTGCGCGAGAACCGGCCGCTTCTACTGGACCGATATCGAAGGCGCGCGCCTGTGGCGCTACGATCCGCGCGACGGCGGCAGCACGTTCTGGCCGATGCCCGAGCGGCTCGCGACGTTCGCGCTGTGTGCGAATCCCCGCTACCTGCTGCTCGGTCTCGCCACGCATCTGGCGTTTTTCGATCTGACGACGGGCAAGACGCAGCGCATCGTCGACGTCGAACCCGGCTTGAACACGCGCGTGAACGACGGCCGTTGCGACCGTCAGGGGCGCTTCGTGTTCGGCACGAAAGACGAAAGCGGGCTGGCGCAACCGGTCGCCGGCTTTTACCGGCTTAATCACGATCTGTCGCTGGAGCGCCTGCCGTTGCCTGCGCCGGCCATCTCGAACAGCATCGCGTTCAGTCCCGACGGCGCGACGATGTACTACTGTGATTCGAAGGTGCCGGAAATCCGCTCGTGTGACTATCGCGCGGACGGCAGTGTCGCCAACGATCGGCTGTTTGCGCGCGTGACCGACGCGGGCGTGGAGCCGGACGGCTCGACCGTCGATCGCGACGGCGGGCTGTGGAACGCGCAGTGGGCAGGCGCGAGCGTAGTGCGCTACGGTCCCGACGGTGTGGAAACCGAGCGCGTCGACGTGCCGACCGCGCAGCCGAGTTGCGTCGCGCTCGGCGGTCCCGAACTCGACACGCTGTACATGACGAGCGCGCGCGCCGACCTCGACGCCGCCGCGCTTGCGGCCGATACTCGGGCGGGCGGCGTGTTCGTCGCGCCGGTCGAACGGCACGGTTTGCCCGAGCCGGAGTTCCAGGGCGCGCCCGCCTAGCGCAGAATGAGGCAGCACCGTTCGCGGGGCCGCACTGCGGGCACGTCTCGCCATGTTTTTGAAAGTGAACCAGAAGGTAATGTCGCAATTCCAGTGGCAGCAAATCGGCAGCATGCAGTTGGACCCAGAGGCGACCCGTTCCAGAAAGTCGCCCTACAGCATCCGTCAGCAATGACGGCAACGTCCCTCGCCTCTCGATGGAGCCAGATATGACTGTTGCGAATCTTGTTTCCGCTTCCTCACCCGTTTCTTCGCTCGCTTCTTCTTCCGCTTCTTCGTCCGCTTCCGCTTCTACGTCCGCTTCTGCATCGACCTCGCAGAGCCGGCGCTCGCGCCTCGCCGCGGCCGCCAATCCGGTGCTGGCCGGGCCGAGCACGTCGGCGGTGGCGGTCGGCGAAGGCAGCGCCGGCGATGTCGCGTGCATCACGCTCGCCAACGCGCATTTGCGGCTCGACGTCGCGCCGACGCTCGGCGGCGGCGTCACCCGTTTCGACTGGCGCAACGACGGTGCGCTCACGCCGATTTTCCGGCGCTGCCGCCACGTCGGTGCCGACACGCAGCCGAACCAGCTTGCCTGCTATCCGCTGCTGCCGTATTCGAACCGGATCGGCGGCGGGCATTTCAACGTGGCGGGGCGGCGCGTCGAGGTACCGCGCAATCGCGCCGACGAACCGTTGCCGATTCACGGCGACGGCTGGCTCTCGGCGTGGCAGGTGGTGGAGTCGGATCGCGAAAACGTGCGCCTGACGCTCGATCGGCATGACGGCAAGCCGTACGCGTACCGCGCGGCGCAAACCTATACGCTGGACGGCCCGACGCTCGTCGTCACGCTGGAGATCGAAAACGCCGGGCGCGACGCGCTGCCGTTCGGGCTGGGTTTGCATCCGTTCTTCGTGCGCGATGCGGACACCGAGCTGTCGGCGGCGGCCGGCGGTCTGTGGCTCTCCGGTGAAGACTGGCTGCCGATGCGCCATGTGCCGGCGCCGCCCGCGTGGCAATTCGGCGTCGCGTATCCGTTGCCGGAGACCATCGTCAACCATGCTTTTACCGGCTGGAGCGGCCAGGCGGCGGTGGTGTGGCCGAAGCGCCGTCTGTCGTTGAACATCGCCGCCGATACCGATTACTACGTGCTGTACACGCCGCCCGGTGAAGAGTTTTTCTGCTTCGAGCCCGTCGATCATCCGATCAACGCGATGAATCTGGCCGGCGGCGCATCTGAAAACGGCATGACGCTGCTCGCGCGCGGCGAGCGGCTGACGCGGACGTTCCGGTTTACCGTCGAACGTACCGGGCTGCGTTCGATGCCCGGCGCGCGCGGGGCGCGGCGGCAGTAAGTCGTGGGGCGGGGCGGCGGGCGACGTTTGGGCGCGGGCCGCCGCGCAGGACAGGTAAAATACCCGCCTCTTCCGATTACCGGCTCGCCGCGAGACCCACCATGTCCCATTTCATCCAGACACTCAACGACGCCTGGCAGCGCACCAACTCACTGCTGTGCGTCGGCCTCGATCCCGAGCCGAGCAAATTTCCCGGCGCGCTCGCCGGCCGGTCCGATGCGATTTTCGATTTCTGCCGCACGATCGTCGATGCGACCGCGCCGTACGCGTCGTCGTTCAAGCCGCAGATCGCCTACTTCGCCGCGCATCGCGCGGAAGACCAGCTCGAACAACTGATCGCCCACATTCACGCGAACCATCCCGGCCTGCCGGTGATTCTGGACGCGAAGCGCGGCGACATCGGCAGCACCGCCGAACAGTACGCGCTCGAAGCGTTCGAGCGCTACCAGGCGGACGCGGTGACGGTGAATCCGTACATGGGTTTCGACTCGATCCAGCCGTATCTGGAGCACGAAGGCAAGGGCGTGATCGTGCTGTGCCGCACGTCGAATGCGGGCGGCTCCGATCTGCAATTCCTGGAGACGGGCGGCCGTCCGCTGTACCAGGTCGTCGCGCAACTGGCGGCGGACAAGTGGAACGCGAGCGGCCAACTGGCGCTGGTGGTCGGCGCGACGTTCCCGAAGGAAATCGAAGTAGTGCGGGGGATCGTCGGCGATATGCCGTTGCTGATTCCGGGCATCGGCGCGCAAGGCGGCGATGTCGAGGCGACCGTCAACGCCGGGCGCACCGCGAACGGCACGGGCATGCTGATCAACTCGTCGCGCGCGATCATCTACGCGGGCAAGGGCGACGATTTCGCGCAAGCCGCCGCGAAGGCCGCGATGGAAACGCGTGACCGGATCAACGCGTTCCGGTAAGCGCGGGAAGCCGTGGCTGGTGAAGCCGGCGACGCCGGCCACGCAGTAATGGCCGGCAGTTTGAACGGCCCGGGTGCGGGCCGGTTTCAGAAGATCGGTTCGGAACCGTTCAGACCGTTGTGCCTGATGGGAGTTGGACGAGGTTCACAAGACCTGGCCGACCGGCTGGCTAGCCAAGCACCGCGGCTAACCACCGAAAGCTCTGCTCAACGCACCGGTCCCAGCCGCGCAATCAACCCCGCATGCTGTGGATGCTCCGCCTTCAGCGCATCCATATCCGCGATCTCAAACTCGCTGAATTCGAATCCCGGGGCGACCGTGCAACCCACCAGCGCGAACGTCGCCGGATCGGCGCATTCCGCCGCGAACCAGAGGCCCGCCGGCACCACTGCCTGAAACACGGCGTCGCGATGCGTCAGCGCATTGCCCAGCTTATGCGTGACCAGCGTGCCGCTCGCATCGAGCACGTGGACATTCAACGGCTCGCCCGCATAGAAGTGCCAGACTTCGTCGGACCTGATCCGATGCCACGCCGAATGCGCGCCGTCGCAGAGCAGGTAGTAGATCGCGGTCGACGCCGAGCGATTCTGCGTTGAACCGCCGTCGCGAATCACACGCTGCGCCGACCGATACGTCTCGTTAAAAAAACCGCCTTCCGGATGCGGCTTCAGATCGAAGCGGCGGATCAGTTCGTCCCTGCTTGCGTGCGAATCCGGCATCGTTCCCGCCTGTCGAACGAGGGTCAATGTTCGCGCTCGTCGAGCAGCGCGAGCACGCCGCGCAGCGCATGCGCCGCGGCCTGCACGCGGATCTGTTCGCGGTCGCCCTTGAAGATCTTCGTTTCCACCGACGTATGCAGCCGGTTGCTCCAGCCGAACGACACCATGCCGACCGGCTTGGTCTCGGTGCCGCCGCCCGGTCCGGCGACGCCGGTGATCGACAGCGACACCTGCGCGCGGCTGTTGCGCAGCGCGCCCTCGGCCATTGCGCGCGCCACCGGCTCACTGACCGCGCCGTGCTTGTCGATCAGATCGCCGGGCACGCCGATCATCTCGCTCTTCGCCTGATTCGAATACGTGACGAAGCCGCGCTCGAACCAGCCGCTGCTGCCGGAAATGTCGGTAATGGCGGTCGCCACCATGCCGCCCGTGCAGGACTCGGCGGTGACGAGCATCAGGCGTTCGTCGCGCAGACGGTTGCTCACGCGAATCGCGAGCTGGTGAACGACGGAATCGGTAGGCATGGCGTCAATCCGGAAAACGGGAGCCGGCGATCAGGCACGGCAGGCGGCGATTGCCGGGTGGCGGTTACACCGACATGCGCCAGAGCGCAATCACGAGCAACGTGAAAAAAGCGGCGACCAGGTCATCGAACATGATGCCAAAGCCGCCTTTCAGACGGCGGTCGAAATAACTGATGGGCGGCGGCTTCACCATGTCGAAGAAGCGGAACACGATGAATGCCCACAGCTGGCCGGTCAGCGTGGCCGGCGTGACCATCAGCAGCACCAGCCAGAAGGCGATGATTTCATCCCACACGACCGGCGACGGATCGTCGATGCCGAGCCGCCTGGCGGTAAAACCGCAAATCGCAATGCCGCCGATGAAGCCCACGCCGATCAGCACGCCCCACTCGATCACGGTCAGATAGCGGCTCAGCACGGCGAACGACGCCCACGCGAACAGCGTGCCGATCGTGCCCGGCGCCACCGGCGACAAGCCGCTGCCGAACCCCAGCGAGAGCAGGTGCAACGGATGCGAGAGCATGAAACGCGCGGTGGCGCGGCGCGGCTGAGGCCGTGGCGCACGAGGTTGCGGCGTCTGGGGCGGCTCGCCGCCGATGAGATCGTCGGCGGGGCGGAGCGGGGGGTCAGTCTGCATGGAAGTGATCGAAGCCTTGCAACGTCAGGGTGAGTGGCGCGCCGGCGGCATCGCGCCAGTCGATGGCGGGGCGGTCGTCTGCCGCCGGGAGTGCGCTTATTGTACCGACGCGGGTGACCGGTACGGCCGCCCCGCGTCCGGCCGCTTCGACCGCGGCGCGCGCCGTGGCCGGTGCGGTGAAGCACAGTTCGTAGTCGTCGCCGCCGGCGAGTGTGCAGCGTCGTTGAATGTCGGGCGCGAGGCGGCGCAGCGCGGCGGAGCGCGGCACGGCGTCGGCATCGACCGTGGCGTGCATGCGCGAGCGTTCGAGGATGTGCAGCAGATCGCCCGCGAGGCCGTCCGACAGGTCCAACGCCGCATGCGCGATGCCGCGCAGCGCCAGCCCGAGCGGTACACGCGGCTCCGGCCGTTCGAGGGCGCGACGAAACGTCGCAGTGTCGTCGGCATCGGCCGACCACTCGCCGCGTAGCACGCCGAGGCCGGCGCGCGCGTCGCCGAGGGTGCCGGAAATCCAGATGTCGTCGCCCGGCTGGGCGGCGTCGCGACGCAGCGCCGCTCGCGGCGGCACGCTGCCGAACACGGTCACGCACAGATTCAGCGGGCCGCCCGTCGTGTCGCCGCCGATCAGTTCGCAGCCGTAGCGCCCGGCCAGCGCGAATAGTCCTTCGCTGAACGCGGCGAGCCAGGCTTCGTCCGCTTTCGGCAACGAGAACGCCAGCGTGAACGCCTGCGGCTGCGCGCCCATCGCGGCGAGGTCCGACAGATTCACCGCGAGTGTCTTGTGACCGAGCGCTTCGGGATCGACATCGGCGAGGAAGTGGCGGCCTTCTACCAGCATATCCGTCGATATCGCCAGCATTTCGCCCGCGCGCGGCGCGAGCAGGGCGCAGTCGTCCCCGATGCCGAGCGCGCCGGCGGCGGCGTCGGACGGTCGAGCGGCGGCGGCCCGGCGGGCAAAGAAACGGTCGATCAGCGAAAACTCGGAGAGCATATTGGCCAATGGTGAACGGGATAAGTGCCGCGAACTGCGGCTAACGGCGCGCATTGTACGAAGTCGCTACGCGATCGGCGCCGGATTCCCCGGCCGCACCGCTTCGGGTCGCTCTTGGGCGGCGCATGGCGGCCCGTCCGTTCGCGCCGTTTAAGTCGCGGCAGTTGTACCCGTATTGAAGGAATCGCGTAGGCAATTGGGGCTACAATGCCGTCGAACGTCTATTCTAATCCGCACTTCGAAGCCCGCCTTATGTCGAATCCCGTCAATAGCAAACTCCGCGAAGCCGCACTCGATTACCACGAGTTCCCGACCCCCGGGAAGATCGCCATCGCCCCGACCAAGCAGATGATCAACCAGCGCGACCTCGCGCTGGCGTATTCGCCTGGCGTCGCGTTCGCGTGCGAGGAAATCGTCGAAAACCCGCTGAACGCCGCGCGTTTCACCGCGCGCAGCAACCTGGTCGGCGTCGTCACGAACGGTACCGCGGTGCTGGGTCTGGGCAACATCGGGCCGCTCGCGTCGAAGCCGGTCATGGAAGGCAAGGCCGTTCTGTTCAAGAAGTTCGCCGGCATCGACGTGTTCGATATCGAGCTGAACGAGTCGGACCCGCACAAGCTGGTCGACGTGATCGCCGCGCTGGAGCCGACTTTCGGCGGCATCAACCTGGAAGACATCAAGGCGCCGGACTGCTTCATCGTCGAGCGCGAGTGCCGCAAGCGCATGAAGATTCCGGTCTTCCACGACGACCAGCACGGCACCGCGATCGTCGTTGCGGCGGCCATCACCAACGGTCTGAAGGTGGTCGGCAAGGACATCAAGAACGTCAAGCTGGTGTCCTCCGGCGCGGGCGCGGCTGCGCTGGCCTGTCTGGATCTGCTGGTCGACATCGGCCTGCCGCTCGAAAACATTACCGTGACCGACCTGGCCGGTGTGGTCTACAAGGGTCGCGTCGAACTGATGGACCCGGACAAGGAGCGCTTTGCGCGTGAAACCGACGCCCGCACGCTCGCCGAAGCGATCGGCGGCGCGGACGTGTTCCTCGGCCTGTCGGCCGGCGGCGTGCTCAAGCAGGACATGGTCAAGCAGATGGCCGACAAGCCGCTGATTCTGGCGCTGGCCAATCCGACACCGGAAATCCTGCCGGAACTGGCACTCGAAGTGCGCCCGGACGCCGTGCTGTGCACGGGCCGCACCGATTACCCGAACCAGGTGAACAACGTGCTGGTGTTCCCGTTCCTGTTCCGCGGCGCACTGGATGCCGGCGCGACGACAGTCACGCGGGAAATGGAAATTGCCGCGGTCAACGCGATCGCCGAACTGGCGCGCCAGGAGCAGAGCGACATCGTCGCGACGGCCTATGGCATTCAGGATCTGTCGTTCGGCCCGGAATATCTGATTCCGAAGCCGTTCGACCCGCGTCTGATCGTCAAGGTCGCGCCGGCGGTGGCGAAGGCTGCGATGGATTGCGGCGTCGCCGAGCGTCCGATCGAGGACATGGATGCGTACGAACAGCATCTGCAGCAGTTCGTGTATCACAGCGGAACGACCATGAAGCCGATTTTCCAGCTCGCGCGCAGCGTCGAGCCGGAGAAGAAGCGCATCGTGTTCGCGGAAGGCGAAGAAGAGCGCGTGCTGCGCGCGATGCAGATCATCGTCGACGAAAAGCTGGCAAAGCCGATTCTGATCGGCCGTCCGGCGGTGATCGAGCAGCGCATTGCGCGTTACGGTCTGCGCCTCGTCGCGGGTCAGGACTACACGGTCGTGAACACCGATCATGACGAGCGTTACCGCGATTTCTGGCAGGAATACGCGAAAATGATGTCGCGCAAGGGCATCACGCCGCAAATGGCGAAGCTCGAGATGCGTCGCCGCACCACGCTGATCGGCGCGATGCTGGTGAAAAAGGGCGAAGCGGACGGGATGATCTGTGGCACCGTCAGCACGACGCACCGGCATCTGCACTTCATCGATCAGGTGATCGGCAAGAAGGCAGGCGCCAAGGTCTACGCGGCGATGAACGCGCTCGTGTTGCCGAATCGCCAGATTTTCCTGGTCGATACGCATGTGAACGTCGATCCGACGCCGGAGCAGCTCGCCGAAATCACGATCATGGCCGCCGACGAAGTACGCCGTTTCGGTATCGAGCCGAAGGTCGCACTGGTCTCGCACTCGAACTTCGGTTCGAGCAACGCGCCGACCGCGCAGAAGATGCGCGACACGCTGGAGATCCTGCGGGAACGCGCGCCGGAACTGCAGGTGGATGGCGAGATGCACGGCGACGTCGCGCTCGACGCGAATCTGCGCCGCGAAGTGCTGCCCGATTCGACGCTCGAAGGTGACGCGAACCTGCTGGTGCTGCCGAACATCGACGCGGCCAACATCTCGTACAACCTGCTGAAGACGGCGGCCGGCAACAACATCGCGATTGGCCCGATGCTGTTGGGCGCGGCCCAGCCGGTGCACGTGCTGACGCCGTCGGCGACGGTGCGCCGGATCGTCAATATGACGGCGCTGCTGGTGGCGGACGTGATCGCTGCCCGCTGATCCGTTCGGCTGATGCATGGCGCCGGATGGTCGGGTGCCATGCAAAAAAACGGCGTGCCCGCAATGGGCACGCCTCAGGGCAAGCAGGGGATTGCCACCCAAAAAACGGCAATGAGCACATTCCACCTTCACAACGACTGCCGGCGCCGCAGCGCTCGCCACGGCATGAAGGCGCATCCAGGCGACCTGCTGATTAGCCCGAATTTCCCTTCAATTTGCACAGTCAGGCTAAGTTTAGTCCGATTAGGCTAAACACTCTGTCAAAAATCGTCAAAGGCCCGACTGCGGCCTTTTCCACACGATCGAGAACGCTTAGGCTACCCGTCGAACGTTGATTCCAAAGGCCATTAGCGATACCCTTACGACTTTCATGGTCGTCAAACTCGTGATCTAACAGCGGGGAACCCTGATACATGGCACGCAAGTGGCTGCGCATCAAAAGCGTGCTGACCGTTGTTCTTACGCTGTGCGCGTTATCTGGCTCCGTGCCTGGCGCGTTTGCACGCGACTACACGGCGCCCGCCGATGCGAACGCACAAGGGGTGGGTACGGTCGCGCTGGCGCAGTTGCCGCGCGAAGCGGTCAATACATTGAACTTGATTGCCGCGGGCGGGCCTTACCCGTATGAGAAGGACGGCATCGTATTCGGCAATCGCGAAAGGTTGCTGCCGGCCCATCGGCGCGGCTATTACCACGAATACACCGTCCCCACGCCTCGCGCGCGTAATCGCGGGGCGCTTCGCATCGTCTGCGGTGGTCCGCTACAGCGAACCGATAATTGTTACTACTCGGACGACCACTACACCAGTTTTAATCGTATTGTTGAATGACATCGGGATGAACGGTATGAGCGACAACGTCTACGCGCACGACACCGGAGTCGCGACGGATCTTTTCGCGGCCGGCGACGGCAATTTGTTCCAACGCGTCATGAAGATGCGCGCCGGCGATCAGGGCCGCGACAACCAGGGCGAAGCAGGCGCCGTGGTTTCATCGAACGAGGAGCCCATGAGTCTTTTCAAGACCGTGCGACCGAACATCGTGCAGTCGATCCGCGCGTTCCGCGTGCAGGATCTCGCCGACGAGGCCGGCCAACTCGGTCAGCACTTTCTGTACGCGTATTGCGCCAACGCGCTGTCCAAGCAGGAAGTGCTCGAGACCATCGCCACCTCGTTCCTGTTCCCGAAGCATTTTGGCAAGAACTACGACGCGCTCTACGATTGCCTGACCGACCTCGTCCATAAGGCCGGCGCGCAGCCGGGCTTTGTGATCGTGCTCGAACAGTTGCCGGTCGCGCAGAAGTTCGACAAGGAAGGGCGCGAGACCCTACTGGACGTGTTCCGTGAGGCGGCCGAATTCTGGGCCGAGCGCAAGGTGGCGTTCCGCGTGTTTTACTCGTTCGCCTGAATTTTGCCTGACTGGGCATTACGAGTCGCGGTAGACGCCGCAGTGAGAAAGAGCAAAAGGCCCGCCAATCGGCGGGCCTTTTGCTTTTGGCGGGGCTTGCTTGCGCCTACGCGTGGCTGTTGTGCAACTGCTTACCAACCACCCCAGCGAGCCGCCAGCGCGGAAAGCACCGCTATCCCCGCGGTCTCGGTGCGCAGTACGCGTGGTCCGAGGCCGACCGCGGTAAATCCGTGCTCGGTGGCCGCTGCTTCTTCGGCAGCGGAAAAACCGCCTTCGGGGCCGACCAGCACGGTCACGCGGCCGGTCGGAGGTGTGGCCGGCAGCGCCGAAAAACTGATGCTGGCGCGCGGCGATAGCAGAATGCGCAATTCGCCTTCGCCGGGTTCGCGGGACAGCGCGCCCAGCCAGGTGGCGATCTCGCGCACCGGCATGACTTCCGGCAGGCGGTTGCGCCCGCATTGTTCGCACGACGCGCGCACGATGCCTTGCCAATGCGCATGCCGGCGCTGTGCCCGCTCGCCGGAAAGCCGCACGACACTGCGTGTGGTGGTCAGCGGCATGAAGCACGAAGCGCCGAGTTCGACCGCCTTTTCGATCAGCCAGTCCATCTTGTCGCCACTGGCAATGCCTTGCGCGAGCGTGAGGTGATAGGGCGCCTCGACCTCGATCGGGCGGAACTCGTGAATTCTGACTTTGGCCGAGCGGCGTTCTATCTCGACGAGCTCGGCGCTGTACTCGCCGCCCTCGCCGTTGAAAAGCACGATCGAATCACCGGGCTGCAAACGCAGCACCAGAACATGGCGCACGACGTCATCGGGAAGCGGCATGATGTCGTTGGGGTTTAGCGCCGTACCGACGAAAAAGCGGGGCATCAAAAAAATACTCATTAGCTCAGGAAAGGTGGCGAGCGAGCGCCCAGCGGTAGCCGTCCAGATCTTCGACCTGAGCGAACCGGTCGCCCCAGAATTGATCTTGCGGCTCGCTCAGCGATTTTGCACCGGCAGCCAGTGCCCGCGCATAAACCGCGTCGACATCGTCGACATAGACATAGAACGATTGCGGGGCGATTGCGCCCGCGCTTTTGGGTGTTTTCGCAGCCGAGCCGAACGCGCCTTCCGGCGCGAACATCACGATCAACTGGCCTTGATAGGTCATTTCGACGTGCATGACGACACCGTCGTCCTGAACACTGTCGCGAACTTCGAAGCCGAATGCCGCAGAGAAAAACGCAGTCGCGGCACGCGCGTCGCGTACCGTCAGATAGGGGGTCAACCAGGGCACACCGGCTGGGCGGGGGGCGGTCATGGACTTCTCCGGATCTTGAAGGTTTGCGGGACGCATGCTGCGGATTCAGACGGGTGCACCTAACGATGTATCGAGACGCGATCCGACCCAACCGGGCATTGTGCCCACACGTTAGCTTAATGGCTTTAAGAATTGGCCTAGTTTATCGCGCACAGAGCGGGACGCCGAGAAGAGTCCCGCATGCATGGACGGATCGTAGTGTTTCAGCGATCCGATACGCCGAGCGGCGACGCGCTCCGTCAGCGTGTCGGCGGCGAGTTCGGCGGGATCGAGCGTGTCGCTGGCGGTCGCCATCATCCACAGCGAGCCGTAGAGCGGGACGAAGGTGTTCATCGTGCGGACGGCGCTGAAGGCGGCGCGCAGATCGTCGAGCAGGCCGGCGATGCGTCGAGCGTGGAAATAGGGCGAGCCGAGATGGAGCGAGAGTGCGGCGGGCGTACGCATCGTCCGCTTGAGTTGCGCGTAGAAGGCGGGCGTGTACAGGCCGGCGGCGGGCGAATCCGGCGGCGTCAGATCGAACACCACCAGGTCGAACTGCGCCGACGCCGCTGCCGCGACATACCGCGCGGCGTCGCCGACCACCAGTTCGACACGCGGATCGTCGAGTGCGCCGCCGTGCACCTCGGGCAAATGCTCGCGGCTCAGACGGACCACTTCCGCATCCAGCTCCGCTACCACGATGCGTTCGATGTCCGGATGCGCCAGCAACTGCCGCGCGGCGCCGCCGTCGCCGCCGCCCAGCACCAGCGCCGCGCGCGGCGCCGGATGCGCGAGCGCGATCGGATGCGTCATGCACTCGTGGTAGATGAACTCGTCGCCGGTGGACGTCATCGGGCGACCGTCGAGCGTGAAAAGCCGGCCGAGCTGCGGCGTGTCCCACACCTCGATGCGCTGATAGGGCGAATCGACGCGCGCGACGAGCCGCGCATGCGGAAATCCGTAGACGGCGTCGGGACTCGGTTGGAACAGCAGCGGAGCGCTCACGAATGTCGGGGCTCCAGCGGGAGCGCAGTGGGTCGGGTTGTCCGATTGTAAAGCGCGAAGCGCGCCGAGAGCCCGGTATGTGCGGTGAAACTCACAGCCAGGCGGCTTTCCGGGCCGGAGGCGGGGCAACGTTCTGTTAGAATGTCTCGCTTTCAGCCTTGTCCGTTTGCTCTGCCCGTTTCGCGCTCCTGGCGCCGCATCGTGCGCCGAAGCGAACTGGCATTCGAGCTCCCGGTCCTCAAGCGCGCACCGCTTTCTGACTCTGTCTCCGGACTCGACATGACGACCTCGTCTCCCGCACCCACCTCTTTGATGGCCAACGCAATCCGCGCGTTGTCCATGGACGCCGTTCAAAAAGCGAATTCCGGTCACCCGGGCATGCCGATGGGCATGGCCGAAGTCGGCGTGGCTTTGTGGTCGCGTCATCTGCGTCACAACCCGAAGAACCCGCAGTGGGCTGACCGCGACCGTTTCGTGCTGTCGAACGGCCACGGCTCGATGTTGCTGTACTCGCTGCTGCACCTGACCGGCTACGATCTGCCGATGGAAGAGCTGAAGAACTTCCGCCAGATGCATTCGAAGACGCCGGGCCACCCGGAATACGGCATCACGCCGGGCGTTGAAACCACCACCGGCCCGCTCGGCCAGGGTCTCGCGAACGCGGTCGGCATGGCGCTCGCCGAGTCGCTGCTCGCCACCGAATTCAACAAGCCCGACGCGAAGATCGTCGATCACCACACGTATGTGTTCGTCGGCGACGGCTGCCTGATGGAAGGCATCTCGCACGAAGCGTGTTCGCTGGCCGGCGTGCTGAAGCTGAACAAGCTGATCGCGTTCTACGACGACAACGGCATCTCGATCGACGGCGAAGTGGTGCATTGGTTCCACGACGACACGCCCAAGCGCTTCGCAGCGTACGGCTGGAACGTGATCCCGAACGTGGTCGGCCACGACGTCGACGCAGTGGACGCCGCGATCAAGCAGGCCAAGCTGTCCGACAAGCCGACGCTGATCTGCTGCAAGACCGTGATCGGCGAAGGCTCGCCGAACAAGGCCGGCAGCCATGATTCGCACGGCTCGGCGCTCGGCGACAAGGAAGTCGCGGCCACGCGCGAAGCGATCGGCTGGAAGTGGGAGCCGTTCGTGATTCCGCAGGAAGTCTACGCGGCGTGGGATGCGAAGGAAGCCGGCGCGCACGTCGAAGGCGAATGGGACAAGGCATTTGCGGCCTACGCGGCCAAATACCCGCAGGAAGCGGCCGAATTCAAGCGCCGTGACGCGAAGCAACTGCCGGCGGACTGGAAAGAAAAAGCGAAGGCGATCATCGCCGGCGCGAACGAGCGCGCGGAAACCATCGCGACGCGTAAGGCATCGCAGCAGGCCATCGAAGGTTTGTCGGTCGTGCTGCCCGAACTGCTCGGCGGTTCCGCCGACCTGACCGGCTCGAACCTGACCAACTGGAAGGCCGCGAAGCCGGTGCGCGTGAATGCGGAAGGCAAGGCTGCCGGCAACTACGTGAACTACGGCGTGCGCGAATTCGGCATGAGCGCCGCGATCAACGGCGTTGCGCTGCATGGCGGCTTCAAGGCGTTCGGCGGCACGTTCCTGACGTTCTCGGACTACAGCCGCAACGCGCTGCGCGTTGCCGCGCTGATGAAAGCGCCGTCCATTTTCGTGTTCACGCACGACTCGATCGGTCTGGGCGAAGACGGCCCGACCCACCAGTCGATCGAACACGTCGCGAGCCTGCGCCTGATTCCGAACCTGCAAGTGTGGCGCCCGGCCGACACCGTCGAAACGGCGGTGGCCTGGACCCACGCGGTCGAACATCACGGCCCGTCGTGCCTGATCTTCAGCCGTCAGAACCTGGCGTTCTCGGAACGCACGGACGCGCAGATCGCCAACATCGAGAAGGGCGGCTACGTGCTGCGCGACTGGAACGACGAGATCGTCGCGCGCAAGATCATCCTGATTGCCACCGGCTCGGAAGTCGAGCTGGCGCTGAACGCAATCGAGCCGCTGGCACGCGAAGGCATCGCGGCGCGCGTCGTGTCGATGCCGTCGACCACGGTGTTCGACAAGCAGGACGCCGAGTACCGCGAGCGCGTGCTGCCGCACGGCGTGCGCCGCGTCGCGGTCGAAGCGGGCGTGACGGATTTCTGGCGCAAGTACGTGGGTCTGGAAGGCGGCGTGGTCGGGATCGACACGTTCGGCGAATCGGCCCCGGCTGGCGTGCTGTTCAAGCATTTTGGCTTCACCGTCGAGCACGTGGTAGAGACGGCTAAAGCCGCACTCGGCTGATATGGAGCAGGCGTTGCCGCATGGCGTGCGAACGTGCGGCAACGCAGCCTGTCAGACGAACGAGACGTATTTTTTCAGCCATCAGGAGATAGACCATGACGATTCGCGTCGCAATCAACGGCTACGGCCGGATCGGCCGCAATACCCTGCGCGCCTTCTATGAAAACGGCAAGAAGCACGATATCGAAATCGTCGCCATCAATGATCTCGGCGATGCCAAGACCAACGCTCACCTGACGCAATACGACACGGCGCACGGCAAGTTTCCGGGCGAAGTATCGGTGGACGGCGACTACCTGGTCGTCAACGGCGACAAGATCCGCGTGCTGGCCAACCGCAACCCGGCCGAACTGCCGTGGGGCGAGCTGAACGTCGATGTCGTGATGGAATGCACGGGCTTTTTCACGACCAAGGAAAAGGCTAGCGCGCACATCAAGGGCGGCGCAAAGAAGGTCATCATCTCGGCGCCGGGCGGCAAGGACGTCGACGCAACGATCGTCTACGGCGTGAACCACAACGTGCTGAAGGCATCGGACACGGTGATCTCGAACGCATCGTGCACGACGAACTGCCTGGCACCGCTCGTCAAGCCGCTGAACGACAAGATCGGCCTCGTGAACGGCCTGATGACGACGATCCACGCCTACACGAACGACCAGGTTCTGACCGACGTGTACCACGAAGATCTGCGCCGCGCGCGCTCGGCGACGCACAGCCAGATCCCGACCAAGACCGGCGCGGCTTCGGCGGTCGGTCTCGTGCTGCCGGAACTGAACGGCAAGCTGGACGGCTACGCGATTCGTGTCCCGACGATCAACGTGTCGGTCGTCGATCTGTCGTTCATCGCCGCGCGCGACACGACGGTCGAAGAAGTCAACGCGATCATGAAGGAAGCGTCGGAAGGCGCGCTGAAGGGCATCCTCGGCTACAACGATGCACCGCTCGTGTCGATCGACTTCAACCACAACCCGGCTTCGTCGACGTTCGACTCGACGCTGACCAAGGTGTCGGGCCGTCTGGTGAAGGTGTCGAGCTGGTACGACAACGAGTGGGGTTTCTCGAACCGCATGCTGGACACGGCTGTGGCGCTCGCCAACGCGAAGTAAGTTATCGCGCCTCCCTCGTGCGCTCTGCGCTGTGAAGCCGGTCTCGGGCGGCACGGCAGGGCAAGGCAAGGCAAGGGCAAAAAAAGCCGCTCCTCGGAGCGGCTTTTTTACATCTGCGGCGTGGGGAAATGAACGCCGGCGCGTTGCGCCGCGTTCGAGATGTGGGTTTCGATCGCCTTGCCCGCCGCCGCGGAGTCGCGGGCGCTGAGCGCGTCCAGAATCGCGCGATGCTCGGTGTACGTGGATAGCACCAGCTCCCGCCGGTAAAACGGCATCCGCTGGCTTTCCTTCATGATTTCCGCGCTGCTTTGCAGGATCGATTCGATTGCCGCATTGCCGGCAATGCTCACGATCCGCATGTGGAACGCGTAGTCGAGGCGCGCGGCTTCGTCGAGTTCGTCGCAGGCGAGCGCGGTTTGCATCTCCGTGATGTTGTTCTCGAACCAGGCGAGGTCGGCGTCGCTCACGGCGAGCGCCGCCATGCGCGCGACGAAGCCTTCCAGCGCGAAGCGCATCTGATAAGTGTCCGGCAGCGACGACTGCTCGGCGAAACGCCACGATTGCGCAGCCGCGGCCTGCGCGCTTTCCACATACACGCCCTTGCCGGGCCGGATCACCAGCAGACCGAGCGCCTCGAGCGTGGAGAGCGCCTCGCGCAGCGACGCGCGGCTGATCGACAGTTCTTCGGAAAGTTGACGTTGCGCCGGCAGCAGACTGCCCACCGGATAGTCGCCCGCTTCGATCCGTTCGCGGATGGTCGCGATGGCGGCATCGGTGACGGTATGCGGAACGTTTTTCATCGTGGCTCACAGGGTGGCGCGGTCTGACCAGCATTGTAATACGCTGTCTGAACACGTGCGCCGTCACGCGGACGAGAATGGTGACCCGACCCGAAACGGCTGGAAAAACAACGGGTAAACACTGTTCTATGAATCCTTGACGCCAGTATATCGGCTTCCTACTATTGGCCATAACAGCACTGGTCGGACCAGTCTGAACAGGTAAGATCGAAACCAGGAGGAAGCCGTGTTGAAATTTTTCAATTCGCTGTTTGGCCGGGTCGTCATAGCGCTGGTGGCGGGCATTGTGATCGGCGCGGTTTATCCGCATTTCGCGCAATCGCTGCGGCCACTCGGCGACGGCTTTCTCAAGCTGATCAAGATGGTGATCGGTCCGATCGTGTTCTGCGTGGTGGTGAGCGGCATGGCGCATGCCGGCGATCTGCGCAAGGTCGGGCGCGTCGGGCTGAAGGCGGTGGTCTACTTCGAAATCATGACGACGATCGCGCTCGTGATCGGCGCGGTGCTCGCCTACGTCACGCGACCCGGCGTCGGCATGAACATCGATCTACGTTCACTCGATCCGGCCTCGCTCGCCACCTACACCGCGCACGCGAAGAGCCTGAAAGACACTGCCGGCTTCCTGCTGAAAATCATTCCCGACACGGCGATCAACGCATTCGCGACCGGCGACATTCTGCAGATTCTGGTGTTTTCGGTGTTGTTCGGCTCGGCGCTGTCGCTGCTCGGCAAGAAGGCGCAGCGCGTGAGCAGCCTGATCGACGAACTGTCGCAGGTGTTTTTCCGCGTAATGGGCTTCATCATCAAACTTGCGCCGCTCGGCGTGCTCGGTGCGATTGCATTCACGACCGGCACCTACGGCGTCGAGTCGCTCAAGCAGCTCGGCATGCTGGTGCTCGTGTTCTACGCGAGCTGTTTCGTGTTCGTCGCGGTGGTGCTGGGTGTCGTGATGCGGCTCGCCGGCTTCAGCCTCTTCAAGCTGATTCGCTATCTGCGCGAGGAACTGTCGATCGTGCTCGGTACGGCATCGTCGGACGCCGTGCTGCCGCAGATCATGCGCAAGCTCGAATGGATGGGCGTGAAGGATTCGACCGTCGGCCTCGTGATTCCGACCGGCTATTCATTCAATCTCGACGGTTTTTCGATCTATCTGACCCTGGCGGTGATCTTCATCGCACAGGCCACCAACACGCCGTTGTCGATGCACGACCTGATCGTGGTGGTGCTGGTGTCGCTCGTGACGTCGAAGGGCGCGCACGGTATTCCCGGCTCGGCCATCGTGATTCTGGCGGCGACCTTGTCCGCGATTCCGGCGATTCCCGTGCTCGGGCTTGTGCTGATCCTGCCGGTGGACTGGTTCGTCGGCATTGCCCGCGCATTGACCAACCTGATCGGCAACTGCGTCGCGACGGTGGTGGTGGCCGTATGGGAAAACGACATCGACCGGGCGCGCGCTCATCGCGTGCTGAACCGCGACGCGGCCTTGCGTTACGTGCCGGCGGGGGATGACGCGGGCGCCGAGCCGATCGCTGGCGAACACGCCCAGGCGATCTGACGCGAGCTGCCCGACACACGCGACAGATCCGCTATCTGAACCGAGATTTCGCGCGCCGACGCGCGCGCTTTCCACAGCGGCGGATACCGTGACTCCGCCGCTTGTCCTTCATCTTTCCGCAGCCTGACCGAGACTATGGCCAATCCGATCCTCGACCCCAACGCTCCTGCCTTCACGCGCCGCTACATGAACCTCGCCGACCCGCGTCTGGGCGCGAAGGCGCTCTTCGCCAGCGACGAATTCTTCGCGCCGAAGGAACGCATGCTCGAACCGCAGCCGGCGGTCTTCATCCCCGGCAAATACGACGACCATGGCAAGTGGATGGACGGCTGGGAAACCCGCCGCAAACGCACCACCGGTCACGACCATTGCGTGATCCGGCTCGCGCGGCCGGGCGTCGTGTACGGCGTCGACATGGATACGAGCCACTTCACCGGCAATTTCCCGCCCGCCGCGTCGATCGACGCCTGTTATGCGGACGGCGACGTGCCGCCCGACAATGCCGACTGGCAAACGCTCGTGCCGGCCACCACGCTGCAGGGCAACCAGCACCACTACGTCGAAGTGAACGACGCGCGTGCGTTTACTCATCTGCGTGTGAATCTGTATCCGGACGGCGGCCTCGCGCGGCTACGCGTGTACGGCCAACCGAAGCGCGACTGGGAGCGAGTCGAGCGCGGCACGCTGCTGGATCTCGCCGCGATCGAAAACGGCGCGTACCTCGTCGCCGCGAATAACCAGCACTTTGGACCGGCTTCGCAGATGCTGATGCCGGGCCGCGGCGTCAACATGGGCGACGGCTGGGAAACGCGACGCCGCCGCGAGCCGGGCAACGATTGGGCGATCGTTGCGCTGGCGCGACCGGGCGTGATCCGCAAGGTCGAAGTGGACACCGCGCATTTCAAGGGGAATTTCCCCGACCGCTGTTCGCTGCAGGCGGCGTCGGTCACGGGCGGCACGGACGACTCGCTCGTCACGCAGGCGATGTTCTGGCCGGTGCTGCTCGGCGAACAGAAGCTGCAAATGGACCACGTCCACACCCTCGCGGACGGCCTTGCGTCGCTGGGGCCGGTCACGCACGTGCGTTTCAATATCTTTCCGGACGGCGGCGTGTCGCGCCTGCGTCTGTGGGGCGAGATCGCTTAATGGAGCCGCGTGATGAAGACATTGCAGATGGAACGTTTGACGCGGGCGTCCTTCGCACCGTTCGGCGAAGTCATCGAGCTGGACGGCGCGCGCCATTTCGCGATCAATGGCGGCACGACCGAGCGCTATCACGATCTCGCTGCCGTCGACGTGACGGCGCAGGGCGGCCGCCCGCTGATCAACCTGTTTCGCGCGCAGCCGCGCACGCTGCCGGTCGACATCACGATGATGGAGCGGCATCCGCTCGGCAGCCAGGCTTTCATTCCCTTACGACAGGGCCGCTACCTGGTGGTGGTCGCGCCGCCGGGCGAGTTCGATCCGGCGCGTATGCGGGCCTTCTGGACCGACGCCTGGCAGGGCGTGAACTACGCAAAAGGAGTCTGGCATCACCCGCTGCTGGCGCTCGATCAGGTGAGCGACTTCGTGGTGGTCGATCGTGGCGGCGAAGGCAACAATTGCGATGAACTGCCATTAGCCGAGCCGTGGCGGCTGGCGTTTGAAATAAGCGCCGAACTTATCGCATAGCAGCACATAGACCGCCGCCGTGAACGTAAAAAGACCCGGCCGATTCACATCGGCCGGGTCTTTTTCATTGCCGCCTCGCGCACCCCGGCGCGAGCGGCGCAACGGCGTCAATGCTTGCGATGCGGGCAATTCTCCTTCGTACAGGCGCCATACAGCGCCAACGCGTGTTCCTGCAGCTTGAAGCCGCGTTCCTTCGCAATAGATTGTTGACGGCTCTCGATTTCGGCATCGAAAAACTCTTCCACAAGCCCGCAGTCGAGACACACGAGATGGTCGTGATGCGACCCTTCGTTGAGTTCGAACACCGCCTTGCCCGATTCGAAATTGCTGCGCGAGAGCAGACCCGCCTGCTCGAATTGCGTCAGCACGCGATACACGGTTGCGAGGCCGATATCGAGTTCCTCGTGCAGGAGGTTGCGGTACACGTCTTCGGCCGTCAGATGACGTACCGGGCTGTGCTGAAAAATCTCAAGAATTTTGAGGCGCGGAAGGGTCGCCTTGAGCCCGATATTCTTGAGATCGGTTGGATTGGTCATGACAAGGGATCCCTAGAGTACAATGCTGGGCTCTCATAGTAATGTGTTTTTGCCGTTCTGGTCATCTTCGATGGAATGAAACTCGCGCGGCCCGCCAGCGGGCCCGCACGGTGAGTGAAATGATTTCAAAATCTCAATTGATCTACCGGGGGAGCCGCATGCGGGGTACCTTGATCGCTGTTGCGACTGTCGCGGTTCTTGCCGGATGTTCCACGTACGACAGCCTCACGCAGCGAGTCGCGCAAAGCATCACGCCGTACCGGATCACGGTGGTGCAAGGCAATTTCGTTTCGAGTGAAATGGCGTCGCAAATGAAGGTCGGCATGACGCGCGCGCAGGTGCGCCAACTGCTCGGCACGCCGCTTTTGACCGACATGTTCCACGCGGACCGCTGGGACTACGTGTTCTATTTCAAGCGCGGCTCGACCGCTATCGTGCAGCAGCGCGACTTCGTCGTGTTCTTCTCGGGTGACATCGTCGCGAGCTGGACGGGTGGCGACGACTTGCCGTCCAACCTCGAATTGCTGGCCGAGATCGACGGCGACCGCCGTGGCAACCGAAGGGCGGTGGCGAACGCGCCGAGCGCGGCCAGCGCCGCCGAGGCGAATGCCGCAAGCGCGCCGGCGGCCACGGCGCAAGCCCCGGCCACGCCGGACACCGCGCGTTCGCCGTCGGTCGAGGGCGCCGCCGCAGCCGGCGCGCCGTCCATGGACGCCAACGCGGAGGCCGCGCAAGCCGCCAATCGTGCGACCAATGCGGTGCAGTCGCCGTCGAACGGGCCGTCGTCGGTGCGTTCCACGGCGCCGACCGCGAACGGGGGGGGCGTGCCGTCGCAAGGGCCGACCTCCGGCGGGCAGCCGCAGTTCCAGTTCCACCGTCCGCCGCCGCCGGGCCCGACCACGCAGAGCAATCCGGTCGGACCGACGGGCCCGCAAAGCAGCAACAGCGGCTCGACGTCCAACGCGCCAGTGACGTCGTCGCCGTCGACATCGGGAACGGGCGACTAATCTCGCTGTCCTTGCTTTAAGGCGGGCACGGCGCCATGCGCGCGGCGCCCGCCGGATTCTCCGCTTGTCCAATGAGTGCGGCGCCCGGGCGTGCTGCCCGCCGCCGCCGCGTTTGCCCGCATTTGCCGGGTTTTGTCTTTTCGAACCCTCGTAGCCATGAAAATTGCCATTGCTGGCGCATCGGGCCGTATGGGCCGCATGCTCATCGAAACCGTCCTCAATGATCCCGCCGCCACGTTGTCCGGCGCGCTCGTGCGCGCGGCCTCCGCGCAACTCGGGCAGGACGCCGGTGCGTTTCTCGGCAAGCAGACGGGCGTGCTGATGACCGACGACATCGAGCGCGTGTTCGCCGAGTCCGATTACCTGATCGACTTCACGCGCCCGGCCGGCACACTGGAGCATCTTGCAGCGGCGCAGCGCCACAACGTGAAGATGGTGATCGGCACGACCGGCTTCGACAACGAGCAGAAAGCGCAACTGCGCGCCGCGGCGGACAAGGTCGCCATCGTGTTCGCGTCGAATATGAGCGTGGGTGTGAACGTCACGCTCAAGCTGTTGGAATACGCGGCGAAGCATTTCGCGACGGGCTACGACATCGAGATCATCGAGGCGCATCATCGTCACAAGGTCGACGCGCCGTCCGGCACCGCGCTGACCATGGGCGAAGTGATCGCCAACGCGCTCGGCCGCAATCTCGACGACTGCGCGGTCTACGGCCGCGAAGGCGTGACCGGCGAGCGCGATCCGTCCACGATCGGCTTCTCGGCGATTCGCGGCGGCGATATCGTCGGCGATCATACGGTATTGTTCGCGGGCACCGGCGAGCGCATCGAAATCACGCACAAATCGTCGAGCCGGCTGTCGTATGCACAAGGCTCGCTTCGTGCAGTGCATTTCCTAGAAGGCCATAAGGCCGGCTTTTTCGACATGCAGGACGTGCTCGGCCTGCGTTGAGCGGGCCTTGCGCGGTTTATGCACGTAGGCCCGGCGGCATCGCGGCCCCGGCGCACGCCCTGAATTCACTTTTCCCCTGCGAGGTCAGATGGCAGGCAGCAGCGGCATCATCCATTACCTGCAAACCAGCGACGCGATCACGCACGGGGTCGCGTATGTGCTGCTGGCCATGTCGATTGCGAGCTGGTGCTTTCTGATCGTCAAGAGCTGGATGCTGACTCGCGCCAAACGTCAGGCCACACGGGCGATTGCGCAGTTCTGGCAGGCGCCGACGCTGTCCGAGGGCGTCGCGGTGTTGCGGCGCGCGGACCGGGAGCGCGTCTTCCTGCCGCTCGCCGAAGCGGCGCTGCATGCGGCCGAGGTGGATATTCCGGGCGCGCTGCTCGCGCGTGTCGAGCGCGGCGAGCGGGTGTTGCGCTCGTTGCGCCTGGCGCTCAACGCGTCGCAGCGGCGGCTCGAATTCGGCCAGGTGCTGCTGGCGTCGGTGGGCGCCACGGCGCCGTTCGTCGGCTTGCTCGGGACCGTATGGGGCATCTATCACGCGCTCGGCAGCATCGCCGCGGCGGGTCAGGCGCAAATCGAGAACGTCGCGGGCCCGGTCGGCGAAGCGCTGATCATGACCGCGTTCGGTCTGGTGGTCGCGATTCCGGCGGTGCTGGCGTACAACGTGCTCGGGCGTCTCGTGCGGCAGTTGTCCGAAGAACTCGACGGCTTCGCGCACGATCTGCACGCGTACGTGTGCGCGCCCGCCGAGCAGGCTCACGCGCCGGTGCGGGCGGAGCAGGCTTCGACCCACTAGGCGCGCGGTTCACAGAAGCCGAGGCATCACGCCCAGGCCAGCAGGCCCGGCATCAGACTTCAAGCGGAAAGCGCGCACGGAAAGCTCAGACGGAAGGAGGCGATCATGGCATTCGGCGGACTCGAGAAAAAGCAGACGGCTGCGCCGATGGCCGAGATCAACATGACCCCGTTGATCGACGTGATGCTGGTGCTGCTGGTGATTTTCATCATTACCGCGCCGTTGTTCACGCACGCGATCCGGCTCGATCTGCCGAAAGTCGCGGCCACGCCCGCGCGCGAGACGCCGCAAACCATTTCCCTGTCGATCGACGCCGCCGGCAAGCTGTACTGGAACGGCAACCTCATCACGCTCGCGCAGATGCGCACGCAGTTCGCGCAGGCGGCGAGCCAGGCGAAGCAGCAGTCGGAGCAGCCGGAGATTCATCTGCGCGCGGAGCGCTCGACGCGCTACGAGGTCATTGCCCAGGTGATGGGCGCGGCGCAGCAGGCCGGGCTCGAGCGGATCGGTTTCGTGACGGACCCGCCGCCGACGGACGCGGGGCATTAAACCCCGCGCCGCGCTGCACACGCACAGCTCTGCGCCCGCGCACCATCCCGCGCGGCGTAGCCGTCCGCGAACGGTATAATCAGCCCTTTCCCCGCCGACGGGGAAACGACGTCATTTCATTCAGCAGAGCACCAAAGCGGCCGGTGCGAAAGCACCGAACCCAGCGATCCCATCACACCATGCACGAAAAATACGTTCCCTCCGACGTCGAATCCGCCGCGCAAGGGCAATGGCGCGCCATCGACGCGTACAAGACGACGGAAACCACCGACAAGCCCAAGTTCTATTGCGTCTCGATGCTGCCGTACCCGTCGGGCAAGCTGCACATGGGGCACGTGCGCAACTACACGATCAATGACGTGATGTACCGCTATCTGCGGATGAACGGCTACAACGTGCTGATGCCGATGGGCTGGGACGCGTTCGGTATGCCGGCGGAAAACGCCGCGATGGCCAACAACGTGCCGCCCGCGAAGTGGACCTACGACAACATCGCTTACATGAAGAAGCAGATGCAGTCGATGGGCCTCGCGATCGACTGGACCCGCGAAATCGCGACCTGCAGTCCCGACTACTACAAGTGGAACCAGTGGCTGTTCCTGAAGATGCTCGAAAAGGGCATCGCGTACAAGAAGACCGGCACCGTCAACTGGGACCCGGTCGATCAGACCGTGCTCGCCAACGAGCAGGTGATCGACGGCCGCGGCTGGCGCTCGGGCGCGCTCGTCGAGAAGCGCGAAATCCCGATGTACTACATGCGCATCACGCAGTACGCGGACGAATTGCTGAACGACCTCGACGGCCTCGGCTGGCCCGAGCGCGTCAAGATCATGCAGCAGAACTGGATCGGCAAGAGCTTCGGGGTGAACTTCGGCTTCCCGTATGAAATCGACGGCGAACAGAAGCTGCTGCGCGTGTTCACCACGCGCGCCGACACGATCATGGGCGTGACCTTCTGCGCGATCGCCGCCGAGCATCCGCTCGCCACGCGCCTCGCGCAAGGCAAGCCGGAGCTGCAGGCGTTCATCGAAGAGTGCAAGCGCGGCGGCGTGGCCGAAGCCGACGTCGCGACGATGGAAAAGAAGGGCATGGGCACCGGCTTCTACGTCACGCATCCGCTGACGCAGGAACAGGTCGAAGTGTGGATCGGCAACTACGTGCTGATGAGCTACGGCGAAGGCGCGGTGATGGGCGTGCCCGCGCACGACGAGCGCGACTTCGCGTTCGTGAAGAAATACGATCTGCCGATCAAACAGGTAGTGGCAGTCGAAGGCAAGGAATTCTCGACTGACGCCTGGCAGGAATGGTACGGCGAGAAGACCGGCACGCTGGTCAACAGCGGCAAGTACGACGGCCTCGCATACGAAGCAGCAGTCGACCAGATCGCGGCAGACCTGAAGGAACTCGGCCTCGGCGACAAACAGATCACGTGGCGTCTGCGTGACTGGGGCGTGTCGCGTCAGCGCTACTGGGGCACGCCGATTCCGATCATCCACTGCCCGGCGTGCGGCGACGTGCCGGTGCCGGAAAAAGATCTGCCGGTGGTGCTGCCTGAGGACCTCGTGCCGGACGGCACGGGCAATCCGCTCGCGAAGTCCGAAGCGTTCGTGAACTGCGCCTGCCCGAGCTGCGGCGGCGCGGCCAAACGCGAAACCGACACGATGGACACCTTCGTCGACTCGTCCTGGTACTTCTACCGTTACGCGTCGCCGGATGCGAAGACCATGGTCGATGAGCGCACCGACTACTGGGCGCCGATGGACCAGTACATCGGCGGTATCGAGCACGCGATCCTGCACCTGCTGTACTCGCGCTTCTGGGCGAAGGTGATGCGCGACCTCGGCCTCGTCAAATTCGGCGAGCCGGCCAAGAACCTGCTCACGCAGGGCATGGTGCTCAACGAAACGTATTACCGCGAAAACGAAGCGGGCAAGAAGACCTGGTACAACCCGGCCGACGTCACCGTGTCGTTCGACGACAAGGGCCGCCCGGTCGGCGCGATCCTGAACGTGGACGGCCAGCCGGTGGTACTCGGCGGCGTCGAGAAGATGTCGAAGTCGAAGAACAATGGCGTCGATCCGCAATTGCTGATCGATCAGCACGGCGCGGACACCGCGCGTCTGTTCGTGATGTTCGCGGCTCCCCCCGAGCAACAGCTCGAGTGGTCCGGTTCGGGCGTGGAAGGCGCGAGCCGCTTCCTGCGCCGCGTGTGGAATTTCGGTCACACGAACGAAGCCGCGTTGCGTGCGGGCGGTCAACTCGACGCCGCGCAATTCGGCGAGGCCGACAAGCTGCTGCGCCGCGAGATCTACAGCGTGCTGAAGCAGGCCGACTTCGACTATCAGCGTCTGCAGTACAACACGGTGGTGTCGGCCGCGATGAAGATGCTCAACGCGCTCGACAGCGCGAAGAGCGCCCAGCCGGCCGTGCTGCGCGAAACCTACAGCGTGATGCTGCGCGTGCTGTACCCGGTGGTGCCGCACCTGACGTTCCAGCTGTGGCAGGAACTCGGTTACGCCGACGAATTCGGCTCGCTGCTCGACGCGGCATGGCCGAAGGTCGACGAGAAGGCGCTGGAGCAGGCCGAGATCGAACTCGTGCTGCAGGTGAACGGCAAGGTGCGCGGCGCGATCACCGTGGCGAAAGACGCGACTCGTGAAGCGATCGAGCAGCTCGCGGGCGCGCATGAGATGGTCGCGAAGTTCAGCGAAGGCAAGGCCCCGAAGAAGATCGTCGTGGTGCCGGGCCGTCTCGTGAACGTGGTCGTTTGACGGTCCACGAAAACATGTCGGCAGACAGGACGCCGCCGCGCGCGGCGGCGTTTGTCTGCGCTGCGGAATCTACTGCGAACCGGGAGCCAATGTGACTCGCAGATCGTTTTTGACGCTGGCTTGCAGCGTGATGATGTTGTCGGCCTGCGGCTTCCAGCTGCGCGGCCAGCAGGACTACGCATTCAAGCGCCTCTATGTTTCGGGCGGTTCCCCGGCCGCCGTCGCGCGGCTCACGCGCATGGTGCAGGGTGGCAGCGACACGGTCGTGGTCAACTCGCCGGCCAATGCCGACGCGCTGCTGCGGATCACGCAAGGCCGTAGTACCAGCACGCTGACGCTGAACTCGCTGGGCGTGGTCGCGGAATATCAACTGAATCTGTCGATGACCTACACGCTGACCGGCAAAGACGGCACCATCCTGATTCCGTCGAGCGTGATCGCGCTGAACCGCGCGATGACCTATAGCGACCAGTTCTCGCAAGCGAAGGCCGCCGAGTCCGACATCCTCTTCGCCGATATGGAAAACGACGCGATCGACCAACTGATTCGCCGGTTGGGGGTCGTGCGCTCGCTGAATCCGGCGCCGGGCGAAGGTGTGCCGGCCGTCGCGCCGCGTGCGCCGTTGCCGCCGCCGCCGCTGTGAGCGTGATGGCGTATCCGCTGCCGTGTGTGATTCACCACACCTGTTCAACCTCGCCGACCAGTAGCCATGCAACTGCGACTTGACGCGCTCGAAGCGCATCTCGCGAAGGGACTCGCCGGACTGTACGTCGTGTACGGCGACGAGCATCTGCTCGCGCAGGAAGCGTGCGACCGGATTCGCGCGACGGCACGCGCGGCGGGGTTCACCGACCGCTCGGTGTTCACGGTCGAGCGCGGTTTCGACTGGAGTTCGCTGCTCGGCGCGAGCCAGTCGATGTCGCTGTTCGGCGACCGCCAGCTGGTCGAGCTGCGCATTCCGTCGGGCAAGCCCGGCAAGGAAGGCGCGGATGCGCTGAAGGCGCTCGCCGCCGCCGTCAACGACGACGTGCTGACGATGGTCACGCTGCCGCGGCTCGACGCGGCCACGCAAAAGTCCGCGTGGTTCACGGCGCTCGCCGATGCGGGCGTTGCGTTGAAGATCGATCCGGTGGAGCGCGCACAGTTGCCGAACTGGGTCGGGCAGCGGCTCGCAGCCCAAGGCCAGCGCGTCGCGGCCGGCGAAGAAGGGCGGCGCGCTTTGGCGTTCATCGCCGAGCGGGTGGAAGGCAATCTGCTCGCCGCGCATCAGGAAATCCAGAAGCTCGGGCTGTTGTATCCGGCCGGCACGCTCGGCTTCGAACAGATTCATGACGCCGTGCTCAACGTCGCGCGCTACGACGTCTTCAAGCTGAACGAAGCGATGCTGGCAGGCGACGTCGGCCGCCTCGCGCGCATGCTCGACGGGCTGCGCGGCGAGGGCGAGGCGTCGGTGCTGGTGTTGTGGGCGGTCGTCGAAGAAGTGCGCACGTTGCTGCGGATCAAGCGTGGCGTCGCTGCCGGCAGGCCGCTCGCGATGCTGGTGCGCGAGAACCGCGTGTGGGGTCCGCGCGAGAGGCTGATCGGGCCGGCGCTGTCGCGCGTCACCGAAGGGGCGCTGGAGAAGGCGCTCGCTTTGGCGGCGCGGCTGGATCGGCAGGTGAAGGGTTTGTCCGGCAGCACGCCGGGCAATCATCGCAACGATCCGCCGCCCGATCCGTGGGACGGTCTCTTCGAACTCGCCATGACGGTGGCCGCGCCGAAAGCCGCGCCGGTTCCGCCGCCGCGACCTCGGGCTGGCACCATGACGCCGGCGCGAAGGCCAGCGTGAACCGGGGCGTGAAGGGCGCGTAGCGGCGCTGGATCGCTTCGCGCAAAGGTTGGTCAAGTGCGGCGCCGTCAGCGTGTCGCGATGTGCTCCTCAAGCGCCGCATTTGCCGCGCTGTTCGCCACCGCGTCTGCCAGCGCATTAGCCCATTCAGGCGCGCGCAGGTTCGACTCAGGCCACGCAGCCCACACCGCCTTCGCGAGCAAAGCACCTGCACCCGACTTACAATCGTTTCTTCTTTCGCCAATCCTGCCAGTCCGCCGCACATCGACGTGCGCGGCACCACGAGAATGACCATGGATATCGACCAGTACATGACCGACCTCGGCCGGCGCGCGCGCCAGGCTTCGCGCGCGATGGCGCGAGCCTCGACGGCGGCGAAGAACGCCGCGCTCGCGGCCGTCGCGCAGGCTATCGAGCGCGATGCCGCGCTGCTCAAGGAAGCCAATGCGCGCGACCTCGCGCGCGCCCGCGACAAGGGACACGACGCCGCGTTCATCGACCGTCTCACGCTGTCGGACAAAGCGTTGAACACGATGGTCGAAGGCTTGCGGCAGGTCGCGTCGCTGGCCGATCCGATCGGCGAGATCAGCAATCTGAAGTACCGGCCGAGCGGCATCCAGGTCGGCCAGATGCGCGTGCCGCTCGGTGTGATCGGCATCATCTACGAATCGCGTCCGAACGTGACGATCGACGCCGCGGCGCTGTGCCTCAAATCCGGCAACGCGACGATTCTGCGCGGCGGCTCGGAAGCGCTCGAATGCAACACCGCGCTGGCGAAGCTGATCGGCGAAGGGTTGCAAGCCGCCGGTTTGCCGCAGGACGCCGTGCAGGTGGTCGCCACGTCGGATCGCGCGGCGGTCGGCAAGCTGATCACGATGACCGAGTATGTCGACGTGATCGTGCCGCGCGGCGGCAAGAGCCTGATCGAGCGGCTGATCAACGAAGCGCGCGTGCCGATGATCAAGCACCTCGACGGCATCTGCCACGTGTATGTCGACGATCGCGCGGATCTCGCCAAGGCGCTGAACGTCTGCGACAACGCGAAGACGCACCGCTACGGCACCTGCAATACGATGGAAACGCTGCTGGTCGCGCGCGGCATCGCGGCTGACGTGCTGCCGCCGCTCGGCAAACTGTATCGCGGCAAGGATGTCGAGCTGCGCGTGGACGCGGCGGCACGCGCGGTGCTGGCGGATGCGGGTGTCGGTCCGCTCGTCGATGCGACCGAGGAAGACTGGCGCACCGAATACCTCGCGCCGGTGCTCGCGATCAAGGTGGTCGACGATCTCGACGCGGCGATCGATCACATCAACACCTACAGCTCGCACCACACCGACGCGATCGTCACGGAAGACCACGATCGCGCGATGCGCTTCCTGCGCGAAGTGGATTCGGCGAGCGTGATGGTCAACGCTTCGACGCGTTTTGCCGACGGCTTCGAGTTCGGCCTGGGCGCGGAAATCGGCATTTCGAACGACAAGCTGCATGCGCGCGGCCCGGTCGGGCTGGAAGGCCTGACCTCGCTCAAATACGTCGTGCTGGGTCACGGCGAAGGCCGTCAATAAGGCGGCATCATTTCTGGGCGCGGTGACAGGCGGGTGTGCCTGGCTGCGCCAGCCACAACGTTGCACGAGGACCGCTGATGCTTTGGGTAAAAACGTTTCACATCGTCCTGGTTGCCTCCTGGTTTGCCGGCCTGTTCTATTTGCCGCGCATCTTCGTCAATCTGGCGATGGAAACGGAACCCGCCGCTACCGCGCGCCTGCTGATCATGGCGCGCAAGCTGTTCCGCTTCCAGACGCTGATCGCGGTGCCGGCGCTGGTGTGCGGATTGTGGCTGTGGCTCGTGGTCGGCATCGGCAGCGGGCAGGGCTGGATTCACGCGAAGGTCGGCGTGGTCGTGCTGCTGGTCGTTTATCACGCGTATTGCGGCGTGCTGCTGCGGACATTCGAGCGCGGCGAGAATCGTCGCTCGGACAAGTGGTATCGGATGTTCAATGAGTTGCCGGTGTTGGGGATGCTCGCGGCGGTCGCGCTGGTCGTGATCAAGCCGTTCTGATTCCGCGCTTTTCATACGCGGCAGTGAACAACGAAGAAGGGCGGTTTGCCGGTTGATCGGCAAACCGCCCTTGTCGTTTCTGGCGTGCTGCTTTGCATGGGCGCTGCCGCGCCTCACCCGTGCGAGTCCACCCTGCGCCGGTGAATCACCTCCTTGGTCTGCGCGAGCTTTTCCAGCAGTTCCGGACCACGGCTGAGCGCCACGCCCACCGCCAGAATGTCGCCGATCGCCAGATGCGACACGCGCGAGGTCATCGGCGAAAAGATATCCGTGTCCTCGTCGACGTTCGCGAACAGGCCGACCGTCGCGAGGCGTGCCAGCGGCGAATTGCCGTGCGTAATCGCAATCACCTTCGCGCCCGCGTTGAGCGCGGCCTTCGCGGCGTCGATGATGTCGCGCGTGCGGCCGGTGTTCGAAATCGCGATCACGACGTCGCCTTCGCCCAATAGCGCCGCCGACATCAGAAACGTATGCGGGTCCGAATACGCGACGCTTGGCATGCCGAGCCGGAAGAACTTGTGCTGCACGTCGAGCGCGGCGATGCCCGAGCCGCCCGCGCCGTAAAACTCGATGCGACGCGCCTGCGCCAGCATCTCGATCGCCGCCGCCACGCTGTCCGACGACAGATTGTTGCGCACCTGGATCAGCGCGCCGATGGTCCGGTCGAGCACCTTAGCGGCGACGCCCGGCGTCGGCTCGTCGGGCCGCACGTCGCGATAGACGGCGGGCACCTCGGCGGCAATGCCCTGCGCGAGCCGGATCTTGAACTCCCGAAACCCCGAAAAGCCGAGCGCATGACAGAACCGCGCGATGGTCGGCTGGCTCACGCCCGCACGGGCGGCGACTTCGGTCATCGACAGGTCGAGCACCTCGCGGGGTGCTTCGATCACGTAATCGGCCAGCTTGCGCTCGGAGGGGCGCAGCTGCTCGCGCATCTCTTCCACCTGGGACAGCATCATTGGAAAACTCGCACTATGCTGAAGAATGCGTGGACTATATCTGATTGCATGAGAAGGTACAAAAACTACATATCTGGCTCTAGGTGTAATCCCTAGGTTTTTATCATTCAGCGCTTACTGGCTTCCAGTAAGGCGCAGCGCGACATGACCCAATGCCGCGGCGCAACAGGAAGCGGCGTTGCGATCGTGTAGTTTTTCTACTAAGATGGCGTCGTCGGTTGATCCGACGCCCCGCGATACCTACCTGGCAAAGTGCGCGCGCGCCTGCCGCCAGCGACGAAGGAGCTCCGATGGTTTCCCCGCATTCGCAATTGTTGAAGGTCACGCGGCGCGTGATCGAGCGCAGCAAGCCCACCCGTGACGCGTATCTGGCCCGCATCCACCATGCGCAAGGCAAGTTCCCGGCGCGCGGCGCACTCTCGTGCGCCAACCTGGCTCACGGTTTCGCCGGTCTCGAGGGCAACGACAAGCTCGTCATCAAGCAGATCCGCGAGCCGAACATCGGCATCGTGTCCTCGTACAACGAGATGCTGTCGGCCCACGCGCCGTACAAAAACTACCCGGACATCATCAAGCAGGCCGCGCGTGAAAACGGCGGCGTCGCGCAATTCGCGGGCGGCGTGCCGGCCATGTGCGACGGCATCACGCAGGGCAACGCGGGCATGGAGCTGTCGCTGTTCTCGCGTGAAGTCATCGCGATGGGCACGGCTGTCGCGCTCACGCACAACATGTTCGATGCCGCGCTGTGCCTCGGCATCTGCGACAAGATCGTGCCGGGTCTGCTGATCGGCGCACTGCAATTCGGTCATCTGCCGACCATTTTCGTGCCGGCCGGCCCGATGGCGAGCGGCCTGTCCAACGACGACAAGGCGAAGACGCGCCAGCAGTTCGCCACCGGCCAATGCGGCCGCGACGCGCTGCTCGAAGCGGAAGCGGCCGCGTACCACAGCCACGGCACCTGCACGTTCTACGGCACCGCCAACAGCAACCAGATGCTCATGGAAGTAATGGGCCTGCATCTGCCGGGCTCGGCCTTCGTGCATCCGCATACGCCGCTGCGCGACGCGCTGACCGCGCAGGCCGCGCGCCGCGTGCTCGATCTGACGGTGGAACGCGGCAACTACATGCCGATCGGCCACGTGGTCGACGAGAAGGCGGTGGTCAACGGCATCGTCGCGTTGCTGGCGACAGGTGGCTCGACCAATCACACGCTGCACCTCGTGGCGATTGCGCGCGCGGCGGGCATCGTGATCGACTGGGACGACTTCGACACGCTGTCGCAAGTGGTGCCGCTGCTCGCGAAGATCTACCCGAACGGCAAGGCCGACGTGAATCACTTCCACGCGGCCGGCGGCGTCGCGTTCCTCGTGCGCAATCTGCTCGAAGGCGGCTTGCTGCACGACGACGTGAACACGGTCGCGGGCAAGGGGCTCGCGCATTACACCGAAGAGCCGAAGCTGCTCGACGGCAAGCTGCAATGGGTGCCGGCCGTCGAGGCGAGCGCGGACACGGCGGTGCTGCGCGGCATCGACGAGCCGTTCCAGCCGGACGGCGGCTTGCGCCTGATGCAGGGCAAACTCGGTCGCGGCGTGATCAAGATTTCGGCGGTGGCGGCGGCGCATCGCAAGGTGAAAGCGCCGGCGATCGTGTTCGATTCCCAGGAAGCGGTGCAGGAGGCGTTCGACAAAGGCGAGCTGAAGCGCGATTTCATCGCCGTGGTGCGCTTCCAGGGCGCGCGGGCAAACGGCATGCCCGAGCTGCATCGTTTGACGCCGCTGCTGGGTGTGTTGCAGGATCAGGGTTTCCATGTCGCACTGGTGACGGACGGCCGCATGTCCGGCGCGTCGGGCAAGGTGCCGGCGGTGATCCACCTGTCGCCGGAAGCGTTGCTGCAAGGCCCGATCGGCAAGGTGCGCACGGGCGACATGCTGGTGATCGACGCCGAAGCGGGCGTGCTCGACATCGAGATCGACGCGGCCGAATGGGCCGCGCGCCCGAACGCCGAGCCGCTGCATCAGGCGGAAAACGAAGTCGGCTTCGGCCGCGAACTGTTCGGCGTATTCCGCGCGGCGGCGGCGCCGGCGGAGCAGGGCGCGTCGGTGTTCGGCAAGATGGTGGGTGAAGACGCAACCCCGCGCGCGGATCAGCATGCAACGCATCGCGGTGCCGCGGCCAAAGCGCATACCGACAAACACACAAGCACCACGCAAACGAGCTAAGTGCTGCAGAAACAAGGAGTCTGACTATGACGTCGAAAACAGTAAGCGATATCGTGCGCCTCGGCCCGGTGATTCCGGTGCTCGCGTTCGACTCGGTCGACCAGGGCGAACACGTGTCGCGCGCGCTGCATGCGGGCGGCGTGAAGGTGCTGGAAATCACATTGCGCACGGCGGCCGGGCTCGAAGCGATCGAGCGCGCGAGCCAGCTGGCCGAGGACATCGTGGTCGGCGTCGGCACGATCACGAAGCCCGAGCACTGCGCGCAGGCCAAGAAGGCGGGCGCGCAATTCGGCGTCTCGCCGGGCCTCACGAGGGACATGCACAAGGCCGCGCAGGATGCGGGCTTGCCGCTGCTGCCGGGTGTGATGACGCCCACCGACATCATCACGGCGCTGGAGCTCGGCTACGAGATCGTGAAGTTTTTCCCGGCGCAGCAAGCCGGCGGCGTGCCCATGCTGCAGGCCTTCCACGGCCCGTTCCCGACGTTGAAATTCTGCCCGACCGGCGGCATCACGGCCGAAACGGCGCCGCATTTCCTGTCGCTGCCGAACGTGGTGTGCGTGGGCGGTTCCTGGCTCACGCCGAAGGCCGCGCTGGCCGCGCAGAACTGGGACGAAGTCACGCGTCTCGCACGGGCCGCCAGCCAGTTGGCCGCGCCGGCTCACTGAGCGCCGCGCGCACAACAAGCTGCCCAGCAGCGCTGACACGCAAAAGAGCCTCGCCGATACAGCCGCCCGGCTGTCGCGCCGAGGCTTCTTTGCGACTTGCATAGCGGATTCACGCGCGCTATCAGGAAACAAACAGTAAAATTCAGCGTCCGCGCGGTCAGCCGGGTTTTCGGCACCGCACAGGCCGCCGCGAGACGAAGTGCTGACCGTGTTCCGCACTCAAAATCAATAACGCAAAGGAGGAGCTTCATGGAAGCTGTCCACGGCAGCATGCTGCTGGTTTACGGGGTGATCGCGATCGCCTTGCTGATCTTGCTGATCACGCGCTACAAGGTTTATCCGTTCCTTGTTCTCATCATGGTGTCGCTGCTGCTCGGCCTCGTCGCCGGCATGCCGATGGCCACCATCGTCAAATCGTTCGAAACGGGTAACGGCAACACGCTTGGGCATATCGCGATCGTGGTCGGTCTCGGCACGATGCTCGGCAAGATGATGGCCGAATCGGGCGGCGCCGAGCGCGTCGCCACCACGCTGATCGACTTCTTCGGTGAGAAGCACATTCACTGGGCGATGATGGTCGTCGCGATCATCGTCGGCTTGCCGGTGTTCTTCGAGGTCGGTTTCGTGCTGCTGATTCCGATTGCGTTCAACGTCGCGAAGCGCACCAACAAATCGCTGCTGCTAGTCGGCCTGCCGATGGTCGCGGGTCTGTCCGTCGTGCACGGCCTGCTGCCGCCGCACCCGGCCGCGATGCTCGCGGTGCAGGCGTATCACGCGGATATCGGGCGGACCATTGCTTATGGTCTGATCGTCGGTGTGCCGACCGCGATCGTCGCCGGTCCGCTGTTCGCGCTGATGATCAGCCGCTACATCAAGTTGCCGAAGGAAAACGCGCTGGCCGCGCAATTTCTCGGCAGCGCCGCCGACAACGGCGACGCGAAAAACGGCGCGGCAAGCACGGCGCCGAAGCGTGAATTGCCGAGCTTCGGCGTCACGCTGTTCACGATCCTGTTGCCGGTGATCCTGATGCTGATCGGCAGCTGGGCCGATCTGATCTCCACGCCGAAGACTCTGCCGAACGATCTGCTGCGTTTCTTCGGCAACTCGGACGTCGCGCTGTTAACGGCCGTGCTGGTCAGCTTCTGGACCTTCGGCGCGAGCCGCGGGTTCAACCGCGAGCAGATCCAGAAGTTCTGCGGCGAATGCCTTGCGCCGATCGCGGGCATTACGCTGATCGTCGGCGCGGGCGGCGGCTTTGGCCGCGTGCTGATGGATAGCGGCATTTCGAAGGAAATCGTCAACGCGGCGACGTCGGTGCATATGTCGCCGCTGCTGTTCGGCTGGCTGGTCGCTGCGCTGATCCGTCTCGCCACCGGGTCGGCCACGGTCGCGATGACCACCGCATGCGGCATCGTCGCGCCGATCGCGGCGGCGGGCGCGGTGCAGGTCAAGCCGGAATTGCTCGTGCTCGCCACCGGTTCGGGCTCGCTGATCTTCTCGCACGTGAACGACGGCGGCTTCTGGCTGATCAAGGAGTACTTCGGTATGACGGTGGGGCAGACCTTCAAGACATGGTCGCTCCTCGAGACCATCATCTCGCTGATGGGTTTGGGCCTGACCTTCGCGCTCGCGGCGGTCCTGTAAAGAAGTAAGGAGTTTCTGATGATTTTGATCGCAATGGGCGTGTCGGGCGCCGGCAAGACGAGAATTGGCGAAATGCTGGCGGAGCGCCTGCACTGCGCATTCACCGACGGCGACGCGTTTCACAGCGCCGCCAACAAGGAGAAGATGCACCACGGCATTCCGCTCACCGACGAAGACCGTTGGCCGTGGCTGAAAACCATCCGCGCCGCGATCGAAGGCAAGCAGAAGGCAGGCGAGACGGCGGTGTTCACGTGTTCGTCGCTCAAGCGCTCGTATCGCGACATCCTGCGCGACGGCGACAAGGACGTATGCTTCGTCTACCTGAAGGGCTCGCGCAAGGTGCTCGAAGAGCGTCTGACTACGCGCACCGGACACTTTTTCGATCCGTCGCTGCTGCAAAGCCAGCTCGACACGCTCGAAGAGCCGGGTGCGGACGAGGCGATCACGGTGAGCATCGAACTGTCGCCGGAAGCAATCGTCGACGACGTGTTGAAGCAGGTCGAAGCGCGGTGAGTTTGCGCTGGCTCATTCGCTCGTCGTTGTAGAGACGAAAAAAAGCCGCTCCTCGGAGCGGCTTTTTTATGCCCGCCTCTCGCGCGGACGAGGCGGCCTTGCATCGAGCGGCGAATCAGCCGATGCGCTTCGCCAGTTCGACCGCCTTGCCGATGTACGAACCCGGCGTCATCGCGAGCAGGCGGTCTTTTGCGTCCTGCGGAATCGCGAGGCCGCTCACGAAGGTTTGCAGCGCTTCACGCGTGATGCCCTTGCCGCGCGTCAGTTCCTTCAACTGCTCGTACGGGTTCTCGATGCCGTAGCGGCGCATCACCGTTTGCACCGGCTCGGCCAGTACTTCCCAGCAGTTGTCGAGGTCTTCGTTCAGACCCTGCGCGTTCACTTCGAGCTTGTCGAGACCGCGGATCAGCGAGTCGTACGCGAGCAGCGAGTAACCGAACGCGACGCCGATGTTGCGCAGCACCGTCGAGTCGGTCAAATCGCGCTGCCAGCGCGACACCGGCAACTTGTCGGCCAGATGGCGTAGCGTGGCGTTCGCGAGACCGAGGTTGCCTTCGGAGTTTTCGAAGTCGATCGGGTTGACCTTGTGCGGCATCGTCGACGAGCCGATTTCGCCGGCCTTGGTGCGCTGCTTGAAGTAGCCGACCGAGATGTAGCCCCACACGTCGCGGTCCAGATCCAGCAGGATCGTGTTGGCGCGCGAGACCGCGTCGAACAGTTCGGCCATGTAGTCGTGCGGCTCGATCTGGATCGTGTACGGATTGAACGTGAGCTTCAGGCGCTGCTCGACCACTTCGCGCGAGAATGCTTCCCAGTCGAACTCCGGATACGCCGAGAGATGCGCATTGAAGTTGCCGACCGCGCCGTTCATCTTGCCGAGCAGTTCGACCTTCGCAATACGGTCGATCGCGCGTTCGAGGCGCGCGGCGACGTTGGCCATTTCCTTGCCGAGCGTGGTCGGGCTGGCCGGCTGGCCGTGTGTGCGCGACAACATCGGTTGAGCGGCGTGAGCATGTGCCAGCGCGACGAGGCGTTGATGCACCGAGCGCAGCGCGGGCAGGATCACGTGTTCACGCGCGCCGGCGAGCATCAGGCCGTGCGACGTGTTGTTGATGTCTTCCGAGGTGCACGCGAAGTGGATGAACTCGCTCGCGCGTTCCAGTTCTTCCTGACCCTTGACCGATTCCTTCAGCCAGTACTCGACCGCTTTCACGTCGTGATTCGTTACGCGTTCGATGTCCTTGATGCGCGCGGCGTCGTGCGCGGTGAAGCGCTCGGCCAGTTGCAGCAGGAATTGCTCGGACGCTTCGGAAAAGCGCGGCACTTCGGCGAAGCCGGCGCGCGACAGCGCGATCAGCCAGTGGATTTCAACGGTCACGCGATTGCGCATGAAGGCGGCTTCCGAGAGCCAGTCGCGCAGGGCTTCGGTTTTCGACGCATAGCGGCCGTCGAGCGGGGAGAGCGCGTTGAGCGCGAACAGGGTGTCGGGGCGGGTGTCGGACATGATGGGGACCGGGTCGAAGCGTTGAGCGCTCAGAGAGCGGATCGGGAACGGAGGGAACCGCGAATTTTACCACTGTGCGGGTGGCAGGCCGTTGGCGGCCGCGAATTTGCCGCGCGCGAGGCCGTGAGGCGCGGAGCGTGGCGGCTTTGCAGCCTGTTCGTAGCTTCCGCTGCGTGACCGCGGCACGCCGCCCCGCGACCTGGCTCGTCACGCTGGAGGCGGATCCACAGCCACAGCCACAGCCACAGCCACAGCCACAGCCACAGCCACAGCCACAGCCACAGCCACAGCCACAGCCAAAGCCAAAGCCAAAGCCAAAGCCGCGCCTCGACCCGCAGCGCCACGCTGCGCCCGCGCCGCTAGAATGCTGTCTTCTTCCTCCTGCCCGGCAGCACACTTCGCATGGAACTGAAATGGCTCGAAGACTTCGTTTCGCTCGCGGAAACGCGTAGTTTCAGCCGCTCGGCCGAACTGCGCCACGTCACGCAACCAGCTTTTTCACGGCGCATCCAGGCACTCGAAGCGTGGCTCGGCACGGAACTGATCGACCGTTCGGTTTATCCGACGCGGCTCACGGCGGCCGGCCAGGTGTTCAACGAGCAGGCGCTCGCGATGCTGTCGCAATTCCACGAGGCGCGCGCGCTGCTGCGCGGCCATACGGCGACGCCCCAGGCAACCATCGAATTTGCCGTGCCGCATACGTTGTCGCTCACGTATTTTCCGCGCTGGCTGCAACGCATCGAAGCGCAGATGGGCCCGATCCATACGCGGCTGCGCGCGCTGAACGTGCACGACGCGGCGTTGTCGCTGGTGGAAGGCGGCTGCGATCTGATGATGGGCTATCACCATCCGAGCCATCCGGTCGCGCTCGATCCGGCTCGCTACGACATGCTGACGCTCGGCAACGAGCCGATCAGCCCGTTCTCGGCGCCGGGCCGCGCCGGCCGGCCGCGCCACACGTTGCCGGGCACGGCCGAGGCGCCCGCGCCGTATCTGTCCTACACGCCGAACGCGTATCTGGGGCGCATGACCGAAGTGATCCTCGCAAATGCGCCCGAGCGTCTGTACCTGGACCGGTTGTACGAGACCGACATGGCCGAAGGGCTCAAGGCGATGGCGCTGGCCGGCCATGGCATCGCGTTTCTGCCGCACAGCGCGGTGGAAGACGCGGTCGCCGACGGCAAGCTGATCCGCCTCGATCGTGCGACACGCGGCACGCCGGAAGGACAGCTCACGCTGAGCATGGAGATTCGCCTCTACCGCGACAAGCTCGCGGCGAAAAGCGACGATGCGCGGCAGATACTCGTGCGGCAGTTGTGGGAGGTGGTGTCGGCGGAACTGGGGCAGGACGCAGCATAAAAGGCACCGCGAGGGCACCGCCAGGGGACGGTGAAACCTGCGCCGCCACGACGTGAATTTGCAGCTTTCCGAAGGTTATGCAAAAAAAACATAATCGGATAAGGAAACGGCATTGGATTTCAAAACGACGTTTTTCGACAATGCACGTATTCGATCAACGCCGGAGCGTTCATGTCTTCCCAGCAGCAAGCCGCCCAAGCAGTCCAATCCGCAGCATCGTTGCAGTCCGTTCCCTCCTACCTCAACAGCGAAGACCTCGGCCCCTGGGGCAACTATCTGCGCCAGGTCGACCGCGTCGCGCCGTACCTCGGCTCGCTGTCGCGCTGGCTCGAAACCCTCAAGCGCCCGAAGCGCATCCTGATCGTCGACGTGCCCATCGAACTCGATAACGGCACCGTCGCGCACTTCGAAGGCTATCGCGTACAGCACAACGTGTCGCGCGGTCCGGGCAAGGGCGGCGTGCGGTATCACCAGGACGTGACGCTGTCGGAAGTGATGGCGCTGTCCGCGTGGATGTCGGTGAAGAACGCGGCCGTGAACGTGCCGTACGGCGGCGCGAAGGGCGGCATCCGCGTCGATCCGCGCACGCTCTCGCGGGGCGAACTGGAGCGCATGACGCGCCGCTACACGAGCGAGATCGGCATCATCATCGGACCGAATACCGACATTCCCGCGCCGGACGTGAACACGAACGAGCAGATCATGGCGTGGATGATGGACACGTACTCGATGAACCAGGGCCAAACGGCGACCGGTGTGGTGACCGGCAAGCCGATCACGCTCGGCGGTTCGCTCGGCCGCCGCGAGGCGACGGGCCGCGGCGTGTTCGTGGTGGGCTGCGAAGCGGCGCGCCGCATCGGCTTCGATATCGAAGGCGCGCGCATCGCGGTGCAGGGCTTCGGCAACGTCGGCGGGATTGCCGCGCGGTTGTTCCAGGAAGCGGGTGCGAAGGTGGTCGCGGTGCAGGATCACACCGGTTCGCTGTACAAATCGACCGGCATCGATGCGGGCGCGTTGCTCGAACACGTCGCGAAGACGGGCGGCGTGGGTGGTTTCCCTGAAGCGGACGCCGTGAGCAACGAGGAATTCTGGACCATCGAATCGGACATCCTGATTCCGGCTGCATTGGAAAACCAGATCACCGAGAAGAACGCCGGCAAGATCAGGACCAAAATCATTGTGGAAGGCGCCAACGGCCCGACCACCACGGCGGCCGACGACATCCTGCACGATCGCGGCATTCTCGTGATTCCGGACGTGGTGGCCAACGCGGGCGGCGTGACGGTGTCCTATTTCGAATGGGTGCAGGACTTCTCGAGCTTCTTCTGGACCGAGGACGAGATCAACCAGCGTCTGGAGCGCGTGATGCGTGAGGCATTTGCCGCGGTATGGCAGGTGTCGAGCGAACAGAACGTGTCGGTGCGGACCGCGGCGTTTATCGTCGCTTGTAAGCGGATTCTGCAAGCGCGCGAAATGCGCGGCCTGTATCCCTGATTTACGTTTGAACGGCGAGTGCGCTACCCTGCGGATTCGCCGGCAATTTTTGCCTTGACGCGGTCCACGAGACGGCGTGTCGTACCCGGCGGGCGGCATCGGATCGATGCCGCCCGCCTTTGCATATCCGGAACCGGTCCGCGGATCGGTCGAAGGCGTCCCGCGCCCGTAGCGGCGCGCGCGCAACAACATGGTTTATAGCCATACTTTCAGAATAATTACTTTGCTAAACTGGCGCCGGTTCTTGCCAAGGAGATCACAACATGAAGGTTAAAAAAGCTGCGCTGCTGCTCGCGACTCTCGGACTGTTTACGGTTGGCGCGCAGGCGCAAGACGCGGGTACGCTGAAGAAGATCAAGGACACGGGCGTCATTTCGCTGGGCCACCGCGAATCGTCCATCCCGTTCTCGTACTACGACGACAAGCAGAATGTCATCGGCTACTCGCAGGAATTCGCCATGAAAGTGGTGGAAGCCGTCAAGCAGAAGCTGAACATGCCTAACCTGAAGGTGAAGCTGACTCCGGTGACGTCGCAAAACCGTATTCCGCTCGTGCAGAACGGCACGGTGGACATCGAATGCGGCTCGACCACGAATAACCTCGAGCGCCAGCAACAGGCCGCGTTCTCGAACACGATCTTCGTGATCGGCACGCGCATGATGACCAAGAAGGACTCCGGCATCAAGGACTGGGCGGACCTGAAGGGCAAGACGGTCGTCACGACCGCCGGCACCACCTCCGAGCGCCTGCTTCGCAAGATGAACCAGGACAAGAGCATGGGCATGAACATCATCAGCGCGAAGGACCATGGCGAGTCGTTCCTGACGCTGTCGACGGGCCGCGCCGCGGCGTTCATGATGGACGACGCACTGCTCGCGGGCGAACGCGCGAAGTCGAACAACCCGAACGATTTCGTGATCGTCGGCACGCCGCAATCGCGTGAAGCGTACGGCTGCATGATGCGCAAGAACGATCCGGAATTCAAGAAGGTCGCCGACGACGCGATCGCCAAGGTCCAGACCTCGGGCGAAGCCGATGCGATCTACAAGAAGTGGTTCGAATCGCCGATCCCGCCGAAGGGCCTGAACCTGAACTTCCCGCAAAGCGACGATATGCGGGCGCTGTTCAAGAATCCGAATGACAAGGCAATCGATTAAACCTCAGGTGTTTTTTTGAAACGCTGAACGAAACGGAAGGAGCCACGCGCTTCTTCCGTTTCTTTTTGCTGGAGTCTTGGTCATGTCATATCACTGGAACTGGGGCATTCTGCTGAGTCCGGTCTCCACCGGCGAGCCGACCACGTATCTGGGCTGGTTGTTCTCGGGCCTCTGGGTGACGATCACCGTGTCGCTGGCGGCATGGGTGATCGCGCTGATCGTCGGCTCGCTGTTTGGCGTGCTGCGCACGGTGCCGAACAAGTGGGCGTCGGGCATCGGCACGGTCTACGTCGCGATTTTCCGTAACATTCCGCTGATCGTGCAGTTCTTCATCTGGTATCTGGTGATACCGGAGCTGCTGCCCGTGTCGATAGGCAACTGGTTCAAGCAACTGCCGCCAGGCGCGCAGTTCTTCTCGTCGTCGATCATCTGTCTCGGGCTGTTCACTTCTGCGCGCGTATGCGAGCAGGTGCGCTCGGGCATCAACGCGTTGCCGCGCGGCCAGCGCGCCGCGGGTCTCGCGGTGGGCTTCACGCAATGGCAGACGTATCGCTATGTGCTGCTGCCGGTCGCGTACCGGATCATCGTGCCGCCGCTCACGTCCGAATTTCTGAACATCTTCAAGAACTCGGCGGTCGCCTCGACGATCGGTCTGCTGGATCTGTCCGCGCAGGCGCGCCAGCTGGTCGACTACACGTCGCAGACCTATGAGTCGTTCATCGCGGTCACGGTGGCGTACATGCTGATCAATCTGGTCGTGATGCAATTGATGCGCTGGGTCGAAGCCAGAACCCGGTTGCCCGGCTATATCGGAGGCAAGTGATGCACCATTTCGACTGGAGCGGTATTCCGGGCGCACTGCCTACGCTGTGGACCGGCGCCATCGTCACCTTCAAGATCACGCTGATCGCGATCGTGTTCGGCATCGTCTGGGGCACCATTCTCGCGATGCTGCGGTTGTCGTCGTTCAAACCCTTCGAGTGGTTCGCGAAGGGTTACGTGACGATCTTCCGTTCGATCCCGCTGGTGATGGTGCTGCTGTGGTTCTTCCTGATCGTGCCGCAAGTGCTGCAGAACGTGCTCGGGCTGTCGCCGGATATCGACATTCGCCTTGCCTCGGCAATGGTCGCTTTCTCGCTGTTCGAGGCCGCGTACTATTCGGAGATCATCCGCGCCGGCATTCAATCGGTGCCGCGCGGCCAGGTCAACGCGGCGTTCGCGCTCGGCATGACCTACGCGCAGTCGATGCGCCTGATCGTGCTGCCTCAGGCGTTCCGCGCGATGGTGCCGCTGCTGCTCACGCAGGGTATCGTGCTGTTTCAGGATACGTCGCTCGTCTACGTGATCAGCCTCGCCGACTTCTTCCGCACCGCCACGAATATTGGCGACCGTGACGGTACGAACATCGAGATGGTACTGTTCGCGGGCGCGTGTTATTTCGTGATCTGTGTGGTCGCGTCGAGCCTCGTCAAAGGTCTTCAGAAAAAGGTCGCAAGATGATCTCTATCAAGAATGTTTCGAAGTGGTACGGTCAGTTTCAAGTGCTGACCGACTGCACGACGGAAGTCAAAAAAGGTGAAGTGGTGGTGGTGTGCGGGCCGTCAGGCTCGGGCAAGTCCACGCTGATCAAAACCGTCAACGGTCTCGAGCCGTTCCAGAAGGGCGAGATCGTCATCAACGGCCAGTCGCTGACCGACAAGAAAACCAATCTGTCGAAGCTGCGTTCGAAGGTCGGCATGGTGTTCCAGCACTTCGAGCTGTTCCCGCATCTGTCGATCGTGCAGAACCTGACGCTCGCGCAGGTGAAAGTGCTCGGCCGCTCGAACGACGAAGCCACCGCGAAGGGGCTGAAGCTGCTCGATCGGGTGGGCTTGCGCGCGCATGCGGACAAGTTTCCGGGGCAGTTGTCGGGTGGTCAGCAGCAGCGCGTGGCGATTGCGCGCGCGTTGTCGATGGACCCGATCGCGATGCTGTTCGACGAACCGACTTCGGCACTCGATCCGGAAATGATCAACGAAGTGCTCGACGTGATGGTCGAACTCGCACAGGAAGGCATGACCATGATGTGCGTCACGCACGAAATGGGCTTCGCGAAGAAGGTCGCGCACCGCGTGATCTTCATGGACAAGGGCTTGATCGTCGAAGATGACCGCAAGGAAGACTTCTTTGCGAATCCGAAGTCGGATCGTGCGAAGGATTTTCTGGCGAAGATCCTGCACTGAGTTTCGTGTGCGGACCGGCCGGTATGGGCGGGCTCGTGCTGACCGAAAAAAAGCCGCTCCCTGGAGCGGCTTTTTTTTTGCTGGCGGGTGCGCGATCAGTCGCTCAGGACTCGAAGGCCGCGGCGTCGTCAGCCGCTTCGAGGTCGGCTTCGCTGTCGTGAGCCATGATTCCCGTCCCGGCGGCCGACGCCGCGATCGTCGTGGCCGAGGCCGACGCATCCAGCGTGGGATTGCGCAGCTTCTCCAGGACCGATGCCGGCACCGGCACGTTGATGCGGCCGATCACTTCGCCATGCTGGAACATCATCAGGTCGCCCGGCTCGAATGCGCTCCAGATTTCGTTGTCGGTCAGCGGCTTGGTGGCGATCACCGCGACGCGGTCTTCGGGCGTCGTGTACTTGGCGAAGTCGATCGAGACGTCGGCGTCGACCAGATGCGCGGTCGAAAACGGCCAGCGCCGCACGATGTAATGCAGATGCGTCGAGCAATGCGCGAACAGCGCCTGGCCGTTCGACATCAGAAAATTGAACACGCCGAATTGCGTGATTTCACGCGTGAGCGTTTCGAGCGTGGCGAACAGTTCGTCGAGCGGCGGCTGTTGCGCGCCCGGAAACGCCTTGCGCAAACCCTCCAGCAACGCGCAGAAAGCGAGTTCGCTGTCGGTCGTGCCGACCGGCTGATACACGCCCGACAGTTGCGGCGCATAGTCTTTCAGATCGCCGTTGTGCGCGAAGATCCAGTGACGCCCCCACAGTTCGCGCATGAACGGATGGCAGTTTTCGAGCAGGATGTGCCCTTGCGTCGCCTTGCGGATATGCGCGATGGTGTTCTTCGATTTGATCGGATAACGCTTGACCATCTCGGCGATCGGCGAGGTGGCCGACGATTGATGGTCGATGAACAGGCGGCAGGCTTTATCTTCGAAGAAGGCGATTCCCCAGCCGTCGGCATGGTGATCGGTGACGCCGCCGCGCGCCGCAAAGCCGGTGAACGAGAACGTGACGTCCGTCGGCGCGGCGCAGTTCATTCCGAGAAGTTGGCACATGTTGCGGGTAAGCCTGTGAACGGGGCGAGCCGTTACAATGATGATTTTCCAAGCATATCACCGAGCCAGAAACGCCAAATAGCGAAATTGACGTGTGTTTGGGCCGCAACAGGGCGGTTTGACCGGGTCGATTGGCTTTTGTCGCCGAATCTCGTTCCCCCTTTCGCCATGACCGCTCCCAACGTTTCCCTCGATTCCCGCGATTCCATTACGCTCGCCCGTCCCGACGACTGGCACCTGCACGTTCGCGACGGCGCGATGCTGGCCGCCGTGCTGCCGGACACCGCGCGCCAGTTCGCCCGCGCGATCATCATGCCGAACCTGAAGCCGCCGGTCACGACCACGGCGATGGCCCAGGCATACCGCGAGCGGATCGTCGCTGCGATCCCCGAAGGCGCGAAGTTCGAACCGCTGATGACGCTGTACCTGACCGACAACACGCCGCCCGACGAAATCCGCCGGGCGCGCGAGAGCGGCTTCGTGCATGGCGTGAAGCTGTATCCGGCGGGCGCGACCACCAACTCGGACGCGGGCGTCACCGACATCATGAAGTGCGCGAAAACGCTCGAAGCGATGCAGGAAGTGGGCATGCCGCTGCTGGTGCACGGCGAAGTAACGGATTCGTCGATCGATCTGTTCGACCGCGAGAAGGTGTTCATCGACCGCGTGATGACGCCGCTGCGTCGCGCGTTCCCGGCGTTGAAGGTCGTGTTCGAGCACATCACGACGAAGGACGCCGTGGACTACATCCGCGAAGCCGGTGTCGCGCCGGAACTGCTGGGTGCGACGATCACCGCGCACCATCTGCTGTACAACCGCAACGCGATCTTCCAGGGCGGCATTCGTCCGCATTACTATTGTTTGCCGGTGTTGAAGCGCGAAACGCATCGTGTGGCGCTGGTCGAAGCGGCAACATCGGGCAATCCGCGCTTCTTCCTCGGTACCGATAGCGCGCCGCATCCGAAGGGTTTGAAGGAGCACGCGTGCGGTTGCGCGGGCTGCTATACGGCGCTGCATGCACTGGAGCTCTACACGGAAGCATTCGACAAAGCCGGCGCGCTCGACAAGCTCGAAGGTTTTGCGAGCTTCTACGGTGCGGATTTCTACGGCCTGCCGCGCAATGCGGAGCAGGTCACGCTGTGTCGTGAGGAATGGACGTTGCCGGCCGAACTGCCGGTCGGCGATACGCCGGTGGTGCCGCTGCGCGGCGGCGAGTCGATCGGTTGGCGTCTGGTTTGAGGTTGAGCTAGATGCAGGTGCAAGACGCGGGGCAGAGAGAAGGGCAGCAGGTGGGGCCGCAAGCGGGCTTCGCCGCGATCGACTGGTCGCAGCCCTGGTTCGCGCAGTTCGCCGGACGCGGCCGGCGCTGGCAGCAGGCCGCGCTGACGAGCTACGCCGCGTTGCTCGCCGAAATGAACGCCGATGCCGCCCAAATGCGGCAGACCACGGGGCGTGGCCAGCGCCTCGCGTTCATCGCGCAGGACGATCTGCCGCCCGGCGCAGCGTACGAAGCGCACATCGCGTCGACCGGCTGCGTGCCGACGCGCCATAACCTGCACGACTTCTTCAATGGCTCGATGTGGTTTGCGTTTCCGCGCATCAAGGCGGCGCTGAACGCGCGGCAGTCGGCGGCCATCGACGTGTTGGGCGTCGGCCCGACCCGTGGCGGCGTGCGCGATACGCTGACCTTGTTCGACGAGAACGCATTGCTGTTCGCCTGTGCCGATCCCGCCTTGAGTGCCGCGCTGCGCGGCTTTGACTGGCGGACCTTGTTCGTGACCCGGCGCGAGGCGTGGGGTTCGAGCTGCGAAGTGCGCTGCTTCGGCCACGCGTTGCTCGAAAAATCGATCGTGCCGTTCAAGGCCTGCACCGGGCATGCGTGGATCGTCGACGTTCCGCCCTCGTACTTCGAATGGAACGCCGCCGCGCGCGATGCCTGGCTCGATGAATCGGTCAGCACGGCGCTGCTCGACACCGACGTGCTGACGAGCCGGATGTTCGCGCCGCTGCCGGTGCTGGGCATTCCGGGCTGGTGGCCCGAGAACGGCTCGCCCGCGTTTTACGACGACGTGTCCGTGTTTCGCGCGGGTCGCCGTAGCCGTCTGGCCTAGGCACCCGAAAGTTTCGTGCGGGTCGTGCCGCACGAGCCCACCCTCGCTTTGGCGGCTTGTTCGAATCCCACGCGGCCCTTTCTCTAGCCATTCGGCTATTTCCACCGTCGAAACGGCTCGCCTGCCGCGCAGGTGTTAAAATCCGCCGCAGCAAAGCAGGCCAGGCAGTCGCGGCCTTGGCGGCTTCGGCCAAAGAGGGCGAGGAAAGTCCGGACTCCACAGGGCAGGGTGATGGCTAACGGCCATCCGTGGCAACACGCGGAACAGGGCAACAGAAAGCAAACCGCCGATGGCCCGGCGCAAGTCGGGATCAGGTAAGGGTGAAACGGTGCGGTAAGAGCGCACCGCGGCTGCTGCAAGGCAGACCGGCACGGTAACCTCCACCCGGAGCAATTCCAAGTAGGCAGGCGCGCATCTTCGAGATGCAGGACGGGGCCCCCGTCTCGTCTGCGGGTAGGAAGCTTGAGCGCGTCAGTAATGGCGCGCCTAGAGGAATGGCTGCCACGCGCGTCGCGTTTTCGGACGTTGCGCGTGCACAGAATCCGGCTTATCGGCCTGCTTTGCCACCCCAACAAGAAATGCCGGCGTCCGTGAGGACGCCGGCATTTTCATTTGCTGCGCGTAGTTCGTGCGGGAGTACAGCGGCTGCGGGGGCGCCAGGCCTGGCAGTCCACCGCCGCGCTCAGTTCGCGACGATGTCGAACGAGTGCGTGAGTTCGGCAGTTTTGGCGATCATGATCGACGCCGAGCAGTATTTGTCGTGCGACAGATTGATTGCGCGCTCCACGGTGGCCGGGTTCAGATTCTTACCCGTCACGGTGAAGTGAAAGTGGATCTTGGTGAACACCTTCGGATCTTCGCTGGCGCGTTCCGCCTTCAGCGTGACCGAGCAGCCGGCGATTTCCTGACGGCTCTTCTTCAGAATCATCACGACGTCGTAGGCGGTGCAGCCGCCCGTGCCGAGGAGAACCATCTCCATCGGACGCGGCGCGAGATTGCGGCCGCCGCCTTCGGGCGCGCCGTCCATCGCAACCAGATGGCCGCTGCCCGTCTCGGCCGCAAATGCCATCCCGTCCTGCCCCATCCAGCTTACTTTGCATTCCATGCTGTGCTCCACCGCGCTTCGCTAATATCGAGACGGCATTGTAGCCCGCGATCTGCGGATCCGCCCGGGGCGACTTCCGTCGAAAATTATGCGGGATGGCGGCTTGTGTGTTGCGGTGCGGCATGTTCAGCCGGGGTCGGGAATTCCCTGGCGTGTTTAGGGGTTTTACTCTAGAAGATGTTCGCTGGAGGAGGCCGGCAGAAGGGTGTTGGTGTTTGATCTAAAAGGAAATTTGAGGTGCCTGACAGTCTTCGCTCGAATGTCACAATGTGAAATCGCATTTCGCAATTCAAATGTTCTTGCATCGCACAAGGGTGACTCATATAATCCATCCCATCGTTGCAGCAGTTTTGCAACTCCGCTGTCTCCTCCACCTCCTCCTTTGGTGGATTAAACCCGAACCAATCGTTCGGGTTTTTTTTCGCCTGCGGTAAGCGTGAACTTATCTCGCCTCAAGGCCGATTCCGGACGCTCCGGGCTCGAAATAGCCGCTGTCGCCGGCCGGATCGCCCGCCCGGTTTCGTCAAACTTCCGTACGTTTTGACTTGCCGTAGCAAATTCCTTTATAATTCAGGGCTTTTCCGCATCCGCGCCCGCGGAGGAAGAACCAGGGAGAGCCTGCACGCGCCTCGATGCGCACATTACAAGCAGGAAAAAACACATTGGGCGCAGCAATTTTTTTGGATCGATCATGAAGACGTTTTCCGCAAAAGCCCATGAGGTGACGCGCGAATGGTACGTGATTGACGCGACGGATAAGGTTCTCGGGCGTGTCGCCAGCGAAGTGGCACACCGTCTTCGCGGCAAGCACAAGCCTGAATTCACTCCCCACGTCGACACCGGTGATTTCATCATCGTTATCAACGCCGGCAAGCTGAAGGTCACGGGCAACAAGGCTACTGACAAGAAGTACTATCGCCACTCGGGTTACCCGGGCGGTATCTATGAAACGACGTTCGGCAAGATGCAGGAACGCTTCCCGGGCCGCGCGCTCGAGAAAGCGGTCAAAGGCATGCTGCCGAAGGGCCCGCTCGGCTACGCGATGATCAAGAAGCTGAAGGTCTACGCTGAAGCAACGCACCCGCATTCGGCGCAACAGCCGAAAGCGCTCGAGATCTAAGGGGAGCCCACATGATCGGTAACTGGAATTACGGCACGGGCCGCCGCAAGAGCGCCGTCGCACGCGTGTTCATCAAGGCAGGCAAGGGCGAGATCATTGTGAACGGCAAGCCTATCGCCGATTACTTCTCGCGCGAAACGTCGCTGATGATCGTGCGTCAACCGCTGGAACTCACGAACCACGGCGTCACGTTCGACATCAAAGTCAACGTGAACGGTGGCGGTGAAACGGGTCAAGCCGGTGCGGTTCGCCACGGCATCACCCGCGCGCTGATGGACTACGACGCAACGCTGAAGCCGGAACTGTCGAAAGCAGGCTTCGTGACGCGTGATGCTCGTGAAGTCGAACGTAAGAAGGTCGGCTTCCACAAGGCACGTCGCCGGAAGCAATTCTCGAAGCGTTAATCGTTTCGAGTGCGAGCCGGCTGCAAGGCCGGTGCGCAGCAAAAGCCGCCAACGCTTTCGCGAAGGCGGCTTTTTTTATGCTTTTTGATGGTCATGCGGTCCGACGTCGTGACAACGGCGTGGCCGCTGGAGCGAAGATTTTCGCCGTTCGGGCCGGCTGGTGGCGGCAATCGCGCCGACTGTGCGTGTCCCGCGAAGAACCCATTGATTTTGTGGGCTTCAGCACGATATCGAGATCAGCCCTACAATAGCGGCTAGAAGCTTTTTGGAGAGTTCGAATGAACGCAGTCACCGAAACACCCGTGACCGAGATGCCCGCCCCCTTCGTTTTCACCGACGCAGCGGCTGACAAGGTCAAGCAACTGATCGAAGAAGAAGGCAATGCGGACCTCAAACTGCGCGTTTTCGTGCAGGGCGGCGGCTGCTCGGGCTTTCAGTACGGTTTCACGTTCGACGAAGCCGTCAACGAAGACGACACCGTCATGAACAAGAGCGGCGTCCAGCTGCTGATCGATTCGATGAGCTACCAGTACCTGGTCGGCGCTGAGATCGACTACAAGGACGATATCAACGGCGCGCAATTCGTCATCAAGAACCCGAACGCTACGACCACGTGTGGTTGCGGTTCGTCGTTCTCGGTTTGATCGCCGTCAGGAAACAGGTTGTGTAAAAAACGGGGCCACGCGGCCCCGTTTTTTATTGTCCGCGCTCGTCACCGCGCTTCACTCATCGCGGATAAACCGCTCCGAGCACGCGTTCAGCCGTCGCGCCAGTGACGGCCGGCAAATTGCCCGGCGCTCGCGCGATGCAGCGCATCGCGAGCCACGCGAAGGCCAGCGCCTCGACCTGGCTCGGTGGCACGCCCAGCGCGTCGGTCGTCATGACCGGCACGCCGCTCACGCCGCTGTCTTCCAGCGCCTGCTTCAACGCCTTCAGGAGCTCAGGATTCCGAGCACCGCCGCCGCAAACATAAACCGCTCTCGCATCCGACGCGTGCCGCTCGATTTCGCGAGCAATCGTCACCGCTGTCAGCGCGACGAGCGTCGCCTGCACATCGGCCGGTTCGAGTGCGGAGAACGGTTGAAGCTTCGCGTCGAGCCATTCGGCATTGAACAGATCGCGGCCGGTGCTTTTGGGCGGCTGCTGCGAGAAAAACGGTTCGTCGAGCAAGGCGTTCAGCAGCTTGCGATCGACCTGGCCGCCGGCCGCGAAATGGCCGTTCTCGTCGAACGGCTTGCCGAGATGGCGCTGCGCCCATTCGTCGAGCAGCGCGTTCGCCGGTCCGCAATCGAAACCGCGCACGCTGCCGGTCGCGTTCAGGATCGTGATGTTGCTGATACCGCCGAGATTGCAGACCACACGCGTTTCGTTGTCCGCGCCGAACACCGTCGCGTGAAAAGCCGGCACGAGCGGCGCGCCCTGGCCGCCGGCCGCGACATCGCGGCTGCGGAAATCGGCGACCACGTCGATGCCCATCATCTCCGCGAGCAGCGCGGGGTTGTTGATCTGCCGCGTGTAGCCTTTTTCCGGCCGATGCCGCACGGTCTGCCCATGCACCCCGATCGCGCGCACTTCGGCGGCCGAGATGTGGCTGTTGCGCAGCAGTTCATGGCAGCACACGGTGTAACGCGTGGCGAGCGCATTGGCGGCCAGCGCTTCGCGCTCGATCTCGTTCTCGCCCGGCTGCTGCAGCGCGAAGAGCGCCTCGCGGATGCCCGCGGAAAAGCCGACAAACGCCTCGGCCAGTACCTCCGGCGGCTTTCCTGCGGCAAACCGGACAGCCACGCCGTCCACACCGTCCATGCTCGTGCCGGACATCAAGCCAAAGTAGATGCCGTCTGCGGGGTCTTGCGCCACGTTGCTGCTCCTCTCGAGGGTTCGATGCGATCCGTTTTAGCAGATTATCGGTGCAAGCGCGGTCGAAATATCAGCGCCACGACGCTGCCTGCGCGCCGCACCGCGCGCAAATCATGCGCTGCCGTCCCGCTGCGGGGCTGCTTATAGCCAGCTTATGGCCGCGTCAGTGGGCGCGGCGGCGCGTATCTATGGGACAATCTCACTTTTTCGCGACTTCACGTTTCCAGCATGAGCACCGAGTCCACCAAGCCCAATCCCGCCACCGCTTTTCCGATCACCGATGAAGTCCGCCACGCGCTCGCCGTCACCAAGCGCGGTGTCGACGAACTGCTGATCGAAGACGAATTCGCGCAAAAACTCGCGAAAAGCGCGGCGACCGGCAAGCCGTTGCGCATCAAGCTCGGGCTCGATCCGACCGCGCCCGACATCCACATCGGCCACACGGTTGTGCTGAACAAGATGCGCCAGTTGCAGGATCTCGGCCACACGGTGATCTTCCTGATCGGCGATTTCACCTCGCTGATCGGCGATCCGTCGGGCCGCAACGCGACCCGTCCGCCGCTCACGCGAGAGCAGATCGAGTCGAATGCGAAGACCTATTTCGATCAAGCCGCGCTCGTGCTCGACCGCGACAAGACCGAGATCCGCTACAACAGCGAATGGTCGATGCCGCTCGGCGCCGACGGCATGATCAAGCTCGCGTCGCGCTACACGGTGGCGCGCATTCTGGAGCGCGAAGACTTCACCAAGCGTTTCCAGGGCGGCGTGCCGATCTCGATTCACGAGTTCCTGTACCCGCTGATGCAAGGCTACGATTCGGTCGCGCTGAACGCCGACCTCGAACTCGGCGGCACCGACCAGAAATTCAACTTGCTGGTGGGTCGTGAGTTGCAGAAACAGTACGGGCAGGAACAGCAGTGCATCCTGACGATGCCGCTGCTCGAAGGGCTCGACGGCGTAGAGAAGATGTCGAAGTCGAAGAACAACTACATCGGCATCAGCGAAAAGCCGACCGACATGTTCGGCAAGCTGATGAGCATTTCCGACGTGCTGATGTGGCGTTACTTCGAACTGCTGTCGTTCCGTCCGATGGACGAAATCGCCGGCTTCAAAAAAGAGATCGAAGCAGGCCGCAATCCGCGCGATTTCAAGGTGCTGCTCGGCCAGGAAATCGTCGCGCGCTTCCACTCGCAAGCCGACGCCGAGCGTGCGCTCGAAGATTTCAACCATCGCGCGAAGGGCGGTGTGCCGGACGATATCCCGGCGGTGACGCTCGCGGGCGCGCCGCTCGCAATCGGCCAGTTGCTCAAGCAGGCCAATCTCGTGCCGTCCACCAGCGAAGCGCTGCGCAACATTGAGCAGGGCGGCGTGAAGATCGACGGCGCGACCGTGTCCGACAAGGGCCTGAAGGTCGAAGCGGGCGAGTACGTGGTGCAGGTCGGCAAGCGCCGCTTCGCGCGCGTCACGCTGACGGCCTGATCGTCCGCTGATGCGTCGAACCTTGCCCCCGTCGAAGACGAGCCGCCGATGATCGCGCTGATCCAACGCGTGCGGCGCGCCGAAGTGCGTGTGGCCGATCGGGTGACCGGCGCGATCGACGCGGGTCTGCTCGCGCTCGTGTGCGCCGAACGGGGCGACACGGAGGCCGCCGCCGACCGGCTGCTCGCCAAGGTGCTCGGCTACCGCGTGTTCAGCGACGCGGCGGGCAAGATGAATCTCTCCGTGCAGAATCTCGACGGCGCCGGGCGCGCGGGCGGCCTGTTGCTCGTATCGCAATTCACGCTGGCCGCGGATACCAACAGCGGCCTGCGGCCGAGCTTCACGCCGGCCGCGCCGCCGGACGAAGGCAAGCGATTGTTCGACTACTTCGTGTCTGCCGCGCGCGGGAAGCATCCGATTGTCGAGACCGGCGAATTCGGCGCGGATATGCAGGTCTCGCTCGTCAACGACGGGCCGGTCACGTTCTGGCTGCAGACGAACGCCTGAGCCAGCCGTCGCGTCTCCATCCCGATGCGCGTCGCCTCGCGCGCCTTACCCTCCAGCCGTTTTTGCGACAATAGCGGCTCGGCATAACCGGCGAACGACGCCCACTTCCATCTCATGACTACGCAGATCCTGTTCATCCGGCACGGCGAGACCGACTGGAACCGCATCAAGCGCATTCAAGGCCACATCGACATTCCGCTCGCGACGACCGGGATCGCCCAGGCGCAACGTCTCGCGCGCCGCATCGCCGGCGAGGCGGAGCAGGGCGCGCGGCTCGACGCGATCTATTCGAGCGACCTGCAACGCGCACAGCAAACCGCCCAGCCTATCGCCGACGCACTCGGCTTGCCGCTGCAATTGCGCGAAGGTCTGCGCGAGCGCTCCTACGGCGCGTTCCAGGGCCACGACAGCGACGAGATCGCGCAGCGTTTCCCCGATGAATATGCGCACTGGCAAACCCGCGATCCCGGTTTCGCGCCCCCTGAGGGCGAGTCGCAGCGCGTGTTCTACCATCGCGTGGTGCACGCTATCGAGCCGCTGATTGCCGCGCATCCGGGCGGGCGCGTCGCCTGTGTCGCCCATGGTGGCGTGCTTGACTGCGTGCGCCGGCTCGCGAGCGGTTTGCCGCTCGATGCGCCGCGTGACTATCCGTTGCTGAACACGAGTGTGAACGTGGTCGATTTCGACAACGGCGCGGCGACCATCGTGTCGTGGGCGGACGTGGCGCATCTCGACGCGCCTGCCGAGGACGACGGTTTCAGAAAGGCAATCCCGCAACCGGGACGGTAATTGAATTGAAGCGCTGCGGTTCGGGCGGAGTCGCCCGCCGCACGCATATCGAGCGGCGCGGTGACGTACGGAACCGCACGCGCAGGCCGGGTGGTTAGCCCGCCGAAACCTCCATCAATCAGATTCGGGCGCGGCAGCCACACGACGCCGTGCGCGTTTCGACACGCCATTCACCAGCGCCCAACGGATAACCGGCGCGACGACGCGCACACCCGGCCGCGCGAACGTACGGCGCAGCGCCGCATAGCGTTCGAATCCCAGCATCGACTGCGCCCAGTCCGGCAGAAGATCGACCCCGGCGTTGAGCATCAACGTACCGGCGGGCCGCATCGCGATGCTCGGCGCGGGCGCGCTCATCAGAATTTTCGCGACTTCGTGGGTGCGTTCGCTTGCTACCAGCGCAGGCCGCATCGCCTGCAAGTAGGTGTCGATCTCGGCGCGCGAGCGCGGAATGTGCTCCGCGCCAAGCATCTCAGCGACGCGCGCGGTTTCCGCAAAATACTGATCTTGCGCGGCGACCGGCAGCCGCGGATTCACGTAGCGCAAGTGCGCGGTCATGAAGCTCGACACTTCGGCGACATGCACCCACATCAGCAGCGCAGGCTCGCTCGCGCGATACGGCTGCCCGTCCGGCGCAATGCCGCTCACGCCGAGGTGGATGCGCTTCACGCGTTCGATCAGCGCCAGCGCATCGTGCTGGTTGCCGTAGGTCGTACCGGCGATGAAAGTCGCGGTGCGGCGCAAGCGCCCGAGAATATCGGTGCGGAAGGTCGAATGGTCCCACACGCCGGCGAGCGCCAGCGGGTGCAATGCCTGAAGCAGCAGCGCGCTGATGCCGCCCGTCATCATCGAGGTGAAGTCCGCGTGGACTTTCCAGCAGACGGAGTCCGGCCCGAAGAGGCCCGGGTCGCCCGGCGGCGACGAATAGTCGAGCATGGGGCCGCTGCCGCTCGTCAGATGCGTGACGCCGGCAGCGAGTTTCGAGCGGAGTCTGCGCGTGAGCAACTGGGCGATTCCACCCGATGAGCCGGAGCGCCGCGTCGTCTGGTCGGACATGCTCGGCGGCCCCGTTACGTGCGGCTCACGGCGTGCCTCACTGCGCGGCCGAATCCCACAGGCCGGGCAGTGCACTCGACGCGTCCGGCGCGGCGAGACCGAAATGCCGGTAAGTCAGCAGCGTGGCGACGCGGCCGCGCGGCGTGCGCTGCAGGAAGCCTTGCTGGATCAGATACGGTTCGAGCACGTCTTCGATCGTGTCGCGCTCTTCGCCGATGGCCGCCGCCAGATTGTCGACGCCGACCGGGCCGCCGTCGAACTTGTAGAGGATCGCTTCGAGCAGCTTGCGGTCCATCAGGTCGAAGCCGACTGCGTCGACGTCGAGCATTTTGAGCGCGGCGTCGGCCACTTGCGCGGTGATGTTGCCGTCCGCTTTGACCTCGGCGAAGTCGCGCACGCGCCGCAACAGACGGTTCGCGATACGTGGCGTGCCGCGCGCGCGTTTGGCGATTTCGAACGCGCCGTCCGGATGAATCTGCGCGTTCAGCAGCGACGCCGAACGCGTGACGATGCGCGCCAACTCCTCGGCGTTGTAGAACTCGAGCCGCGCGACGATACCGAAGCGGTCGCGTAGCGGATTGGTCAGCATGCCCGCGCGGGTGGTCGCGCCGACCAGCGTGAACGGCTGCAGGTCGAGCTTCACGCTGCGCGCGGCGGGCCCTTCGCCGATCATGATGTCGATCTGATAATCCTCCAACGCCGGGTACAGGATTTCTTCGACGACCGGCGAGAGCCGGTGGATTTCGTCGATGAAGAGGACGTCGTTGGCTTCGAGATTGGTCAGGAGCGCGGCGAGGTCGCCGGCGCGTTCGAGCACCGGCCCCGACGTTTGCCGCAGATTGACCCCCATCTCCCGCGCGATGATGTGCGCGAGCGTGGTCTTGCCGAGGCCCGGCGGGCCGAACAGCAGCACGTGGTCGAGCGATTCGGAACGGCGTCTGGCGGCCTCGATGAAAATTTCCAGCTGGCCGCGGACTTTTTCCTGCCCGACATATTCTTCGAGCTGGCGCGGGCGCAACGCGCGCTCGAACGCTTCTTCGTTCGGCGAGACGGGCGTGGCCGCGATGATGCGCTCGGCGGCGAGTTTGTCGGTTTCGATCATGCGGGCATTGTACCGCGCGTGGTTCGGAGGAAGGCCCGTTGGGGGCGTTCCAAAGGAAGTCCGTTTTGAAGGGGAGGCCGCTGCGAGATCAGGCCGGGAACGGCCGAGTGGCGCCGCTACCCATCGATGCTGCCTTCCTCAGCGTGCGCCCCGCAAGTGCGCTTCCTTCGGAGAGTGAGCGTGCGAAGTTTTATCCATCGCATGCGGCGCACGTTTCCACAGCCCCATCACCCCTTCGACAACGCCTTCAACGCGAGCTTGATCCCCTCGGAAACGCCAGTGCCGGCCGGCACGTTCTTGACGGCCGCCAGCGCTTCTTTTTCGGAGTAGCCCAAGGCGAGCAGCGCGTTGAGGATGTCGGACGCGTGGTCGGATGCCGAGGCCGCGCCCGCCATCGCGCCGAGGTCGGCGCCGAGCTTGCCCTTCAATTCGAGGAGCAGCCGCTCAGCCGTCTTCTTGCCGATGCCCGGCACACGCGTGAGGCGGGCCGCGTCCTGCATCGTGACGGTCTGTGCGAGTTCGTGGACGCTCATGCCCGACAACACCGCGAGCGCCATGCGTGCGCCGATGCCGGAAATTTTCAGCAGTTCGCGGAAGGTCGAACGCTCTTCGGCGGTACCGAAGCCGTACAGCAGATGAGCGTCTTCGCGCACGATCATCTGCGTGAGCAAGACGACGCGCTCACCGTTCGACGGCAGGTTGTAGAACGTGCTCATCGGCACATCGACTTCGTAACCGACGCCGTTGCAGTCGATGAGCAGATGCGGCGGGTTTTTTTCCAGCAGAACGCCGGCAATGCGACCGATCATGGCGAATTCAATTTCGAGAGAAAGGGCGAGTGTAGCGCAGCGAGTGAGCGGCGCGCGATGCGCAATCGCGTCGACCGACGTCGACCAGCGTCGACCAGCATTGGCCGCCGTTGACTCGCGCGAGCCGCGTCCCTGGACGGGGATCCCTTTTGGCGGGTACTCAACCCATTCACGCGCGGCGTTGCTGCTGGGCATGCGTCGCGTGGCGAGCGACAGGCGGGGTGCCCGGCACTCTCGAAAGCTGCGAGGCGTAGCCATTGCAGTTCGTGCCGCGCCGCGCAGTGCGAATAGCACGCTGGCGTTTTGCACAGCCACCAAAGTGACCAAAGCGCTGACAGCTGTTGTCGATCAACGCACCCAGCCGCCCACCTGCTACCCCACCAACCGTCCGCGCCTCACCCGCAGCCCCTTCTTCGCCAGCGCAGGCGCGATGCCCCCCAGCGTGCTCAGCGTCGTGCCGCCATGCGCATGACAGATCGCCATGCCGAGCGCGTCGGCGGCATCGGTGCCGGGTACGCCCGACAGGTTGAGCAGCCGCACCACCATCTGCTGCATCTGTTCCTTGGTCGCGCGGCCGTAACCCACCACGGCCTGCTTCAACTGCAGCGCCGTGTATTCGGCGACCGGCACGCCGCCCGCCACCAGTCCGCAGATCGCCGCGCCGCGTGCCTGGCCGAGCAGCAGCGTGGATTGCGGATTGACGTTGACGAACACTTTTTCGATCGCCGATTGATCCGGTGAATGCTGGCGGATCAGCGTCGAGATGCCTTCGAAGATGGTGCCCAGACGCGAGGGCAGATCGGCGTCGGCGGTTTTGATGACGCCGCTCGCGACGTAGCTGAGGGTATGACCGCTTTGGTCGATCACGCCGAAGCCGGTGACGCGCAAGCCGGGGTCGATGCCGAGAATTCTCATGAGGTGCCGCAGATGCGCTAAAAACCAGGTGCTTGCGATACTACAACACGCACGCCGTATGACGGTCGGCAGGCGGCGTTGCCGGCGGAATAAAAACTGCTGCAGCACGGCGAGGAGGCTTTTCGCAGATGGAGCGCTATCGGAATCTCAGCGGCGATTCGGGCGTCGATGCGTATGAACTCGGCGACGACTTCATCAAGGTTCGCTTCAGGCCGGGCGTCGTGTATTGGTACACGACGGCGAGCGTCGGCGCGCGGCATCTCGCGGTGCTGAAGCGTCTGGCGCAACGCGGGCAGGGGCTTGGCACTTACATCAGCCAGCATCCGGATGTGAAGGGCGGCTACGCCAGAAAAGAGCCGGACGACTGAGTTGCGCGCAGAGCGTGCGACGCGCGCATGCACCTGGCCAGCCAGGCAAAGCGGCGACACCGCGGCGCCAAAGCAAGGAGACGGCTCTGATACGAAGCGAAAGCGGTCCAAAAAAGAAAACGGCCCAGTGGAAAATCCACCAGGCCGTTTTTCTGAACTTCAGCACCTCAACCGTCATCCGGCAAGATGCACCGCATCAGGTACGAGAAAGGGGCACTAGGCAGCAAACACCGCCGGTCAACCCCGCGTCGATCAATGACGGAAGTGACGCACACCCGTCAACACCATCGCGATGTTGTGCTCGTCTGCGGCGTTGATCACTTCGTCGTCGCGCATCGAACCGCCCGGTTGAATCACGCAGCTCGCGCCTGCCGCCACGACCACGTCGAGGCCGTCGCGGAACGGGAAGAACGCGTCCGACGCCACTGCCGAACCCGTCAGCGTCAAACCGGCGTTCTGCGCCTTGATGCTGGCGATGCGCGCCGAGTCCACGCGGCTCATCTGGCCCGCGCCGACGCCGAGCGTCATGCCGTTCGCGCAGAACACGATCGCGTTCGACTTCACATACTTCGCGACGCGCCATGCGAACAGCAGATCATCCATTTCCTTCGGCGTCGGATGACGCTTGGTCACCACGCGCAATTCATGCGGCTGCACGTTCTTCGAATCGAGCGATTGCACCAGCAGGCCGCCGCCGACGCGCTTCAGATCGAACGCGTTATGGCCTTCGCCCAGCGCAATTTCGAGCAGACGCACATTCTGCTTCGCCGCGAACACCTGGCGTGCTTCGGTGCTGAACGACGGTGCGATCAGCACTTCGACGAACTGCTTGGCCACCGCTTGCGCCGCCGCTTCGTCCACTTCGCGGTTGAACGCGATGATGCCGCCGAATGCCGAGGTCGGATCGGTCTGGAACGCCTTCGAATACGCTTCATGCGCGTTTGCGCCGACTGCCACGCCGCACGGATTCGCGTGCTTGACGATCACGCAGGCCGGCACGTCGAAGGTCTTCACGCATTCCCACGCCGCGTCGGAATCGGCGATGTTGTTGTACGACAGTTCCTTGCCTTGCAACTGGTTGTAGTTCGCCAGTGCGCCGGCCGGCACGCTGAGGTCGCGGTAGAACGCGGCGCTCTGGTGCGGGTTTTCGCCGTAGCGCAGGTCCTGCACCTTGTCGAACGCCAGGTTGAACGTGGCCGGGTACGTGTTGCGCGAGGCGTGTTGCAACTCGTCGGTCAGGCTCGTCAGGTAGTTCGTGATCGCGCCGTCGTATTGCGCGGTATGCGCGAACACCTTGGTGGCGAGGCGGAAATTCGTCTTGTACGACACCGCGTTGCCGTTCGCGCGCATTTCCTCGAGCACGACCGCATAGTCGGCCGGATCGACCACCACGGTCACGTCCCGATGATTCTTCGCGGCCGAGCGCAGCATGGTCGGGCCGCCGATGTCGATGTTCTCGATCGCGTCTTCCAGCGAGCACTCTTCCTTCGACACCGTCTGCACGAACGGGTACAGGTTCACGACCAGCAGGTCGATGGTCGGAATGTCGTGCTTCTCAAGCGCCGCCATGTGTTCCGGCAGGTCGCGGCGCGCGAGGATGCCGCCATGCACCTTCGGATGGAGCGTTTTCACGCGCCCGTCGAGCATTTCCGGGAAGCCCGTGTAGTCGGCGACTTCGGTGACGGAGAGGCCCGCGTCCGCGAGCAGTTTCGCGGTGCCGCCGGTCGACAGGATCTTGATGCCGAGGTCCGACAGCGACTTGGCGAAGTCGACGATGCCGGACTTGTCGGAAACGGAGATGAGCGCTTGCTTGATCATGATGAAGACGAAAAGCCGAAGAGAAACGTGGCGGGGCGCCCGAAAATTACAACAAACCGTGCTGTTGCAGTTTCTTGCGCAGCGTATTGCGGTTGATGCCGAGATACTCGGCGGCCAGCGACTGATTGCCGCCGGCCTGCTCGAGCACCACTTCGAGCAGGGGTTTTTCCACGCATGAAATGACCATGTCGTAGACGTCGTGCGGATTGGAGCCGTCGAGATCCTGGAAGTACATACCCAGGCTGTCGCGGACAGATTGTTCGATATTGTTCTTGCTCATGCTGCCAGTCGGTCGGTGTGATCCTCGCCCTTGTTGTCGAGCCCGGGGTTGCCAGGTGACTCGTCGACGTAGACGAGGCGGTCGGAGATCGCCTTTTGTGCGTCAAAGAATTCGTTGACGGCGAGGAGTTGTTCGCGCGTGGTGTCCAGCGTATTCATGCGATGCCGGAACACGTTGGCGCCAGAAAGGCCGCGAGTGTACCAGCCGATGTGCTTGCGCGCAGTGCGGACACCCGTAAATTCCCCGTAGAACGCGTAGTGATCTTCGAGATGCTCGTTCATCACCTGCTGGATTTCGTCGATGCGCGGCGGCGGCAGCAACTCGCCCGTCTGCAGGAAATACTCGATCTCGCGGAACAGCCACGGGCGCCCCTGCGCCGCGCGGCCGATCATGATCGCGTCGGCGCCGGTGACGGCCAGCACCTCGCGCGCTTTGTGCGGCGAGGCGATGTCGCCGTTGGCGACCACCGGGATGCGCACCGACGCCTTGACTGCGGCGATGGTCTCGTATTCGGCGTCGCCGTGATACAGGTCGGCGCGCGTGCGGCCGTGCACGGTCAGCATCGAAATGCCGGCGTTCTCGGCCAGATGCGCGACGCTCAACGCATTTTTGTTGTCGCGGTCCCAGCCGGTGCGAATCTTCAGCGTGACGGGCACCGCGTCCGGGCCGACGCCCACCGCGCCGACCACCGCCTCGACGATGCGCTGCACCAGCGGCTCGTTCTGCAGCAAGGCCGAGCCCGCCGCCACGTTGCACACCTTCTTGGCCGGACAGCCCATGTTGATGTCGATGATCTGCGCGCCGTTCGCCACGTTGTAGCGGGCCGCTTCGGCCATCATGGCCGGATCGGCGCCGGCGATCTGCACGGCGATCGGCTCGACCTCGCCCGTGTGGTTGGCGCGGCGCATGGTCTTTTCGCTCTTCCACAGTTGCGCGTTCGAGGCGACCATTTCCGATACCGCATAGCCCGCGCCCAGCCGCTTGCACAGCTGCCGGAACGGCCGGTCGGTCACGCCGGCCATCGGGGCGACGAACAGGTTGTTACGCAGATTGTGCGAGCCGAGAGTGGGCATGACGTGGACGCGCGCCTGGCCGATCGTTCAATATTTGACAATCGGCACAACGCGAAATGCGAGGGAAAACCGGTATTTTAGCGTTAACAGCTAAGCGACACCCGACATGTCCGTGTCGTAACCCATTAAATCTTCTATGAAAGTGCGCCGGTTCATAGAACCGGCGGCACTCGTATGGCTTTCCCGGAGCTGCTCAAAAAAGCCGCAGCGTGGAACCCAACAGCATGTTCAGCGGCGCTGTCCGAACATCATCTGGCGCGCCAGCGCGGTTTTCACCGGCGGCGCGAACTCGAGCGCGGTGAGCGCGAGGCCGCGCATGATCGCGAGCGGCGCGAAGTCGACGGTGAACAGGCGCGCGAGCGTGTCGGTGGCGCCGATCGTCATGCGCCGGTCGAGCGCGCGGCGTTGTGCGAAGGTCGCCAGCGCAAGCGGAGTCGGGCCTTCCGCCGACAGCGCGTCGGCGAGCGCGTGCGCATCGCGCAGGCCGAGATTCAAGCCCTGGCCGGCGACGGGATGCAGGGTCTGCGCTGCATTGCCGATCGCGACGATGTGGCCGTTCACGAGCGTTTCGACCGCGTTCAGTCCCAGCGGGAACGACGCGCGGCCCTTGATGTGCGTGAAGCGTCCCATGCGGTCGCCGAACGCGGCGCCGAGTTCGCGCAGGAACGCGTCGTCGGAAAGTTGTGCGCGGCGGGCGGCTTCGTCGGGCGCGCAGCACCAGACCATCGCATAATCGGCGCCGCGCACGCCGCCCATCGGCAGCAACGCGATCGGGCCTTGCGACGTGAAGCGCTCCCACGCCACGTGCGGTTGCGGCGCGGACACGCTAACGGTGCCGACCAGCGCGGTTTGACCGTAGTCGCGCGAGCCCTTACCGGCGGCGCTTCCAGTCGCGCTTGCGGCCGCGCTCGTACCGGCTTCGGCTTTGGCATTGCCGGCGCCGTCCCCGGTCGCGTTCTTGCCATCCTCTCGCTTGCGCATTTTCTGATCGCCGAACAACCCGCCTTCGGCATTGACCAGAATGCGCGTGCGCAACCGGCGCGTGACGCCCGCGGTTTCTATCGGCAGTGTCACGCCGTCGAGTTCCTGGACCGGCTCGGCGGCGGCCGTGGAGCGGAACCAGTGCACGGAGGTGGCGCGCACGGCGTCGGCGAGACCGTGCACGATCGAGCCGTAGCGCAGCACGTAACCGAGCGCGGGCAAGCCGTGCTCGCCGTGATCGATCAGCGTGCGGCCGAAGTGGCCGCGCTGCGACACATGGATGCGCTGGATCGCGGTGGCGTCGGCGGGCCAGCGCAGCGGTTCGAGAATCATGCGGCTGCCGTGCGACACGGCGATCGCGCGCGGATCGGCGATCGAATCTTCCGGCTCGCGCGCGTCGATCAGCGCGATCTTCAGCGTGCGCGTCACGCTGCGCCGCGCGAGCCAGCCGGCGAGCGCGAGCCCGACCGGGCCGGCGCCCACGATCGTCACGTCGAAATCGAAGGAATGAGCGGCGGGCTTCAGAATCACCGTCGACGGAGAGGCCTCGTGCATGGCGGGTTAAATCCTAGTTCCGTGAGCCGCGTCATGGGCCGCGCGGGCTTCCTGCATCAGCGCTTCGATCTCGTCGGCGGCGACCGGCACGTCGCGCGTGATCAGCTCGCAGCCGTCCGGGGTGACGATCGCGTCGTCCTCGATGCGGATGCCGATGTTCCAGTAGCGCTCGGGCACGCCTTCGCCGGGCCGAATGTACAAGCCAGGCTCGATGGTCAGCGTCATCGACGGCTGCAGCGTGCGCCATGGCAGCGCGCCTGCTTCGTCGCGCGGCGCGCCGCGTTCCCGATAGTCGCCGACGTCGTGCACGTCCATGCCGAGCCAGTGGCCGGTGCGGTGCATGTAGAACGGTGCGTACGCGCGCTCGGCGATCACGTCGTCGACCGACGCGAACTTCTCGCGCCCGATGATGCCCGTGTCGAGCAGCCCTTGCGCCAGCACGCGCACGGCGGCCTGGTGCGGATCGTCGAAGGTGGCCCCGGCACGGGTCGCGTCGACGGCGGCCTGCTGCGCGGCCAGCACGATGACGTAAAGCTCGCGCTGCGCCGGCGTGAAGCGGCCGCTCGCCGGGAAGGTGCGGGTGATGTCCGACGCGTAGCCGTCGAGTTCGCAGGCCGCATCGATCAGGATCAGGTCGCCGTCCTGCGCGATTGCGTTGCCGGCCGGGTAGTGCAGCACGCAGGCGTTCGCGCCCGCCGCGACGATCGACGTATAAGCCGGCGCCTGCGCACCGAATTTGCGGAACGCGTAGAGCAGTTCCGCTTCGAGTTCGTACTCGCGCACGCCGGGGTGGCAGGCGGCCATCGCACGGCGATGCGCGACGGCGGAAATCTGCCCGGCCCGGCGCATGATGGCGAGCTCGTGGTCGTCCTTGACGAGCCGCATCTCGTCGAGCAGCGGCAGCAGGTCGCGTGCGGCCATCGGCGCGACGATGCCGCCGCGGCTTTGCGCGCGCACCGCGTCGAGCCAGCCGCGCACCTGTTCGTCGAGTTGCGCCGAGCTGCCGAGCGCGTAGTGCAGCGCCGGTTTGTCGGCGAGCAGTCGCGGCACTTGCGTGTCGATTTCGCTTACCGCGAACGCGGCGTCGAAGCCGAACGCCGTGCGCGCGCCGTCGGGTCCGAAACGGAAGCCTTCCCACGTTTCGCGCTCGACGTTTTTCTCGCGGCAGAACAGTACCGAGGCCGGCTCGCCGGGTGCGGCGCTTGCGTCGAGCACCAGCAGCGCCTCGGGTTCGGTGAAGCCGGTCAGGTAGTAGAAATAGCTGTCGTGCCGGTACGGATAGTCGGCGTCGCGATTGCGCAGCGCTTCCGGTGCGGTGGGAACGATGGCGACGCCGCCGCCCGCGGCGCGCAGCGCGGCGAGTACGCGCTCGCGGCGCGTGCGATAAACGTCGATGGCGATGGTGGGTTCGGTCGGCTGGTTCATCGTGCGATTGTAGCGCCCAACGCGCGGACTTATTTTGCGCGCGCACCGGTGGCGGGACGGTCGCCGGCATGTTGCAATCCGTCCACAGCGCGCCCGCGCACCGCTTGCGAAGACAGGGCGTGACGCTCGTGAAAGCCCCGGAGCACTTATACTTTCGCCGGATTCAGTTAAAGGCAGATGGTCATGATGAAACTCATCGGTTCGCTCGGCAGCCCCTTCGTGCGTAAAGCGCGGATCGTGCTGGCCGACAAGAAGATCGACTACGAACTGGTGCCCGAGAACGTCTGGGCGCCGGACACCCGGATTCACACGTTCAATCCGATCGGCAAGGTGCCGTGCCTCGTGATGGAAGATGGCGAAGCCGTGTTCGACTCGCGGGTAATCTGCGAATACGTGGATATGCTGTCGCCGGTCGGCAAGCTGATCCCGCAGTCGGGACGCGAGCGCGTCGAAGTGCGCTGCTGGGAAGCGCTCGCCGACGGCGTGCTGGACGCGGCGGTGCTGATCCGTCTCGAAGGCACGCAGCGCACGCCCGAGCAGCGCGTGGAGGCATGGGTCGCGCGGCAGCAGCGCAAGATCGACGAAGGTCTGATTGCGATGTCGCAGGGGCTGGGCAGCAAGTCGTGGTGCGCGGGTAATCACTACACGCTCGCGGACATCGCGGTGGGTTGCGCGCTGGGTTATCTGGACTTCCGCATGCCGGCGCTCAACTGGCGCGAAGCGCACCCGAATCTGGACAAGCATTTCCAGAAGCTTTCGCTGCGGCAGTCCTTCATCGACACGGTGCCGGCGAATTGAGCGGAGCGCTCAGTCGCGGCAAGATTGAGTTCAGGCGAGCGGAAAGAGGTTGTTCAAGCTCCTGAAAGCCTGAACGAAATAGTGCGTGCGAGTTGAAAAGTCGAAAAGTTGAAAATGCGCCTGCCCGTCAGGCGCATTTTTTTGCGCGGATGATTCGCAGCGGCGTTCCCCGCACGGCCCGGTGCCGGAACCGCGCACGTGAATCGCCCACGTGAACCGCGTGCAAGGGCGGCGGCGCCTATGATTTTGCGTAGGTGATTCGCCGCGCCGCTCGATGCCGCAAGCCGCAAGCCGTATGCATGACCCACATGCCCGAGCGGCGGCGCGCACGCATGCGGCCTGTCGCGACGCCCCGCCGCTTAATGCTTGCCGTTGCGGCGCCGTGTAATCCCCGGTCCGAACGCGAAACCGAACGCGAGCATCAGCAGCGACACCGCGAGCACCGTGTTGTTGCCGCTCGTCACATACGGCGTGTTGCCCGAGGTGCCTTGCACTTTCAGGTCGAGCGAGCCGACCGTGTACGGTGTCAGGCGGCCGAGCACCCGGCCGTTCGCATCGATCGCGGCGGTCATGCCGGTGTTGGTCGCGCGCAGCATCGGCCGGCCGGTTTCCAGCGTACGCATGCGCGCAATCTGCAGATGCTGGTCCAGCGCGATCGTGTCGCCGAACCATGCGAGATTGGTCGAGTTGACCAGCACGCCGGCGGGCGTGGTGCTCTCGCGGATGGTCCGCGCAATCTCTTCGCCGAAGATGTCCTCGTAGCAGATGTTCACCGCCACCGGCTGGTTGTGCACCATGAACGGCTTCTGCACCGGCGCGCCACGGAAGAAGTCGCCGAGCGGAATGTTCATCAGATTGACGAACCAGCGGAAGCCCCACGGCACGAATTCGCCGAACGGCACGAGGTGATGCTTGTCGTAGCGGTACACGTCGTGCGAGCCGGGCGTGACGCCGAACAGGCTGTTCGTATAGTCGACCACCCGGCCATCCGGGGTGATCGTGCCGCCGATCGCGCCGAACAGGATCGCGCTGCCGGTCGAGTCGGAGAACTCGCGGATCGACGCCGCGAACGGCGCAGGCAATTGCTGTGCGAGTACGGGAATCGCGGTTTCCGGCGTGACGATCAGATCGGCCGGCTTCGACGTGATCATCTGCTGATACTGGTCGATCGCCGCGCGCATGCCGGCTTCCTCGAACTTCATCTCCTGCTTGACGTTGCCTTGCAGTAGGCGCACGGTCAGCGGCGCGTTGGCCGGCACGGTCCATTGGACGAGCGGCAGCAGCAGGCCGGCCGCAATCAGCGCCAGCGCGACGCCGCCCGGCACAGCGCTGCGCGCCGCGCCGCGTGGCGCTGCTTGCCCGCCGTGCCCGGCAACATTGCGGTTGGCGCGCGCCGCCGCGCCGCGCGGCTCGCGTGAAGACCCCGAAGACCGTTGAGGCAACAGCGGCAACACTGCCTGCGCGATCAATGCGGCAGCCAGCGCCAGCACCCAGCCGACGCCATAGACACCCGCCACCGGCGCAAACCCCGCGAACGGGCCGTCCACTTGCGCGTAACCGCTCGCGAGCCACGGAAAGCCGGTGAACACCGTGCCGCGCAACCATTCGCCGATTGCCCAGGCGCTCGCAAAGGCCAATGCGCCGTGCCAGGTGGGGGAGAACGGCTGGTCGTCAGCCGCCGCGCCGTTACGCGCATGACCCGCGCAGAACGACCAGATGCCTGCGGCCAATGCCGGATAGAGCGCCAGATAGAGCGAAAACAGCACGACCGCCGCGCCCGCGAGCGGCGCGGCCATGCCGCCGTAGTCATGCATGCTGACGTACAGCCACCACACGCCCGTTATGAAATTGCCGAAGCCGAACGCGCCGCCCGTCAGCGCGGCGCTTTTCCAGCCGGTGGCGCGGGTGAGCCACCCAAAGAAGAACACGAAGATCGCGAGTTGCAGCCAGCCGCCGTGCGGCGTCGGCGCGAACGACAGCGTGTTGGCCGCACCCACGGCCAGCGCGACCAGGTAATGCCAGCGCGGCAGCGTGCGGCCACGCGGTTCGTCGGCAGCAGCAGGAGAAGTGCTCACGCCGCGGCGCGAACGGGAAGTCATCGGGTCGGCCATTGTTGCGCGGTCGGCTTGAGAAGTTGAAAAAGCGGGTTGAAAACTGAAGACGTGCGAGCAGCGAGGCTCAGGTCTGCACGTGCTGCGCGTCGCGCTCGCGCTGGCCGGCCAGCGGATCGCGGCGCACCAGCAGCATGTGAATCTGGCGGGCGTCGCCGCGCAGAATCTCGAAGATCAGATCGTCGATGCGGACTTTTTCGCCGCGATGCGGCACCCGCCCGAAGTGATGCGTGACGAGCCCGCCGATGGTATCGACTTCCTCGTCCGAGTAGTGCGTGCCGAAGGCCTCGTTGAACTGCTCGATCTCGGTCAGCGCGCGCACGCGGAAACGCCCGTCCGGCGAGGCGATGATGTTGCCGCTTTCCTCGTCGAAATCGTATTCGTCCTCGATGTCGCCGACGATCTGCTCCAGCACGTCTTCGATCGTGATCAGGCCGGCCACGCCGCCGTATTCGTCGACCACCACCGCGAGGTGATTGCGATTCACGCGGAAGTCGTGCAGCAGCACGTTCAGCCGCTTCGACTCCGGGATGAATACCGCGGGGCGCAGCATGCCGCGCACGTCGAATTCTTCTTCGGCGTAGTAGCGCAGCAGGTCTTTGGCCAGCAGCACGCCGATGATGTTGTCGCGATTGCCCTCGAAGACCGGATAGCGCGAATGCGCTTTCTCCAGCACGTACGGGATGAATTCGGCGGGATTGTCCGCGATGTTGATCGCGTCCATTTGGGCGCGCGGCACCATGATGTCGCGCGCGCTGAGTTCGGTCACCTGGAACACGCCTTCGATCATCGACAGCGAGTCGGCGTCGATCAGGTTGCGCTCGTGCGCGTCCTGCAGAATTTCCAGAAGCTCGGCGCGCGAGTCGGGCTCGGGCGAGATGAAGTCGGTCAGACGCTCGAGGAGCGAGCGCTTTTCCTGCGGTTTGTCGGTTTGGCGTCGACTGGGATACGTGTCGTTCATGGTAGTGCGCCCGGCAAGACTGGGCGCGCTGTTACAGAGCATTAAGGATACACCAGGCACATGGCAGGACCGTGTCCCGCCGGGCTGGGCGATGGGTGAAGCGGCGCCGTCGCGAGCGGCGGGGCGTGGGTCCATCCTAACTGATTACGCGCGGAAAAGCGGTTTTGGGCAAAAAAGTGGTGGTTGTGGCGGGAGGAGCGGGCGGATGCAGGGGCTGCGTTTTCTCTGCGAGTTGAGGGCAAACGGACGCGGGGCCAAGGCCAAAGGTTCGGAGTCGGGGGCAAGACGCTGGAGGCTCGCTCGCTCTTGCAGGCTGCAACGGTTTTCCGCGCCTCGCGCGCAAACACGAGGGGACCGCAGGACTGCCGGCTAACAGCGCATCGGAAGCAAAAAATTCAGCGAACGTATCGCGCTCGTCTGCCTCAACGCCCTCATTGCGCCGATTCTTATCCGGACACCTGCCCGGCTTGCCGAGCGGCGTCGCGTTCGCGGCCTTCCTCCTGGCAACGTTCCAGCAGCGCTTCGAGCGCGCGGTCGGGCATGCCGCTTTCGCGCAGCGCGTGGACCGTGCGGCTGACGTAATCGAGCGTGGTGCCATAGCGGCCGCACGCGCAGCCGAACACGGTCTTGACGACTTCGTCGCGCAGCTTGCCGGTGTAGCTCGGCACGTCGCGGCGCATCACGAACGCCAGCGCGTCGACGCGCCGGCCGTCGGCGAGCACGCACGGCAGCCAGGCGGGGCGATAGGAGCCCATCGCCATTTCACGGCGCCACAGGGCTTCGAGGTGCGGTGCCGAACCCTCGGCGGCGAGCCGGAACGCGATGCCGGTGCAGGAGCCGCCGCGATCGAGAGCCAGCACGAGGCCCGGCTGCTCGGGCGTGCCGCGATTCACACGCGACCACAGATACAGCCCGCGGTGATAGCCGTGCACCTTCGATCGGCTCGCCTCGACGGTGGGCAGGCCGGGATTCCAGATCAGCGAGCCATAGCCGAACAGCCACAGGTCGCTCTTGCGGTCCCAGTCTCGCAGGGTGCATTCGAGCGACGCGCGCAATTCCTCGTCGCTCAGAAGCCGCGACTCTCCGAGCGCCGGCGGATAGTCCGGGCAGGGCGTGCGGGTGTCGGCTTCAGGGGACGAGGTGCTCACGGTGTGGGTTCGAACGTGGATGGACGTTGGCGAGAGGCGGGCGGCGCGACGCTGATCGACGCCTACTGATACGGATCGGGAAACCCGAGCTTACCGAGGATCTCGGTTTCGAGCGCTTCCATTTCCTCGGCTTCTTCTTCGACCTCGTGGTCGTAACCCTGCGCGTGCAGCGTGCCGTGCACGAGCAGGTGCGCGTAGTGCGCGACCAGCGGCTTGCCCTGCTCGGCGGCTTCCTGCTCGATCACCGGGCAGCACAGGATCAGATCGCCGGTCACCGGATCGTCTTCCGACTCGGCGTACGCGAAGGTCAGCACGTTGGTCGAGTAGTCCTTGCCGCGATAGGTGCGGTTCAGCGTGCGGCCTTCTTCGGCATCGACGAAACGCACCGTCAGTTCGCCGTCCGCGAACAGCGCCGCTTTGACCCAGCCGGCCACGGTGGCGCGCGGCAGTAGCGCCTTGTGTTCCGGCCAGGCTTTGGCGGCGGGGAATTGCAGATTCAACGTCAGTTTCGGGGCGCGGCTCATGCGGTGTCGGTGTGGTGCGTGGTTGGCGTGTCTTGCGCTTGCGCTTGCGACGGCGGCAGCGCCAGTGCGCGCGGATTCGCGTCAATCACCGCGAATCCGCCGGACTGGCGGTTTTCTGCGAATGCGCATCGTACGCCTCCACAATTCGCGCGACCAGCGGATGCCGCACCACGTCCGCGCTCGTGAAGCGCGTGAGCGCAATGCCGCGCACGTCCGCGAGCACCTGCTGCGCTTCGATCAACCCGCTCTTGTGGCCACGCGGCAAGTCGACCTGGGTCGTGTCGCCGGTGACGACCGCCTTCGAGCCGAAGCCGATCCGCGTGAGGAACATCTTCATCTGCTCGGGCGTGGTGTTCTGCGCCTCGTCGAGGATGATGAACGCGTGGTTCAGCGTGCGCCCGCGCATGTACGCGAGCGGCGCGATTTCGATCATCTGCCGCTCGAACATCTTCGCGGTCTTGTCGAAGCCGAGCAGGTCGTACAGCGCGTCGTACAGCGGGCGCAGATACGGATCGACCTTCTGCGCCAGATCGCCCGGCAGGAAACCGAGGCGCTCGCCCGCTTCGACCGCGGGCCGCGTCAGCACGATGCGTTTGACCTGGTCGCGTTCGAGCGCATCCACCGCGCAGGCCACCGCGAGGTAGGTCTTGCCGGTGCCGGCCGGCCCCACGCCGAAGGTGACGTCGTGCGAAATGATCTGCTTCAGATACTCGCGCTGCGCCGGCGTGCGACCGCGCAGATCCGCGCGCCGCGTGTAGAGCTTCGGGCCGAGTTCTTCGAGGTCGTCGTCGGCTGCGTCGGCGGGCTGATCGAACGGATGGTCCGGATTGCCGGGGAAACGCGGGTCGCCGGCTTCGTCGCCATTGCCGTTCGGGCGATGGCGCGCCGGATGCCGCACTTCGACGAGCGCGAGCTGGATGTCGTCGACCGACAGCGGCTCGCGCGCGTTGTTATAGAAATTTTCGAGCGCGGTGAGCGCGAGTTTCGAGCCGCGTCCGCGGATCGCGATGCGGTGGCCGCGGCGCTGCAAGGTCACGTCGAGCGCCTGCTCGATCTGCCGCAGATTTTCGTCGAGCGGTCCGCAGAGGTTGGCGAGCCGCGCATTGTCTTCGCGCGGAGCGGTGAATTCCAGATGCTGCTGAGCGGTCTTCAAGGCGGTGGGTCGATCCTGTCGGTTTCAGTACGGCTTAGTGAGTGGTGGTGGCGTCGTCATGCACCAGCACGAGCTCACCACGCAGCGAATGTGGGTACGCGTGAACGATTTTCACGTCGACCATCTGGCCGATCAGCCGCGCGTGCGAGGCGAGCGGCGCCGGGAAATTCACCACGCGGTTGTTCTCGGTGCGGCCCGCGAGTTCGTTCGGGTCCTTGCGCGCCGGGCGCTCGACCAGAATGCGCTCGATCTTGCCGACCATCGACGCGCTGATGCGCTGCACGTTTTCTTCGATGGTCGCCTGCAGATGCTGCAGACGCTTGAGCTTCACTTCGCGCGGCGTGTCGTCGTGCAGATTCGCGGCCGGCGTGCCGGGACGCGGGCTGTAGATGAACGAGAAGCTGGTGTCGTACTTCATCTCGTGCACCAAAGCCATCATCTTGTCGAAGTCTTCTTCGGTCTCGCCGGGGAAGCCGACGATCATGTCCGTGGACAGCGACAGGTCCGGGCGGATCGCGCGCAGCTTGCGGATCACGGACTTGTATTCGAGCACCGTGTAGCCGCGCTTCATCGCCATCAGGATGCGGTCGGAGCCGTGCTGCACCGGCAGATGCAGGTGGCTGACGAGCTTGGGCACCTTCGCGTAGGTGTCGATCAGACGCTGCGTGAATTCCTTCGGATGCGACGTGGTGTAGCGAATCCGTTCGATGCCCGGAATGTCGGCGACGTATTCGATCAGCGTCGCGAAGTCGGCGATCTCCGATGAGCCTAGCGTCAGGCCGCCACGATAGGCGTTGACGTTCTGCCCGAGCAGCGTGACTTCGCGCACGCCCTGGTCGGCGAGACCGGCGATTTCGGTGAGCACGTCGTCGAGCGGACGCGACACTTCCTCGCCGCGCGTGTATGGCACGACGCAATAGCTGCAGTACTTGCTGCAGCCTTCCATGATCGACACGAACGCGCTCGGGCCGTCGACACGCGCGGGCGGCAGGTGATCGAACTTCTCGATTTCCGGGAACGTGATGTCGACTTGCGCGCGGCCGCTTTCGCGACGCTTGTCGATCATTTGCGGCAGACGGTGCAGCGTTTGCGGACCGAACACCAGATCGACATACGGCGCGCGCGCGACGATCGACGCGCCTTCCTGGCTCGCCACGCAGCCGCCCACGCCGATGATCAGATTGGGATTCGCTTCCTTCAGCTCGCGCACGCGGCCGAGGTCGGAGAAAACTTTCTCCTGCGCTTTTTCGCGCACCGAGCAGGTGTTGAACAGGATCACGTCGGCGTCTTCCGGCGTGTCGGTCTTGACGAGCCCTTCAGCCGCGCCGAGTACGTCGACCATCTTGTCGGAGTCGTACTCGTTCATCTGGCAGCCAAAGGTCTTTACATAAACTTTCTTGGTCATCGAATTTTCGCCGGTCGCAGTGGTTGATCTGGGGGCGTCGTTTAAGAGGTGAAGGGGCCGAACGTGCGGGCGGCGGGCGGAGCAGGCCGCCGGGCGGCGATTCAAGCGCTTTGGGGCTCGAAGCCCGCGCGAGGCCTGCTGTTCGAGGCCGACTCGAGGGCCCAATGCCTTGCGCCTGCGCGATCCGCATGCACGTCTGCAGCGTAACGCAACATTATAGCCCTTCACGGCATGCGGGTTTCGGTGCCCGCACCGCGGCCCGGCCGCTCCGGCGGCAAGCCCAGCAGGCTTTCCAGTTCGCCCGACACCTGCGCGAAACGCTCGCTCAGGAAATCCAGCAGCACCCGCACGCGTGGCGCCATGAAGCGGTTGCGGTGATAGAGCGCGTGCAGCGGCGCATCCGGATAGCGCCACTGCGGCAGCAGGATTTTCAGCCCGTCGGCGCGCAGGTCCGCTTCCACGTCCCACATCGACTTGATCACGATGCCGTAGCCGCGCAGCGCCCATTCGCGGGCCACCGCGCCGTCGTTGGTCTCGCGGGCCGACTCGGCTGGCACGGTGTAGTTCTGCTCCTCGTCGCCGCGCGTGAAACGCCACTCGTTCGCAAGCCCCGAGGCTGTGCTCAGCACGATGCAATCGAAGTTGACGAGGTCGTGCGGGTCTTTCGGCTCGCCCTTGCGAGCGATGTAAGCCGGCGACGCGCACAGCACGCGCCGGTTCGGCGCGAGCTTCCTCGCGACCAGCGAGCTGTCCTGCGGCACGCCGAAGCGGATCGCCAGATCGATGTCCTCCGCCACCAGATTCGCCAGCGAGTCCGACAGCGTCAGCGCGAACGTCACTTCCGGATAAAGCGCGTTGAATTCGTCGAGCCAGTGCATCAGCAGATTGCGGCCGAAGTCCGAGGTCGCCGACACCCGCACCTTGCCGCGCACCACGCCCTGACCGGCTTGCAGCGCCGCTTCGGCGTCGTCGAGCGATTGCAGCGCCTGGCGGCAGCAGTTCAGGTAGAGGCGGCCTTCGTCGGTGAGCCGCAACTGGCGCGTGGTGCGCTCGAAGAGGCGCGCCTTCAGCCCGGCTTCGAGCTTGGCGAGCCGCGCGCTCGCGGCGGCCGGGGTGAGCCCCATCTTGCGGCCCGCCGCCGAAAGGCTGCCTTGCTGCGCCGCTTCGACGAAGAGGCGAATGTCACCGAGGTTATCCATCGTGGTCTCTTTCAAATAGCATTTGAAAATGCTTCAAATGCTACGCCAATTATCAAATTGTCGTCGCCCCGTGACAATGCACTCCTCGAAAACCCTGATTCCGCGCGCATAGCAGCCCGCGCCACCCCAGCCATGCAACTCGATCACGCAACGATCGTCACCCCCGATCTCGACACCGTCCGGCGTTTCTTCGTCGAGATCGCCGGACTGACCGAAGGCGCGCGGCCGCCATTTCCGGTGGCCGGTTACTGGCTGTATGCGAACGGCCGGCCGGTGCTGCATCTGATCGGCACAACCGCAACCGCCGCGGCCGGCAGGTCAGCGTCACGCATCGACCATCTCGCTTTCCGGCTGGACAGCGCCGCCGAATGGCAGGCCTTGCTCGCGCGCCTGCACGCGGCCGGCATCGACTACCAAACCGCGCAAGTCCCGCAGATGGGCGCGCAAGCCGCCGAACAGCAACTGTTCGTCGCGCTGGCGCCCGGCGTCGTCATCGAATTCGTGACGGCGTTGCCGCATGGCCAACGTCACGCACAACGTTAAAACCTGGAGTAGAAAAAATGCCCATTCCATTACTGGCGCTGGCGATCAGCGCATTCGCGATCGGCACGACCGAGTTCGTCATCATGGGTCTGCTGCCCGAAGTCGCGCACGATCTCGCGGTGTCGATTCCGTCGGCGGGTTTGCTGGTGAGCGGCTATGCGCTCGGCGTCGCAGTCGGCGCGCCGCTGCTCGCAGTGGTCACCAGCAAGATGCCGCGCAAGCTCGCGCTGCAATTGCTGATGGGTGTGTTCATCGTCGGCAATACGCTGTGCGCGGTGGCGTCGGGCTATTCGGTGCTCATGATCGCGCGCGTGGTCACCTCATTCGCGCACGGTTCGTTCTTCGGCATCGGCGCGGTGGTGGCGGCGTCGCTCGTGCCGGCCGAGAAGCGCGCGAGCGCCATTGCGCTGATGTTCACCGGCTTGACGCTCGCGAACGTGCTCGGCGTGCCGTTCGGCACTTTCATCGGCCAGCAGTTCGGCTGGCGCATGGCGTTCTGGATCGTCAGCGCGTTCGGCGTGGTGTCGCTGCTGGGTGTCACGGCACTGGTGCCGGATCGTCACGATGCGGGCCCGGTCGGGCTCGGTCATGAAGTGCGCGTGCTGAAAGACCCGCAAGTGTGGACGGCGCTCGCGATGACGGTGCTCGGCTTCGGCGGCGTGTTCGTCGTGTTCACCTATATCGCGCCGATTCTCGAACAGGTGAGCGGCTTCTCGCCGCGTGGCGTGACGCTGATCCTGGTGCTGTTCGGCGTGGGGCTGACGATCGGCAACATGGTCGGCGGCAAGCTCGCGGACCGTGCGCTGATGCCTTCGCTGATGGGCATTCTCGCCGCGCTCGCGGTGGTGATGGCGCTGTTCGCGCGCACCAGCCATTCGCAGGTGGCCGCGGCGCTGACGATTTTCGTGTGGGGCATTGCCGCGTTTGCCACCGTGCCGCCGTTGCAGATGCGCGTGGTCGAGAAAGCGGCGGCAGCGCCGAATCTGGCATCGACGCTGAACATCGGCGCGTTCAATGTCGGCAATGCGGGCGGCGCGTGGCTCGGCGGGCTGGTGATCGATCACGGTCATTCACTCGATACGCTGCCGTGGGTCGCGGCGGCGGTCAGCGTAGCGGCGTTGCTGCTGACGTGGTTCGCGGCGCGCATGGATGCACCGGCAGCGAGTGTGGCGCAGCGTGTAGGCGTGCACGAGCGCGTGTGATCGGCTAAGCCACGCGGACACTCGACGACAATGTTCGCGCGTCCGCATGACGACGTGCGACCGCCGCTAACCAGCGCCCCCGCCCATATGAAAAATGCGCACAAGCTTTGCGGGAATCGTCCTCCGCAATGCTGATAACAGTGTGAAGATAACTTCGTTGGGCACGGCGGGACGCGATGCTATCTTGCTTCCACTAACCGCTTGCGCGCCGTCAGGTGGCGCTTTGGAGGCAATCATGCATTCCCCGCTCGCGCTGGTTCGCGACCCCTCGGCCGACCTCGATGCGTTGCCGCGTGCCGTCGAACCCTTCGATGCACTGGAACATCTGGTCGGCGTCAACCTCGCCCGCCTGCGCGCCGAACGGCAACTGTCGCTCGATGCGCTGGCCCGCGCCTCCGGCGTGTCGCGTGCGATGCTCGCGCAGATCGAATCGGCGCGCAGCGTGCCGTCCATCAAGGTGTTGTGCAAGGTGGCGGCGGCGTTGAAGGTGTCGGTGGCGGCGTTCTTGCGGCGTCACGCGACCAACGGCTTCGAGCATCTGCCCGCGGAGCGCTCGACGCGCGTGGTCAGCTCGAACGGGCGCTATTCGGCCCGGCCGCTTTATCCCGATGCCGAACCGGCTGCCGCCGAGTTTCACGAGCTGCGTATCGCGCCGTTGCATACCGAAGCCGGCATCCGCCGTGCGCCGGGCACGACGGTCAACCTGGTGGTCAGCGAAGGCACGCTGGAAGTCAGCGTGCACGACCAGCGCCAGTTGCTGGCGACCGGCGACGCGATTGTGTTCGATGCCGATCAGCCGCACAGTCTGCGCAATCCGGGCGACACCGAAGCGCGTGCGTTTCGCGTGACGCTGAACGCGGAGACGCCGCCGCGCTGGGACGTGCCGGCGCAGCACGAAGCGCGCGACGGACGTCATGAAGCGCGGCACGAAGCCCGGCATGAAGCCCGGCACGCCACGCCGCACGAGAGCGCGCCGCTCTGATGGCTTTTGCCCGATGCAGGCGCCTCGCGTGGGAGCCTCCATCGGACCAGTAGGGTTGCGCTGCAGGTCTCGCGCGACTGTTGTATGCTTCGCCAGCCGGTCGATCCGGCAATCAGTGCGTCTTCAGGGCGGGGTGAAATTCCCCACCGGCGGTAGGCCGGCAGCGCGAGAGCGTGAGCCGGTGAGCCCGCGAGCGCCCGCGTCGTGCGGTCTTCGGAGTATCGGAGGACCCAGCGGGGTCAGCAGATCTGGTGAGAAGCCAGAGCCGACGGTCAGAGTCCGGATGGAAGAAGATGTGCAGATAGTCATGTGCGTGTCCGTGGCGCCGCCCGTGGTTGGGGCGGGGCGTGAGCTTCGCCTCGCGCGGAGCTCGACGGCGCGTCGCTGTCTGTTTGCAATGCCCTGAAACGTTTTTCGCCCAACTTTTGCGATGAGCGTTTCAACCATGTCCTTTGCTACTTTTCCTGCTCCGTCGACGTTTGCGCCCGACGCATCCGCCGATCTCCCGCTGCTCGACACCGAAGTTCCGCCGCGTATCGCCGCCGCATTGCAAGCGATGCGCGATGGCCGCGCCGTCGTTCTGCAAGACGACCACGACCGCGAGAACGAAGCCGATCTGATCGTGTCGGCCGAGCGTCTTTCCGTCGAAACCATGGCTTTGCTGATCCGCGAATGCAGCGGCATCGTTTGCCTGTGCCTGCCCGACGACAAGATCCGCGCGCTCGAACTGCCGCCGATGGCCGTCAACAACGAAAGCCGTCACGGCACCGCGTTCACAGTGTCGATCGAAGCACGCGAGGGCGTGACCACCGGCGTGTCCGCGCTCGATCGCGTAACGACGATTCGCGCGGCGATCGCCGATCACGCGAAGCCCGCCGACATCGTGCGTCCGGGCCACGTGTTCCCGTTGCGGGCAATGCCCGGCGGCGTGCTGGCCCGCCGCGGCCACACCGAAGGCACGGTGGACCTCGCGATTCTCGCAGGTCTGAAGCCGGCCGGCGTGCTGTGCGAATTGATGAACGCGGACGGCACGATGACGCGCGGCGCGGACGTCGAGCGCTTCGCGGCGCAACACAATCTGCCGATGCTGACGATTGCCGAGCTCGCCGAGTTTCGTGAGGCGCTGGCGCAGGCGCGCGAATGCGTCGCCGACGAAGCGTGAGATGCGACGCGCGTCGCGTCGTGTTGGTGTGACGTGATGGGTGCTGCAAAAACGAAAGGCCGGTTCTTTCTCGAACCGGCCTTTGTTTTGTCGGCGCCGCTTGAGTTGAAGCTGGAGACGCCTGCATAACGGCTACATGACGCGTTCTACAACGCCGGCCCGCTACGACTGCACGTCGCCGAACTCGCCGCGCACGCCGGCTTCGATCAGCGCGGGCAATTCATCCATGTGCCGCATGATGCGCGTCATGCCCATCCGGCGCAGCGCGTCCGCATAGCCGTTGGGGATATGGCTCGCGCCGACGAACGCGATCGTCTTCATGCCCGCCGCGCGCGCCGCGTTCAAACCCGCGACGCTGTCCTCGACGACGACGCAGCGCGACGGCTCCACGCCGAGCGTTTGCGCGGCGAACAGATAGACATCGGGATAGGGCTTCGGCCGCGCCACCTGTTCGGCGCTGAAAATCCGTTCGCCGAAGATCTGTTGCAAACCTGCGCGCCGCACCGACGCGCTCACGCGCGTCATGCGGCTGTTCGACACGACCGCGGCCGGCAGCGTCACGCGTTGCAAAGCCTCGCGCACGCCGTTGATCGGGCTCAGCGACGCCGCGAGCTCCAGCTCGACGTTGTGTTCGATGGTGTCGAGAAAATTGGCGGGCAGCGTGATGTCGAAGGACTTTTCGATGCCTTCGAGAAAGCGCGACGTCTGCTGGCCAAACGCGGTTCTGACGACGGGCTCGAAGTCGAGGCCGGGAAAGGCCACGGTGAGCGTTTCAAACATCACGCGGTCGGCGATGACTTCGCTGTCGACGAGCACGCCGTCGCAATCACAGATGAGGTGGTCGATCATGCCTGGAAACGGAAAGCGGGGAACGCGGGAGCAGGATGGTTGCAAGCTCGGGCGCGGAGATTGAAAGCGTCATGATACGTGCTTTCAATTTCCGCGCAGCTGGATGCCGGAGATGATCGGTGAAGCCGCCGAATTCGCGGCGTCGCGATGGCGAACGCGGGTTGGCAATGAAGCGGACGGGACACTCGTGCACTCAGGGTGCCCAGAGCACTCGAGTGCCGGGGCGAGCCAAGGCACTCAGCACCTCCAGCGCCCTCAGTGCATATCCGCCCACGCCTTCGCGGCGCGGACCGCGCGCCTCCAGCCGTCGAGGCAGGCCTTGACTTCAGCGTGCGGCAACGCCGGCGAGAAGCGGCGCTCGAGCTTCCACTGCTGTTGCAGTTCGTCGACGTCCTTCCAGTAGCCGACCGCGAGACCGGCGAGATACGCGGCGCCCAATGCGGTCGTTTCCGGCACCTTCGGGCGCACGGCATCGACGCCGAGAATGTCCGCCTGGAATTGCATCAGCAGATTGTTCGCGCAGGCGCCGCCGTCCACGCGCAATTCGCCGATGCGAATGCCGGCGTCCGCTTCCATCGCCTGCAACACGTCGAGCGACTGGTAGGCGATCGAGTCGAGCGCGGCGCGCGCGATATGCGCGGAGCTCGTGCCGCGCGTCACGCCGAACAGCGTGCCGCGCGCATGCGCGTTCCAGTGCGGCGCGCCGAGGCCGGCGAAAGCGGGCACCAGATACACGCCGTCGCAATGCGGCACGCCGCGCGCGAGCGTTTCGATCTCGGCGGCGTTCTTGATGATGCCGAGGCCGTCGCGCAGCCATTGCACCACCGCGCCGCCGATGAAGATGCTGCCTTCGAGCGCGTAGTTGATCTTGTCGCCGATCTGCCACGCGATCGTGGTGACGAGATTGTTCTTCGATTCGATCGGCTTGTCGCCGGTGTTCATCACGAGAAAGCAGCCGGTGCCGTAGGTGTTTTTCACCATGCCCGACTTCGTGCACATCTGGCCGAACAGCGCGGCGTGCTGATCGCCGGCGATGCCCGCGAGCGGAATCTTCGACGCGAATACGGTGGTCCTGGTCGGCCCATACACTTCCGACGACGGCCGCACTTCCGGCAGCATGCTGCGCGGAATGTCGAGCGCGTCGAGCAGTTCGTCGTCCCACTTCAGCGTGTGGATGTTGAACAGCATCGTGCGCGACGCGTTGGTCACGTCGGTGACGTGCAGGCTGCCCTTCGTGAAGTTCCACACCAGCCAGCTGTCGACAGTGCCGAACGCGAGCCGGCCTTGCCGTGCTTTTTCGCGCGCGCCTTCGACGTTGTCGAGAATCCAGCGGATCTTGGTCGCCGAGAAATAGGAGTCGATCGGCAGGCCGGTTTTCGCGCGGACCTTCTCTTCGAGCCCTTGCACCTTGAGCTGGTCGCAGAAATCGGCGGTGCGGCGGTCCTGCCAGACGATCGCGTTGTAGACCGGGTGACCGGTTTCCCGATCCCACACGATGGTGGTTTCGCGTTGATTGGTGATGCCGATCGCGGCGATCGAGGTGCCGTTCATGCCGGCGCGCGTCACGGCTTCGGCGGCGACGCCGGCCTGCGTCGACCAGATTTCCTGCGGATCGTGCTCGACCCAGCCGGGGTGCGGATAGATTTGCTGGAATTCTTTCTGGGCGATCGACACGACATTGCCGAGCCGGTCGAACAGCATCGCACGCGAGCTGGTGGTGCCTTGGTCAAGCGCGAGGATGTACTGATCCTGCATTGTCTCTTCTCCATGCGTGGGCGTTTCCCCGGCTTGCCGACCGGCGCTGGGAGCCGCCTGTTGTTTTAGCCGGGCTGCAATCGTGAATGAGATTGTGCGGCCCGAGCTGGTCCAGCCGAAAGGGGGAGTTGACCGGAGGCGGGGCCGGTCTTCGCAGACTATGCGCGCAGTCTATGCGCTTTGCCGCGCGGGTTCGCGGGCGAACCACGCGTCGATGTCGTGCGTGATCGACGCGAGCGTGCCCGGCTCGACGTGCAGCCCGAGTTTCGAACGGCGCCACAGCACGTCCTGGGCGCTGCGCGCCCATTCGGTGTCGCGCAGGTAAGTCAGTTCGGCTTCGTAGAGCCCCGGCGCGAACGCCCGGCCGAGATCGGCCACCGAGCGCGCTTCGCCGATCACCCGTGCGGCGCGCGTGCCATAGGCGCGCGCGAGCCGGTGCGCCAGCTCGGCCGGCAGCCACGCATGCTGCTGCCTGAAGCCGGCGAGGAAGCGGTCGAAGTCCGCGTGCGGAATATCGCCGCCCGGCAACGGCGCGCCGACGGTCCACGCGGGCGCGCCATTGTGCAACGCCTGCGCGAGCGTGTCGACGGCTTGCTCCGCGAGTTTGCGGAAGGTCGTGATCTTGCCGCCGAACACCGACAGAAGCGGCGCTTCGCCCGCGGGTGCGTCGAGTTCGAGCGAGTAATCGCGCGTGACCGCCGACGGGTTGTCCGCGCCTTCGTCCTCGAGCAGCGGACGCACGCCGGAATAGGTCCAGCGCACATCGGCCGGCGAGATCTTCTGCTTGAAGTAGCGGTTGATCGAGTCGCACAGATACTGCGTTTCGCCGGCGTCGATCGCCACTTGCGACGGGTCGCCGCGATATTCGAGGTCGGTCGTGCCGATCAGCGTGTAATCGCGTTCGTACGGAATCGCGAAGATGATCCGCTTGTCCGGGTTCTGGAAGATGTACGCGTGGTCGTGTTCGAACAGGCGCCGGGTGACGATATGGCTGCCTTTCACGAGTCGCACGCTGTGCGACGCCTGGCGGCCGAGCGCGCCCTGCAACAACTCGCCGACCCATGGGCCGGCGGCGTTCGCTATCGAGGCGGCGCGCACGTCGAGGGTGGTGCCGTCAGCGCGCCGCAGTTGCGCGCGCCATTCACCGCCCGCGCGCACCGCGCTCATGAGCTTCGTGCGCGTCAGAATCGTCGCGCCGTGCTCCTGCGCGTCGAGTGCGTTCAGCACGACCAGACGCGCGTCGTTGACCCAGCCGTCCGAATACACGAAACCGCGTTTGATCGAGTCGATCAGGGGCGCGCCGGCCGGATGTTTGCGCATCGAGATGCCGCGCGAACCGGGCAGCAGTTCGCGTTTGGCGAGGTGGTCGTACAGGAACAGGCCCGCGCGAATCAGCCAGGCCGGGCGCAGATCGGGCATGTGCGGCATCACGAAGCGCAGCGGCCACATGATGTGCGGCGCGGCGCGCAGCAGCGTTTCGCGCTCCTGCAGCGCTTTGCGCACCAGGCCGAACTCGCGGTATTCGAGGTAGCGCAGGCCGCCGTGGATCAGCTTGGTGCTGGCCGATGACGTATGCGCGGCCAGATCGTCCTGTTCGCAGAGCAGCACCGACAGGCCGCGACCGGCCGCATCGCGTGCGATCCCTGCGCCGTTGATTCCGCCGCCAACGACGAGCAAATCGTATCTCGAGCCTTGCGTCACCTGCTGTGTCCCCTGCGTCACGTTTGAAAAGTCGTATGGAAAGTTCACCGAACACCGTGTGTTCGTTTTCGAACTTTAATGAACATATTCGAAAAAGTAAAGTTCGCTTTATCTGAACGCGCCTTGGCCGAACGACCAGGGGAGTGGCGCAACGGGCGGCCACGGACGATACTCTCGGCAGCAGCCATTTCGAGGTGAACTAATGCGTGGACTTTTGATGATCGGCGCCGCAGCGCTTCTCACGGGGTGCGTCAGCTCGCCGAGCCTGACGGGAACAATGGGCGCGCCGTCGTTCGAAGCGTTGCAGCAGATGTGCACGGCGCAACCCGTCGACTACGGCAAGGACGCGCAAGGCGTCTACGCGGCGCTGTTCGACGCCTACGTGGCGAACCGGCGCGGCGCGTTGTCGAAGGACGATTTCTGCGCGTTCCAGGCGGCCATCGCCCAGCGTCATGCGAGCGAAGGTATGAGCGCCGATCCGCAGGTGCGCAATCAGTGGGTCGAGTTTTTCACCGCCCAGCGGGCCAAGGCGCTGAGCTGGCGCTCGGCGGTCGATCCGACCTTGCGCAGCGGTTGAGCGGTCTTCGCTGCGTTTTCTTTTCCGCGCAGGCTGGCTGCATGGGCCCCTATCTTTAGCCGGGCGGGGCGGCGGGGCGGACCAGATCGCGCATCGTCAAGCTTCGCGCGCCGCGCGTGGCGAACGCATTCCCGGCCAAGCGTCGCGTCGCGGAATTGCCGGATGCCGGCCGGGGAGAGCGGTTTTGACAGGCGCGAGGGCCTGAGGTCCGTCGCGTCAATTCACGGGTGTCAATGAGTCGGACACGACGACGCGACAAAGCGGCCGCCTGACCGGCGGCCGCTTCGTTAAGGCATAGAAAATACCAGGCAATCGACAGGGAGCGAGGGTGCGTACGAACTGCGTACGACGCACCCTGCCGTCATTGCAAGACCGCGCGCCGACTGCACAAAACAGCGACAAGCTTTCGCGACATCAGGAAAAACGCTTGATAGCCCGCAGCGCGTTATCGCCGGTTTCCGTCACACGCCACTGTTCGTTGCCCGACGCGAGTCGTTCGAGCTCTACCAATTGGCGTTCCAGCAGCGCGTCGAGTTCTTCCCGGCCCATGTCGACCTGATTGGGGGCGTCCTTGACGAGCAACAACGTGGCGAATTCATGCGGACTCAGCATCGTTCTCTCCATGTCAAGCAAACGCGGACGGCCTTGCCGGCGACTGGCCAGATGCCAGTGAAGTCCGCTAGAGGATCAGGCGGGAAGTACGGCTCACACGACACATTCACGCAACTGGCGCTACGCAGAACGCGGAACGCACAGCGGGAACTGGAGTGTAGTCAACCGCACGTTAAACGCCAAATGCGCCCCCGCAAATATTCCCTTTGACAATTGGAGGGGCCGGCGGCGGTTGGGAATCGCGGCCTGATCCTTGATTTCACTCGAAGTTTTGCGTGCGCTGCAGCATGACGCAGAACGCATGTCTAACCCGCGACGTACACCTGACAGTTGGCGGCGGTGAGGGTTTCGACCATCTCCGCGGGGGGCGCGGCATCCGTGAAGAGTGCGTCGACCTGGTCGAGATGGCCTTGGCGGACCAGCGCCGGGCGGCCGAATTTCGAGCTGTCGGCGGCGAGGAATACGGTGCGCGCGTGCTGGATGATTGCCTCGGCCACGCGCACCTCGCGGGTATCGAAGTCGCGCAGGGTGCCGTCCGTTTCGATGCTCGACGTGCCGATGATCGCGAAATCCACCTTGAACTGACGGATGAAATCGATCGCCAGTTCGCCGACGATGCCCTTGTCCCACGGCCGCACGATGCCGCCCGTCACCAGCACCTCGCAATCCGGGTAGCCGCTCATCATGCTCGCGACGTTCAGATTGTTGGTGATCACGCGCAGCCCGCGATGCCGGTTGAGTGCGCGGGCGACTTCCTCGGTCGTCGTGCCGAGGTTGATGAACAGCGACGCCTGATCGGGAATGTGAGTGGCCACTAGCGCTGCGATGCGCCGCTTCTCGTCATGGAACATCCGCTGGCGGGCGGTGTACGAGACGTTCTCGGAACTGGTCGGCAGACTGGCGCCGCCGTGATAGCGGCGCAGCAGGTTCATGTCGGCCAGCCAGTTGACGTCGCGGCGGATCGTTTGCGGCGTCACGTCGAAGTGCGCCGCGAGGTCGTCCACGGTCACGAAGCCGTCGCGTTGCACCCACTCCAGCAATTCCTGTTGCCGGGCATTGAGAGTGAGGCGGGGGTCTCGGGTCATGTGTCTCGGGTCGTGGGATTTTTCGGGCGCTGCCCGCCGCCGGCGCGATGCGCCGAGCCGGAAACGGGTCATGCGTGAACGGGTTGTGACTATTGTAAGACCATCGGACCCCATGTCTGCCAACTCGTGCGACATGCATAAGCCGCGTGACGGCAATCGTCTGACCCATTCAGGCGCCAAGCGCATTTATTCATTTGATAAATGAATTTGTTTTTTGGGCCGGTTCGCGCTGCAATCCACGGTTTCGCGTTTTACCCCTGTTTTCATGATTCCCCTCGTATCCGGCGGTTTTCCTCGCGCCGGATCGCGCTTTCGAGAGTGTTCGACATGACTGGCTTCAACTGGCAAAACCCCTATCCGACGCCGCGTCTGCCTGTATTCGCGCGCAACATCGTTTCGACTTCGCATCCGCTCGCCGCGCAAGCCGGGCTGCGCATGCTGTGGAAAGGCGGCAATGCCGTCGATGCGGCGATCGCAGCGGCCGCCGCCATCACGGTGGTCGAGCCGGTGTCGTGCGGCCTTGGCGGCGACGCGTTCGCGCTGGTGTGGGACGGCAAGAAGCTGCATGGCCTGAACGCGTCGGGCGTGTCGCCGGCGGCGTGGAACGTCGACTACTTCAAGCGCAAGTACGGCGAAGAAAACGGTCTCGCGAAGCAGCCCAAGCGCGGCTGGGATGCGGTGACGGTGCCCGGCGTGATCGCGGGCTGGGAAGCTCTGCATCAGAAGTTCGGCACGCTGCCGTTCGCCGACCTGATGGAGCCGGCCATCGAAATCGCCGAGCGCGGCCATGCGGTGGCGAGCATCGTCGCCTACAAGTGGGCGGCAGCGGTGCCGGAGTTGAAGGACCTGCCGGGCTTCGCACAAACCTTCATGCCGCGGGGCCGCGCGCCTGAAGTGAGCGAGCTGGTGCGCTTTCCCGGCCACGCGAAGACGCTGCGCAAGCTCGCCGAGCAAGGCCCGCGCGCGTATTACGAAGGCGAGATCGCCGAGCAGATCGCGGCGTTCGCGCGCGAAGGCGGCGCGGCGCTCACGCTCGACGACCTGCGCAACTACCGCGCGGACTGGGTCGAGCCGATCGGCAAGGAATATCGCGGTCACACCGTGCATGAGATTCCGCCGAACGGCCAGGGTATCGCGGCGCTGATCGCGTTGGGCATCCTCGAAAAGTTCGACGTGAAGTCGCTGGCGGTCGACAACGTCGAGTCGCAGCACTTGCAGATCGAAGCGATGAAGCTGGCGTTCGCCGACGTCTACCGCTACGTCGCCGATCCGGGCTCGATGGAGGTCACACCGGAGCAGATGCTCGACGACGCGTATCTCACGTCGCGCGCGAAGCTGATCGACCACAAGCGCGCGACGCAGTTCGACTTCGGCATGCCGAAGGCGGGCGGCACGATCTACATGTCGGTGGCGGACGAGCGCGGCATGATGGTGAGCTTCATTCAATCGAATTACATGGGCTTCGGCTCGGGCATCGTGGTGCCGGATAGCGGCATCGCGATGCAGAACCGCGGCTGCGGCTTCTCGATGGACCCGAAGTCGCCGAACGTGGTGGAAGGCGGCAAGCGCCCGTTCCACACGATCATCCCGTCGTTCCTCACGCAGCAGGTGAACGGCCAGCAGGAAGCGGTGATGAGCTTCGGCGTGATGGGCGGCGACATGCAACCCCAAGGCCATCTGCAATCCATCGTGCGGATGCTCGATTACGGTCAGCAACCGCAGGCCGCATGCGACGCGCCGCGCTGGAAGGTCAACCGCGACTTCACGATCGACATTGAATCCACGCTCGATCCGAAAACCGCCGAGGCATTGCAGAAGCTGGGCCACACGATCAAGTCGGTCGACGATCCGTACATGGACTTCGGTTCGGGCCAGTACATCTGGAAGCTCGATCGCAACGAGCCGGAGCGCGGCTATGTGGCGGCAAGCGACAGCCGCCGCGACGGGTTGGCCGCCGGGTTCTGATCCATCCACACGTGAGGCGCGGCGCAGCCGGGGAGGCCGCTTCGGGCAGCGCGCCGGCGGCGCCTCGCTGCGTTTGGGGAGGCCGCGGGCGGCGCGCATGGCATAGCGCCGAATGGCTCCCGTCGCATTCGCGGTGGTCGGTATGTGAGCCACCCGGGGCGCCGCTTCGCGTGAGCGCCGCCGTCGAACGACATCGGCCGCCTCGCGCGTCACGCACGTCAGTCACGTTTCAGATACACCCCGCACGCCAGGCATCGGGCGTCAAAGCAGGCATTGAACAAGGCAGGAGACATCATGCACACCCACGCGTCGCCATCCGCGACAGTTTCCCCTCACGCGTCGTCCGCACCGCTTTCCAAAGCGATGGTGCGGCGGATCGTGTTTTCGTCATCGGTCGGCAATGCGCTCGAATGGTTCGACTTTCTGGTCTACGGCTATTTCGCGACCATCATCGCCAAAGAGTTTTTCCCGATGCAGGACGAGTGGCTCTCGACGCTGCTCGCCATCGCCACGTTCGGCATCTCGTTCCTGATGCGTCCGTTGGGCGCGGTCGTGCTGGGCATCTACGGTGACCGCAAGGGCCGCAAGGCGGCGCTCACGCTCGCCATCGCATTGATGATGGTCGGCACGTTCACGATGGCCGTGATGCCGCCGTATGCGTCGATCGGCATCGCGGCGCCGTTGCTGATCCTGCTCGCGCGGCTCGTGCAAGGCTTCGCGGTGGGCGGCGAGTTCGGCAGCGCGACGGCCTTCATGGTCGAGCACAGCGCGTCGCGCCGTGGTTATTACGCGAGCTGGCAATTCGCGAGCCAGGGCCTCGCGGCGATCACCGCCGCCACCTTCGGCTCGCTGTTGACCGCATGGATGTCGCCCGAGCATCTCAGTAGCTGGGGCTGGCGCCTGCCGTTCGTGTTCGGTTTGCTGGTCGGGCCGGTGGGCTTCTACATCCGTTCGCATCTCGACGAGACGCCGGAGTTTATCGAGTTGCGCAAAGCGCGCGAAGCGGCCGGCGAGCGCAAGGACGCAAGCGAAGCAAAGGGCGTATCGTTTGCCAACCAGTGGGTCAACCTGGTGCTCGCGATCGGCATCGTCGCGCAGTCGACGGTCGGCGTGTACGTGCTGCAACTCTACATGCCGATGTACGCGGTCAAGCAGTTGCACATGTCGGCGGCTGCGTCGTTCGGTGTGGTGGTGCTTAACGGCGGACTGCAATTCATCTTCTCGCCGGTGATGGGCGCATTGTCCGACCGCATCGGGCGAATTCGCATCATGCTGACTACGTCGATCCTGATGGGCGTGATGATTTACCCGATGTTCGCGTGGCTGCAGTCTCATCCCACGATCGGCTGGCTGATGGCGCTGCAGGCCGTCGCGGGCATCTTCAAGGCCGCTTACTCCGGACCGATGCCCGCGCTGATGTCGGAGATCTTCCCGACGCACGTGCGCTCGACCGGTCTCTCGATCGGCTATAGCATCGGCGTGACGATCTTCGGCGGCTTTGCGCCGACGATCGTCGAGACCTTCATTCATTTGACCGGCGACAAGCTTGCGCCAAGTTATTACGTGCTGCTTGCAGCGGTGCTGTCGGGCGTGTCGTTGATCATCGTGGCGCAGCGCATGCGCCGCGTGCGTCCGCTCCAAGGCGTGCAGCCTGCCTGAGCGCCGCGCATCGCGGCGTGTGCGGGCGGGGGCGCGGTCGCTTGATGGCTCCGGCGTTTGCGCGGTGACTCACGAGGTTCACAGGCTTGATGCCCTGCCTTAAAGCCAGCTCTTCTGAGCTGGCTTTTTTACGTCTGGCGCCCGATGTTTTTTCTTCGACCGAGCGTGTCGACTATCTCCGAATTGGAACTGAGTCCGTCCGGCATGGTCTGTGCTGAGTTGTCTGCAGAGTTGGTTAACACCGGCTAAGATGCAGACAGAAGGGGTTAACTCTAATTCAAGCGCTGTGTCCGACATAGCGAACCGTCACGGCGCATGCGGGGCGGTTTCGCGCAGGCAGCACGAGTCGGGGCAGCATTCGGAGCAAGACACGATGCATACCGAGCTGAACCATGTCATGCCCTGGCGGATCGAGGACATCGACCTCACCCGGATTGATCGGCAGAAGGCCGTCGCTAACGAAGACCTGCTGCTGCTCCTGTGCGCGGCTTCGTTCATTGAAAGCGGCACCGATCTTTACACGAGCAATCTGAGTACTTTTTTCAACGGCGATCCCGAAGTCTCGGCCTGGCTGAACAACGAGTGGGAGCCGGAAGAAATGCAGCATGGCCGGGCGCTCAAGACGTATGTCGCCTACGTGTGGCCCGAATTCGACTGGGACACCGCGTTCCGCAACTTCATGGACGAGTATTCGCTGACCTGTTCAGTCGAAGACTTCGAGAAGACCCGCGCGCTCGAAATGGTCGCGCGCTGCGTGGTGGAGACCGGCACGGCGACGTTGTACCGCGCAATCGGCGAATGTTCTGATGAACCGGTGCTCAAGCAGATCACCGACAACATCCGCACCGACGAAGTCCGTCACTACAAGCACTTTTTCAAGTTCTTCAAGAAGTACAACCGGATCGAAGGCAACGGACGGCTCGCGGTACTCGGCGCGTTGATGCGCCGCGTGATGGAAATCAAGAACGAAGACTCGGAGATAGCGCTGCGTCATGTGTTCGCGATTCGCTATCCGGAGCGCGTGCACGATTCGGCGTATAACCGTGAACGCGCCGCGCGTATCAATGCGCTGGTGCGGCGCAACCTGTCCGCCGACATGTGCGTGAAGATGCTGCTCAAGCCGCTCAATCTACCGGCGAAGATTCAGCCGGGCGTGCACTATCCGCTCGCGAAGATCACGCAGCATGTGTTCTTTCGTTGAGTCGCCGGCGAGCCGCGTGTCTTAGGCTGACTCACGCGCAATTACGCAACGACATGCAGAAGAATGGCCCGTCAACGCGGGCCATTCCTTTTTCGAGGCATGATTGAGCCTTACCCACTTTCAATCGGATCGACAGCATGAGCGATTCTTCCGCACCTGCACGCCCGCTCGAACAGAACGTGTTCGACGAATGGCCCGATGCGGTGCGTGCGTTGTTCGACGGTTCGTCGCTGGCGAGCAAGACGGGGTTCACCGCGTCGCTGCTGAGCGTCGATACGAACGGCCACGTGCGCACGTCGTTGCTCGGTGTCGGCGAGTTGTATGCGCCCGATTCGCGCACGCTGTGCATTGCGTTGTGGCCGCAAGCGCGGGCGGCGCGCGCGATCGCGCAAAGCGGACGCGCCGCGCTGAGCTTCGTCTGCGACGCAGCGTTCTATCAGGTGCAGTTGCTTTTCACGCCGCTGGCCAGTGTCGCTGGAGACGACAGCGGGTTGGTCTATCTGATCGGTTCGATCGATACGGCCGAGGCGCAAAGCGTACGTTATGCGCGCCTGACGAGCGGCATCACGTTCGAACTGGAGGGGGAGGGAAGTGCGGTGCTCGACCGTTGGGAACGGCAGATCGAGCACTTGAAACAGGCGGCCGCTTCGGCCGGCCGTTAGTCCTCGACTCGCGAGGACTGAGCGGCCGGCCGGCAGCCTTGCCGCTTAACGGCCGCGCTGGCCGCTGCGCGACGGCTGGCCGCCACGCGGTGCGTCGTTGCGCGGCTTCGCGCCGCCCAGCAATGCACCCGGATTGCCGCCTTGCGGCTTGTTGGCGTGCGGCTTGCGCGGCGCATGTTGCGCAGCGCTGCCTTCATGTGCGACGGCGCGCGGTCGGTCGTCATGACGCTGACCGTCGCGGCGCGGCTGACCGCCGTTGCCCGCCGGCTTCGCACCCTGTGGCTTCGGCTGCTGCTGGCCGTTCGCCGGACGCTGGCCCGAACGCTGAGCAGGTTTCGCCGCAGCGGCGCCATCACGCTTCGGCGCGCCTTGACCTTGACGCGGCGAACGACCACCGCCACCGCCGCCACCACCCTGGCCGCGGCGCAGGATCGGTTCCGGCTTCGCGGTCGGGTCCGGTTCGAAACCGGCGATCACTTCCTGCGGCACCGGTCGCTTGATCAGCTTCTCGATGTCCTTCAGCAATTGCAATTCATCGACGCACACCAGCGACACAGCTTCGCCCCTCGCGCCCGCGCGGCCCGTGCGGCCGATGCGGTGCACGTAGTCTTCCGGTACGTTTGGCAGGTCGAAGTTGACCACGTGCGGCAACTGATCGATATCGATGCCGCGTGCGGCGATGTCGGTCGCGACCAGCACCTGCAGCGTGCCATCCTTGAACTCGGCGAGTGCGCGCGTACGGGCCGACTGGCTCTTGTTGCCGTGAATCGCGAGCGCGCTGATGCCGTCCTTGGTCAGTTGCTCGGCAAGGCGGTTCGCGCCGTGCTTCGTGCGCGTGAACACCAGCACCTGGAACCAGTTGTGCTGCTTGATCAGATGCGTGAGCAGCTCACGCTTCTTGTCGCGGTCCACCGGGTGAATCTTTTGCGCGACCGTCTCCGCCGTCGTATTGCGGCGGGCCACTTCGATCAGCGCCGGCGAGTCGAGCAGGTTGTCGGCGAGGGTCTTGATCTCGTCGGAGAACGTGGCCGAGAACAGCAGGTTCTGGCGCTTCGGCGGCAACTTGGCGAGCACGCGCTTGATGTCGTGGATGAAACCCATGTCGAGCATGCGGTCGGCTTCGTCGAGCACGAGAATCTCGAGATGCGACAGATCGATGGTCTTCTGCTGCATGTGATCGAGCAGGCGGCCGGGCGTCGCGACGACGATGTCCACGCCGCTGCGCAACGCGCCGATCTGCGGATTGATGCCCACGCCGCCGAACATCACGGTCGACTTCAGCTTCAGATACTTACCGTAAGCACGCACGCTTTCTTCGACCTGCGCGGCCAGCTCACGCGTCGGCGTGAGGATCAGGGCGCGCACCGCGCGCTTGCCCGAGCCGGTGGCGACGGCCGGCATCGAATTGAGACGCTGCAGGATGGGCAGCGTGAAACCGGCGGTCTTGCCGGTGCCGGTCTGCGCGCCGGCCAGCAGGTCGCCGCCATTGAGCACGGCGGGGATTGCTTGCGTCTGGATGGGAGTCGGAGTGGTATAGCCGAGTTCGTGTACAGCGCGGACCAACGGTTCGGACAAGCCGAGGGAATCAAAAGACATAAATGCTCTTTGCAATGCAGTTTCGCGAACGGCACACATGGGCTCGGGCAGGCATGAATGCAGCATGAACATGCCAGCATGGCACGTTCGATGCCCAAGCCCAGTTCCGGTCGCAGAGAAATCGGCGGCACGCTCAAACACGTGCCGAATGCTTCAACGCGCTATGCAGACACGTTGACTGGCCTTAAGTTGCATTTCGTCGCCGTGGGGTGTCACGCGACATAGCGCGCAACACTGACGAATTGACACAGACTGCCCGCCAGTACGAACAGGTGCCAGATACCATGTCCATGCCGGATGCGCTCGTCGTTGATGAAGAAGTAGATGCCGGCGCTGTAGATGACCCCGCCGGCCACGAGCCAGGCGGTACCCGCTGCGGGTAAGGCTTGCAGCAGCGGATGGACGGCAACGAGCGCGAGCCATCCCATCAGGACATACAGCACCATCGAAACGCTGCGGGTGCGTCGCCCGAGCGTCAGTTCCTGCACGATGCCGAGAGCGGCAAGCCCCCAGCTCACGCCGAATAACGACCAGCCCCACGGCCCGCGCAAGGTGACAAGCGTGAACGGAGTGTAGCTGCCGGCGATCAGCAGGTAGATCGCCGAATGGTCGCATTTCTGCAGGACCGCTTTGACACGCGGGTTACGCGCGCTGTGGTAAAGCGTCGAGATAGCATACAGCACGAACAGCATCGCACCGTATACCGCGAAGCTGACCACCTTGTACGCGTCGCCGTCGAGCGCGCCCATCGTGACGAGCGTCACCAGCCCCACCACCGACAGCACGGCGCCGACGAGATGGGTCATGCTGTTCAAACGCTCACCGACATGCACGGCTCTTTCCTCCTGCGCGGTTTCATCAGGGTAAATACCGACATGATACCGGTCTTGCAAAAACGAAGGGCGCGGCCGCGAATTTCGCAGGCCGCGCCCCGGGTGCAACGAAGGCTGCTTAGTCGAGCGGCGCCGAACGCAGATCGGACACTTGCTGCGGCGACACCGCCGTGCCGTGGTTGCCCCACGACATACGGATGTAGGTCACGACCGCGGCGACTTCCGTGTTCGACAGCGACTGTGCAAACGGCGGCATGCCGTACGGATGCGGGTTCGCTTCCGTGCTCGGCGGATAACCACCGTTCAGCACCATGCGGATCGGGTTGACCGCCGACGGCATCTGGATCGACTGGTTGTTCGCGAGCGGCGGGAACGACGGCGGCATGCCGAGGCCGTTTTCCGCGTGGCACTTGGCGCAGTTGTCAGCGTAGATCTTCGCGCCTTGCTTCAACAGTTCACCGCCGAACTTTTCCGACGTTTCGAGCTGCAGCGGTTCAGGTGCCTCGCTCTTTTGCGGAATCGTCTTCAGGTACGTGGCCATCGCGTTGATGTCCTCGTCGCTCATGTACTGCAGGCTGTTGTGAACCACTTCAGCCATCGGACCGAACACGGCGCCGCGATTCGACACGCCGGTCTTCAGCAGGTCGGCGATGTCCTTCAGGTCCCAGTCGCCGAGGCCGGCTTCACGGTTCGACGTCAGCGACGGCGCGTACCAGTTCTGCAGCGGGATCAGGCCGCCCGCGAAGGCCGCCGAATTGACCGGGCCGCCCATCGCGTTGATCGACGTGTGGCACATGCCGCAATGGCCGAGGCCTTCGATCAGGTAGGCGCCACGGTTCCATTCGACCGACTTGGTCGGATCCGGCTTGAACTCGCCTTCACGGAAGAACAGCGTGCGCCAGCCGATCAGCATGTTGCGCTGGTTGAACGGGAATTTCAGTTCGTGCGGACGGCTCGGCACGTTGACCGGCGGGACCGAGCGCAGGAACGCATAGATCGCGTCGGAGTCGGCACGCGTGACCTTCGTGTAGCTCGTGAACGGGAAGCCCGGATACAGCAGGCTGCCGTCCTTCGAGCGGCCGGTGTGCATCGCGCGATAAAAGTCGTCCTGGGTCCACTTGCCGATGCCGTACTGGTCGTCGGGCGTGATGTTCGGCGTGAACATCGTGCCGAACGGCGTGGCCATCGGCAGGCCGCCGGCGAACTGCTTGCCGCCGCGCACCGTGTGGCAGGCGATACAGTCGCCGGCGCGGGCGAGGTACTCACCCTTCTTGATCAGTTCGGCCTGATCGGCGGGCGTGGCCGCCATCGCCGAGCCGTTATGCAGGTTGTCGCCGCCCGACCACAGGACGGGAACGAGTGCGGCAGCCGCAACCACGACGACTGCCGAGAGGGCGAACAAGGACTTGCGTTTCATGTGAGTGTCTCTCCCGGTGCCTTATTGCGGTTCGCTGCCGCAGGCAAGCGGAGTCTTCAACGAGCGGGCCGGAGCCGGCACGGGGTTTTGTGGGGCCTGCTGCGTGGAAAGCCATGCCGCAACGGCGTTCACGTCTTCGTCGCTCAGGCGCGTGGCGATGGTGTGCATGCAATCAGGCGCGATGGCATGACGTGTACCCGAGCGCCATGCGCCAAGCTGCGCGCTGATGTAGTCGGCGTGCAGGCCGACCAGACCGGGGATGGCCGGCTCCATGCCGGTCAAGGCCTTGCCATGGCAGGCCGCGCAAGCCGGGATCTGCTTGCCCGCGTCGCCGTTCAGCACGAGCTGCTGGCCGCGCGCGAGCGTGGCCGACGACACCGTCGGCTTGGCCGGCGGCGGATACGGCGGGCGCTGCTGCGAGAAGAACGTCGCGATCTTATGAAGGTAGTCATCCGAAAGATACGTGACGAGGTAATTCATGGGCGGATACTTGCGACGCCCTTCGCGGAAGTTCTGCAACTGGTTGAACAGATAGTCGGCCGGCTTGCCCGCGAGGCGTGGGAAGTAGTCGTTGTCGGTACCTTGCCCATGCGAGCCATGGCACGCCGTGCAGCCCTGCACGCGCGCTTCCATTGTGTCGGGGGCCTTCGGTTGAGTCTGCGCTTTCGCAGCGCTATAGACACCCGCGGAGCCGATCAGGAGAAGGGCGAGCAACGGGCGGAAAAGGCGTCTAGAAGACACGCGTAACTCCATCAAAATCGGGGACCTGACCGAACTTCGAGCGGCTCGGTGTGAAGGGCAGCCGGCGCTGCGGCGACGCAGCATTCTATCATTGAAGGGTCATGGTGACTATTTGCCACATTAGAGAAGGTTCCTGGTGTAACAGCTATGCGACAGTTTGACGCGGAATACCGCCTCCTGCGGCGTTTTTCGTTATCTCAATTTAGCTGTTCCTTGCTTTTCCGTTCCTCCCCGTCAACGCCCGCGCGCGCCATGCCGTTCAACAAACCTGGTTGAACCGATGCCCGCGCGATCCATCGAAGCGTACACTTCCGGGCTCGCCGGCCGCTGTCCGAGCCAGATGCGCCCGGCTCGACACTCACCGTTTTCCTGTTCATCCGCTATCGGCCTTACATGAAGCTATTCCATTTTTCCCGTCCGGCGCTGCGTGCGTTGATGGTCGGCGCTGCGGCGCTGGTTGTGACGTCCGCCGCATCCGCGCATGCGCATCTGGCGTCGAGCGACCCGGCGGCCAACGCCGACGCCGTTGCGCCCACCGCGGTGACGATCCATTTCACCGAGCCGCTCGAGCCGGCGTTCAGCAGAATCACGCTGGCCGATGCGAGCGGCAAGGCGGCCACGCAGGCCGTCTCGGAAGTCGATAAGCAGGATGCCAGGGTAATGCGCCTGCCGCTGCCGCAGTTGAGCGCGGGCCGCTATGCGGTGCACTGGATCGCGGTCGCCACCGATGGCCACCGTACTCAAGGCGACTTCGCGTTCAACGTCAAATGAGCGTCGACGGATTGTGGATCGGGCAGGTCGCCATGGCCGCGCTCATGAACGTCGCGTTTGCGTTTGCCGTCGGTTCAGCGCTGCTCGGCGCGTGGCTCGCGAACGACGCCCAGCAGAAAATCTCCCCCGCGCGCCCGGCCTGGATGCGCGCGCAACGTTCGCTGCTGACCGCCACAGTCGTGCTGGTCCTCGCGGACCTCGGCTGGCTGCTGTATCAGGCGGCGTCGATGGGCGGCGTCGCGTTGCCGGCCGCGTTCGGCGTCGTGCCGACCGTGCTGACGCAAACGCATGTCGGCTACGGCTGGAGCGTCGCGTTTGCCGGCGCGCTGGTGCTGCTCGGCACGGCGATGACCAGTCACACGGGCATGCTGCGCAATGCGCTGCTGTGGCTCGCCGTGATCGCGGTCGCGGCGGGCAAGGCATCGCTCGGGCATGCGGCCGATGCCGGCGTGGCGTCGGCGGCAATCGGCATGCAGACGCTGCACGTGCTCGTCACCAGCGTGTGGGGCGGGCTGGCGATGGCGGCGGGGCTGGCGGTCCTGCCGGCGCTCGGCACCTCGACCGCGCGCGGCATGCTGATCCGTACCGCGACCCAGGTGTCGAATGTGTCGGTGATGGCGGTGGGCTTCGTGTTGCTGTCCGGCATCTTCAATGCCGTGCGCGGCTCGGGCGGCTCGCTCCAGGCGATTCAGTTCAGCACGTGGGGTCATGTGCTGACGCTGAAGCTCGTGCTCGTCGCGATGGCGCTCGTGCTCGGCGGACTCAACCGTTTCCTCGCGCTGCCGCGCCTGCGCCGCACGGCGTCGACGATGGATGCGCATACCTTCGTCAACGTGCTGTACCTGGAGGCGCTGGCGATGATCGGTGCGTTCGTCGCGGCGGCGGTGCTGTCGCATAGCGTGCCGGCGTTCGCGGCATTGGGGTGAAGCCGGCGGGCGGTCGAGCCGGGTTGAATTGAGCTGGGCAGGCGGGGGAGGGCGAGGCGTGTGATGTTGCGCGGATCTGTGCAACGCGCGCGTGAAATCGCCAACGCCTGGGTGCGGGACAGCCGCGCCGCGCAAGGATTTTTACGGCGACAAGCGTCTGCGCCTCAGGCTTGCAAACGGCTGCGTCTCAAGACTCTTGCGGTGCGCGTCCGGGCGCCCATTGTCCGCTCGTCCGCCTTGCTTCATCCCTGCAACGGGACACCACAAAAAAGCGCCGCACCGCCAGAGCATGCGGCGCGATACACACGGTCGCCTGGCGGTGGCCAGCAATCCGCGACTGCTCTTCAGGCGGCGAGCGCGTCGTGGCTCACCCGTTCCAGCGTCTCCTCCGGAAACATCTCCTGCTGCAACTCGCCGCTGTCGCCGAACCATTGGCAGATCAGCCACTTGCCCGGCGCGAACAGCATCGGGCCGCGCCAGGTGGTGGTCATTGGGTGTCCGCCGGATCTGAGCTTCAGCGTTTCGCCCATGTGATACGCAGGTTTCGCGCATCTCTTTGCCAGTCGCATGGTGAGCATTCGCTTGATGAAGCCGCTTATTCGAGACCGAGCCGATGGCCGACGATCGGCGCGCAAAAGAGCGCGATCGCGCAGCCTGCGGCCTTGCCTTCGAGTTCGGCGCTGGCAGCGCGTGTGCCGTACGCATGCGTCAGCAGATCGAAGAGTTGTGGCAGGCAGTAGACGACGGCGGCGGCAATGAAGCATTTCTCGACCACCGAGATGCGCCAGCCGCGTTCGAACGCCAGCATCGCGCCGAGGATGCGCAGCACGCCGAACGCGACCAGTGCGCCGACGGCCGCCTGTTCGCGGATCAGATAGTCCGGAAGGAATTCGCCCATGATGTGCCCCGATGCGTGCGTTGTTTGCAAGCATTTGAGCGAGGAGCGGGCCATGCGTATGTCTGATGCCGTACAAATGGCTTGAAAGCCTTGATGGATAAGGCTTTGCGAGAAGTGAAGCCGGGCGATTAAAGGGCCGTGAATGGTGTGTTTCAGCGTACGCGGCCCGGGATGTTACGTTACTGCGAAGGCCCGCGCGTCACGTCGCCGTAACACACGGGCGGGTCGTCGTAACGAGGCTTAAGCGGTCCGCTTGATCTTGCCCAGGACGAGTAGAGGACCATGCGCAGACCGCGCCGGGCGCATTCATGAACGTTGACGCGAGGCCGGCATCGCAGGCCGACACCGGCTTGCCGGTCAAAGCGAACATGCCGCCCGCAGGCGGCATATCTTCACACTCTTACCATTCGGCGACGCTGCCGTCCTCGTGACGCCACACCGGGTTGCGCCAGCGATGTCCGACCTTGGCCATCTCGCGCACCTTCTCCTCGTTGACCTCGATGCCGAGGCCCGGGCCTTGCGGAATCGACACGAACCCGTCTTCGTACTTGAAGACTTCCGGATTCTTGATGTAGTCGAGCAGGTCGTTGCCCTGGTTGTAGTGAATGCCGAGGCTCTGTTCCTGGATGAACGCGTTGTAGCTGACTGCGTCGATCTGCAGGCAGGTTGCCAGAGCGATTGGGCCGAGCGGGCAATGCAGCGCGAGCGCGACGTCGTACGCTTCGGCCATCGATGCGATCTTGCGGCACTCGGTGATGCCGCCCGCGTGCGACGCGTCCGGCTGGATGATGTCCACGTAGCCGCCCGACAGAATGTGCTTGAAGTCCCAGCGCGAGTACAGACGCTCGCCCAGCGCGATCGGCGTATTGGTCTGGTTGACGATGTCGCGCAGCGCTTCGGCGTTTTCCGACAGCACCGGCTCTTCGATGAAGAGCAGCTTGTACGGGTCGAGCTCTTTCGCCAGCACCTTCGCCATCGGCTTGTGCACGCGGCCGTGGAAGTCGACGCCGATACCGATGTTCGGCCCGACCGCCTCGCGCACCGCCGCGACGTTGTTGATCACGCCTTGCACCTTGTCGAACGTGTCGATGATCTGCAGTTCTTCCGAGCCGTTCATCTTCACCGCCTTGAAGCCGCGTTCGACCACCGCGCGCGCGTTGTTCGCAACGTCGCTCGGACGGTCGCCGCCGATCCACGAGTACACCTTGATCTTGTCGCGCACCTGGCCGCCGAGCAGGGCATGCACCGGCACGCCGTGATGTTTGCCCTTGATGTCCCACAACGCCTGGTCGACGCCGGCGATCGCGCTCATCGTGATCGGACCGCCGCGGTAGAAGCCCGCGCGATACATCACCTGCCAGTGGTCTTCGATCAGCAGCGGGTCTTTGCCGATCAGATAGTCGGACAGCTCTTCCACCGCGGCCGCGACCGTGTGCGCGCGGCCTTCGACCACCGGCTCGCCCCAACCGACGATGCCTTCGTCGGTCTCGATCTTCAGGAAGCACCAGCGCGGCGGAACGATGAAGGTTTCGAGCTTGGTGATTTTCATGGTGTGCGTCTCCTTGCGGCCTGGGTGCCATGCGAAATATTTCGAGGATTCACATGCTACAACAAAAGTACGTTTAAGTACTATTAATAGTATTATTCGCCAAATAGTGGCCGCGGGTGGCCGCAGAGGGAGGGCGCCGGGTTAAAGCGGCCGGTCGTCGAACGCGGGATGATGCCCGGACGCTCCCGTCGGACGCTGCGTTCCGTGATCAATAAAAGGCGCCGCAAGGCCGTTGGGAGAAAGCTATTCAGCACGATCTGCATGGGCGCGTCGCCCATCTGCTGGCGACCGCGATTCTGCGCGGCGACTACGCGCCCGATTCGATTCTGCCGCGCGAGGCGGAGTTGATGGAGACGTTCGGTGTCAGCCGCACCGTGCTGCGCGAAGCGCTGCGCACGCTGACATCTAAAGGGCTGATCGAATCGCGGCCGCGCGTGGGCACACGCGTACGGCCGAAGCCCGCGTGGAATCTGCTCGATGCCGATCTGCTCGACTGGTACTCGCGCGTCGCCGAGCCGATGGCGTTTGCGCTCAAGCTGCAGGAAATGCGCGAGATGATCGAGCCGTATGCCGCGGCTCTGGCGGCGGCCTCGCACACGGACGACACCTTCCGCGCGCTCGCGGCCGCACATGCGGCGATGGCGGCGGCGCGCAACGTCGATGAGTGGGTGCGCGCCGATCTGGCATTTCATTTGAGCGTGCTGACCGCGTGCAGCAACGAATTGCTGATCCCGCTCGGTACGCTGATCGAGCGTACGTTGGAGGCGCAACTGCGCCTGAATGCGAAACGCGCGGACGTGTTCAACGCGTCGCTGGCCGAGCATACGGCGGTGTTCGACGCGATTCGCGAGCGCAACGCCGATGCGGCGCGTGCGGCGATGGCGTCGTTGCTCGGGGTGACGCGAGGGCGGATCGAGGGGTGAGCGTAGGCGCGTGGCTGCGTTCAATCCATCGCGGCATGCGCGACCGACGCATCGGGCGCCTTGTGCGAAGGGCGGATCAACAGCAGCAGCGGGATCACCAGCAACGTCGCTACGAACATCAGCTTGAAGTCGTTCAGGTAGGCGATCATCGAGGCCTGCTGCGTGATCGACGCGTTCAACGCCGCGATGTCGTAGGCCGAGCCGCTGCTGAGCATCGGCTGCATCGCCGGATTGAACGGCGTGACGTTTGCCGCGAGATCCGCGTGCGAGATCTGCGTGTTGCGCGTTATCAGCGTCTGCACGATCGAAATGCCGATACTGCTGCCGATGTTGCGCATCAGGCTGTAGGTCGCGGTGCCGTCTGCGCGCAGCTCGGGTGCGAGCGTCGAGAAGGTCAGCGCGCTCAGCGGCACGAACACGAGACCGAGCCCGAAGCCCTGAATCACGCCCGGCCACACGATGTCCGACGCCGACAGCACGATCGTGTAATGCATCATCTGCCACAACGCGAACGCCGAAATCAGAAAGCCGGCGAGCAGCAACAGCCGCGCGTCGATCCGTTTCAGCAGGCGTCCTGCGATCAGCATCGCGACCATCGTGCCCGCGCCGCTTGGCGCGGTGACGAGGCCGGTGGTCGCGACCGGATAGTTCATCAGATTTTGCAGCATCGGCGGCAGCAGCGCGCGCGTCGCATACATCACCGCGCCGATCACAAAGATGAAGAAGGTGCCGGTCGCGAAGTTCGGGTCTTTCAGCAGCTTGTATTTGAAGAACGAGCGCTCGCCGACTGTCGCCGTGTGCACGAGGAAAAACGCAAAGCTGATCGCCGCGACGAGCGCCTCGATGACGATCTCAGTCGACGCGAACCAGTCGAGCTGCTCGCCGCGATCGAGCATCGCCTGCAATGCGCCGATCGCGAGACCGAGCGTGATGAAGCCGAACGCGTCGAACTTGACGTCGTGTTTCGGCTCGCGCGAGGGCAGGAAGGACGCCACGCCGAATAGCGCGAACGCGCCGATCGGCACGTTGATGAAAAACACCCAGCGCCAGTTATAGCTGTCGGTGAGCCAGCCGCCGAGCGTCGGCCCGAGAATTGGCCCGACCATCACGCCCATGCCCCACACCGCCATTGCCTGGCCCTGCTTTTCGCGCGGGTTGATGTCGAGCAGGATCGACTGGGACAGCGGCACGAGCGACGCGCCGAAAACCCCTTGCAGCAAACGCGACGCGACGATCTGCGTCAGCGTTTCCGACAACCCGCACAGCGCCGACGACACCGTGAAGCCGCCGATCGCGACGATCAGCAGGCGCTTCACGCTCAGTCGGTCGGACAGCCAGCCGGTGAGCGGTGTGGCGATGGCGGCGGCGACGATGTACGAAGTCAGCACCCACGTGATCTCGTCCTGCGACGCGGACAGTGTGCCCTGCATATGCGGCAGCGCCACGTTCGCGATCGTGCTGTCGAGCGTCTGGATCAGTGTCGCGAGCATGATCGAGAGCGTGATCATCGGCCGGTTGAGCGGCGTGGTCGCGCTCGCCGGTGAGGAGGCGGAGGACATGAGTGAGCGGGGAAGTCGATATAGTAAGCATGCTTAGTATATCGGGTGCACGCGCGGCCGCCATCAGGAGTTATGCGGAGGCTGAATTACGCCCGCAGCCGCGCTCGAAGGCGCGAGGCTTTCGTATAATCCGCGCATGAAAACCCAACTCGAAGAGCGCTTCGGCTTTCTGGTTTCCGACGTCGGCCGGCTGGCAGGCAAGCGCTTCGACGACCTCGCGAAATCCTCGGTCGATCTGACGCGCGCGCAGTGTCGCGTGCTTGCTTATCTCGCGCATTACGGCGACATCAATCAGGCGCGGCTCGCGGATCTGCTCGAAGTCGCGCCGATCTCGGCGGGCCGGTTGCTGGACCGGATGGCGGAGGGCGGCTGGATCGAGCGGATCGCCAATCCACAGGACCGCCGTGAGTATCTGGTGCGTATGACGCCCAAAGCGGGGCGTACGCTCGGCAAGGCGCGCAAGGTGGGCGATGAGGTCGCGCTCGAAGCGCTCAACGGCTTCACCGATGAAGAGGCCCGGCAACTGATCGCGCTATTGCAGCGGGTGCGCGGCAATCTGAGCCGGCTGGTGGATCGCTGAGGCACGCAGGCGGCGCGGTGGCCCGTGCTTGACGATGCGCGGGCTCATCGCCTGTGCCGTCACTTCGATTCGCTAGCCGGTGCTGTCCCCGATGGCGGGACCAGTTCGAAGCAGGCGGGCGCTTTCGTTCGCGCGTCCGGCTGCTGCGGGTCGATACATTTGAACGCGCTCTGATCGCGCTGCACGAAGATCGTGTCGGCCGGACCGGCGGCGCCGTGCGCGCCATTCACGACGGCGGCGATCTTGTAGCCGTCCTGCAGCAGCGTGGACAGGGTGATCGGGCTTGCGCGCCACTGACTGTCCGTCGGTGTCTGGGCCTGCGCCGTCAACGTGGACGTGACGCCTAGCAGCGCGATGGAAACGGTGGCCGCGGCGAGCGCGGTGGTGCGGAACGTCATCAAGAAACCTCCTTGAAGTTGCGATCGGGAAAGTCAAAATAAAAAAGCCGCTAAACCTTGAGGGTCAGCGGCTCTTTTGCAACTGGCGAAGAATCAATGGGAGGACGATAACTCACTCCATTGAAGACATCGGTTTGACGATGGTAACACGAGCGGGAGTGACGGCTTTGCGGGCAGTAGTTCGCAAGAGACTGGCGCAACTCGCACGCCGATTTGCCGCAGCACATTCGTCGCTGAAAAACGAAAGGCCCGCTCTCGGTTAAGAGAAGCGGGCCTTGCGAGTGATGCTGGTGGCGAATCAGGGACTCGAACCCCGGACCTGCGGATTATGATTCCGTCGCTCTAACCAACTGAGCTAATTCGCCGAAAGAAGCGAGATTATGCTGACCGCGCCGGAGGCTGTCAACCCCCGGCGCGCAACTTTTTTAAATTACCCGGGCCATCATACGCATCAGTCCTTCGCGTAGATGTCCGAGTCTTTGGTCTCCCGCACGAACAGCATGCCGATCACGAACGTAACTAGCGCGATCACTATCGGATACCACAGCCCCGAATAGATGTTGCCCTTTGCCGCGACGATCGCGAACGCCGTGGCCGGCAGGAACCCGCCGAACCAGCCATTGCCGATGTGATACGGCAGCGACATCGACGTATAGCGAATCCGCGTCGGGAACATTTCCACCAGCATCGCCGCAATCGGACCGTAGACCATCGTCACGTAGATCACGAGGATCGTCAGGATCACCACGCTCATCGGCCAGTTGATCTGCGAGGGATCGGCCTTCGCCGGATAGCCCGCGGCCTTCAGCGTCGCGGCGAGCGTCGTGTCGAACAGCTTGCCTTGCTCCTTCGCATCGGCGGCGCGGCCGTCGAACGTGTTGACCACCGTATCGCCGACCCGGATCTGCGCCTGCGTGCCCGCCGGCGCCGCGACGTTCTCGTAGTTCAGGCCCGCCCGCGACAGCGCGCTCTTCGCGATGTCACAGGAGCTCGTGAACTTCGCCGTGCCGACCGGATTGAACTGGAACGAGCACTGCGCCGGGTCCGCGATCACGACGATCGGAGCCCGCAGCGTTGCGGCTTCCAGCGCCGGGTTCGTGTAGTGCGCGAGCGCCTTGAACAGCGGGAAGTAGGTGAGCGCGGCGATCAGCAGGCCCGCCATGATGATCGGCTTGCGGCCGATGCGGTCCGACAGCGAGCCGAAGAACAGGAAGAATGGCGTGCCGATCAGGAGCGCGATTGCGATCATGATGTTGGCGCTGCTGCCGTCGACCTTCAGTGTTTGCGTCAGGAAGAACAGCGTGTAGAACTGGCCCGTGTACCACACCACGGCCTGGCCGGCGGTCAGACCGATCAGCGCGAGAATCACGACCTTCAGATTCTTCCATTGGCCGAATGCTTCGGAAAGCGGTGCCTTGGACGTCTTGCCCTCCGCCTTGATGCGCTCGAACACCGGCGATTCATGCAGTTGCAGGCGAATCCACACCGACACGGCCAGCAGCAGAATCGAGGCGACGAACGGAATGCGCCAGCCCCATGCGCCGAACGCGTCTTCGCCCATTGCCGTGCGCACGCCGAGAATCACCAGCAGCGACAGGAACAGGCCGAGCGTGGCGGTGGTCTGGATCCAAGCCGTATAGAAGCCGCGGCGTCCCGCCGGCGCATGTTCCGCCACGTAGGTCGCGGCGCCGCCGTACTCGCCCCCGAGTGCGAGGCCTTGCAGCATCCGCATGGCGATGAAGATCACCGGCGAAGCGATGCCGATCGCCGCGTAGCCCGGCAGAAAGCCGACCAGGAACGTCGACAGGCCCATGATCACGATCGTGACGAGGAACGTGTACTTGCGCCCGACCATGTCGCCGAGCCGCCCGAACACGATCGCGCCGAACGGCCGGACCGCGAAGCCCGCGGCAAAGCTGAGCAGCGTGAAGATGAAAGCGGCCGTCGGATTGACGCCGGAGAAGAAGCTTTTGCTGATGAAGGCCGCGAGCGAGCCGGCCAGATAGAAGTCGTACCACTCGAAAATCGTCCCTAGCGACGATGCGAAGATCACCCGCTTCTCCTCGCGCGTCATCGGCACGTGCGAGATTTGCCCGCCAACGGTAGCCATATGCTGTCTCCAATATTGATATGCACGCGGAGCGCCGGTAAAAGCGTTCCCGTGAAACCGATTATTGGAGTGGAAACTTACGGCGCACTGACGTGGCGAGGTGAATGAGCAGAATCCGAAATGCAGGCTTCGGTTTGGCAACGTCTGTTAAATGCCTGGAAAATTTCCGCAAGATTCGCCTAACGTATCTCAAAAACCCGTGTGCGAGTTTTGCCGTTCAGGGCGCGTTAGGGTAAGTCCCGCCCCGCTCATGCACATGCAAACTGACACGCACGAGCGTCCCCGCAAGCCGCGGCGACTCCTGATAGACGTTGTCTTCGATGGCCAGCACGCCGCCGTGCATGGTCGCGATCTCGCGGACGATCGCCAGCCCCAGCCCGCTGCCGTCGCCTTCGCGGCCGAGAATCCGGTAGAAGCGCTCGATCACCCGCGACCGTTCGGCGACCGGAATGCCGAGGCCGGTATCTTCGACTTCCAGATGCACCAGCCGTGCCGCCGCTTCGTGTCTCACCCGAACGGTGATGCGCCCGCCCGTCGGCGTGTAGCGGATCGCATTGTCGATCAGGTTCGACAGCATTTCGCGCAGCATCACCGGATTGCCGTCGACTTCGACGGGTCCGTCGGGCGCTTCGTAGCCGAGGTCCATCTGCTTGGCGAGCGCGGCCTGCACCCAGTCGCGCACGGCGTTGCGCGCGACCTCGCTTACCTCGACCGGCGCGAATATCTGCCCCGACATACGGTTTTCCGCACGCGCCAGCGCCAGCAACTGCGTGACGAGCCGCGCGGCGTGCTCCGAACTGGTGGCGATCTGTTCGAGCGAGCGGTGCACTTCCGCCGACACGTCCTGGCGCAGCGCCAGTTCGGCCTGCATGCGCAAGCCGGCGAGCGGGGTTTTCATCTGATGCGCGGCGTCGGCGATGAAGCGCTTCTGCAACTCCATGTTTTGTTCGAGGCGCGTCAGCAGATCGTTGAAGGACGTCACCAGCGGCTCGATTTCCGGCGGCGCGCGGCGCGCTTCGAGCGGCGACAGATCGTCCGGGCGCCGCGCGCGGATGTGCGCCTGCAGCGCATGCAGCGGCGCAAGGCCGCGCGACAGGCCGAACCACACCAGCAGGATCGCGAGCGGCAGAATCACGAACTGCGGCAGGATCACGCCTTTGATGATGTCGTTGGCCAGCTGGCTGCGCTTGTCGAGCGTTTCGGCGACCTGCACCAGCACGGGCTGCGCGCCGGGCGTGCGCGGAAACTCGACGGTCGTGTAGGCGATGCGGATGTCGTTGCCGTGCAGCATGTCGTCGCGGAATTCGACGATGCCCGGCGGCGGCCGGTCCTCTTCATGCGGCAGCGGCATGTCGCGCTCGCCGCTCACCAGTTCGCCGCGCGTGCCGAGCACCTGATAGAACACGCTGTCGACGTTGTCGGCGCGCAGGAAGTCGCGCGTCGAGTCGGGCAGCGACAGTTCCGCGACGCCATTGACCGGATGGATCTGGCGGGCGAGCACGTAGGCGTCGGTTTCGAGCGCGCGGTCGAACGGGCCGTTCGCAATCGATTTGGCGACCAGGTAGGTGACCGCGAGGCTCATCGGCCAGAGCAGCAGCAGCGGCGCCAGCATCCAGTCGAGAATTTCGCCGAATAGCGAGCGCGGGCGGGCTGCGGCGGCGGCCTCGGTTTCGTCGGGCGGGGCGAACGGATTGGCGTAGCGCTCGTCGCGCGCCTCGTCGAGGTCCGCCGCGTGCGCCGCCGGGGCGCGATCTGCGCGCGCGGACATGGATGCCCTCTATTTGTAGTGATGGCTCGCCGGCATCGCGCCGGACGGCGGCGAGGCGGGCGGGTCGGGCTCGGCGGGGGCGGGGGTGCCGGCGCCCGCGCCGGCGGGCGCCGCGGCTTTTTCGAGGCAGTAGCCGAGGCCGCGCACGGTGATGATGCGCACGCCGCTCGGCTCGATCTTCTTGCGCAGGCGGTGCACGTAAACTTCGATCGCGTTATTGCTGACTTCCTCGCCCCATTCGCACAGGTGGTCGACGAGTTGTTCCTTCGAGACCAGCCGGCCGATCCGTTGCAGCAGTACTTCGAGCAAGCCGAGTTCACGCGCCGACAAGTCGATCACCTGCTCGTTCACATAGGCGATCCGGCCAACCTGGTCGAACGACAGCGAGCCGTGCCGCACGACCGTCGGGCCGCCGCCCGCGCCGCGCCGCGTCAGTGCGCGCACGCGCGCTTCGAGTTCGTTTAGCGCGAAGGGCTTTGCCATGTAGTCGTCGGCGCCGAGGTCGAGGCCTTTGACGCGTTCGTCGACGCTGTCCGCGGCGGTCAGGATCAATACCGGCATGTGCGAATTGCGCGCGCGCAGGCGGCGCAGCACCTCGAGCCCGGACATGCGCGGCAGGCCCAGATCGAGGATCAATAGGTCGAAAGTCTGCATTGACAACGCGGTATCGGCTTCCACGCCGCTCTTCACGTGATCGACCGCATAGGCCGATTGGCGGAGTGATCGGACCAGACCGTCCGCGAGTATGCTGTCGTCTTCGGCAATCAGAATTCGCATGATGCGCCAGCCTGGCCTTGCCGGCACCGTGGGTGTTCCCGGCGCACAGCGGTCTCCGAAAATTATTGTGGGTAGTTTGGGCAGTGCGACGGTAAAAATGCGCGTTCGCATGAGAATCGCACTTGCCAAAACTACTGTTTTTTTATACAGTGTCTGGGTTTCGTGTGCTGTCCTTCAAAAATGGACGGTACACCTGCCTCAGACGCCGTTCATCATAGCAAAGGACGATTCATGGAAGAAAGCAAGAAAGGCTCGGCTGGACTGACTGCTGAAAAGAGCAAGGCGCTGGCTGCCGCGCTCGCGCAGATCGAAAAGCAGTTCGGCAAAGGGTCGGTCATGCGGCTCGGCGCAGGTGAGGTAGTCGAAGACATCCAGGTGGTTTCAACCGGATCGCTCGGCCTCGACATCGCGCTGGGCGTCGGCGGTTTGCCGCGTGGCCGTGTGGTCGAAATCTATGGTCCGGAATCGTCCGGTAAAACCACGCTGACGCTGCAGGTCATCGCCGAAATGCAGAAGATCGGCGGCACGGCGGCGTTCATCGACGCGGAACACGCGCTGGACATCCAGTACGCGGGCAAGCTTGGCGTGAACGTGAACGACCTGCTGGTTTCGCAGCCGGACACCGGCGAACAGGCGCTCGAAATCGCCGACGCGCTGGTGCGTTCGGGCTCGATCGACATGATCGTGATCGACTCGGTCGCGGCACTCGTGCCGAAGGCTGAAATCGAAGGCGAAATGGGCGACTCGCTGCCGGGTCTGCAAGCGCGTCTGATGTCGCAAGCGCTGCGCAAGCTCACCGGCACGATCAAGCGCACGAACTGTCTCGTGATCTTCATCAACCAGATCCGCATGAAGATCGGCGTGATGTTCGGCAACCCGGAAACCACCACGGGCGGCAACGCGCTGAAGTTCTACGCATCGGTGCGTCTGGACATTCGCCGGATCGGTTCGATCAAGAAGAACGACGAAGTGATCGGCAATGAAACGCGTGTGAAGGTCGTCAAGAACAAGGTGTCGCCCCCGTTCCGCGAAGCGATTTTCGACATTCTGTACGGCGAAGGTATTTCGCGCCAGGGCGAAATCATCGACCTGGGTGTACAGGCCAAGATCGTCGACAAGGCCGGTGCCTGGTACAGCTACAGCGGCGAGCGGATTGGTCAGGGCAAGGATAACGCGCGCGAATTCCTGCGTGAAAATCCGGACATCGCTCGCGAGATCGAAAACCGTATCCGCGAATCGCTGGGCGTCAATGCAATGGCGGAAGCCGTGACCGGCGCAGGCGCTGAAGTCGCGGACGAAGAAGAGTAAGCATCAAGTGATACGCAAGGGCCGACCGTTGTCCGATGGCGGACGCCATTCGGCCGGCCCGCGCGATGAAGGCGACGATCCGTTCGATCCATTCGAATCGTTCGACGCACACGACCGCGCTGCGGGCCACGGCCAGCAGCGCGCGCAGTCTGAACCCTCGCAGTCCTCAACCTCGGACCCTTCCGAGACCACCTACACCCGTTCGCGTCGCACACCTGGCGAAGCGAGACCGGGGCAAGATGAAGCAAAAAAATCCCAACGTCCGGCACGTTCGCTGAAAGGGCGCGCGCTCGGCTATCTGTCGCGCCGCGAATACAGTCGCGCCGAACTCGCACGCAAACTGAAGCCATTCGTTGAAGAAAGCGATTCGCTCGACACGGTGCTCGACGCGCTGGAGGCCGAAAACTGGCTGTCCGACTCGCGTTTCGCGGAAAGCCTGGTTCATCGTCGCTCGTCGCGGCTGGGCGCGAACCGGATTCTCGGCGAACTGAAGCAGCACGCGCTCGACCAGACACTCGTCGAAGAAGCCAGCGCGCAATTGCGTGAGACCGAACTCGTGCGTGCTCAGGCCGTCTGGCGCAAAAAGTTCGGCCAGCTTCCCGAGACGCCCGCCGAGCGGGCCAAGCAGACGCGATTTCTGGCGGCGCGCGGTTTTTCGGGCGCCACGATCGGCAAAATCCTCAAAGGCCTCGACGAGGAGTGGGGCGGCGAATAGCCGCGTTGACTTCGGGCATCGTTTTTGGGCCGCCCCTTCCGGCCTCACACCCATTTCCTTCGAGATAGGCGCCCAGCCTCGCTGCCCGTCCTTGCGGATTCCAACCTGTCTCAAATACCCAGTATGCTAAAATTCGTGGGTTTTCCAATCCGGCCTTTCCTTCCCGCATGCCGCTTTCCCCGCCAGTGTCCCGTCAGTTGCGCCATCGTCGCGCAATCAGAGCGGAAGCCTATGAGCGAGCCGATGGCCTGTGGGATGTGGAAGCGTGCTTGACCGACGAAAAACCACGCGATGTGGCGCTTGCGTCGGGCGTCCGGCCCAATGGTCAGCCGATCCATGAACTCTGGCTTCGCATCACCATCGATCGCAAGCTCAATGTCGTCGACGCCGAGGCGTCGTCCGACTGGGTGCCCTATCCTGGTTTGTGCCAAGTCAGCAATCCCGCCTACCGTGCCCTCATCGGGCTCAATCTCCAGCACAATTTCCGTCGCGATGCTGCCCGTTTGCTCGGCGGCACGGCCGGTTGCACGCATCTCACCGAGCTGTGTGCGATTCTGCCGACCGCCGCGATTCAGGCATTCGCCGGCGACGTGTGGAACACCGGTGACTCCAATGGCGGCACGCGAGGCGCGAGCGCAGGTTCAGGAGACGAATCGTCTAACAGCACAGGCGAGCATTCCAACGACAAACCGCCATTCCAGCTGGGACGCTGCCACGCGCTGCGTTTCGACGGCGAGGCGGTGCAACAGTTTTATCCGCGCTGGTATGGCCACGCACCGCATTCAGTGGATCGCGCGGCATCGTCAGGCGAGGGCGGCAACGCGTCCGGCATGAACGACGGCAGCGGAAACGAAGTTCAATCCAACTCTCAGACTGAAGGGAATCACGCATGAAGATTCACGAGTACCAGGGTAAGGAAATCCTGCGGAAATTCGGCGTCGCGGTACCGCGCGGCAAGCCGGTCTTCTCGGTGGATGATGCGGTCAAGGCCGCGGAAGAGCTCGGCGGCCCGGTATGGGTCGTGAAGGCTCAGATCCACGCGGGTGGCCGTGGCAAGGGCGGCGGCGTGAAGGTCGCCAAGTCGCTGGAACAGGTTCGCGAATACTCGAACCAGATCCTCGGCATGCAGCTCGTCACGCACCAGACCGGTCCGGAAGGCCAGAAGGTGAACCGTCTGCTGATCGAAGAAGGCGCTGACATCAAGAAGGAACTGTATGTCGGCCTCGTGATCGATCGCGTTTCGCAGAAGATCGTCGTGATGGCATCGAGCGAAGGCGGCATGGACGTCGAGGAAGTCGCGGAAAAGACGCCTGAGCTGATCCACAAGATCGCCGTCGACCCGGCGACCGGTCTGAAGGATGCTGAAGCCGACGAACTCGCAACGAAGATCGGCGTGCCCGCCGCTTCGCTGCCGCAAGCGCGCGCGATCCTGCAAGGCCTGTACAAGGCATTCTGGGAAACCGACGCATCGCTGGCCGAAATCAACCCGCTGATCCTGACCGGCGACGGCAAGGTCATCGCGCTCGACGCCAAGTTCAACTTCGATTCGAACGCACTGTTCCGTCATCCGGAAATCGTCGCGTACCGCGATCTGGACGAAGAAGATCCGGCTGAAGTCGAAGCATCGAAGTTCGACCTCGCATACATCTCGCTCGACGGCAACATCGGCTGCCTCGTGAACGGCGCTGGCCTCGCAATGGCAACGATGGACACCATCAAGCTGTTCGGCGGCGAACCGGCGAACTTCCTCGACGTGGGCGGTGGCGCCACGACCGAGAAGGTCACGGAAGCGTTCAAGATCATGCTGAAGAACCCGAACCTGACCGCGATTCTGGTCAACATTTTCGGCGGCATCATGCGCTGCGACGTGATCGCGGAAGGCGTGATCGCGGCGTCGAAGGCCGTGTCGCTGAAGGTGCCGCTCGTGGTCCGCATGAAGGGCACGAACGAAGACCTGGGCAAGAAGATGCTCGCCGAATCCGGTCTGCCGATCATCGCGGCGGACAGCATGGAAGAAGCGGCTCAGAAGGTCGTCGCGGCCGCTGCGGGCAAGGCGTAAGCCAAACCCCAAGCGCGTTTACCAGGATTACGAATGGCGGCGTGCGAGCGACGCGGGCGAGAACATTCCGCCTCGCGGCGCAACCGCATGACGCCAAACGAACAGAGGTTTATACATGTCGATTCTGATTAACAAAGACACCAAGGTCATCACGCAGGGCATCACCGGCAAGACCGGTCAGTTCCACACGCGTGCTTGCCGTGAATATGCAAACGGCCGCGAAGCGTACGTTGCAGGCGTGAACCCGAAGAAGGCCGGCGAAGATTTCGAAGGCATTCCTATCTACGCTAGCGTCGCGGAAGCCAAGGCTGAAACGGGCGCGACCGTGTCGGTGATTTACGTTCCGCCGGCAGGCGCTGCTGCGGCAATCTGGGAAGCGGTCGAAGCCGACCTGGACCTCGCGATCTGTATCACGGAAGGCATTCCTGTCCGTGACATGATCGAGCTCAAGGCACGCATGCGCGCAAAGAACAGCAAGACGCTGCTGCTCGGACCGAACTGCCCGGGCACGATCACGCCGGACGAACTGAAGATCGGCATCATGCCGGGTCACATCCACCGCAAGGGCCGTATCGGCGTCGTGTCGCGTTCGGGCACGCTGACGTATGAAGCAGTCGGCCAGTTGACGGCGATTGGCCTCGGCCAATCGTCGGCAGTCGGTATCGGCGGCGACCCGATCAACGGTCTGAAGCACATCGACGTGATGAAGATGTTCAACGACGATCCGGATACGGACGCCGTCATCATGATCGGCGAAATCGGCGGTCCGGACGAAGCGAACGCCGCTGAGTGGATCAAGGACAACATGAAGAAGCCGGTGGTTGGCTTCATCGCGGGCGTCACGGCGCCTCCGGGCAAGCGCATGGGCCATGCCGGCGCGCTGATCTCGGGCGGTGCGGATACGGCTGAAGCGAAGCTGGAAATCATGGACGCGTGCGGCATCAAGGTCACGAAGAACCCGTCGGAAATGGCGCGTCTTCTGAAGGCGATGCTGTAAAAGCAAAATTCGCGTGCTGTTATGGCGCGTTTTTTGTTACGCTTACGAAGTCCTTTCGTGAGCGGGCGGTCCCGAAAAGCGGGGGAGTTTTAGGCTCCCCCGCTTTTTTATTGTCCGCGCGGCAGATTTTTTCTTATTCTTCTTCTCATGCTCGAGTTCCTCACCACCCTCCATTGGGGCGCGGTCTTCCAGATCATCGTCATCGACATCCTGCTGGGTGGCGATAACGCCGTCGTGATCGCCCTGGCCTGCCGCAATCTGCCGCCCGCGCAACGCATACGCGGCGTGCTGTGGGGCACGGCGGGGGCGATCGTGCTGCGAGTGGCGCTGATCGCGTTCGCCGTCGTGCTGCTCGACGTGCCGCTGCTGAAGTTCACGGGCGGGCTGTTGCTGCTGTGGATCGGCGTGCGTCTGATGGCGCCCGCGCACGACCCGCATGAGAGCATCAAGCCGGCCGACCGGCTGATGTCGGCGATCAAAACCATCATCGTCGCGGATGCGGTGATGAGCCTCGATAACGTGATCGCCATTGCGGGCGCCGCCGAAGCGGCCGATGAACAGCATCGCCTCGCGCTGGTGATTTTCGGCCTGGTGGTGAGCATTCCACTGATCGTGTGGGGTAGCCAGATCGTCCTCAAGCTGCTCGACCGTTTCCCGATCATCATCCTGCTCGGTGCTGCTTTGTTGGGCTGGATCGCTGGCGGCCTGATCATCAACGACCCGGCCGGCGACCGTTGGCCGATTCTCGACACGCCCGCCGCCGAATACGGGATGAACATCGCGGGAGCGTTGTTCGTCGTGATCCTTGGCTACCTGTTAAAGCGTCGCAATGCCAATCGTGCGGCGGCGTGAGGCGCACGGGCCGCATGTGCGCATGTGCTGGAACCTGAACCAGAACTCGCCGCTGCTATAGCGCTTGAGCGCAACGTTAGCCGTTCGGCTGACTGTGGGCCGGGAGCGTCGCTGGCTACGATTGAAACGCCTGTCCCCGATTCGAGGGCCAGGCGTTTTTCGTTTCAGGAGCCTGCCGATGATCGTTACCTTGCCGTATTCCCCTTATTGCCAGTCCTCGCTTGCCGCGCGCTCCCTGTTTGGGCGAGCGGCCTGGTCCGCGCGGCTCGCGCGCGTTTGCCGCCGCTTCGGCGTCGGCTTCACGCTGATCGAACTGATGATCGTGCTGGCGATCGTCGGTGTGATCGCGGCCTATGCGATTCCCGCGCACCAGGACTATCTGGCTCGCAGCCGGGTGGGCGAAGGCCTGTCACTTGCCTCGTCCGCGCGGCTCGCGGTCGCCGAAAACGCCGCGAGCGGCAATGCGTTCAGCGGCGGTTACGCGTCGCCGCCCGCGACCCGCAACGTGGAGTCCATCCGGGTCGACGACGACACCGGTCAGATTACGATCGCCTTCACGACGCGCGTCGCGCCCGCCGGTTCGAACACGCTCACGCTGGTGCCGTCGGTGCCCGACAATGCGGACGCACCGACCGCGCGGGTCGCGTTGCCCAAGGATTCGGTGCAAGCCGGCGCGCTGACGTGGGAGTGCTTCACGAGCGGCAAAACGGCGTCTTCGTTGCCGGCGCCGGGCGCGGGACCCGCACCTGCGGAGGCGCCCACGCTGGCGTCGAATCTCGCACCGCCGGAATGCCGCTCGTGAGTGAGCGCGTGATTCGGCCAACGCTTGCCGCATGAAGGCGGAGCGCACGTAAAAGGGTGATTTTCGGCATATTTCGGCCGGGCCGGCGCACAGCGCAAGGAATTTTTTGTATAGTGCGCCGGTTGCTTGACGCCCTACCGGTTACTCGATGCCCACCCCATTTGCGCGCTACCTTTCTCTCATTCTGTTGGCTCTCGCGTTGGTGCTGCCGTATGCGGTCGCCAACCATACGTACCCGATTCCGACCTTCTACGCTGAGTTCACCGCGCTCGCGCTGTATCTGCTGACCGGTGCAGGTGTCGTGCTGCTGATGGCGACGGCGAGACCACGCATTACGTTCGCCTCGCCGACGGTCGCGCTGGTGCCGTTGCTGTTCGGACTGGTGCTGGTCGCGCAAGCGGTGCTGCTGCCGGTCGCGCAACCCTCAATGAACTGGCTCGGCGGCGGGTTCCTGCTCGCGGGGTTCATGGCGGTTCATGCCGGCTACGGTTTTTCGCGCGCCAAGCTCGACGAGACGGCATTGCGCTGGGCGGCTGGCGCGCTGATCGTGGGTGGGTTGTTCGCGGTGTTCAGTCAGGTGATCCAGCTCTTTCACCTGGAGACGCGCGTGGCGCCGTTCGTCGTTGCGTATAACGTGACGGTCGAACGCCGGCCGTTCGGCAATATGGCGCAGGCGAACCACCTCGCCACCTATATCGCGTTCGCAATGGCGGGCGCGCTGTTCCTCGTGCAGACGCGGCGGCTGGCCGTCGGCATCTGGCTGCTCGTATCGACGATCTTCGCGGCGGGACTGGCGCTGACCGTTTCGCGCGGCCCGTGGCTACAGATGGGGGTGATCGTCGTTGCGGGTTTCTGGATGGCGTTCGCGCAGGTTCGCAGCGAACCGCTGCTACGCCGCAGCAACCGTGAGTGGCTCATCCCGATCGCTCTCGCCGTGCTGTTCTTCGTGGTCAATGCGCTGATCCGCTGGGCCAATGTGCACTATCACCTGGAGCTCGGACAGTCGGCGGCGGACCGCTTCAAGGACGCCGGTCAGATCGCGCCGCGCCTCGCGCTGTGGAAGTACGGCTGGACGATGTTCAGGACCCATCCGCTGCTGGGCGTCGGTTGGGGCGAATTTCCGAGCTACCAGTACGAACTGGTGAGGACGCTCGGCGGCGTCGAGATCGCCAATAATTCGCACGACATCTTCATCGATCTGCTTGCGAAGACCGGCCTGATCGGCGTAGCGATCGTGCTGCTCGGGCTCGTCGCCTGGCTGGTGCGCGTGGTGCGTGCCCCGCAAAGCGCGACGCGCGTGTTCGGCATCGCGCTGATTGGCGTGCTGACGATGCATGCGCTGGTCGAATATCCGCAGCAGTACATGTTCTTCCTGTTGCCGGCGATGTTCGTGTTCGGCTTGCTCGAAACGCGCCCGCTGCGGCTCGTGCCCGCACGTTTGTCGTTCGGCGCGTTTGCTGTGGTGGTGTTCGGCGGGCTGGCCGCGCTCTATCCGGTATATCGCGACTATGCGCGCGCGGAGGTGCTGTATTACGGCTCGCGGCCGGCGGAGCAATACACGGCGGCGCCGTCGTTCCTGTTCCGGGCGTGGGGCGAGTACGGCCTTGCGACGTTGCAGCCGATGAATTCGGTCGACCTGCAACGCAAGCTCGCGATGCACAGGCAGGCCATTGCGCTGCTGCCGGGCGAAACCGTATTACGACGCTATGCGGTGCTGCAGGCGCTGAGCGGAGATACGGCGGCGGCGCTCGACACCGTCGAACGCCTGAAGATTTTTGCCGAGGAGTTGAAGGACTGGCCGTCGCAACTGGGTTATCTGTACCAGTTGACCGATGAGCACAAGTCGCTGGCCGCCTTCAAGGCGGAACTCGTCAAGCGCTATGGCATGCCGTCGTCCGACGTCAATCAGGACGACGACGAGAGCGACGAGGAGTGACGCCGGTCGCGTCCGTCGCAAAGAATCAAAGCGTCAGGGGGAAGGGGCTTGATGGCGTAAGCCGCCGTCAACCCGCTACCCAATCCCCAGACTTTCCGCCGTGCTTCTCCAGCACGCGCACGTCGGTGATCGTCATGCCGCGATCCACCGCCTTGCACATGTCGTACACCGTCAGCAGCCCCACCTGTACGGCGGTCAGCGCTTCCATCTCCACACCCGTTCGGCCAAGCGTTTCCACCTGAACCGTGCAGTGCACGCCAGGTAGCGTTTCATCGAGTTCGAAGTCCACTTTTACGCGCGTCAGCGCGAGCGGGTGACAAAGCGGGATCAGATCGGCGGTGCGCTTCGAGCCTTGAATCGCCGCAATGCGCGCAATGCCGATCACGTCGCCCTTTTTGGCGTTGCCGTCGCGGATCAGCGCGAACGTCTGCAGCAGCATGCGGATCGAGCCGCGCGCGACAGCGATGCGCTTGGTCTCCTGCTTGCCGCCGACGTCCACCATATGCGCTTGGCCCGCGGCGTCGAAATGAGTGAGTTCAGGCATGGTTGGCTCCTTCAGAGGGCGCCTATCATAGCAGTGCGACGCAACCCACCCGGATCACCGCATCGACTGATTACAATTGCCCTGTGCCCGCTATCTTAGTCCGAGCCGCGGGCGTCGCTTTCCGACTTCGTTATCGACCTCGCGATGCGTCTGAAACGGTTTCTTGCTGCGTTGTTGTCTGTCGCGCTCGCGGCGCCGCCGGGCGCGTTCGCGCAATCGCATGCCGCGCCGAAACTCGCGCTCAACGCGCAGCCGGCCGAATCGCCGTTGATCAGCGGCCCGGCCGATGCCTACGCCGACCCGCTCTTGCCACCCGACATCGCGCAAGGCGTGTTCGGCGTGTACGGCGGCGCGCAGAGCCGCCTCTCCGGCAACGCCGGTGTGAACAGCAGTTTGCGCGCGCCGATCGCCACCCAGCAATTGCCCGATCTCGGCAACGGCGGCTCAGGTGCGTTGACGCCGCAGGCCGAGCGCAAGCTCGGCGAGCGCGTGATGCGCGAAGTGCGCCGCGACCCCGACTATCTCGACGACTGGCTCGTGCGCGACTACCTGAATTCGGTGGCCGCCAAACTCGCGGCGGCGGCGAGCGCGCTGTATATCGGCGGCTATCGCCCGGACTTCGAGCTGTTCGCGGTGCGCGATCCGCAGATCAACGCGTTTTCGCTGCCGGGTGGGTTCATCGGTGTGAACACCGGCTTGATCGCGGCGACGCAGACCGAGTCCGAACTGGCGTCGGTGCTGGGTCACGAAATGGGCCACGTGTTGCAGCGTCACATCTCGCGGATGATCTCGGCCAGCGAGCGCAGCAGCTATGCCGCGCTCGCCGGCCTGCTGTTCGGCGTGCTGGCGGGCGTGCTTGCGCACAGCGGGGACCTGGGCAGCGCAATTGCGATCGGCGGCCAGGCGTATGCGGTCGACAACCAGTTGCGCTTTTCGCGTTCCGCCGAGCACGAGGCCGACCGGGTCGGTTTTCTGCTGCTGGCCGGCGCGGGCTACGACCCGTACGCGATGGTGACCTTCTTCGGCCGGCTCGATCGCGCGGCGATGAGCGACACGGGTGTTCCCGCATACGCGCGCACGCATCCGTTGACCGGCGAGCGGATCGCGGACATGGAAGACCGCGCGCGCCGCGCGCCCTACCGGCAGCCGCATCAGGCGCCCGAATACGGTTTCGTGCGAGCACGGGCGCGTTTGCTGCAGGACCGCTCGCGCAGCGAGTACGCGGACGAAATTTCGCGCCTGCGCTCGGAGATCGACGACCGCACCGCGGTCAACGTCGCGGCGAACTGGTACGGCATTGCGTATGGACAGATGCTGCTCGACCGTTATGACGACGCGGTGGCGTCACTCGCGACTTCGCGTACGGCATTCGCGACCGGCGAGCGCACCGAAGGCGAACCCGCGCGCAGTTCGCCGAGCCTCGACCTGCTGGCCGCCGACATCGCCCGGCGTACTGGCCGCAACGACGAAGCCGCGCGTCTCGCGGAGTTTGCGCAGAAGCGCTGGCCGCAGTCGAATGCCGCGATCGACATGCACATCCGCACCTTGCTGACCTTGCACCGTTTCGCCGACGCGCAGGCGCTCGCGCAGAACGAAACGCGCGCGCACCCGGATCAGCCTGCCTGGTGGCTGTATCTCGCCCAGGCGAGCGCGGGCAGCGGCGATGCGTTGACGCAGCATCGGGCGATGGCGGAGAAGTTCGCGCTGGAGGGCGCGTGGTCGTCGGCGATCCGGCAACTGAAGGACGCGCGCGATCTGAAGACGATCGGCTATTACGATCTCGCGACCGTCGATGCGCGCCTGCACGAAATGGAGAGCCGCTACAAGGAAGAGCGGCTCGATGAGAAGAGCTAGTTCGCGGTTAAGGCGGGTCCGGTGTCATCTGTGCGCGCTGGCTGAGGCACGAACGTCGTGCGCGCCAAGCCCTGGACCTACCTAAACCCTCGCCGCCGGACTCGGCTCGAACCCGAAGCGCGTGGCGACCTCGCCGCGCCGTATCGCTTGCAGCGGCAACACGGTCTCGTTGTTCCAGTGGAACTCGCCGCTCATCGAATCGTCGGCGAGCGTCGCGTGATTGGAGAAGATTTCCAGATCGTGATCGTGCAGAACCGCGACTCTCGGGTGCGCAGAATTGTCGGCACCGTCGGCACTGTCGGCAAACAGAATCCCGCCCTCTTCGTCGACAAACGCAGCCGCGGGCTCAAAGGCGCCGCCTGCCTGGTCCTGCAGCGCGAGCGTCCCATCGGCGTTCGCCGACAACCGCACCACCCACGGCGTGTAACCCAACTCGACGTAGACCCGTTGCGGGCCATTCTGGAAAAACCACTGCCCGTGTTCGTCGGCGCCGTAGTTCCGGTTAATGAAGCCGAGCAGTGCCTCATGCCGGATCGGCGTGCCCGGCGAGCCGCTCGCCTGGGCCGTTTCGTCACGCATACGCCAGTTGCCGCGCCGGTCCAGCATCAGCCAGCCCGTGCAGCTCGGCACGTTCGGCCACTTGGCCAAAGCCTGTTTGACGATGTCATCCATGATCGACGTGCCGCTCCAGGTAGCCGAACACGCGCCGCGACAGCCAGTCGATGCGGCCCGGGAACGGTCCGGTCATGAAGCCGGCGTGGCCGCCATGCTTCGGTTGGTCGAGCTCCACCGCCGCCGAGACTTCATGCCGCGATGGCAGGGCCTCGGCCGGCAGGAAAGGGTCGTTGCGCGCATTGAGCACCAGCGTCGGCACCTGAATGTGCGGTAATAGCGGCCGCGTGGTCGCGCTGCTCCAGTAGTCGTCGGTATCGCGAAAGCCGTGCAGCGGCGCGGTCACCACGTTGTCGAATTCGTACATGGTGCGGCTCGCCAGCATCGCGTCGCGGTCGAACAGGCCGGGAAACTGGGCCAGCTTCTGCTCGGCCTTCTGCTTGAGCGTCTTCAGGAAACTGCGCGTGTAGACGAGGCCGAAGCCCTGCGACAATGCACGGCCGCCGGCATGCACGTCGATCGGCGTCGAAATCGCGGCCGCCGCCGCGACCACTGACGCGGCGTCCTCGCGCCGTTCGCCGAGCCAGCGCAGCAGCACATTGCCGCCCAGCGACACACCCGCCGCCACGACCGGACCGCGATGCGCGGCGCGCAAACGGCGCAGCACCCAGTCGACTTCGTTGCTGTCGGCGAGGTGATAAAAGCGCGGCAGGCGGTTCATCGTGCCGCTGCAACTGCGAAAGTGCGGCACGACGCCGTGCCAGCCGTAGTCGCGCGCGGCCGCCATCAACGTCGCCGCGTAGTGCGAACCCGAACTGCCTTCGAGGCCGTGAAACAGCACGAACAGTGGGGCGTCGGCGGCGGGCGTACGGGGCGCGGCGGGCTGGCCGTCCGGCACGACCCAGTCGAGATCGATGAAATCGCCGTCGGGCGTATCCCAGCGCTCGCGGCGAAACGACACCGCCGGGCGGCGCGCGAACAGCGACGGGACAATGGTCTGCGCATGCCGGTTCGGCAGCCACAGCGGGGCACGGTAGAGCAGCTCGACAGTGGCCTCGACGGCGGCCGCGACCGTGGCCTGGGCCGTGCCGGAGGAAACGGATTTATCGTGCGTCGAACTCATGCCGGCGTTGGAGCAAAAAATAAAGCGCGAATCTGAATCTGAAACCGTGCCTGAAACTGAACCGCAAGCGTGCGTCAGTGCAGCGAGCCCTGACCATGCCGCATCTTGGTGGCGAACTGGCTCGCGGCCTCGTTCGGCATCGGGCTCGCGTGAATGTGCGCGATGCGCCACTCGCCGCGTTCGTGGACCATCACGTAAGTCGTGAAGACCATCGCGGGCGTGGCGGTGGGACCAGCTGGCCGATGCGCCTCGGCAATTGCATAGACGACGGTGCCGAGACTGTCGTAGACGCGGATGTCGAGCGGCTCGATCGACACGGGCGCGGCCTCGAGCTGGCTCTGCAAGCCGGCGCGAATGCTGTCGAGACCGTGCAGGTGCGAGCCGTCGGCGCAGATGCAGCTGACGAACTCCTCATCGATCCACAGGCCCATCAAACTGTCGATATTGACCTCGGCGACGGCCTGATAGTAGGCGTTCAGGGTGTCGGCGGCGGCTTCGAAGATATGGGCAAAACGTGGCATGGCTCGTCAGTCTCTTGTGCGCGGCGCGCGGTTGCGGGGCAGCGGTCAGCGGGACAGTCCGGCGCACCGGACCTGTCGGCCCCGGAGCGTCAGCATGCCCGTGCCGCAAGGCGCGAACATGACGCGACGCACACGGGGGCGTGCGGTGTTGCGTGCAAGTACCAAGTCGACTATCAGTCGGTTCAGCGTTGCGCGAGCAGCATGCCGCGCAAATCGCTGAAGACCTGTTCGGCGCTCAGTTGCTTCAGGCAGTTCAGATGCCCGAGCGGACATTCGCGCTCGAAACAGGGGCTGCATTCGAGATGAAGCCATTGTACCTTCGCAAGCTCCGACAAGGGCGGGGTGTGGCGCGGATCGGTCGAACCGTACACGGCCACCAGCGGCCGGCGCAGCGCGGCGGCGACGTGCATCAGGCCGGAGTCGTTGGTGACGACCGCGTTGGCCCGTGAGATCAGCGCGCAGGCTTCGCCGAGCGCGGTCTGGCCGCACAGGTTGCGCACGTTCGGTGCCTTCTCGGCGATCGCCTGGGCGAGCGGCGCGTCTTTCGGCGAGCCGAGCGCGACGATCTGCGTGTACGGGAACGACTGGCCGACCATCTGCGCGAGCGCGGCGAAGTGTTCGGGCGGCCAGCGCTTGGCCGGCCCGTACTCGGCGCCCGGGCAGAACACCAGCAGCGGCACGCGCGTGTCCAGATTGAAACGCGCCGACACGCGCGACGCTTCGTTCAGGTCCGTGTCGAGGCGCGGCATCGGCAGGTCGTCGGGGAGCTTGGCGCCGGGCGCGTAGGCGAGGGCGGCGTACTGGCCGACCATCGGCGGGCGCTCGTCCTTGCGCGGATTCGCGTGCCGCACGTTCAGCAGGCCGTAGCGGCTTTCGCCGGTGTAGCCGATGCGCAGCGGAATGCCCGCCAGCCACGGAACCAGCGCCGACTTGAGCGAGTTCGGCAGCACATAGGCCGCGTCGTAGCCGACGTCGCGCAAATCGCTCGCCAGCTGCCAGCGGCGCAGCATTTGCAGCTTGCCGTGCGCGAGGTCGGTGGCGTAGACGTCGCGGATTTCCGGCATGCGTTCGAGCACGGGCGCGACCCACGAGGGCGCGACCGCGTCGATGACGATGCGCGGATGCAATTTCACGAGGCGCGCAAACAGCGGCTGCGCCATCAATGCGTCACCGATCCAGTTCGGTGCGATAACCAACGCGCGACGCATCAGAGTGAGTGTCCGGTGTCGAAACGAAACGCCGCGCGCGCGATGCGCGTAGCGTTCGGATTGATGAAAAGGGAAAAGCCGCGAACCGCGTGGCGCGCTTCCGGTTGGCCGGAGGCGCCGCGGTGGCGGCCCGATTTGGGGCGCCGTTGGAGCGTGCTGGCCTTTGAGCTTGCGTGCGCGTCGGCGTTGTGTGCGTTTGCTGTGTAATCCCGCCCGGCCCGCCTGACGACAAGGCGGACAGCATCATCCTCAGCCTGTCAGCAAGCCAACCACACACGACGAAGCGGAGGACGGGGCGACCTGAAACACCGATTAACCCGCACCCATCGAGCCGCACACGACATCTCTAGCCAGCACCGCCGGCAACCAACGCTCAATGCGCCAGGTTCAATGACCCCTGACCACTTCGCCGTCGCGCAGCTTGTAACGCGTGCTGCAGTACGGGCAACGCGCTTCGCCGTGCGTGACATCGATAAAGACGCGCGGATGCGCGCTCCAGCGCGGCATGGCCGGATTCGGGCAGTACGCCGGCAGGTCTTTTGCCGACAGTTCGACCAGCGGCATTTCCTTGATTTCGCTCATGGGCTTTCTCGTTGTATGCAGGGTGCGAGCGTTGCGCCGGTAGCCGGCCCGAAAGGGCAACGGGCCCGGAGATATCGGCGCAGCGCGCGTTAGATCTTGGTCAGCCAGTGCGCGTACTTGTCGCTCTTGCCGTTCACGATGTCGAAGAAGCCCGATTGCAGCTTCTCGGTGATCGGGCCGCGCGCGCCCGAACCGATCGTGCGGTTGTCGAGCTCGCGGATCGGCGTGACTTCGGCCGCGGTGCCGGTGAAGAACGCTTCGTCGCAGGTGTAGACCTCGTCGCGCGTGATGCGCTTTTCGATCACCTGGATGCCGGCGTCGCGCGCAAGCGTGATGACCGTGTCGCGCGTGATGCCGTCGAGGCACGACGACAGGTCCGGCGTGTACAGCTTGCCGTTGTTCACGAGGAAGAAGTTCTCGCCCGAGCCTTCCGACACGTAGCCGTCGACGTCGAGCAGCAGCGCTTCGTCGTAGCCGTCGGCGATCGCTTCCTGGTTGGCGAGGATCGAGTTCACGTACCAGCCCGACGCCTTGGCGCGGACCATCGACACGTTCACGTGATGGCGCGTGAACGACGACGTCTTCACGCGGATGCCCTTGGTCATGCCGTCTTCACCGAGGTATGCGCCCCACGGCCACGCGGCGATCGCCACATGAATGGTGTTGCCCTTGGCCGACACGCCGAGCTTTTCCGAACCGACCCAGATGATCGGGCGCAGGTAGCAGGACTCGAGCTTGTTCTCGCGGACCACTTCGCGTTGCGCGGCGGCAAGCGTTTCGTGGTCGAACGGCACGTCCATCTGGAAAATCTTGGCGGAGTTCAGCAGACGCTTGGTGTGCTCCTGCAGACGGAAAATCGCGGTGCCGCCGTCGGCCGTCTTGTAGGCGCGTACGCCTTCGAAAACGCCCATGCCGTAGTGCAGCGTGTGGGTGAGCACATGGATTTTGGCGTCGCGCCAGTCGATGAGCTTGCCATCCATCCAGATCTTGCCGTCGCGGTCGGCCATTGACATACGATTCTCCAGCGGGTGCGTTGTGAAGTGTGGCTACGCGCGTCAGGGGCAGCCAAGAGCGTTATTTTAGCGTCTTTTGCACACGGAACGGGCATTTGGGCGCATCCGGGACGCTATAATCCGGCACACGCATAATTCACATCCGGATGCGCCAGCGGGTGCCTGACGACCTGGCGTCGACTTCCCTTCGTTGCGGCGCCTTGCGCCGGCTCGTTTCGCCTCATGCTCGCTCGTCTGTCTGATACCGATCGTCGTGCCTTCCGTGAGGGCGCGCGCGACTACTCGCCCACGCTGATGGCGATTTTCTCGTGGGGGCTCGTCACCGGTATCGCGATGAGCAAATCCGTGCTCACGCTGCCCCAGGCGCTCAGCATGTCGCTGCTGTGCTATGCGGGCTCGTCGCAACTGGCGGTGCTGCCGCTGCTCGCCGCCAAGCTGCCGATCTGGACCGTGCTGCTCACCGCGGCGATGGTCAACACGCGGTTCGTGATCTTCAGCGTCGGGCTCGCGCCGCACTTCTCCTATCTGTCGATGTGGCGGCGCATCGTGCTCGGCTATTTCAACGGCGACGTGATCTATCTGCTGTTCCAGAAAAAGAGCTTCCCGACCGGTTACGTGCCGGGCAAGGAGGCGTACTTTTGGGGCATGGCGGTGTGCAGCTGGCTCTCCTGGCAGGTGTCGTCGATCGCCGGCATCCTGCTCGCGAGCCTGATTCCCGACAATTGGGGGCTCGCACTGGCGGGCACGCTGGCCCTGCTGCCCATCATGGTGTCGGCGATCGCGACGCGCTCCACGCTGGTCGCGGTCGGCGTCGCCGGGGTCGTGTCGCTGCTCGCTTTCGACCTGCCGTACCGGCTCGCGCTGCCGCTCGCGGTAATCGCGGCGATCATCGCCGGCAGCGCCGCCGACCTGATGGTCGAGCACGCCGATCTGCGCCGTATCCGCAACAGCGCCGGAGATTCCCGATGACATCCACGCAAGTCTGGCTGGCCATTTTCGGCATGACCTTCGTCACTGCGGTGACCCGCGCGATGTTTCTGATCGGCGGGGAGCGCACGGTGCTGCCCGCGCGCGTGCAGCGGATGCTGCGCTACGCACCGGCCGCGGCGCTGGCCGCCGTGGTGCTGCCCGACGTGCTGACGACGCCGGACGGCGCTCTGTCGTTCGCGCCGTCCAATCACGAGTTTTACGCGACGCTGTCCGGTCTCGGGTGGTTTTTGTGGCGGCGCACCATGCTCGGCACGATCGTCACGGGGATGATTGTGTTCACGCTATTGCGCATCTTCATATAACAGGACGGGTGGCGAATGCTGCGCCGCGCCATGGACGGAGTTATCTCCAAATACGCGAGATTCGCCTGCGTGCGGGTCAGAAGGGAGTGTGGATCAGTTAAAATGCCAGTTTCCGGGTTGAGCGCGCTGCTGTAAGCGCGAGAGCCGCGGCCCTGCCGCAGGCGCCCGATCACGTGGATCCGCTGCCGTGTCACAGCGCTGGAATTCGCCGCGCTCGACGCCTGCGCGCCGTCCGCCACCGCCTTCTCATCAACTCGCACACACACGCCCATGAACAAGGTATTGCGTCTCTCCGATCTGATCGCCGAAGGCAAGCTATCCGGCAAACGCGTGTTCATCCGCGCCGATCTGAACGTGCCGCAGGACGATCAAGGCAACATCACCGAAGACACCCGCATCCGCGCGTCGGTGCCGGCTATCAAGGCGGCCCTCGACGCGGGCGCCGCCGTGATGGTCACGTCGCACCTCGGTCGCCCGACCGAAGGCGACTTCAAGCCGGAAGACTCGCTCGCGCCGGTCGCGAAGCGTCTGGCCGAACTGCTTGGCCGCGACGTGCCGCTGGTCGCGAACTGGGTCGACAACGGCGTGAACGTCGCGCCGGGCTCGGTCGTGCTGCTGGAAAACTGCCGCGTCAACAAGGGCGAAAAGAAGGATTCCGACGAGCTCGCGCAGAAAATGGCGAAGCTCTGCGACGTCTACGTGAACGACGCGTTCGGCACCGCGCACCGCGCTGAAGCAACCACGCACGGCATCGCGAAGTACGCGCCGGTCGCCTGCGCCGGCCCGCTGCTGGCGGCTGAGCTCGAAGCGCTGGGCCAGGCGCTGGGCGCACCGAAACGCCCGCTCGTGGCGATCGTCGCCGGGTCGAAGGTGTCGACCAAGCTGACCATTCTGAAGTCGCTGGCCGACAAGGTCGATCAGCTGATCGTCGGCGGCGGCATCGCGAATACGTTCATGCTGGCCGCCGGCCTGAAGATTGGCAAGTCGCTCGCCGAAGCCGATCTGGTGAACGAAGCCAAAGCGATTATCGACGCGGCCAAGGCGCGCGGCGCATCGGTGCCGATCCCGACCGACGTGGTCACGGCCAAGGAGTTTTCGCCCACAGCCAAGGCTGAAGTCAAGGCCGTCGCCGATGTCCAGGACGACGACCTGATCCTCGACATCGGACCGGAAACGGCCAAGCTGCTCGCAGCGCAGCTGGAAAAGGCCGGCACGATCGTGTGGAACGGCCCGGTCGGCGTGTTCGAATTCGACCAGTTCGGCAATGGCACGAAGACGCTGGCGGACGCGATCGCCAGGTCGTCGGCGTTCTCGATCGCAGGCGGCGGCGATACGCTCGCGGCGATCGCCAAGTACGGCATCCACGACAAGGTCAGCTACATCTCGACGGGCGGCGGCGCTTTCCTCGAGTTCCTCGAAGGCAAGAAGCTGCCGGCGGTCGAAGTCCTGGAATCGCGGGCTTAACGTGGCGACGCGCTCCCTAACGGCAAAGTCAGCGAAAGCGCGTAGCGGCCAGCGTGCCAGCCAGCCGCGCGATACCGCGGCAGCGACGGCAGGGGAGCGCGCGGCGCGCTCCGCCGCCACTCCGGCGGCATCCGCCGCAACAGAAGAATCCGGCTCGTCTCTCGCGCTCGCGGCGTTGACCACCGCCGGCGACGCAGCGGAACTGTCCAGTGGACAATCCGTGCCGCCGCCCGCGGAACTCCCCGCTGAAGAGACCGTCCCTCCACCGGCACCCTCCGTGCCGGTATCGAACACCGCTGCAACCTATAAAGCGACGCTGGTTTCAACCGGCGCGCAACCCCTGTCAGCATCTTTCGGTGCGCAGCCTCCGCATCCGACTCGCAGCGTTCTATCCAGCGATCCTATCCAGACGAGGAGACTCATGCATCGCGCCACCAAGATTGTCGCTACCATCGGACCGGCTTCCAACACGCCGGAAATCCTGCTGCAAATGATTCAGGCAGGGTTGGACGTGGTGCGGCTCAATTTCTCGCACGGCACGGCCGACGACCACCGCCAGCGCGCCGAATTCGTGCGCGAGGCGGCCCGTCAGGCCGGCCGTGAAGTCGCCATCATGGCGGACCTGCAAGGCCCGAAGATCCGCGTCGGCAAATTCGAAAACGGCAAGATCACGCTGGTCGCCGGCGAGCCGTTCATCCTCGACGCCGACTGTGAACTCGGCAACGAGCAACGCGCCGGTCTCGACTACAAGGATCTGCCGCGCGACCTGAAGTCGGGCGACGTGCTGTTGCTCAACGACGGCCTGATCGTGCTGAACGTCGCGCGCGTGATCGGCAATGAAATCCACACGATCGTGAAGATCGGCGGCGAGCTCTCGAACAACAAGGGCATCAACCGCCAGGGCGGCGGCCTGTCCGCGCCCGCGCTCACTGCGAAAGACATGGAGGACATCCGCACGGCGATGTCGCTCAGCGTCGATTACGTCGCGGTGTCGTTTCCGAAGAACGCGACCGACATGGAAATGGCCCGCCAGCTGGCGAATATCGCTGGCGCGCCGTTCGGCATCAAGCCGAAGATGATCGCCAAGATCGAGCGCGCGGAAGCGATTCCGGCGCTGCAGGGCATCCTCGACGCGTCGGACGGCATCATGGTCGCGCGCGGCGATCTGGCCGTGGAAGTGGGGAATGCCGCAGTCCCCGCGCTGCAAAAGCGGATGATCCGTATGGCGCGCGAATCGAACAAGTTCGTGATCACCGCGACCCAGATGATGGAGTCGATGATCTACGCACCGGTGCCGACCCGCGCCGAAGTGTCGGACGTCGCGAACGCGGTGCTCGACGGCACGGACGCGGTGATGCTGTCGGCGGAATCGGCAGCGGGCAAGTATCCGGTGCAAACCATCGAGACGATGGCCGCGATCTGCGTGGAAGCCGAGAAGTCGGAGCAGTCGGAGCTGGACCGCGATTTCCTCGACCGCACGTTCACCCGGATCGACCAGTCGATCGCGATGGGCGCGCTCTTCACGGCCTATCACCTGGGCGCGAAGGCGATCGTGGCGTTGACCGAATCCGGCTCGACCGCGCTGTGGATGTCGCGTCACTGGACCCACGTGCCGATCTTCGCGCTCACGCCGCGAGTCGGCAGCGAACGGGCGATGGCGCTGTACCGCAACGTGACGTCGCTGCATCTGGACACCAACACCGACCGCGACACGGCGTTGCAACAGGCGTTGGAGACCGTGGTGAGCAAGGGTTACGCGTCGCGCGGCGACATGGTGGTGCTGACCGTCGGCGAACCGATGGGGCAGGCCGGCGGTACCAATACGTTGAAAATCGTGCGGGTCGGAGAACCGTACTGATCAGGCAGCAGATTGCTCGATCGGCACAGGCTTGATTGAGCGAAGCAGGCCCGCATGCCCCGCGAGAGGCGGCGCACCGTCTTCAATCGCATCTTGAGCGGACAAGGACCGCTCGGCGCGTTAAGACCCGTGCGACAGGGTACGCGGCTTGCTTCGCGATAAAATCGCCCAAAAAGATGCCGACGGCACAAGAATTCGTTTCAATCTAAGGAGTTAAGCATGCCTCTCGTATCAATGCGTCAACTGCTGGACCATGCCGCCGAAAACGGTTATGGCCTTCCGGCATTCAACGTGAACAATCTGGAGCAGGTTCAGGCGATCATGGCGGCGGCCGACAAGGTCAACGCCCCGGTCATCATGCAGGCTTCCGCCGGCGCGCGTAAGTACGCGGGCGAGCCGTTTCTGCGCCACCTGATCGAAGCGGCAGTGGAGTCGTATCCGCATATTCCGGTCGTGATGCACCAGGACCACGGGCAGTCGCCGGCGGTCTGTATGGCGGCGATCCGTAGCGGTTTCACCAGCGTGATGATGGACGGTTCGCTGGAAGCCGACGGCAAGACCGTCGCGTCGTACGAGTACAACGTCGAGGTGTCGCGCAAGGTCGGGGAAGCGGCTCACTCGATCGGCATCACGGTGGAAGCGGAACTGGGCGTGCTCGGCTCGCTGGAAACCATGAAGGGCGACAAGGAAGACGGCCACGGCGCGGAAGGCACGATGACCCGCGAGCAACTGCTGACCGATCCGGAGCAGGCTGCCGACTTCGTCAAGCTGACGCAGTGCGACGCACTGGCGATCGCGATCGGTACGTCGCACGGCGCGTACAAGTTCAGCAAGAAGCCCACGGGCGACATCCTGTCGATCCAGCGCATCAAGGAAATCCACCAGCGCATTCCGAACACGCACCTCGTGATGCACGGTTCGTCGTCGGTGCCGCAGGAATTGCTCGCGGAAATCCGCGAATTCGGCGGCGACATGAAGGAAACCTACGGCGTGCCGGTCGAGGAAATCCAGGAAGGCATCCGTAACGGCGTGCGCAAGGTCAACATCGACACCGACCTGCGTCTGGCGATCACCGGCGCGATTCGCCGCTACATGGTGACCAACCCGGGCAAGTTCGATCCGCGCGATTACCTGAAGCCGGCGCGCGAAGCGGCGATGAAAATCTGTGTCGACCGTTACATGCAATTCGGCTGCGAAGGCCAGGCCGGCAAGATCAAGCCGCTTTCGCTTGATAAAATCGCGGAGAAGTACAAGTCGGGCGAGCTTGCGCAAGTCGTCCGATAAGCTATAACTGCTCTGCACCTGGCCGTTTGGCCAGGTTGTCGTTCGATCGCCGTTCCCGCATCATCCGGGGAACGGCGTTTCCCTTTTGTTCCGCACACACTTTTTGCCTCACTTTTAGCGAACCACGACGATGTCTACCCTCTACGAATCCACGCTCCGCTCGCTGCCGCTGCTCGGCCGCGGTAAAGTCCGCGACAACTATGCGGTGGGCAACGACCAGTTGCTGATCGTCACGACCGACCGTCTGTCGGCGTTCGACGTCATCATGGGCGAGCCGATTCCGAATAAGGGTCGCGTGCTCAACGAAATGGCGAACTTCTGGTTCGAAAAGCTGAAGCATGTGGTGCCGAACCACCTGACGGGCGTGGCGCCCGAATCCGTGGTCGCGGCGGACGAAGTCGAGCAGGTCAAGGGCCGTGCGGTGGTCGTCAAGCGCCTCGAACCGATCCTCGTCGAAGCGGTGGTGCGCGGCTATCTGGCCGGCAGCGGCTGGAAAGACTACCAGGCAACCGGTTCGGTGTGCGGCGTCGAATTATCGCCGGGTCTGCAGAACGCGCAGAAGCTGCCCGAGCCGATCTTCACGCCGGCCGCCAAGGCCGAAATGGGCCACCACGACGAAAACATCACGTACGACGAGATGGAACGTCGCATCGGCACCGAGCTGTCGGCCACGATCCGCGACATCTCGATCAAGCTGTACAAGGAAGCCGCTGACTATGCCGCGACGCGCGGCATCATCATCGCGGACACGAAGTTCGAATTCGGTCTCGACAACCACGGCAAGCTGTACCTGATGGACGAGGCGCTGACCGCGGATTCGTCGCGCTTCTGGCCGGCCGATCAATATCAGGTCGGCACCAACCCGCCGTCGTTCGACAAGCAGTTCGTGCGCGACTGGCTCGAAACCCAGGACTGGAAGAAAGAACCGCCGGCGCCGAAGCTGCCGGACGACGTGGTCACGAAGACGGGCGAGAAATACCAGGAAGCGCTCGAACGCCTGACCGGCCACAAGCTCGCCTGACCACGCGTGGGTCACCAGAAGCGCCGTTCGGGAAACAAGGAAGCCGTAAAGATGAGTGAAGCTCAAACCGCCCATACGCATGGCGCGCCGGTCGTCGGCGTGCTGATGGGCTCCAGTTCCGACTGGGAAGTCATGAAGAACGCCGTGGCGATTTTGCAGGAATTCGGCGTGCCGTACGAAGCGAGGGTCGTGTCCGCGCACCGCATGCCGGACGAAATGTTCGCCTATGCTGAAAGTGCGCGTGAGCGCGGCATTCGCGCGATCATCGCCGGTGCGGGCGGCGCAGCGCATCTGCCGGGCATGCTGGCCGCCAAGACCACGGTGCCGGTGCTCGGCGTGCCGGTTGCGAGCAAGTACCTGAAGGGCGTCGATTCGTTGCATTCGATCGTGCAGATGCCCAAGGGCGTGCCGGTCGCGACATTTGCAATCGGCGAAGCGGGCGCGGCCAATGCGGCGCTGTTCGCGGTGTCGCTGTTGAGCGGCACTAGCACCGAGTATGCGGAAAAGCTGGCTGCGTTCCGCGTCCGGCAGAACGAAGCGGCCCACGCAATGGTATTGCCGGCGCTGTAATCGCGCACCGGCTGATTGCTTTAAGACGTCCCCCCGTCCGACCCCCGGCCGGGTGTTTGCAGTTGCACGACCGTGTACACAACTGCGCATCCGGCCGCGACCGACCACTAAGATGAACCCAGACAACACACCGGTTTCACCGATTCTGCCCGGCGCATGGCTTGGCATGGTCGGTGGCGGCCAGCTCGGCCGCATGTTCTGCTTTGCCGCCCAGGCGATGGGCTACCGCGTCGCCGTGCTCGACCCGGACGAAAACAGCCCGGCGGGCGCCGTCGCCGACCGCCATCTGCGCGCGGCCTATGACGACGAAGCGTCGCTGACCGAACTCGCGCGGCTGTGCGCAGCGGTGTCGACCGAATTCGAGAACGTGCCGGCCGCGAGCCTCGACTTTCTCGCGAAGACCACCTTCGTGAGTCCGGCGGGCCGTTGCGTTGCCGTCGCTCAGGACCGCATCGCCGAGAAGCGCTTTATCGCGTCGTCGGGCGTGACGGTGGCGCCTCACGTGGTGATCGAGTCGTCGGACGCGTTGAGCGGGCTCGACGATGCCCAACTCGAAGCCGTGCTGCCCGGCATTCTCAAGACCGCCCGCATGGGCTACGACGGCAAAGGCCAGATTCGCGTGCGCAACGCGGAGGAAGTGCGCGAGGCGCATGCGTCGCTCGGCGGCGTGCCTTGCGTGCTGGAAAAGCGCCTGCCGCTGAAGTTCGAAGTGTCGGCGTTGATCGCGCGTGGGTCGAGCGGCACGTCGGTGGTGTACCCGCTTGCGCAAAACACGCACCGCGACGGCGTGCTGTCGCACACCATCGTGCCGGCGCCGGACGCAAGCCCGACGCTGGTCGAGCAGGCGCAACAGGCCGCGCTGCAGATCGCCGACAAGCTCGGCTACGTCGGTGTGCTGTGCGTCGAGTTCTTCATTCTCGAAGACGGTTCGCTGGTGGCCAACGAAATGGCGCCGCGTCCGCACAACTCCGGCCATTACACCGTCGACGCCTGCGCGACCAGCCAGTTCGAACAGCAGGTGCGCGCAATGACCGGCATGCCGCTCGGCGACACGCGCCAGCATTCGCCTGCGGTGATGTTGAACATTCTCGGCGACGTGTGGTTCCCGGACGGTCCGAAGCGCGCGGTGGTCACGCCGCCGTGGCACGAAGTCGCGGCGATGCCGGCGGCGCGTCTGCACCTCTATGGCAAGGAGGAGGCGCGGTGCGGCCGCAAGATGGGTCACGTGAACTTCACGGCGGCAACGCTCGAAGAAGCCCGCACGGCTGCACGCGATTGCGCGCGGCTTCTGCACATCGTCACGAGCTGACGCGCGCGCCATGCCGGATCAACAGAACCCCCCCGCTGAAAACGCTGCGAGCGCGTCGCCGGTGAGCGCCGCGCAGATCGAGCACGCGGCGGCGCTGCTCGACGCGGGCGGCCTGGTCGCGTTCCCGACGGAAACCGTGTACGGGCTTGGCGGCGACGCCGAAAGTCCGGACGCGGTCGCGCGCATTTACGCGGCGAAGGGCAGGCCGGCGAATCATCCGGTCATCGTGCATCTGGCGCCGCAAGGCGATCCGAACTACTGGGTCGAACAGTTGCCCGAGCACGCGCAGCGTCTGATTGACGCCTTCTGGCCAGGCCCGCTCACGCTGATACTGAAGCGTGCCGCGCGGATTCCGGCGGCGGTGAGCGGCGGTCAGGATTCGGTCGGGCTGCGCTGCCCGTCGCATCCTGTCGCGCAGGCTTTGCTGGAGGCGTTCAGCGCATTGCGCGGCGGACATGGCGGCGTGGCCGCGCCGTCGGCGAATCGCTTTGGGCATGTGAGCCCGACCACCGCGCAACACGTGCGCGACGAGTTCGGCAGCGCGATTCATGTGTTGGACGGCGGCGCGTCGGATGTCGGCATCGAATCGACCATCGTGGATCTGTCGCGTGGTTTTCCGGCGCTCTTGAGGCCGGGCCGCGTCACGCCGCAAGATATCGCCGACGTGCTCGGCGAGGCGCCGCGCTTGCCGGACGGCTCGGACGCGACCGCGCCGCGCGCTTCCGGCACGTTGAAGGCGCATTACGCGCCGCGCACGCCGCTGGCCCTGTTGCCGTTCGGTGCGCTGGAGCCCTTGCTTGCCGCGCGTGAAGCGGGTGAGCGTGTGGCGTTGGTCGCGCGCGCTTCGCGAGCCGGCCATTGGGCCGATGCCGAGGGCGTGCATTTCATCGCCGCGCCTGAAGATCCGCACGTGTACGCGCGTGAGTTGTACGGTTTGCTTCGCGCGCTGGATCGCGCGAATGTCACGCGGATTCTGATCGAGAAGCTGCCCGATACGATCGAATGGATCGCGGTGAACGACCGCTTGGGTAGAGCCGCGGCAGCGTTCGAAGCGCAAGGCTAGCGGCAGGTTTTTATCCGTGCGCACACGCGCAATGCTGCCGCTCACGTATCGCCAAAAACAATAACGCCCGGCTTGACACACCAAGCCGGGCGTTCTGTTTTGCCGAACCGCTACTGCCGCCGCGAGGCGGCCAATTCCACCTTATTTTCCGAGCCCGCTAGCAGCGATCTGCTGCTGCACGTATTGCGCGAACAACGCGTGCAAGTGCGTGCTCGGGTGGACCGTATCCGCGAACATATAGGTCTGGTCCGCGCCAGCCACCGTATAGGTTTGCGGCGAGCAGAACAGCGATGAGCCGAACTGGGCGCCGTACTGCTCCGGGGTCAGCCCGTTCGTCGCGCTCGGATTGGCCTTAGCGTAGGCGGTTGCGTTGCTCTCCATCGACGCCAGGTTACATGCCGTGCCGGTATTGGACACCGTGAAGCCCAGCGCCTGGTAGTTCGGCACCTGCTGATCCAGCCACGTGAACGCATCGACCACGATCACCTTGCCCGTACCCGCGACGCCGAGGTCCTTCAGCTTCTGGCCCAGCATGTAGTTATAGGCCGCGGTAATCGCCGACAGCAGCGCACCCGAGCCCGCCGTTTGCGCTTCGGCTGCGACGCCGAGCGGCGCATTGCCGATGTCCGGCACCGTCGACACCACCACGTGAGTCGCACCCGCGTTGACGATGGTCTGGACTTTCGTGGCGAGCGCGGCAGCGGCTTGCGCGATCTGCGGGTTGGCCAGTTGCTGCAGATAGCCGACGATGAACGCAACCTGGCCTGCCTGCGAGTTCGGCAGTAAGCCGTTTTGCACGGCCACAGGGAATTGAGTCTTCAGCGCGGTGGCTAGCGCTGTCAGATTGGCGGTGGTCTCCGCGAACTGGAAGATGTCGTTCGCGCCGCCGTTCACCAGCACGAGCTGGTTCGAATTGAAGCTCGTATGTGCGCTAAGGTATTGGTCCACCTGCGTCACAACCGGCACGGTCGTCGCCGCCATGTTGTTCGGCGCCCAACCCTGGCCTTGAGCGTTGACGACGTCCGAGCCGCCCTGTGCATAACCGTAGCCGCCTGCCGCGGCGAGCGGTTTGCCGAAGCCGCCGAGGTATGCCGGCGTCAGCGTGTCGCCGTAGTACTCGGCAACCTTCTGCGTCCACACCTCGCCCGGGTTGGTCGTGAAGCGGCCGCCGCCGAAGCTCGACTGAATGACCGGCGAATATGTGCCGACGTCCGACAGGCTGTCGCCGAACGACACCACCTGCAATTTGACGCCGCCTGCCGGCGTGCTGCTGTTCGAGTTGTTGTCATCGCCGCCACCGCCGCAGGCCGCGAGCAGGGCGAACGCGGCGCTGGCCAGCGCGATCTGCGTGACGCGAATGAATTGATGTTTCTTCGATGCTGATTGATTCATGTTGACTACATCTCCTCGTTTATGTGGCCCTTGCGCCATGTGTTGCAGGCAGCGCCCGCCGCGTCGGCGGCGTGGCGACAGCTTACAGAATCTTCTACGGCCTGCGCTGCGTTTGAAGCGCGGCCGTATGGTTTGCACTCGCGTGTGACTGCTTGTTCGTGTCTTCGCTCGAAGCCGCACCGGGCGCAGCCGGACCGGCCACGCGGCGCGCATGATAATCCGTGGCCCACGCAGGCGGGGCAAACAACGCGCGCAACTTGTTGCGCCCGCCGCGCACGCTTGCGAAGTCGACGGCCATCGACGCCCATTCGTGAAACGTCGCCTTCAGCGGGTTGTACGTGTGCAGCGGTTCGACGATGCCGTATACCGGCGCGTCGTGCGGGTGCTCGTCGACATAGCTGCCCAACAGGCGGTCCCAGACCACCAGCACGCCCGCGTAATTGCGATCGATATAGCGGTCATTGCGCGCGTGATGCACCCGATGGATCGACAGCGTATTGAACACGTATTCGAGCCAGCCGAGCCTGCCGATGGCCTGTGTATGCACGAAGAACTGGAAGCCGAGATTGATCAGCACGATGGCAACGATCTGCTTCGGCGCAAAGCCGAGCACGGCGAGCGGAATCCAGAACAGCCACATGCCGGCGACCGGGTACATCAGGCTCTGACGGAACGCGGTCGAGAAATTCATGCGCTCCGACGAGTGATGCACGACGTGCGCGGCCCACAGCCAGCGCACGCGATGGCTGCAGCGGTGAAACACGTAATAGAGCAGATCCTGGGCGACGAACAGCACGACGAGCGAGACCCAGCTCGCCTGCCACGTGTGGACGCGGTAGTGCTCGTAGAAAAACGCGTAGACGGGAATGATCGCGAGCCACGCGAGCTTGTCGGCGGCTTGTTGCATCAGCGCGAGCGCGGCATTGCAGAACGTGTCGCTCCAGCTATAGATCTGCTCGCCCGGGCGAGTGCGCCGCAGGTGCCACGCCTCCCAGCCGATACACGCGAGAAAGACTGGCGCCATGGCGAGCAGCAGCAATTCAGCATCGAATTGCATGGTGTCTTCCTCCGTGGTCCCTGACCGCAGCGCTGTGCGCAGCGGGTCGTGTCGTTATTGTTCGAGCGAGCCGCGCAGCTTTCGGAAGAAGTCCCTTCGGAGAACCGTGCCGGGCGCGCGCTTTGCGCGACACGCATGGCGCTGCGTGCGTGTCGATCGCTGCCCGACAGCGTACACGCTTAGGACCTTCGCGCGCACGGCTTCGCTAGAAGAAATCCTCAGTGGCTCGCGCGCTTGCGCGGGTTTTTCCTGGGCTTGCCGCGCGGTTCGTCGACGGGGTCGGCGATCTTCCTGAAGCCTTGCGACGGTCCTTCGTAGACCCATTCGAGCAACGCGTCGTGCGCGGCGCGCGCCGCTTCCGAATGCGGATCGTTGATCAGGCTGACGACCACGTAACTGTTGCCGTCCGCCGACGCGACATAGCCCGCGATCGCGCGCACGTCGCGCAAGGTGCCGGTCTTGATGTGCGCGTTGCCGCCCGCGCCCTGATTGGCCAGGCGATTGCGCATCGTGCCGTCGACGCCCGCGATTGGCAGTGACTCGACGAACACCTGCGCGACCGGGCTCGCATTGGCCCGCTGCAACACGTCGGCGAGTGCGAGCGCGGTGATGTGCTCGTCGCGTGAGAGGCCTGAGCCGTTGTCGAGCGTCAGGTATTCCGTGTTGAGGCTGTCGCGGCGCAGGAACGCCTCCACGGCGCGCGCCGCTTTGGCGGGCGTCGCGGGCGCCCTCTCTTCGGCCGCGCCGATCGTCAGGAACAGATTGCGCGCCATCGTGTTGTTGCTGAACTTGTTGATGTCGCGAACGATGTCGGAGAGCACCGGCCCCTGGTGCGTGGCGACCAGTTTCGCGCCGACGGGCACCGCGCCTTCACGCGTCGTGCCGCTGAACGTGCCGCCGGTCTGCTGCCACAGCGCGAGAAAGCCGCCCGCGAAAAAGGTCGAGTGATCGAGCACCGCGACGTTGATCGTGCGCGGGTCGCAGCGTATCGAATAGTCGCCGGTGAACGAGGCCACGAGGGTGCCGTTCGGCTGCTGCGTGACGGTGGGCGACACGGAGGCCGCATCGCCGCGGCAGGGGCCGTTGACCGCGCGCATCTGATTGTCTATTTGCAACTGCGCGAGCGCCGGCAGCACGTCGATCGCGACGCGGCCGTCGGGCGACGGCGTCACGGTGAACGACAGCGATTTGAACGCGTACAGCAGCGGATCGGGGCCCACGTTGTACGGCGCGGTGGCGTCGTCGTCGAACGGCGGGAGGTCGCGTGTCGACGGATCGAAGTAGCGCTTGTCGAGCACCAGCGCGCCGTCGATGCCGGTGATGCCCGCCTTGTGAATCTTCTGCACGAGATCGATCAATTCTTCCGGCACAAGCTTCGGATCGCCGGTGCCTTGAATGTACAGACTGCCGTGCAGCACGCCGTTGCCGTCCAGGGTGCCGTCCGCGTATGCACTCGTGCGCCAGCGATAGTCCGGGCCGAGAATCGACAGGCCGGAGTAGGTGGTGACGAGCTTCATCGTCGACGCGGGCATCATCGGCTTGCCGGCATTGAGCGCGACGATCGGCGTGCGGTCGCCAACCTTCTCCACCACCACGCTGATCGACGACAGCGGCACGTGCGCGCGCTGCAACGCGGCCATCACCGGTTGCGGCAGCACCGTCGTGACGCTGACGCTTGGATGCGCAGCCTTGACGCGCGCCTGCGCGGCGAGTGGCAACGCCGCGGCCGAACTGAGCGCGGCGCACACGATGAGCCATGCCGACGCGAGCGGCGCGAGCCGGTGCGGCGTGCGCGCGGCAGCGGCGGGTGCCGCGGAACGGCGCGGACGCAACGCCACGCGGCGTGCGATGGAAGACAGGAAAGCGTGCGTCATGAACGGGTGAGGAACTCAATTTTGGGGCGTGGGGCTTGCGGCAACCCACGCAGCATTGATTCATTGCGCGGCGCGTGCGGGGCGAATTGCGGCCACGCGACGCAAAGCGCCCATTGTAGTGACCTGCCGCCAGGCTGCGGTGAGAAAAAAGCATCACGCACCGCGCAGGGCGGGGGCGGCGCTAGAATGCGGCATCATCAAACGTTTCGGAACGTATAACCATGCGCATTTTGCTAGTCGAAGACGACCGGATGATCGCGGAAGGCGTGCGCAAGGCGCTGCGCGGCGAAGGCTTCGCGGTCGACTGGGTGGAAGACGGCGAAGCCGCGCTGAGTGCGGCGAGCGGGCAACCTTACGATCTGGTGCTGCTCGACCTCGGCCTGCCCAAACGCGACGGTCTCGACGTGCTGCGCACGTTGCGCGCACGCGGCCACGCGCTGCCGGTGCTGATCGTCACCGCGCGCGACGCGGTGGCCGAGCGCGTCAAAGGCCTTGACGCCGGCGCCGACGACTACCTCGTCAAACCTTTCGATCTCGACGAACTCGGCGCCCGCATGCGCGCACTGATCCGGCGCCAGTCCGGGCGCAGCGATTCGACGATCCGCCACGGCACCCTCACGCTCGATCCCGCGTCGCACCAGGTCACGCTCGACGGCGCGCTAGTCGCATTGTCTGCACGTGAATTCGCTTTGCTGGAAGCGCTGATCGCGCGGCCCGGGGCGGTGCTGTCGAAGAGCCAGCTCGAAGAAAAAATGTACGGTTGGGGCGAGGAGATCGGCAGCAATACCGTCGAGGTCTACATTCACGCGTTGCGCAAGAAGCTCGGTGCGGACCTGATCCGCAACGTGCGCGGTCTCGGCTACATGATCGCGAAGGACGCCTGAGCCGATGCGTTCGATTCGCCGACAACTGCTGGTCTGGCTGCTGGCGCTGGTGTTGCTCGGCGTCGGCATCGCGGGCTGGCTGATTTACCGGCAGGCGCTCGCCGAAGCCAACGAACTGTTCGATTACCAGTTGGAGCAGATCGCCGCGGCGCTGCCATCGGAGCCGTTCTCGCAGGTGCTCGGTTCGCGCGACACCGGCGACGAAGGCATCGTGCTGCAGATCTGGAATCGCAACGGCGTGCTCATGTACTACTCGCGGCCGCGTGCGCCACTTGCACCGCGCGCCGAACTCGGCTTTTCGACTGAACGCACGGAGCGCGGCGAATGGCGCGTGTATGGCGCGATCGTCGGCGATAACGTCGTGCAACTGGCGCAGCCGCTGTCCGTGCGCAACCGGCTCGCCGCGAATGTGGCGCTGCGTACCTTGTGGCCGTTGATCGTGCTGCTGCCGTTGCTGGGTCTCGCCGTGTGGGTGATCGTCGGACGCGGGCTGCGACCGTTGCGGCGCGTGACGAGCGCGCTCGACGCGCGTCATCCCGAGGCGCTCGATCCGTTGCCGGACCGGCGCTTGCCGCTCGAAGTGCAGCCGCTCGTGCGCGCGTTGAACGGACTGCTTCAGCGGCTCGCGACCGCGCTCGATATTCAGAAAGCCTTCGTCGCCGACGCCGCGCACGAATTGCGCACGCCGCTCGCCGCCGTGCAGATTCAGGCGCAACTGGTGGCGCGCGCGAAAGACGATGCCGCCCGCAATGAGGCACTCGCGGATCTGCAGGCGGGCGTCACGCGTGCCACGCGTCTCGCCGAGCAATTGCTCGCGCTCGCGCGCTCCGAACCGGATGGTGTGGCCATCACGGACGCGATCGATCTGCGCAGGCTGTTGCAGGAGTGCGTGGCGGCCTACGCGCCACTCGCGCTGAATCGAGGTGTCGATCTCGGTGTCGAGGCGAGCGAAGCGGCCACGGTGATCGGCGATGCCGATGCGCTGCGCGTGATGTTCAACAACCTCGTCGACAATGCCACCAAGTACACGCCGCAGGGTGGCCGCGTCGATGTCAGCCTGCGCGTCGAAGGCGGGCATCCGGTCGTGCGGATTGCAGACAATGGACCGGGGATCGACCCGGCCGACCGCGATCGCGTGTTCGATCGCTTCTACCGTGCCGGCGCCGGCGCGAATCGCGCGCGCGCCGATGTGGCGGGAACCGGGCTGGGCCTCGCGATCGTGCGCCGCATCGCGACACAACACCACGCGAGCGTCTCACTCGACGAATCGCCTGCGGGCGGCTTGCAGGTCACGGTGCACTTCTGACGATGAGCCTTTCTTTTCTCAATCCGGGTTGATCGAGGGTTAAACGTATCGCGAAAATCGGTTTTTGCCGATTGACGCTGCTTAAGACTCTTTTAAGCGATCCCACGTACGCTCCCCGACATCCCAGAAGCTCTCTCCAGTCAGGAGTACACGATGAACGCGAAAACCTTGTCTCGCAGCGCTGTTGCAGTAGCTGTCGCCGTTGCGCTTTCCGCCGGCTATGTGGCGGGGCATCGCGATGTGCCCGCACCGCAGGTGATCTCGCCGGCGCAAGCCGCGATGATGCCTGCCGAAGCCGCGGCCAAAACCGGCATCCCCGATTTCTCGGGTCTGGTCGAAACCTACGGGCCGGCCGTCGTCAACATCAGCGCGAAGCACGTGGTCAAGCGCACCGCGCTGCGTGGTAATGGCGGCAACGCCAGCGGCAATCAGTTGCCGATCGATCCGAGCGATCCGTTCTATCAATTCTACAAACGCTTCTTCGGCGGCATGCCGGGCATGCAAGGTGGTGGCGACGGCGACGGCGGCGGCGATGCGCCCGATCAGCCGAGCGCGAGCCTGGGCTCGGGGTTCATCCTCAGCAATGACGGCTACATCCTGACCAATGCGCACGTCGTGGACGGCGCGAACGTCGTCACTGTGAAGCTCACCGACAAGCGCGAGTTCAAGGCGAAGGTGGTCGGCGCCGACAAGCAGTCCGATGTCGCCGTGCTGAAGATCGACGCGAGCAACCTGCCGACCGTGAAGATCGGCGATCCGCGTCAAAGCAAGGTCGGTCAGTGGGTGGTCGCAATCGGCTCGCCTTATGGCTTCGACAACACCGTGACCTCGGGCATCATCAGCGCGAAGTCGCGTTCGCTGCCGAACGAAAACTACACGCCGTTCATCCAGACCGACGTGCCAGTGAACCCGGGCAATTCGGGCGGCCCGCTGTTCAACCTGCAGGGCGAAGTGATCGGCATCAACTCGATGATCTATTCGCAGACCGGCGGCTTCCAGGGCCTGTCGTTCGCGATTCCGATCAATGAAGCGATCAAGGTCAAGGACCAGCTCGTCAAGACCGGTCACGTGAGCCGCGGCCGTCTCGGCGTCGCGGTGCAAGGTCTGAATCAGACGCTGGCCGATTCGTTCGGCATGCAGAAGCCGCAAGGTGCGCTGGTCAGCTCGGTCGATCCGGGCGGCCCGGCTTCCAAGGCCGGTCTGCAGCCGGGCGACGTGATTCTGTCGCTGAACGGCGATCCGGTCGCCGACTCGTCGGATCTGCCGTCGAAGGTCGCAGGTCTGGCGCCAGGCAGCTCGGCCACCGTGCAGATCTGGCGCGACAAGGCTACCAAGGACCTGAAGGTGACCATCGGCTCGTTGTCGGATACGAAGGTTGCGTCGAACAAGGCCGATGAGCCGACGCAGTTGCAAGGCCGTCTCGGCGTCGCGGTGCGTCCGCTGACGCCGGAAGAGAAGAGCGGCGCGTCGGTGTCGCACGGTCTGCTGGTGCAACAGTCGGGCGGCGCGGCGGAGAACGCCGGCATCCAGGCGGGTGACGTGATTCTGGCGGTCAACGGCCGTCCGGTCAGTAGCGTGGATCAGCTCAAGCAGATGATCAGCAGCGCCGGCAACAGCATCGCGTTGTTGATCCAGCGGGACAACGCGCAGATCTTCGTTCCGGTCGATCTCGGCTAACAGGTTGTTTTGAACGGCCGGCCCGGTGATCGTCGAGGCGGCAGTTTGACCGACGCATCGCCCGCTCTGTCCGGCTTTGGCAGTACCTTTTGCCGGTCCTTGCATTTACTGCAAAGGACCGGCTTTTTTTTCGCCTGTCAAAAAGTGCGTGAAAAGCGTGGCGCACCCCTGCGACGCCGCGTGGCAGCGGTTTGCGGACGACGTCCCGGCGACTGGCACGCAGGTTGCACCTGCCTTGATCCGGACCCATCGCGGACACCGGATATACCGGACGACAAGTCCTCAACAAGGAGCGAACCGATGAAAACCCAACGCAATCAGCGAGGGATCGTAGTCGCCGCGCTTTGCGCGGCGCTCACGCTCGGGCTGGCGGGCGGCGTGCAGGCACAACAGGCGAGTGAGGTCACCGGTGGCACCACCACCGACGACAGCAGCGCGGGCAACACCAATGGCGGCGGGCTGCCGCAAATCCAGCAGCAGGGCGACGTCTCATTCGTGTCGGGCGGTGTCGGCCTCGACGAATCGAAAGCGCTGCAACACGCGCAGAGCCAGTGGCCGCTGTCGCTGCGCTTTACCGGTCCCAGCTCCGAATTTCTCGCTGACGTTCATGTGCGAATAGTCGACGCCCATAACAGCGAGGTGTTGAACACCAGCTCGCGCGGGCCTTACATGCTGGTCAGGCTGCGCCCCGGCCGCTATACCGTGCACGCGAGCTACAAGGACCAGGAACAGTCCAAGGCGGTGACCGTCCAGGCCAAGGGCAGCGCCAGGTCGGCGTTCTACTGGAATACGAAGTAAGCGGGTGCGGCTTCACGACGGCAATGCGGCTGAGGTGCCCGCTGCACGAGGAAGCCCGCGCAATCGGCGGCGGTTTGGCCGATAATGAAGCCACGGGCGCGCCCGTGGCTTTCCTGTTTGTACGACCGCACACCATCACGGAGCCGAGACATGAGCGATGCCTTGACACCACACGGTAGCCCCGGCGCGAGCACGGGCGGCCACACGATCACGATCCGTAGCAACAGCCACCGGGTGCGCGTGATCCACGGCGGCGTGACCATGGCCGACACCCAGGCGGGGCTCACGCTCACCGAGACCGGTTTGCCGGACGTGTTCTACTTCCCGCGTGAGCACGTCAACATGGCCCGGCTCGAACGCTCGACGCATACTTCGCACTGTCCGCACAAGGGCGACGCTTCTTACTTTCATCTGCGCACCGAAGACGGTGTGGTAGAAAACGCCGTGTGGAGCTACGAGGCGCCGTTCGAGCCGGTTGCGCGGATCAAAGGGTATCTCGCGTTTTACGCATCGCGCGTCGACCGCATCGATCAGACGTCCTGATCCCGCTGTCGCGCGTTCATCGGAAGAGGCTGCCATGGAACTGAACAACGCGTTACGGATTCCACTTGCGCCATCCGATGTCTGGGACGCATTGCAAGACCTCGCGATGTTGCGCGCCAGCCTCGATAACTGCGAGTCGTTCACGCGCCTCGCGCACGGCGAGTACGAGTTGATCATGACCGTGCCGCTCGGCCCGTTGCGCGCGCGTTACGAAGCGCGCGCCCACGTGGCCGGCCAGGACTCCGGACCGGCGGATGCCCAGCGCCGCACAATCAATTTCAAGGCGCGCGCCGAGGGCATCGGCGCGTTGCGTGGGCAGATCGAAGTGCGCTTGCGCGCGGACGAAAGCGCGCACGGCGCCGGCAAGGAGCGCAGCACGCGTATCGACTATACGATCTGGGCAACCTCGTCCGGACCGCTTGCCGAATTGCCGACGCGCCAGCTCGAAAACGCGCTGCATCAACTCGCCGATGATTTTTTCACCGAATTCGACGCGGTGGTCCGGGCGAGGCACGGACAAGGCCCGAACCGCGCGCGCGGTTCGCCTGTGCGTCGGCAGCATGTGTTTTTAAGGCCGATCACGCTGGCGGGCATCGCCCGGCGTACGCGCATGGAGCACGGCAACGCGATGACAGGGCGGGTGGCGAGTGCGTCGCACGGCGTTTCGCAGGGTCTGTCGCATGGCGTCTCGCGGCGCGAGCACGGTTCGCACGTGGTTCCGAATTGGGCGTGGGCCGTGATGATTTTTCTGGTCGCGCTGTTACTGTATGCGGCGCGGTGGCTTAGCGAGGCTTGACGACGGTACGATCGTCGCGCAGCCATTGCGCGGCGATGACGAATCGCGCTGCTGTCGCGTCGGCGCGACTACGAAATCACGGTGGACCACTACGGAACACTGTTGATCGCTGACATCCCCAGGCGCGTTCCCTGAACGCGTTAGTCTCGCCTCTATCGTTGTTCTCGCGCTCGCCGTTCATGTCCCCGCGCTTTCACCCGGTGTCGCCGACTCTCAGCCGCGTGCGCGCAACATCTTTGCTCAGCCGCCACCAAACTCCCGTCGCCACGCGGATGGCGACGTGCGAAACGCATCCCCGAAATGTTGCCGCAGCGAAGCCGCCGAGCCGAAGCCCGCAGTCCCCGCGATCGCTTCCACCGACGCGTCGGTGCTTTCCAGCAACTGCTGCGCGCGGGCAAGCCGCTGCGCCAGCAGCCACGCGCCGACCGTCGTGCCGGTGGCGAGCCGAAAGCGTCGCGTGAAGGTGCGGCGGCTCATCAACGCGCGCCCGGCGAGCGTGTCGAGCGTGTGCGGCAGGTGCAGATTGCCGCTCACCCAATCAAGCAGGCCGGACAGCCGGTCGCCGCGCAGGTTCGGCGGCATCGGCTGCTGGACGAATTGCGCCTGGCCGCCTTGCCGGTGCGGCGGCACCACCAGCCTGCGCGCCACGTAGTTCGCCGCCTGCGCGCCGCACATCTTGCGCAGCACGTGCAGGCAGCAGTCGAGGCCGGCGGCGGTGCCGGCCGAGGTCATCACATTGCCGTCGTCCACGTACAGCACGTCGGGGTCGAGCCGCACGCGCGGATAGCGGCGCGCGAAATCGTCGGCCCATGCCCAATGGGTCGAGGCAGGACGATCGTCGAGGATGCCGGCGGCGGCCAGCACGAACGCGCCCAGACACAGCCCGACCAGTTGCGCGCCGCGTGCGTGAGCCGCGCGCAACGCGTCGAGCAACGCGGCGGGCGGCGTCTCGTCGGGATCGCGCCAGCTCGGCACGATGATCGTGTGCGCCTCGGCGAGCGCGTCGAGTCCGTGCGTGACGGCGATCGAGAAGCCGGCCGTGGTCGTCAGCGCGCCCGTCTCGGCGGCGCAGACGCGCAAGTCGAAGTCCGGCAGGCCGCCGCCGCGGCGATCCTCGCCGAATACCACGCACGGCACCGACAAATGAAACGGGCTGATGCGGTCGAACGCGACCACGGCCACGATGTGGCGGGGTGCGCCGTCCAGCAGGGCGCCCGGCGGAGCGGGATGCGCCATCGATCACCTCCTGACATTCAACGGATGGCCCGATTCTAGCGAATCTTGTCGTTCGGGCCGCTGTCGCGAAAACGGCGACGGGCGAACAATGCAGTCATCGCGTCACCGAGCCGCTCGGCACCACGCCAAGCCGCGCGGCGCGAACCTTTCCCCGTTCATTCCATCATCCGCCAGGAGCCTTGCCATGACCACGCCGCGCCGTGCGCTGATCGTCATCGACGTGCAGAACGAATACGTGACCGGCGATCTGCCGATCGAATTCCCGGAAGTACAGACTTCGCTCGCCAATATCGGCCGCGCGATGGACGCGGCGCGGGCCGCCGGCGTGCCGGTGGTGGTCGTGCAGAACGTCGCGCCGGCCACCTCGCCGCTGTTCGCGCGCGGCAGCGCGGCGGCGGAGCTGCATCCGGTGGTCGGCTCGCGCCCGCACGATCACTACGTGGAGAAGTCTTTGCCGAGCGCGTTCACCGGCACCGATCTGGCCGACTGGCTCGCCGCGCGGCGCGTCGACACGCTGACCGTGGCCGGCTACATGACGCACAACTGCGACGCGTGGACCATCAATCACGCGGTTCACGCGGGGCTCGCCGTCGAATTCCTGCACGATGCGACCGGCTCGGTGCCGTACGAGAACAGTGCGGGCTTTGCCAGCGCGGAGGACATCCACCGGGTATTCAGCGTGGTGCTGCAATCGCGCTTCGCGGCGGTGGCGAGTACGGACGAGTGGATCACGTCGGTGCAAGGCGGGGCGCCGCTCGCGCGCGACAATATCTATACGTCGAATCAGGCGGCACGGGCGCGACGGGCGGTTGCCTGAAGCGGGAGCATGATGAGGCAAGGCATGCGTCGGCTGGGTGAGGCGGTTTGGGGCTGCTGTCGCAGCTCGTAGTCACACGACCCAAAGCGGCCGCACCCACCACCAGCTGTCGCGCCCAAACGAAAGCGGGCGAGGTTGCTTACCCCGCCCGCTTTTCTGGCGCTAACGACGCCGCCCCTCAAGCCGCGGCATGCGCACCGCGCGGCCGTTACGCCGTCCGCTTGCGCAGCGCCGGGCTTAGCCGCAGCGCGTCGAACATGCCTTCGACCATCTGTTGCGCATGCGCGCCGAAATCCGTCGCATCGGGCAGGAACAGCATGTCGCGCAGCGAGCCGCTGACAAACGCATGCACCATCGCCGCCGCGAGTTTCGTATCGAGATCCGCGGGCATTTGTCCCTTCGAGACCGCGTTGCGCAGACCGCCTTCAATTTTGGCGAGCCCCTCGCGCATATTGGTCTGATAGCGTTCCATCACCGGGCCCATTTCCTCGACCAGCTCGCACTTCAGAAACAGGATGTCGAATACGCGCCGGCGGCGGGGGTCGTTGGCGGTGTCGCGCAGGCAGACCACGCAGATTTCCATCACGCGCTTGAGCGGATCGGGTTCGTTGGGGTCTTGCGACGCGGCTTTGAGTTCGTCCAGCGGTAGCAGCACGCGGTCGAACATTTCGGTGAAGAGGTCGCTTTTGTGGGCGAAGTGCCAGTAGATTGCGCCGCGCGTGACGCCGGCGGCCTGGGCGATATCGGCGAGCGAAGTGCGCGATACGCCTTTCTCGAAGAACACGCGTTCGGCCGCGTCGAGAATACTGGTGCGCGTCTCTAACGCCTCTTCTTTGGTTCTTCTGACCATATTGGTATGACCTGCCCTGATTGTGGGGTTTTCCCGGGCGTTTTTAAGTCGGCCCGATGACAATCTGTCTACTATTTCGGAATTTCGGAACCATTCTTGCGAGCCCCCCGCCCACAAGAGATGTAAATGCACTTTTACATGCATTCGTGAACGTATATATAATAGCACCCCACGACCGGATAGCCCAAGCCGTGACGACCGGTTAATATCCGTCACTGTTGCCTTCCAAAACGCTCTGCGCGTTGCCCGAGAGGGCGGCGCCGTGCGGCATTCCACGGTATGGCGCATTCGCACCACGATGCCCCGGCAGGTGCGCGGTGCAGCCACGGGCTTCCGGTCAAGCGTCGCAAGACGCATGTGTGCGCCGCGGTCCCCGGGGTAGGGATGCGCGCACTTTTTCATTCTCAGTCTTTGACAGAGGTCGCTCCATGCGCGTCGAACGGGTTCCATTCCGCTTAATCAGTGCCGCGACGGCTGCCGTATTGCTGGCAGCGTGCGGACCAAAACAATCTGCCCCGCCGCCACAGACGCCCGAAGTCGGCGTCGTCACCGTCGAGCCGACGACCGTGCCGGTTGTCACCGAACTGCCTGGCCGCACCAGCGCTTTCCTCGTCGCGCAGGTGCGCGCACGGGTCGACGGCATCGTGCTGCGCCGCGAGTTCACGGAAGGCAGCCAGGTGAAGGCCGGTCAGCGCCTGTACAAGATCGATCCGGCGCCGTACATCGCGACGTTGAACAACGCGAAGGCGACGCTTGCCAAGGCGCAGGCCAACCTCGTGTCGACCAGCGCGCAGGCCAGCCGCTTCAAGGTGCTGGTCGCCGCCAACGCGGTCAGCAAGCAGGACTACGACAACGCGGTCGCCGCGCAAGGCCAGGCCGCGGCCGACGTCGCCGCGGGCAAGGCCGCGGTCGACACCGCGCAGATCAACCTCGGCTATACCGACGTGACGTCGCCGGTGACCGGCCAGATCGGCGTGTCGCAAGTCACGCCGGGCGCGTTCGTGCAGGCGAGCGCCGCGACGCTGCTCGCCACGGTCCAGCAACTCGATCCGGTCTACGTGGACCTGACCCAATCGAGCCTCGACGGTCTGAAGCTGCGCCGCGACGTGCAGGAAGGGCGCCTGAAGACGAGCGGTCCGGGCGCGGCGCAGGTCTCGCTGATTCTCGAAGACGGCCGCGTTTATTCGGAGAAGGGCAAGTTGCAGTTCACCGACGTGACGGTCGACCAGGGCACCGGCTCGGTCACGGTTCGCGCGATCTTCAAGAACGCGGACAAGGTGCTGCTGCCGGGCATGTTCGTGCGCGCGAAGATCGAGGAAGGCGTCAACCAGAACGCACTCGTCGTGCCGCAGATCGGCATCACGCATGACCAGAAAGGTCAGCCGACCGCGCTCGTCATCGGCGCCGACAACAAGGTGGAGCTGCGTTCGCTCGTCACCGCCGGCACCTTCGGCACGAACTGGGTGGTCGCAGGCGGCCTGAAGCCGGGCGATCGCGTGATCGTCCAGGGCACCGACAAGGCGCGCCCGGGCCAGCAGGTCAAGCCAGTTGCCGCGCAACTTCCCGCCACCCCCGCTTCCGACGCAGCCGCCCAAGGCGCGCCGGCCGCCAGCGGTGCTGCCCAGACGGCTCAACCAGCCTCTGCTGCATCGGGCGCGTAATAACAGGGAGCCCGCCTCATGGCAAAGTTCTTTATTGATCGCCCGATTTTTGCATGGGTGATCGCCATCATTCTGATGCTCGCGGGTATCGCGTCGGTCTTTACGTTGCCGATCGCGCAATACCCGACCATCGCGCCGCCGGCCGTGCAGATCAGCGCAACGTACCCGGGCGCATCGGCGAAGACGGTGGAAAACACCGTCACGCAGGTGATCGAGCAGCAGATGAGTGGTCTCGACCACTTGCTGTATCTGGCGTCCACCTCGGACGACTCGGGCACGGCAACCATCACGCTGACGTTCGCGGCCGGCACCAATCCCGACATCGCGCAGGTGCAGGTGCAGAACAAGCTGCAGCTTGCCACGCCGCTCTTGCCGCAAGCCGTGCAGCAGTTGGGCACCAAGGTCACGAAGTCGAGCAGCAGCTTCCTGCTGGTGATGGCGTTCGTGTCCGAAGACGGCAGCATGAGCAAGTACGACCTGGCGAACTACGTCGCGTCGAACATTCAGGATCCGGTCAGCCGTATCGACGGCGTGGGCACGGTGACGCTGTTCGGCTCGCAGTACGCGATGCGGGTCTGGCTCGACGCGAACAAGCTCAACAACTTCGGCCTCACGCCGGTCGACGTGGAAACCGCGTTGCAGGCGCAGAACGTTCAGGTGGCAGGCGGTTCGCTCGGCGGCACGCCGTCGGTGCCGGGCCAGGTGCTGCAGGCCACCATCACGCAGGCGACGCTGCTCAATACGCCTGAACAGTTCGGCAACATCCTGCTGAAGGTGAACACGGACGGCTCGCAGGTGCGTCTGCGCGACGTGGCGCGTATCGAGCTGGGCGGCGAAAACTACAACTTCGACACCAAGTACAACGGCCAGCCGACGGCCGGCTTCGGTATTCAGCTCGCCACCGGCGCGAATGCGCTGGCCACCGCGAAGGCGGTGCGCGCGAAGGTCGCCGAACTGTCGAAGTACTTCCCGCACGGTCTGGTCGTCCAGTATCCGTACGACACCACGCCGTTCGTGCGTCTGTCGATCGAGGAAGTGGTCAAGACGCTGCTCGAAGGTATCGTGCTGGTGTTCCTGGTCATGTACCTGTTCCTGCAGAACCTGCGCGCCACGCTGATCCCGACGATCGCCGTGCCGGTGGTGCTGCTGGGCACGTTCGCGGTCATGGGTCTCGTGGGCTTCTCGATCAACACGCTGTCGATGTTCGGGCTCGTGCTGGCAATCGGCCTGCTGGTGGACGATGCGATCGTGGTGGTGGAGAACGTCGAGCGGGTGATGCAAGAGGAGGGTTTATCGCCTCGAGAGGCGACCCGCAAGGCGATGGACCAGATTACCGGCGCGCTGGTCGGCGTGGCGCTCGTGCTGTCGGCGGTGTTCGTACCGGTGGCGTTCTCGGGCGGTTCCGTCGGCGCGATTTACCGGCAGTTCTCGCTGACGATCGTGGCGGCGATGGTGCTGTCCGTGCTGGTCGCGTTGATTCTGACGCCGGCGCTGTGCGCGACGATCCTCAAGCCGATTCCGCAAGGGCACCACGAAAAGACCACCGGCTTCTTCGGCTGGTTCAACCGTACGTTCAACAAGAGCCGCGACAAGTATCACTCGGGCGTGCACCACGTGATCAAGCGCTCGGGTCGTTGGCTGATCATCTACATGGTGGTGATCTTCGCGGTCGGGCTGCTGTTCGTCAGACTGCCGAAGTCGTTCCTGCCTGATGAAGACCAGGGCACGATGTTCGTGCTCGTGCAAACGCCGTCGGGTTCCACGCAGGAAACCACTGCGCGCGCGCTGAAGGACGTGTCGGACTATCTGCTCACGGACGAGAAGTCGATTGTCGAATCGACCTTCACGGTGAACGGCTTCAGCTTCGCCGGCCGTGGCCAGAACGCGGGTCTCGTGTTCGTGCGGATGAGGGACTACGCGCAGCGCCAGCATGCGGACCAGAAGGTTCAAGCGCTGGTCGGGCGTCTCTACATGCACTTCGCCAGCTACAAGACCGCGGTGGTGTTCCCGGTCAATCCGCCGTCGATTCCTGAACTCGGCACGGCTGCGGGCTTCGACTTCCAGTTGCAGGATCGCGCGGGTATCGGCCACGCGAAACTGATGGAAGCGCGCAACATGCTGCTGGGTCTCGCTGCGAAAGATCCGACGCTGGCGCAGGTGCGTCCGAACGGCCTGAACGATACGCCGCAGTTCAAGGTGAACATCGATCGCGAGAAGGCGCAGGCGCTCGGCGTGTCCGTGTCCGACATCGACCAGACGTTCTCGATTGCCTGGGCATCGGCATACGTGAACAACTTCCTCGATACGGATGGCCGGATCAAGAAGGTGTATCTGCAAGGCGAGGCGCCTTTCCGGATGAAACCGGAAGACGTCAGTGCCTGGTTCGTGCGCAACAGCGCCGGCGCGATGGTGCCGTTCTCCGCGTTCGCCAGCACCGAGTGGGCGTTTGGTTCACCGAAGCTGGAGCGCTACAACGGTATCTCGTCGGTGGAAATCCAGGGCGCGGCCGCGCCGGGCAAGTCGACCGGTCAGGCGATGACGGCGATGGAAGCACTCGTGGCGAAGCTGCCCGCGGGCGTCGGCTACGAATGGACGGGCTTGTCGTTGCAGGAACGCCAGTCCGGTTCGCAGGCGCCGATTCTGTACGGCATCTCGATTCTCGTCGTGTTCCTGTGTCTCGCGGCGCTGTATGAAAGCTGGTCGATCCCGTTCTCGGTGATCATGGTGGTGCCGCTCGGCGTGATCGGCGCACTGCTGGCCGCGACGCTGCGCGGGCTCGAGAACGACGTGTTCTTCCAGGTGGGTCTGTTGACCACGGTCGGGTTGTCGGCGAAGAACGCGATTCTGATCGTGGAATTCGCCCGCGAACTGCAGCAGGGTCAAGGCATGGGGCCGATCGAGGCCGCGCTGGAAGCGGCGCGTCTGCGGTTGCGTCCGATTCTGATGACCTCGCTCGCGTTCATTCTCGGCGTGATGCCGCTCGCGATCAGTAACGGCGCCGGTTCGGCCAGCCAGCACGCGATCGGCACCGGCGTGATCGGCGGGATGTTGACGGCGACCTTCCTCGCGATTTTCATGATCCCGATGTTCTTCGTCGTGATTCGCGCGAAGTTCGGCGGTGAGAAGGAAGACCCGGATGAGGCGCTCGCACACTACGAACAGCACCATCCGCATGATCCGCAAGGTGGCGGTGCGGCTGGCGGGTCGACTGATGAAGGCTCGGGCAAGGACGGACATTGAGATGCAAAAACATTCTCTGATTGCAGTGGCGGTCGCGTTGTTCGCCGCGGGTTGCACGATGGCGCCGCGGTATCAGCGCCCCGATGCGCCCGTGACGGCAACCTTCCCGACCGGTGGCGTGTACGACACGCAACCGGGCGCGACCCAACCGGGCGCGACCCAGCCGGATGCGGCCCAGCCGGATGCGGCCCAGTCTGGCTCCGCCGGCGCGCGCAGCGCCAACGGCCAGCCGGCCGCCGACATCGGCTGGCGCGATTTCTTCGTCGATCCGCGCATGCAGCGGCTGATCGAAATCGCGCTGAAGAACAACCGCGATCTGCGCGTGTCGGTGCTGAACATGCAGGCGTCGCAGGCGCAGTACCGGATCGTGCGCGCCGGTCTGTTCCCGACGCTCGACGCTGCGGCTTCCGGCACCCGCTCGCGCACGCCGCGCGACCTCTCGTTCACCGACCAGCTGATTACCTCGTCGTATTCGGTGGGTCTGAATGCGTCGTGGGAAATCGACTTCTTCGGGCGGATCCAGAGCCTGAAGGATCAGGCGTTGGCGACCTACCTGGGCACGACTCAGGCGCGCAAGGCGGCCGAAATCGCGCTGGTCTCGCAGGTGGCGAACCAGTATCTGACGGTGCTCGAACTGGATGACCTGCTGAAGGTCACGCAGAACACGCTGAAGACCGCGGACGAGTCGTACCGGATCAACAAGGTTCAGTTCGATACCGGTACGGGTTCGGAACTCGATCTGCGTCAGGCGCAGACGGTGGTCGAGGTGGCGAAGGCGAATCTGCAGGCGCAGATGCGTCTGCGGGCGCAGGCCGAAAACGCGTTGGTGCTGCTGCTCGGCGAGGCGATCCCCGCCGACCTGCCGCCAGGAATGACGTTGGACGACCAGAATCTCCTGACGGACATTCCGGCGGGTCTGCCGTCCGATCTGCTGACGCGTCGGCCGGACATCATGGAGGCCGAGGAGAATCTGCTGGCGGCCAACGCGAATATCGGCGCGGCGCGCGCGGCGTTCTTCCCGCAGGTCACGCTGACCGGCAGCGTCGGCACGCTGAGCCCGACGCTGGGCGGTCTGTTCAAGGCGGGTTCTGCGGCGTGGAGTTTTGCGCCGTCGATTACGGTGCCGATCTTCCAGGGCGGCGAGCTCAAGGCCAGCCTCGATGTCGCCAACATCCAGAAGAACGTCCAGATCGCCACGTACGAAAAAGCGATCCAGACGGCCTTCCGCGAAGTGGCGGACGGACTGGCGGCGCGCGGCACCTACGACCAGCAGATCGAAGCGCTGGAACGCGATACGTCGGCCGAACAACGCCGGCTGGATTTGTCGAACCTGCGGTATTCGAACGGGGTCGACGGCTATCTGGCGGTGCTGACCGCGCAGACCGCGCTGTACCAGTCGCAGCAGTCGCTCGTGACCGCGCGCATGGAACGCCTGCAGAACCTGGTCACGCTGTATCAGGCGCTCGGCGGCGGCTGGATCGAGCATACCGGCGAGCAGCCGCGTCCGGCGGATGCGCCGGTCGACTACGGCGCAGCCAGTGCGCCGGTAGCGGCTTCGGCACCGAGCGCGGGCTGACTGAGTTGAGCTTTTCACCAGCGCTTGCGTGGAGCGGTCTCTGATTCAGGGAAGCCGCTTCGCGTAGCCGGACAAACAAAAACGCCACGGCATGCCGTGGCGTTTTTTTATCGCTGCCGCAGCTCACACCGCGCTAGTCAGCGGCAGCGACGCTCAGTGCAAATCCACCGTGCGCAGCATCTCGTCGCCTTGCGGTTCCGCACCGCCGCGTCCGTCGAAGTCATGCCCCGCGCGGCGAATCTCGCACTGCGCCTTCTTCTCGCTCTTCACGCCGTTGAAGATCAGGTTCAGCACCACTGCCGACACCGACGCCAGCAGAATCCCGCTATGCAAGAGCGGCGACAGCGCCGGCGGCAGCTTCGAAAAGAAGTGCGGCGACACCACCGGCACCAGACCCAGACCGATACTCACCGCGACGATGAACAGGTTGTGCGGGTTCCTCACGAAGTCGACTTTCGACAGAACCTTGATGCCGTTCGCCGCAACCATGCCGAACATCACGATACCCGCGCCGCCGAGCACGAAAGCCGGCACCGACGCGACCACCTGCGCCATCTTCGGGAACAGGCCGAGCAGCACGAGGATCACGCCGCCCATCGCGCAGACGAAGCGGCTCTTCACGCCGGTTACGCCGATCAACCCGACGTTCTGCGAAAACGACGTATGCGGAAACGAGTTGAAGATGCCGCCGATCAGCGTGCCCAGGCCGTCGACGCGCAGGCCGCGCACCAGCGTCTTCTGATCGACCGGACGATCGACCATGTCGCCGACCGCGAGGAACATGCCGGTCGATTCGATGAAGGTGACGAACATCACGGTGACCATCGTCGCGATCGATAGCGGGTCGAAGTGCGGCAGGCCGAAGTGGAACGGCATCACGAAGCCGACCCACGGTGCGAGCGTGACGCCTTCCATGTTGACGCGGCCGAGCGCCAGCGCGATCACGAAGCCCGCGACGATGCCGAGCAGCACCGAGATGTTCGCAAGGAAGCCGCGCGCGAATTTGTTGATCAGCAGGATCAGCATCAGCACGAGCAGCGACAGCCCGAGGTAGACCGGGCTGCCGTAGTCGGGATTGCCCACGCCGCCGGCTGCCCAGTTGATGCCGACTTCCATCAGCGACAGGCCGATCACCGAGATCACCACGCCGATCACCACCGGCGGGAAAAAGCGCAGCAGCTTGCCGACCGCGGGCGCGAGCAGGATGCCGACCACGCCGGCCGCGATCGTCGAGCCGAAGATGTCGAGAATGCCGAGCGAAGGATTCGTGCCGATCGCGACCATCGGACCGACGGCCGCGAACGTGCAGCCCATGATGACCGGCAGACGGATGCCGAAGATCCATAGCCCGAGCGTCTGGATCAGCGTGGCGATGCCGCACGAAAACAGATCGGCGCTGATGAGGAAGGCGATCTGGTCCTTCGGCAGCTGGAGCGCCGCGCCGACGATCAAGGGCACCGCGACGGCGCCCGCGTACATCACCAGAACGTGCTGAATGCCGAGGGTGAGCAACTGGCCTGCGGGCAGTCGCTCGTCGCACGGGTGAACCGTGTTCGGTTGCATATCGTCTGTCTCCACCATCTGTTTTGGGATGGCTCCAAGGTATCGGGGACGAAAAGGTGCAACAAGACCACTGGGGCCTATTCCGGCATTCCCGGTGACGATATGCGCGCGCGTCGTTTGAAAGCTGAATTAAAGGTGTGTGCATGGCCGATCGGCGGTGAGCCCTTGGCAGTGGCGCTGCGAGGCCGCTCGCCGCGCGTGCCCGGCGCGCCGGGATATATGTGAGAATCAATGAGGTGTATCGCGGCTGGCGCATAGTCCTGTTTTCATGCGGCTCGCGGCGTGGCGGGGTTAACCCGCGATTGGCGATTTTCAGCGTGCGTTCTGGTGCGAGTGCTCGTGTGCGCATCAGGGCGTTTTTCAGCGTGAACGTTGGCGCGTTTCGCGCATGCCCGATGTCGCTTCTCCATGCACTCAATACGTCCAATCCCCACCCATCTGACGACCCATCGCCTATGAGTTTTCTCGGCATCGACCTCGGCACCGGCTCCCTCAAAGCGGCAATCGTCGACGAACACGGTCGCGAGCAGGCGGTGGCGAGCGTCGCTTATGCGCTCGACACGCCGCACGCGGGTTGGGCTGAAACGCCGGTGCAGACATGGTGGCGCGCGCTCTGCGATGCGATGGCGCGCTTGCCCGAAGGCTTGCGCCGCGACGTGCAGGCGATCGGCTTTTCCGGACAGATGCACGGCGTCGTGCTGATCGACGCGGCGGGCGAAGCCGTGCGACCCGCAATGCTCTGGCCCGACACGCGCGCGGTGGACCTGCTCGATGCGTGGCCCGAGCCGCAGCCGAATCCGGTCGCGCCGGGCATGGCCGGTCCGTTGCTGCGCTGGATCGTGCTGCATGAACCGGAGGCCGCGCGCCGCACGCGTTGGGCGCTGCAACCGAAGGACTGGCTGCGCGTCGCACTCGGCGGCGCGGTGGCGACCGACCCGTCCGACGCATGTGCGACCGCGCTCGCCGATCCCGCCGGCGTGTGGGACGCGGCGCTGCTCGAACGCTTACGGATACCGCGCGAATGGTTCGCACCGCTGGCGCCGTCGTATGCGGCGGGGGGCGTGTTGTCGGAGAGCGCGGCGCGCGCGCTTGGCCTGCGCGCCGGCATCGTGCTCGCCACCGGCGCCGCGGATACGCCCTGCGCGGCGCTCGGCAGCGGACTCGCGCACGACGGCGACGCGTTGCTCACCACCGGCACCGGCGGACAGATCGTCGTGCTCGCCGCGCATGAGCCCGCGGCGGTGAAGGGCTTGCATCGCTATCGGGCGGCGAGCGATCACTGGTATCGGATGGCGGCGATGCAAAACGTCGGCATCGCCTTGGAAAGGGCACGCGGATGGCTGTCGTATGAATGGGCCGATGCTTATCGTGATGCATTCGGTGATGCATTCGGTGATGCATTCGGTGATGCATTCGGTGATGAAGCGGGCAGGATTGCCAACGACCACGCCACCCCGACCTTCCTGCCTTACCTCACAGGCGAGCGCACGCCATGGCTGAACCCGCAGGCGCGCGGCGGCTGGCTCGGTCTCGCGCTCGATCACACACGCGGCGCATTGATGCGCGCCGCGTTCGAAGGCGTCGCGTTCTCGCTGCGCGCCGGGCTCGACGCGGTTCGTGCGAGCGGCGCCACGGTGACGGCCTTGAAGCTCGCCGGCGGCGGTTCCGTCGACGCGCGTTGGCGCCAGTTGCTCGCCGATGCGCTGAACGTCGAACTGCATGCGGTCGATTGTCCGAATGCCGCGCCGCGTGGCGCAGCCATGCTCGGCGGCCTGGCGAGCGGCCATTGGCGCGCGGACGATCTGGCCGCGCTCGCGCCGGGCACGACGCGCGTCGCGGGTCCGCAAGGCGATGCCGCGCTCGAAGCGCGCTATGCGCGCTTTCTCGATCTGTATGGCCGCGTCGAGACATGGTTCGGCGGCCCGACGCCGCGCTAGCCGCGGCAATGTCCGGTCAGGACAATGTGATGACGCGCTTTGCAATACCATTACGCTTTTCGCGCGCTAAGCTGCAAGCCGGCCTGCGCCGCTGGCCGTCACCGCTTCGGCACCGGCCACCGGCGTCGCGCACGAATCACGTGCAGCAGGCGCAACGCAACACCCGCGGATCACCCGCGCGCCGCGATGTAACGAACCACGGCGCGCGTCGCATTCACAGACTCACAGGAGCATTGACGATGAAGACCAAAGCAGCAATCGCATGGAAAGCCGGCGCCCCGTTGACGATCGAGGAAGTCGATCTGGAAGGGCCGCGCGCCGGTGAAGTCCTGATCGAAGTGAAGGCGACGGGCATCTGCCATACCGACTACTACACGCTGTCGGGCGCCGATCCGGAAGGCATCTTCCCGGCGATTCTCGGCCACGAAGGCGCGGGCGTGATCGTCGATACGGGGCCGGGCGTCGGCACGCTGAAGAAGGGCGACCACGTGATTCCGCTGTACACGCCGGAATGCCGTCAGTGCAAGTTTTGCCTGTCGCGCAAGACCAACCTGTGTCAGGCGATCCGCTCGACGCAAGGCAAGGGCTTGATGCCGGACGCCACGTCGCGATTCTCGCTCGACGGCAAGCCGCTGTTTCACTACATGGGCACGTCCACGTTCTCGAACTACATCGTCGTGCCGGAAATCGCGGTCGCGAAGGTGCGTGAAGACGCGCCGTTCGACAAGATCTGCTACATCGGCTGCGGCGTGACGACCGGCGTCGGCGCCGTGGTGTATTCGGCGAAGGTCGAGGCGGGTGCGAACGTGGTCGTGTTCGGTCTCGGCGGCATCGGCTTGAACGTGATCCAGGGCGCGAAGATGGTCGGCGCGGACAAGATCATCGGCGTCGATCTCAACCCGGGCCGCGTCGAACTGGCGAAGAAGTTCGGCATGACTCACTTCATCAACCCGAACGAAGTCGAAAACGTGGTCGACCACATCGTGCAACTCACCGATGGCGGTGCGGACTATTCGTTCGAATGCATCGGCAATACCAAGGTGATGCGCCAGGCGCTGGAGTGTACGCACAAGGGCTGGGGCCAGTCGTTCATCATCGGCGTGGCGGCGGCGGGCGAGGAGATCAGCACGCGTCCGTTCCAGCTGGTGACGGGCCGCGAATGGAAGGGCTCCGCCTTCGGCGGCGCGCGCGGGCGCACCGACGTGCCGAAGATCGTCGACTGGTACATGGAAGGCAAGATCAATATCGACGACCTCATCACGCACCGTCTGCCGCTCGAACGCATCAACGAGGGCTTCGATCTGATGAAGAAGGGCGAGTCGATCCGCTCGGTGGTGCTGTACTAAACGGGGAGCGTCGCGATGCTTGAACTATTGTCGTCGCATGCGTGCCATGGGGGCGAGCAGCGGTTTTATCGGCACGACTCTCAGACCATCGGTTTGCCGATGCGCTTCTCGGTCTTTCTGCCGCCGCAGGCTCTGCAGGCCAACGCAAAGGTGCCCGCGCTGTTCTATCTCGCGGGTCTGACTTGCACGGAAGAAACCTTTCCGATCAAGGCCGGCGCACAGCGCTTCGCCGCGCAGCACGGCATCGCGCTGATCTCGCCGGACACCAGTCCGCGCGGCGCGGGCGTGCCGGGCGAAAGCGCGGCGTGGGACTTCGGCGTGGGCGCGGGCTTTTACGTCGACGCGACCCAGGAGCCGTGGGCGAAGCACTACCGGATGTACTCGTACGTGCGCGACGAGCTGCGCGACACGGTGCTCGCGAATCTGCCGGTGGATGGCGCGCGCCTCGGCGTGTTCGGGCATTCGATGGGTGGTCACGGCGCGTTGATGCTGGCGCTGCGCAATCCGGAGCTCTATCGGTCGGTGTCGGCGTTCGCGCCGATTGCCGCGCCGACGCGCTGTCCGTGGGGCGAGAAGGCGTTCAGCGGTTATCTGGGCGATGACCGCGAGGCGTGGAAGCAGTACGACGCGAGCGAACTGGTCGTGCATGCGTCCCGCAAGTTCGCGGCTGGGATTCTGGTCGATCAGGGGCTCGCGGATCAGTTCCTCGCCGAGCAGTTGAATCCGGATGTGTTCGAGGCCGCTTGCCGGACGGCAGGGCAGCCGCTGACGCTGCGTCGTCATGCGGGCTATGACCACGGCTATTACTTCATCTCGACGTTCATCGAGGATCATCTCGCGCATCACGCGGAGGTGCTGCTCGGGTGATGTCGTTGTAGTTCGCGAGGGCGATGGCGGCGGCATGGAGGTGCGCTGCCGCCATCGGCGAGGCATGGCACGCAAGCGGCCGATGAGCCGCGCGCCAATCTCGCAGCGGCTTGGCCGCTCACTGACTCAACGCCGCTTCAACAAACTCCCGCCATACACCAGCGCCGACAACACGGTGATCCAGAAGCTCGTCGGCCAATCGGTGTAGAACGCCAGCGTCAGACCCAGCCACGCCTGCAGCAACGCGAACACGGCGGCGAGCACGAGACCGGTCGACAGCCGCGTCGTCACGTTCTGCGCCGCGGCGGCCGGGCCGACCATCAGCGTGAACACCAGCAGCACGCCGACGATCTGCGTGCACGCCGCGACGGCCAGCGCGGCAATCGCGAGAAACAGCACCGACACCCGGCGCAGCGACACGCCCTTGGCCTCCGCCAGTTCCGGCTGCAACGACGCGAACAGCAGCGGCCGCATGATCGCCGCGAGCGCCGCCAGACTGACTATGCCCAATGCCGCGAGCACACCGAGCGTCGAGGTATTCACGCCGAGCACGTTGCCAAACAGCAGCGCGGTGACCTGCGTCGCGTACGCGGTGAAGAAATGCAGGAACAACAAGCCGAAGCCGAGCGACAGCGACAGGACCACGCCGATCGCGACATCGCGTCCGGCGAGCCGCTCGCCGAGCGCGCCCATGCCGACGCCCGCCGCGAGCGTGAAGCCGATCATCCCCCAGATCGGCGAGATGCCGATCAGCACCGCGCCGGTCGCGCCGGTGAAGCCGACGTGCGAGAGCGCGTGGCCGGCGAAGGTTTGTCCGCGCATCACCAGAAAATAGCCCACCACGCCGGCCAGCACCGCGACGATCCCGGACGCCGCGAAGGCATTCACCATGAAATCGTATTCAAACATCGTGCGTGTGTCCGTCGCGTGAGTCGTGCTGGTGGGAATGGCCGTGCGAGTGCCCGTGAGCGTGCGAGTGACTGTGGCCGCCGTCCTCGTCGTGTTCGTGCTCGTGATCGTGCTTTTCGACTTCGACGTCGCCCGACATCACGAAGATGCGGCCGTTCACGCGCATCACGTCGATCGGCGAGCCATAGAGGCGCGACAGCACCGGCCGCGTGATCACTTCGTCGACGGTGCCGAGCGCCGCCACGCCGCTACCGAGATACAGCACGCGGTCGAGCGAGTTCAGCAGCGGATTCAGCTCATGCGCGGAAAACAGCACGGCGATGCCAAGTTCGCGCTGCACACTGCGCACCAGTTCGACCACGCTCTTCTGATGATGCGGGTCGAGGCTGATCAACGGTTCGTCCAGCAGCAGCAGTTTCGGATTGCCGAGCAGGCACTGCGCGAGCAGCAGCCGCTGACGCTCGCCGCCCGACAGTTCCGACAACGGCCGCTCGGCCAGCTTGCGGCCGCCGACCAGATCGAGCACGCGCTCGACGTCGGCGCGGGTTTTCGCATCCGCATGCGGCAAGCCCCAGCGGTGGCCGTCGGCGGCCATCGCGACGAAATCGCGGCCCCGCACGCGGCGGCCGGCGAGCGCGCTGCGCGTCTGCGGCATATAGCCGATCGACGCGTTGCCGCGCTCGACCGGCTGCCCCAGCACGCGGATCGCGCCTTGCGCCGCGGGCACGAGGCCGAGCACGGCGCGCATCAGCGTGGTTTTACCCGCGCCGTTCGGCCCGAGCACGCCGATGAATTCGCCCTGATTCACCACGAAGCCGGTGTCGCGCAAGATGGTGCGGCCGCCGAGTTCGAGGGTCACATGATCGAGTTCGAGCACAGGCGCGGTGCGGGGGGCGCTTGCGGCGGCGCTTGCCGCCGGGCTGCCTGAAGCGCTGGCTGGCGCGTTGCGGCCAGTCAAGGTCATTGGGTTTTTCCTTTGGCGCCAGAGCTTGCCGATTTCGCCGCCTTCGCATTGTTCGCACCGCTCGCACCGTTCGTGCCGCCCACGGCCAGCGCCGCGCCCAGCGCGTCGAGCTGCGTGAGCATCCACGTCTGATAGGTCTCGCCGGCCGGCTGGGTTTCGGTGACGCTCATGGTCGGCACCTGCGATTGCTGCGCGAGCTTCAACATGCGTTGGGTCAGGGCCTCGGTTGCCTGGCTGTTATAGATCAGAACGCGTACCCGCTTCTCGCGCAGATCGCGTTCGAACGCGGCGATATCGGCCGCGCTGGCTTCGGTGTCGTTCATGGCCGCGAGCTGGAAGCGCTGATTGCGCATCGTCAGCCCCAGCGCGTCCGACATGTAGCCGAACACCGGCTCGGTCGCCGTGACCGGCGCGCCCGCATAGCGGCCATGCAGTTCGGCGACCTTGGCGTCGATCGGCTTGAGCGAAGCGAGAAACTTCGCGAGGTTCGCATCGTACGCCGACTTGTGCGCCGGGTCAGCCGCGACGAGCGCGTCGCTCACCGCGCGCGCCACTTTCGGCATGGTCGCCGGGTCGTACCAGAGGTGCGGATTATCGCCGCTCTTCCTGCCAGTGAGGTCGGCGGCGACGATCGTGGTGCGCTTTGCGCCCTTTGACGCGGCCAGCAGTTTCGCCATCCACGGATCGTAGTCGGCGCCGTTGTAGATCACAAGGCTCGCATGCTGCAACGCGCGCGCGGTCTTCGGGCTCGCTTCGAACAGATGCGGGTCCTGATCCGGATTGCTGAGAATGCTCGTCACGTCGACGCGATCGCCGCCCAGTTGCTGCACCACGTCGCCATAAAAATTCTCGGCGGCGACGACCGGGATTTTCGCGTCGGCGGCCAACGCGCCGTGGCCGAACGCGAACGCCGCCGCGCCCGCGGCCAGGTACTTCGACAGCTTCAGCGCACGGCGCGCCCCGATCAACATCGAGCCGATTTTTTTCATCGTTGTTTCCTGCTGCGTGAGAGTTGGGTGGGTCACAAATGTTGAGACGGGCGCGCCCGCTGGCGGCGACGTTCGTCCAGGTCCTGTGCGGTTCGCTGTGCTGCTTCAGCCATCACGGCTACATGCATGGCAGCCGCCGTGCGTGGTTTCGGGTGGGCGTTCGTGCCCGGCGTCATGCACTGCCTCATACGGAAGCCTCATGCCGAAGCCCCGGCCGGCCGCGCGGCGCGGGCGCACATGGCACACAGGCCGCTCAGCTCGATCACCTGCCGATGAACCTCGAAACCATGTGCCGGCGCGCTATGCGACAACTGATCGGCAAGGTCGTCGCCGGGAATCTCGACGGTCGCGCCGCAGCCGTCGCACATCAGAAACTGGCTGCGGTGCGGCACGCCGATTTCACAGCAGGCGACGTATGCATTCTTCGATTCGATCCGGTGGACGAAGCCGTGCGCGAGCAGAAAATCGAGCGCGCGGTAGACGGTGGTGGGCGGCATCCGTCCGCGCTGCGGCGCGAGCGCATCGAGCAGCTCGTACGCGCCGACCGGCCGCTCGCTGGCGACGACCGCCGCATACACCTGACGCCGCAGCGGCGTCAGCGCGAGTCCGTGCAACGCGGCGTGGGCGTCCGCATGCGCGAGCCGCACGGCATGGTGTTCCGCAATCGACGTGGCCATCGGCATGGACCTCCTGGCGGCAAAAGGCTTCGAAACGAAGCGAGGTCGAAATGATATAACGTATCTCGAATTTTTGTCAGCGGCTTGCGCAGAATGTTGTTTGGCTGATCCCCGCACGCCGTCATCGTGCGGCCGAAGGCGGCAGAAGGGTGCGCGGGTCTCCTGTCGCGCTGCACCATCGAAATCTGGTCGAGCGCCTTGACATGACCCGGTCCGTATCCGATCATTCGATCACTAACAGAGCAATTGTTCGCGCAATGAGCGTTCGCTCACTGCGCCACAAAAAGCAGAACGAACCGGAGACATGCGGTGGCGGCACGATTGCAAGACAAGGTGGCCATTCTGACGGGCGCGGCCAGCGGCATCGGTGAAGCGGTGGCCCGGCGCTATCTGGACGAGGGCGCGCGCTGCGTGCTGGTCGACGTGAAGCCGGCCGACAGTTTCGGCGACGCGCTGCGCGCAGCCCACGGCGAGCGCGTGCTGAGCGTGAGCGCCGACGTCACGCGCCGCGATGACATCGACCGGATTCTCGCGAGCACGCTCGCGCGCTTCGGCCAGGTCGACATTCTGTTCAACAACGCGGCGCTCTTCGATATGCGCCCGATCCTCGATGAATCCTGGGACGTGTTCGACCGCCTTTTCGCGGTCAACGTGAAGGGCATGTTCTTCCTGATGCAAACCGTCGCGCGCCGGATGGTCGAGCAGGGCCGCGGCGGCAAGATCATCAACATGTCGTCGCAAGCCGGGCGGCGCGGCGAGGCGCTGGTGTCGCACTACTGCGCGACCAAGGCGGCGGTGTTGAGCTACACGCAGTCCGCGGCGCTCGCACTCGCGCCGCACCGGATCAACGTGAACGGCATCGCGCCGGGCGTCGTCGATACGCCGATGTGGAATGAAGTCGACGCGCTCTTCGCCCGCTATGAAAACCGGCCGCTCGGCGAGAAGAAGCGGCTGGTGGGCGAAGCGGTGCCGCTCGGCCGCATGGGGGTGCCGGACGATCTCACCGGCGCCGCGCTATTTCTCGCCTCCGCGGACGCCGACTACATCACCGCGCAAACCCTGAACGTCGACGGTGGCAACTGGATGAGCTAGGCGAATGCGTCGGGCGCAGGCCCTCGAAACCCGCGCGCGCCATCGCCATTTCCGTAAAACAAACGCAGCACCACATAACGTACGAGAAAGGAGACAACACATGAAACCAGCATTCAAATCCACGCTGAAGGCGGTCAGCGCCGGCGCGGCAGCATGTTTTGCGTTGAGCGCATCGGCGGCCACGGTGACGATCGCGACGTTGAACAACCCGGACATGATCGAGCTGAAGAAGCTCTCGCCCGCGTTCGAAAAAGCGAATCCGGACATCAAGCTGAACTGGGTGATTCTCGAAGAAAACGTGCTGCGTCAGCGCGCCACGACCGACATCACCACCGGCAGCGGCCAGTTCGACGTGATGACGATCGGCGCCTATGAAACGCCGCAATGGGGCAAGCGCGGCTGGCTCACGCCGCTCACCAATCTGCCCGCCAGCTACGATCTGAACGACGTCGTGAAGACGGCCCGCGACGGGCTGTCGAGTGGCGGCCAGCTGTACGCGCTGCCGTTCTACGTCGAGAGTTCGATGACCTATTACCGCAAGGATCTGTTCGACAAGGCCGGCCTGAAAATGCCCGACCAGCCGACCTATGACCAGATCGCGCAGTTCGCCGACAAGCTCACCGACAAAGCCAACGGCCAGTACGGCATCTGCCTGCGCGGCAAGGCAGGCTGGGGCGAGAACATGGCGTACAGCACGACGGTGGTGAACACCTTCGGCGGCCGCTGGTTCGACGAGAAGTGGAACGCGCAGCTCACGTCGCCGGAATGGAAAAAGGCGATCACGTTCTACGTCGATCTGCTGAAGAAGAACGGCCCGCCGGGAGCCAGCTCGAACGGCTTCAACGAAAACCTCACGCTGATGTCGTCGGGCAAGTGCGCGATGTGGATCGACGCGACGGTGGCGGCCGGCATGCTCTACAACAAGAACCAGTCGCAGATCGCTGACAAGGTCGGTTTCGCCGCGGCGCCGATCGCGGTCACGCCGAAGGGTTCGCACTGGCTGTGGGCGTGGGCGCTGGCGATTCCGAAGTCGTCGAAGCAGGCCGAATCGGCGAAGAAGTTCATCACGTGGGCGACGTCGAAGGAATACATCGAACTGGTCGCGAAGGATGAAGGCTGGGCTTCGGTGCCGCCGGGAACGCGCCAGTCGACCTATGCGCGCCCCGAGTACCAGAAGGCCGCACCGTTCGGCGCGTTCGTGCTGAAGGCGATCGAAACGGCGGACCCGGATCACCCGACCCTCAAACCGGTGCCTTACACCGGCGTGCAGTTCGTGGGGATTCCTGAGTTTCAATCGTTCGGCACCGTGGTCGGTCAGAGCATTTCCGGTGCGATTGCCGGTCAGATGACGGTCGGTCAGGCGCTGGCGGCGGGCAACGCCACCGCGGATCGCGCGGTGAAGCAGGCCGGCTATCAGAAGTAACGTAGCAACCCAGCCACGTCAGTGATGTGGCACGCGCCGGCTGACGCCCGTCAGCCGGCTCACGCAGCACAGCGGGGCCGTCCCGGCCGCGAGCGAGCGGTTGGGGCGTCGCACGATGCCGCAACGGTTCATGCGGCTCACGCGGACGCCCCCGCGCATTACCGAACAGGTGGTCAATCATGCGTCCTTTGCGCCTACCTCTCATGCATGCCCAGCCCCAGACCGAAAAAGAACGCGAAACCCGTAAAGCCAATTCCGCCCGCTGGCTAGTGTCGCCATCGGTCGCCGTGCTGGTGCTGTGGATGGCGATTCCTCTCGCGATGACGATCTGGTTTTCGTTCTCGCGCTACAACCTGCTGAATCCGGATCTGCGCGGCTTCGCCGGCCTCGACAACTATCGCTACCTCGCGAGCGACCCGTCGTTCTGGCCGTCGATCGCCAACACGCTCGAGTTGATCATCTCCGTGCTGGTGATCACGGTGGTCGGCGGCGTGCTGATGGCGATCCTGTTCGACCGCAAGTTTTACGGCCAGGGTGTCGCGCGGCTGCTCGCCATCGCACCGTTCTTCGTGATGCCGACCGTGAGCGCGCTGATCTGGAAGAACATGATCCTGCATCCGGTGTACGGCCTCGTCGCGCAGGGCATGCGCGCGATCGGCCTGCAGCCGATCGACTGGTTCGCCGTCTATCCGCTCACCGCGGTGATCATGATCGTCGCGTGGCAGTGGCTGCCGTTCGCGTTCCTGATTCTGTTCACGGCGATCCAGTCGCTCGATCAGGAGCAGAAGGAGGCGGCGCGCATCGACGGCGCGGGTCCGTTCTCGATGTTCTTCTACATCACGCTGCCGCACCTGAGACGCGCGATCGCGGTGGTGGTGATGATGGAAACGATTTTCCTGCTGTCGATCTTCGCCGAAATCTATACGACCACGGGCGGCGGTCCGGGCACCGCGACCACCAACCTGTCGTACCTGATCTTTTCGCTGGGCCTGCAACAGTTCGACGTCGGTCTCGCGTCGGCGGGCGGCATTCTTGCTGTCGTGCTGGCCAACATCGTGTCGTTCTTCCTCGTGCGGATGCTCGCGAAGAACCTGAAAGGGGAGTACGAAAAATGAGCCACGTTGCCTCTACCCCGGCATCGACGACCACGCCGATGACCGTGCCGACCAAGTCGCCGTTCGATGCAATCCGTCGCGGCATCCCCGGCGTGATTGCGTGGCTCGTCGCGCTGCTGCTGTTCTTCCCGATCTTCTGGATGACGATCACCGCATTCAAGACCGAGCAGCAGGCGTACTCGTCGTCGCTCTTTTTCGTGCCGACGCTGGAGAGCTTTCGCGAGGTGTTCGCGCGCAGCAATTACTTTTCGTTCGCGTGGAATTCGGTGCTGATTTCGGTGGGCGTCACCGTCTTGTGTCTGATTCTCGCGGTGCCCGCCGCGTATGCGATGGCATTCTTTCCGACGCGCCGCACGCAGAAGGTGCTGCTGTGGATGTTGTCGACCAAGATGATGCCGTCGGTCGGCGTGCTGGTGCCGATCTACCTGCTGTGGAAGAACAGCGGCCTGCTCGATACGGTGTCGGGTCTGGTGATCGTCTACACGCTGATCAATCTGCCGATCGCGGTGTGGATGTCGTTCACGTACTTCGCCGAGATTCCGCGCGATATTCTCGAGGCAGGGCGTATCGACGGTGCCGCGACCTGGCAGGAAATCGTCTATCTGCTGATGCCGATGTCCCTGCCCGGTCTCGCGTCCACCGCGCTGCTGCTCGTGATCCTTTCGTGGAACGAAGCGTTCTGGAGCATCAATCTTTCCAGTTCAAACGCCGCGCCGCTCACGGTGTTCATCGCGTCGTATTCGAGTCCTGAAGGCCTGTTCTGGGCCAAGCTGTCGGCGGCTTCGCTGCTGGCGGTCGCGCCGATCCTGATCGTCGGCTGGCTGTCGCAGAAGCAACTGGTGCGCGGCCTCACGTTCGGGGCGGTCAAATGACGGCGGGAGCAAGTGGGGGCGCGTTGTCAAGCAACTATGCGTTGATCTGCGATTGCGACGGCGTGCTGATCGACAGCGAAGCCGTGGCGGCGCGCATGCTGGTGCACGAACTCGAAGCGCGCTGGCCCGATACCGACGTCGAACCGGTAGTGCTGCCGCTGCTCGGACTGCGAATCGAAAAGGTGCTGCAGAGCACGGCGGCGCAACTCGGCAAAAGCCTTAGTGTTGCCGAGATCGACGCGATTCGCCGCGCGGTGGAAGCCGCGGCGATCGAAGCGCCGGCGGTCGAAGGCATCGAGGCCGCGCTCGCCCAGGTGCCGCTCGTCAAGGGCTGCGCGAGCAACAGCTTCCGGCCTTACGTGGAGACCGTGCTGACGCGCACGGGTCTCGTGCGCTTTTTCGGCGAGCGGCTGTTTTGCGCCGACGCGGTGCCGAATCCGAAGCCCGCGCCCGACGTCTATCTGGCGGCGGCGCGCGGACTCGGGCTCGCGCCTTCCGCGTGCCTCGTGGTGGAGGACAGCGTGACCGGCGTGACGGCGGCGAGCGCGGCGGGCATGACGGTGCTCGGTTTCATCGGCGGAGGTCATGCGAGCGACGCGCAGATCGACAAGCTGCATGCGGCCGGCGCGCGTCACGTATTCGACGACATGCGGCAATTGCCGGACATCGTCGCGCAATGGACGCTGAGCGCGACGGCGGCGGCGCCCTGAGCGCAAGCCCGGCTCGCGACGGCTAAAGGTCAGCGGTCAACGGCCAGGCATCGAACGCACACAGCAACACATAGCGACACACAGCATTACACGGAGACACATCATGGCAAGCGTAACTCTGCGCAACATCAGAAAGGCCTACGACGACAACGAAGTGATGCGCGACATCAACCTCGACATCGCCGACGGCGAGTTCGTCGTGTTCGTGGGCCCGAGCGGCTGCGGTAAATCGACCTTGATGCGGATGATCGCCGGTCTCGAAGACATCAGCGGCGGCGACCTGACCATCGACGGCGTGCGCGTGAACGACGTGCAGCCCGCCAAGCGCGGCATCGCGATGGTGTTCCAGTCGTACGCGCTGTATCCGCACATGACGCTGTACGACAACATGGCGTTCGGCCTGAAGCTCGCCGGCACCAGGAAGCCCGAGATCGACGCGGCCGTGCGCAACGCCGCGAAGATCCTGCATATCGATCATCTGCTCGATCGCAAGCCGAAGCAGCTTTCAGGCGGGCAGCGCCAGCGCGTGGCGATCGGCCGCGCGATCACGCGCAAGCCGAAGGTGTTCCTGTTCGACGAGCCGCTGTCGAATCTCGACGCCGCGCTGCGCGTGAAAATGCGCCTCGAATTCGCGCGTCTGCACGACGAACTGAAGACCACGATGATCTACGTGACGCACGATCAGGTCGAAGCGATGACGCTGGCCGACAAGATCGTCGTGCTGTCGGCGGGCAATCTCGAACAGGTCGGCAGCCCGACCATGCTGTATCACGCGCCCGCCAACCGCTTCGTCGCCGGCTTCATCGGCTCGCCGAAGATGAACTTCATGGAAGGCATCGTGCAGTCGGTCACGCACGACGGCGTCACGGTGCACTACGAAACCGGCGAGACGCAACGCGTCGCGGTGGAGCCGGGCTCGGTCAAGCAGGGCGACAAGGTGACGGTCGGCATCCGCCCCGAACACCTGCACGTGGGCATGACCGACGACGGCGTCTCGGCCCGCACGATGGCCGTCGAATCGCTCGGCGACGCGGCGTATCTGTATGCGGAATCGAGCGTCGCGCCGGACGGACTGATCGCGCGGATCCCGCCACTCGAACGACACGCAAAAGGCGAAGTGCAAAAGCTCGGCGCCACGCCCGAGCACTGCCATCTTTTCGACAGCGAAGGGAAAGCATTCCAGCGTAAGATCGTTGAAGTGCTGGCCGCGTGACGCGATGGGAAGCGGCGGGCGCGCCGCTTTCCTTTCCACCACGCTGCGGGGAACGCTCATGTCCGCCTACGTCGTCATCACGCGCGAGAAAACGCTCGACCCCGCGAAGCTCGAAGAATACAAACAGGTCGCGCCAGCCACCTTCGATCAGCGGCCGGTCGTGATGCTGGCGAGCCACGGGCGCAGGGAAGTGCTGGAGGGGCCCGCGCTCGAAGACATCCTGATTCTCGAATTCACCGGCTACGACGAAGCGCTCGCGTGGTATCGCAGTCCCGCGTATCAGGCGGTCAGCGAAACGCGGCTGCAGGGCGGCGACTATCGGATCATCGTCACCGAAGGTTTGCCGCAGATATAGCGCCTCGGTGCGCCTGCCGCCGGCGTCATGCTTCCAGCGCGGCGCGCGCGCACAACTCGTCGGTCACCAGTCCCGACAACCAGCCGCCCTTGAGCACCGCGATCAGCGCTTCACGCTTGCGCTGGCCGCCGGCGAAACCAATCGTCGGACGACGTGGCGGCGTATCGAGCGCGATGCTCGTCACGCGCCGGCCGGTCGGCGATTCGACGTGCGCGCCGGCTGCATCGATTGGCAGTCCGAGCATTTCGGCCACGGCGCCGTTGTGCATCAATTCCTTCACTTCCGCCGACGTGATGAAGCCGTCTTCATGCAGCGGACACTTCGGCCCGATATTGCCGATCCCGACAAACGCGACATCGGCCTGCGCCGAGAGCGACTGGACGATCCGGTACAGCCGGTGATTGCACCACTGCGCGCGCTCGGCCTCGCTATCGGCAAGCAGCGGCGCGGGCAGCAGAAAATACTTGCCGCCGGTCTTTTCGGAAATGTGCAGCGCGACGTCGTAGCGGTTCGACGAGCCGTCCTGCGCGATCGCCCCGACCATCGACACCAGCCGATGCTGCGGACGGTCCAGCTGCGCGATCTGATCGACCGCGGCCTTCAGCGTGCGGCCGCTGCTCACCGCGACCACCATCGGCTTTTCCGCGCCGAGATAGCGCTCCATCACCTGCGCGCCGGCCACCGCCAGCTTGCGGTCGACTTCGTCGGAGGTGTCGCCGTCGATCGGCACCACTTCGCACATGCTCAGGCCGTAGCGCGTCGACAGCTGATCGGCGAGCAACAGACAGTCGGCGAGTTTGTGATCGACACGCACGCGAATCAGATTCTTTTCCACCGCGAAGGCGACCAGCCGTTGCGCGACCGGACGTGAGACCTGCAGCTTCTCGGCAATTTCGTTCTGGGTGTTGCCGGCGACGTAGTAGAGCCACGCGGCGCGGGTAGCAAGATCTAGTTTTTCTGAGGACTTGGGCACGGTAACGGCTCGCTTGAGGTGCGCCGATGATAGCAGCCGGCCGGCGTCTCTCAACGCCAACCGGCCGTGGCTGCCGCTGGCTCAGGCGAGCGGCGCGCGCGCCGGGTCGAACAGCGGCCGCACGTGACGGTATAGCGCCCGGTACGCTTCGAGCCGCGTGCGCAGTTCGGCATGGCGGCGCGGATTCGGCGTGAACTCCTTTTCGATCGGCGGCTTGGTCAGCACCGTGGCCGGGTCGCCGCCCGCGGCCAGCCAGCCGAGGCGGGCTGCGCCTAGCGCCGCGCCGGTTTCGCCGCCGCCGTGCTTGCGCGTCGCGGTGTCGAGTGCATCGGCCAGCAGTTGTGCCCAGTAGTCGCTGCGCGCGCCGCCGCCAAGCAGCGACAGCGCCTTCGCCTCAGTGCCGGCCGCGCGCAACGCGTCGAGGCCGTCGGTGAGCGCGAGCGTCACGCCTTCGAGCACCGCATAACCGAGCAACGCGCGATCGGTCGCGTGATTCATGCCGAAGAACACGCCTTGCGCATACGGGTCGTTGTGGGGCGTGCGTTCTCCGGACAGATACGGCAGGAACAGCGGCGCGGTGCTCAATGCATCGGCGGGCAGTGCCTCGATTTCGGCGAGCAGGGTGGGCTCGTCGGTCGAGGTGAGCTTGCAGACCCAGCGCAGGCAACTCGCCGCCGACAACACCACGCTCATCTGATGCCAGCGATCCGGAATCGCATGACAGAACGCGTGCACGGCGGAGGCCGGATTCGGCCGGAAACTGTCGCCGACCACGCACAGCACGCCCGACGTGCCGAGCGACACGAAGCCGTCGCCCGGTTGCGTCGCGCCGATGCCGATTGCGCTGGTGGCGTTGTCGCCGCCGCCCGCCGCGACGATCACGCCGTCGCTCAGGCCGAATTCGCGCGCGAGCGACGGCAGCAGCGTGCCGGACGGCGCGCTGCCTTCGGCGAGGCTCGGCATCTGCGCACGCGTCATGTTGCAGGCGGCGAGCAACGAGTCCGACCAGTCGCGCCTCGCGACATCGAGCCACAACGTGCCCGCCGCATCCGACGGATCGGACACCTTGCCGCCCGTCAGTTGCAGGCGCAGATAGTCCTTGGGCAGCAGCACGCAAGCGGTCCGCGCGAAAATCTCCGGCTCATGGCGTGCGACCCACAGCAGTTTCGGCGCGGTGAAACCCGGCATCGCCAGATTGCCCGCCACGCTGTGCAGATCCGGCGCACGCTCGGTCAACTCCGCGCACTCCTTGTCGCTGCGCATGTCGTTCCACAGGATCGCGGGACGCAGCACGCCGTCCTCGGCATCGAGCAGCACCGCGCCGTGCATCTGCCCCGACAGGCCGATGCCGCGAATCTGCGCGAACTCGTCGGGATGCCGCTCACGCAACGCGGTGAGCGCCGCGCGCGTGCCCGTCCACCAGTCCTCGGGATTCTGCTCGGCCCAGCGCTGATGCGGACGCGAAACGGTAAAGGGGGAGCCTGCCGTGCCGATCACGCGTCCATCGGAGGCGAGCAGCAGAACTTTCACTTCGGACGTGCCGAGGTCGATGCCGAGATACATGGGCGCGAAACCTTCGTCGTTAGGGATGCGCTACTTTAGCCGCACCTGACGCGCGCTGCCATGCGCATTAAGCCTGGCACTGCGCGCGATCGATTCGAAACAGGACGCACCGGAGTGCTCAAACCGCGCCGCGTTGGGCGAGCCAGACATCGACGCGCGCGAGCGCACCTGCGAGCGCCGATTCCAGCTCCGGTGTCTGCGCCATGCTGCCCCACAGCAGCCGGTCGGCGGCGAACGCCTGCAACGGGTCGGGCGCCGCGAAGAAGCCGTGCGCGACGCGCTCGCCCATCACGCCGTCCTGATAGGCATACGGCAGCTTGCCCGCATGCCAGCGTTCGAGAAAGCGGAAAAACAGCGCGGGCAGCATCGCCGTCGCGGCCGGCGTGACGCCCCGTTCGAAACACTCGGACAGCGTCGGCGCGATGAAGCCGGGCAGCTTCGAAAAGCCGTCGGCCGCGACGCGCTGGTTGGTGTCCTGGATATATGGATTGCTGAAGCGTTCGAGCACCACGTCGCGATAGCGTGCGAGATCGAGCGGGCTCGGCGAGAGGCACGGGATCACGTCTTCGGTCACGTAGTCGAACGCGAACTGGCGAATGTCGGCGTCGAGCGTGCCTTCGTGAATGTAGTTCAGCCCGACCAACGTGCCCGCCCACGCGATGCAGCTATGCGGCGCGTTGAGAATGCGGATCTTCGCTTCCTCGTACGGCAGCACCGAGTCGACCAGTTCCGCGCCGACCTTTTCCCATGCGGGGCGGCCCGCGATGAAGCGGTCTTCGATCACCCACTGGATGAACGCTTCGCCCATCACCGGGCACGCGTCGTCGAAGCCGGTCGCGGCCTTGACGCGCTCGCGCACGTCCGGTGTCGGACGCGGTGTGATGCGGTCGACCATCGAGCTAGGACAGGCGGTGTTGTTGTCGAACCATTGCGCGAGACGGTCCGCGCCACGTCGTTCGAGAAACTCGCTCATGCCCGCGTGAAAGCGCTCGCCGTTGCTGCGCAGGTTGTCGCAAGTCTGCAGCGTGACGGGGCCCGCGCCGCGTTGCATGCGTGCGTCGAGAATCGCCGCCAGCGCGCCGTAGATGGTGGTGTGGCCGCCTTTCAGGTCGGCGGCGAGATCGGCGTTGCCGGTGTCGAGCCGGTCGTGTTCGTCGAGGTAATAGCCGCCTTCGGTGACGGTGAACGCGATGATCTTGCAGGCCGGATCGGCGCCCGCTTCGATCAGCGCGTCGAGGCTTTCGGTCCACGGCACCACGCGTTCGATCGAGCGGATCGTCTCGTAGGCGCGCTCGCCCTGCGGCGTGACGGTTTCGAGCGTGTAGACGCCGTCCTGCGCGGCGAGTGCTTCGAGCACCGCGTTCATGTCGCTGCGGATATTGCCGACCGTCAGCGACCAGTGCTCGCCCTGCAGCTTCGCCTCGTTCAGCCGATGCAGATACCACGCCTGATGCGCGCGATGAAACGATCCCGCGCCGATGTGCAGGATCACGTGTGCGGCCGCGCCGCTGCCTTGCCCGGTATCCATGTGCGTCTCCTATGTCGACCGGAGTTGGCGCTTTAGCGCCTACTCCGGTCCCATGATGGTTTTCTGTTGGCGCTTTAGCGCCTACTCCGGTCCCATGATGGTTTCCTGTTGGCGCTTTAGCGCCTACTCCGGTCCCATGATGGTTTCCTGTTGGCGCTTTAGCGCCTACTCCGGTCCCATGATGGTTGCTGTTGTCGCACGGCTCGAAGCGTGCGTTTTCTCGTGACGGAGCATTTGCTCTGCGTGTGAGCGAATGATCGTACCCGGCGAAACGAAAGTCAAGGCGGCGTCAGCGGCTTTTCGTGGCGCAGCGCGGCGTGGGCGGGCCTTCCGGGTGACCGGCAAGGCGTGGCCGGGCGAGCCGCCGTGCCTCGACGTGCGTTTTGCATTGCATCAAATTTGACCTGGGGAACGTCAGGACTAACCCGAATGCAAAAAAGTATTGGTCCGCGGTCTCATTTTTAGTGGTGGCCGGCGCGGTTGCAGGCTACTTTTCGCTATACAAGACGAAGAGCAGCGGCCCCCCCGGCGGCCCGCTTCATGGAGGCAAGACAGTGCAACCCGATCTGGAAATCGTGGCCGTGCGCCGCGACGAATCGTTCAAGGTGTGGTCGCATGGCTATCCGTACCGAACGGTGCGCTGGCATTTTCATCCGGAATACGAAATTCATCTGATCGTTGCGACGACCGGCAAGATGTTCGTCGGCGATCACATCAGCAGTTTCGCGCCCGGCAATCTGGTATTGATGGGCCCGAACCTGCCGCACAACTGGGTCAGCGACGTGCCCGAAGGCGAGACCATCGCGCAGCGCAACCTGGTCGTGCAGTTCGGCCAGGAGTTCGTGTCGGGCTGCCTCGACAGCTTTCCCGAGTGGCGCCAGGTCGAGGCGCTGCTGGCCGACTCGCGCCGGGGCGTGTCGTTCGGCGCACGCACCAGCGCCGCGGTCCAGCCGCTATTCATGGAGTTGCTGACTGCGCGCGGGCTGCGCCGTCTCGTGCTGTTCATGTCGATGTTAGAGATCCTGATGAATGCCGAGGACCGCGAGACGTTGGCGAGTCCCGCCTATCAGGCCGACCCGACCGGCTTCGCGTCGACCCGCATCAATCACGTGCTGTCGTATATCGGCAAGAACCTCGCGAACGAACTGCGCGAGTCGGATCTGGCGCAGCTGGCCGGGCAGAGCGTCAGCGCGTTCTCGCGCTATTTCCGTCGCCATACCGGCTTGCCGTTCGTGCAGTACGTGAACCGGATGCGCATCAACCTCGCGTGCCAGTTGCTCACCGACGGCGAACTGAGCGTGACCGATATCTGTTTCAAGGCGGGCTTCAACAACCTGTCGAATTTCAACCGGCAGTTCCTCGCGGTGAAGGGCATGGCGCCGTCGAAATTCCGCCGCTATCAGCAACTGAACGACGCGAGCCGCGACGCGTCCGAGGAAGCCGCGGCGCGCGGCGCGGGCATCGACGACGCGCCGGCCATCGTGCTCGCACCGGGGTTGCCCCGCAACGTTTGCGCCGCCTATCCGTTCACCTAGCCAGCAGCAACTGCGCCGCTGCATTGCCCGTCGCCGGGCGTTCAGCCGAAGCGTTTTACTTCAACCGCGTTTCAACACGTATCGCGCTGTGCGAGCACAGCGTGAGGGACGTGCTCACTTTTAATAACGGAGACAACCATGACGCAATCCCTTTCGAAGCAGACCTCGCTGCAGACCCTGGCGCGCCGTTCAGCGGCGCTGGCGACGCTCGCATTCGGCCTGTCGCTGATCGCCGCACCGGCTGCGCAAGCCGCGCCGCTGAAAATCGGCATGACGTTTCAGGAACTGAACAACCCGTACTTCGTGACGATGCAGAAGGCGTTGAACGACGCGGCCGCTTCGATCGGTGCAACGGTGGTCGTCACCGACGCGCATCACGACGTGAGCAAACAGGTCAGCGACGTCGAGGACATGCTGCAAAAGAAGATCGACATCCTGCTCGTGAATCCGACCGATTCGACCGGCATCCAATCGGCGGTGACGTCGGCGAAGAAGGCGGGCGTGGTGGTCGTCGCGGTGGATGCGAACGCGAATGGCCCCGTCGATTCGTTCGTCGGCTCGAAGAACTATGACGCGGGCGTGATGGCCTGCGAGTACCTCGCGAAGTCGATCGGCGGTAGCGGCGAAGTGGCGATTCTCGACGGCATTCCGGTCGTGCCGATTCTCGAACGCGTGCGCGGCTGCAAGGCGGCGCTCGCGAAAGCACCGGGCGTCAAGCTCGTAGACACGCAGAACGGCAAGCAGGAACGCGCGACCGCGCTGTCCGTCACCGAGAACATGATTCAGGCGCATCCGAATCTGAAGGGCGTGTTCAGCGTCAACGACGGCGGCTCGATGGGCGCGCTCTCGGCGATCGAAGCGTCGGGTAAGGACATCAAGCTGACCAGCGTCGACGGCGCGCCGGAAGCGATTGCCGCGATCCAGAAGCCGAACTCGAAGTTCGTCGAAACGTCCGCGCAGTTCCCGGCCGACCAGGTGCGTATCGCCCTCGGCATCGCGCTCGCGAAGAAGTGGGGTGCCAATGTGCCGAAAGCGATTCCGGTCGACGTGAAGATGATCGACAAGAGCAATGCGAAGGGCTTCAGCTGGTAACGCGAACGCCCGTTGCCGCGCTCATCGAAGCGCGGCGACGGGCGGCACAGGAGCACCCGATGGACACCATTCTCAAGCTCGACAACATCACCAAAAGCTTTCCCGGCGTGAAGGCGCTGCAAGGCATTCATCTGCAGATCGCGCGCGGCGAGATTCACGCGCTGCTCGGCGAGAACGGCGCGGGCAAATCGACGCTGATGAAAATCCTGTGCGGCATCTATCAGCCGGATGAAGGCACGATCACGATCGACGGCGAAGCGCGCCACTTCACGAACTATCACGATGCGGTGGCCGCGGGCGTCGGCATCGTGTTTCAGGAATTCAGCCTGATTCCGTATCTGAACGCGGCGGAGAACATGTTCCTCGGCCGCGAGTTGAAGAACGGCCTGGGCCTGCTCGAGCGCGGCAAGATGCGCCGCGCCGCGGCCGCGATATTCCAGCGGCTCGGCGTCGCGATCGATCTGTCGGTGCCGATTCGGGAACTCTCGGTGGCGCAGCAGCAGTTCGTCGAAATCGGCAAGGCGTTGTCGCTGGAGGCGCGCATTCTGATTCTGGATGAGCCGACCGCGACGCTCACGCCCGCCGAGGCCGAGCATCTGTTCGCGATCATGCGCGACCTGAAGAAGCAGGGCGTCGCGATGATTTTCATCTCGCACCACCTCGAAGAGATCTTCGAAGTGTGCGACCGCATCACGGTGCTGCGCGACGGCCAGTACGTCGGCATGACCGAGGTCGCACAATCCGACGTGGGGCGTCTCGTTGAGATGATGGTGGGGCGCCGCATCGAAAGCAGCTTTCCGCCGAAGCCGACCTTGCGCGCCGACGCGAAGATCGTGCTGGACGTCGACAAGCTGCAATTGCTCAAGGACAGCCCGGTGCTCAAATTCACGCTGCGTGAAGGCGAGATTCTCGGTTTCGCCGGACTGGTCGGCTCGGGGCGCACGGAGACCGCGCTTGCGGTGATCGGTGCGGACCCGGCCTATGCGAAGGAGATTCGCATCAACGGCGCGGCTGCGAAGCTGGCCGATCCCGCCGACGCATTGCGCGCCGGTGTGGGCATCCTGCCGGAGAGCCGCAAGACCGAAGGCCTGATCACGGATTTTTCGATCAAGCAGAACATCTCGATCAACAACCTCGGCAAGTATCGCTCGCTGCGTTTTTTCATCGACCAGCGCAGCGAAGCGCGCGCCACCGCCGACATCATGAAGCGCGTGGGGGTGAAGGCGCCGACCATGCACACCGAGGTCGCGACGCTCTCGGGCGGCAATCAACAGAAGGTGGTGATCGCGCGCTGGCTGAATCACCACACCAACATCCTGATCTTCGACGAACCGACGCGCGGCATCGACGTCGGCGCGAAGACCGAAATCTATCTGCTGATGCGCGAACTCACCGCGCGCGGCTACTCGATCATCATGATCTCGTCCGAACTGCCGGAGATCGTCGGCATGTGCGACCGCGTCGCCGTGTTCCGCCAGGGCCGCATCGAGGCGATGCTCGAAGGCGACGCGATCAACTCGAACGCCGTGATGACCTATGCGACCGCGGGCTCGCTTGGAGCAACTCATGAACACGCCTAATCCTTCTTCGTCGCCCAAGACGTCCACTGTTAGCAGCGATACCCCAGGCGCGCCGGTGCGCTTCACCTGGGCCGCGCTGAAACGCTCGACACTTTTCTATCCGTTCATTGGCCTGCTGGTGGTCTGCATCGTGATGGTGTTCGCGAGCGACAGCTTTCTCTCCGGCGCGAACATCGAGAACGTGCTGCGCCAGGTGTCGATCAACGCGATCATCGCGGTGGGCATGACCTGCGTGATCCTGACGGGCGGCATCGATCTCTCGGTGGGCTCGGTGATGGCGCTCGCGGGCACGCTCGCCGCCGGTCTGATGGTCGCCGGGATGAATGCGGTGGCCGCGCTCGCCGTCGGCGTCGCGGTCGGGCTCGGCTTCGGCGCGGCCAACGGCTTTTTCGTCGCGTATGCCGGCATGCCGCCGATCATCGTCACGCTCGCGACGATGGGTATCGCGCGCGGTCTCGCATTGATCTACACGGGCGGCTATCCGATCGACGGTTTGCCCGACTGGGTCAGCTTCTTCGGCAGCGGCAAGATTCTCGGCATCCAGGCGCCGGTCGTGATCATGGCGGTGATCTACGTGATCGCGTGGGTGCTGCTCGAGCGCATGCCGTTTGGCCGCTACGTCTACGCGATCGGCGGTAACGAACAGGCGACGCGTCTGTCCGGCGTACGCGTCGCGCGCGTGAAGCTGATCGTCTACACGATCGCCGGTCTCACGTCCGCGTTCGCCGCCATCGTGCTGACCGCACGGTTGATGAGCGGTCAGCCGAACGCGGGCGTCGGCTTCGAACTCGACGCGATCGCCGCCGTCGTGATGGGCGGCACGTCGATCTCGGGCGGACGCGGCTCGATCATCGGCACGTTGATCGGCGCGCTGTTGCTCGGTGTACTGAACAACGGTCTGAACATGGTCGGCGTGAATCCGTATGTGCAGAACGTGATCAAGGGCGGAATCATTCTGCTCGCGATCTACATCAGCCGCGACCGTAGAAAGTAACGCTTCCCACTGACCTTCCTTTTCTTCTTTTTCCTCCTTTCCGCAGGACCATGCAATGACGACTCAATCCGACAAGCAGAACATGACCGCCATCGTCTGTCATGCACCGAAAGACTATCGCGTCGAACAGGTGTCGAAACCGCAGGCCCGCGCGCATGAGCTGGTGATTCGCATCGCCGCATGCGGCATCTGCGCGAGCGACTGCAAATGCCATTCGGGCGCCAAAATGTTCTGGGGCGGCCCGAGTCCGTGGGTGAAAGCGCCGGTGATCCCGGGGCACGAATTCTTCGGCTACGTCGAGGAGATCGGCGAAGGGGCGGCCGAACACTTCGGCGTCAAGAAGGGGGAGCGCGTGATCGCCGAACAGATCGTGCCTTGCGGCAAATGCCGTTATTGCAAATCCGGTCAGTACTGGATGTGCGAGGTGCACAATATTTTCGGTTTCCAGCGTGAAGTCGCGGACGGCGGCATGGCCGAGTACATGCGCATTCCGCCGACGGCGATCGTGCACAAGATTCCCGACGGCATCTCGCTCGAAGACGCCGCTATCATCGAGCCGCTCGCGTGCGCGATTCACACGGTCAATCGCGGCGAACTGCAACTCGACGACGTGGTGGTGATCGCGGGCGCCGGTCCGCTCGGTCTGATGATGACGCAGGTCGCGCATCTGAAAACGCCGAAGAAGCTGGTGGTGATCGACCTCGTGGAAGAACGCCTCGCGCTCGCACGCGAATACGGCGCGGACGTGACGATCAACCCGCAGAAGGACGATGCGCTCGCGATCATCCACTCGCTCACTGACGGCTACGGCTGCGACGTGTACATTGAGACCACCGGCGCGCCGATCGGCGTGAACCAGGGGATGGACCTGATTCGCAAGCTCGGGCGTTTCGTCGAGTTTTCGGTGTTCGGCGCGGATACGACGCTCGACTGGTCGGTGATCGGAGACCGCAAGGAGCTCGACGTGCGCGGCGCGCATCTCGGACCGTACTGCTATCCGATCGCGATCGATCTGCTCGCGCGCGGACTCGTGACGTCGAAGGGTATCGTCACGCATGGCTTCTCGCTTGAAGAGTGGGACGAGGCGATAAAGGTCGCGAACTCGCTCGATTCGATCAAGGTGCTGATGAAGCCGCGTGCGTGAGCGCGGAATGCGCGCGCGAACGCGACGCGGCCATCGGCGCGTGACAAGGGGCACATAAAACGGAGACTGTATGAACTACGTCATCGGCGTCGATATCGGCACGCAGAGCACCAAGGCGCTGCTGGTCGATCAGCACGGCGCGATCGTCGCGCAGCATGCGTCGAGCTATCAGCCGGATACGCCCAAACCGCTGTGGGCCGAGCAATGGCCCGCGGTGTGGTTGAAGGCGGTAGTGGAGTGCGTCGCCGCGTGCGTCGGCGCGGCGAAACAGGCCGGCATCGCCGCGAGTTCGATCAAGGCGCTATGCGTGAGCAGCCTGTACGGCGGCTCGGGCATTCCCGTCGATAGCGACATGCGGCCGCTCGCGCCCTGTCTGATCTGGATGGATCGCCGCGCGACCGCGCAGGTCGAGTGGGTGCGCGGCAACGTCGATCTCGAACGGCTTTATGCGATCACCGGCAACGGCGTGGACAGCTACTACGGCTACACGAAGATGCTGTGGCTGCGCGATCACGAGCCGGACGTGTGGGCACAGACGCGCTTTTTCCTGCCGCCGAACGCATATGTGATCTACATGCTGACCGGCGAAGTGGCAGTCGATCACAGTTCGGCGGGTAACATCGGCGGCGTCTACGATATCGCGAAGCGCGACTGGTCGGACGAAGCGCTCGACATGCTAGGCATTCCCGCGACGATGATGCCGGAGCGGCTGGTCGAATCGTCCGATGTGGTCGGCGGGCTGCTGTCGCAGTGGACGGAACAGCTCGGACTCGACGCAGGCACGGCGATCGTCGCGGGCGGCGTGGATGCCGCGATGGCGACGTTCGCCGCCGGCGTGACCCGCGCCGGCCAGCATGTCGCGATGATCGGCACGAGCATGTGCTGGGGCTACATCAACCAGAGCGTGGACGCGCGGCACGGATTGGTCAGCATGCCTCACGTGTTCAACGGGCTGCACGATATCTATGTGTTTGGCGGCGCGATTACGGCGGGCGCGTCGGTCACGTGGTTTCGCGAGCAGTTCTGCCATGCCGAGATCGAAGCTGCACGCGCCACGCCGCATGGCGACCCGCATCGTCTGCTCGAAGAGAACGCTGCCAAAGTGCCGGCCGGCTCGGACGGCGTGATGTTCCTGCCGTATCTGATGGGCGAGCGCAGTCCGGTGTGGGACGCGAAGGCCAGCGGCGCATTTGTCGGGCTGAGCCTGTTTCACACGCGCGCGCATCTGTATCGCGCGGTGCTGGAGGGCGTGTCGTTCGCGCTGAAGCACAACATCGAGGCGGGACGCCAGGGCGCGCAATCGCTCGACGACAAGTTGATCGTGGTCGGCGGCGCCGCGCATTCGGACCTGTGGATGCAGATCATCGCGGACACTACCGGTTATCCGGTCTACACGATCGAACAGGACGTGGAGGCGGCGATGGGCGCGGCGTTGCTCGCGGCGCTCGGCGTCGGGCTGATTTCACGCGAAGCGGCCCAGGGCGGCTGGGTCACGCTGATCGAACGCGCGCAGCCCGACGCGGCGCGGATGGTGTTGTACGAACAGCGCTTCGGCGTTTATAAGGATTTGTATCCGGCCTTGAAGCCGGTCATGCATCGGTTGCAATCATCATGAATGCTACTTTCGATTTTTCCGGACGCTCGATTCTCGTCACGGGCGCCTCCAGCGGCATTGGCCGGGCAACGGTCGAAGCGCTGTGCGCAGCGGGCGCGGCGGTGGTGGCCGCCGCGCGCAACGTGAACGAGCTGGCGCGGCTCGCCGAGGAAACCGGCTGTGAGCCGTTGACGCTCGACGTGAGCGACGAAGCCGCGATCGACGATGCGTTGGCGTCGCTCGATGTGTTCGACGGGCTCGTGAATTGCGCGGGCATCGCGTTGCTCGAGCGCGCGGTGGACACCACCGCGGCGAGTTTCGATCGCGTGATGGCGGTGAATACGCGTGGCGCGGTGCTGGTGGCGAAGCACGTCGCGCGTGGGATGATCGAGGCGAAACGCGCGGGCAGTATCGTCAACGTGTCGAGTCAGGCTGCGCTCGTGGCGCTCGACGATCATCTCAGCTATTCGGCGTCGAAGGCGGCGCTCGATGCGGTGACGCGAGCGCTGTGCATCGAGTTGGGGCCGGTCGGGATTCGCGTGAACAGCGTGAATCCGACCGTCACGTTGACGCCGATGGCGGTGCTGGCGTGGAGCGATCCCGCGAAACGCGATCCTGCGTTGCAGGCGATTCCACTGCGGCGCTTTGCGGAATCCGAAGAGGTGGCCGCGCCGATCATGTTTCTGTTGAGCGACGCGGCGTCGATGATTAGCGGCATCTGCTTGCCCATCGACGGCGGATATACGGCGAGGTGAACCGTGCCGCGCGAGCGTGGCGACGGCAGCCGGCTACAGCATCGTCCTCACGTGCCAAAGCTCGGGAAACAGCACCACGTCCAGCATTTTGCGCAAATACGGCGCGCCGCTGGTTCCCCCCGTGCCCTGCTTGAAGCCGATGATGCGCTCGACCGTGGTCACATGCCGGAACCGCCATTGACGGAACGCGTCTTCGAGATCGACCAGTTCTTCGGCCATCTCATACAGCTCCCAATGCTGCGAGGGATTGCGATACACCTCCAGCCAGGCGGCTTCGACCGAGGCGTCGTGCGTGGTCGGCTGCGTCCAGTCGCGCGCGAGCCTCGCCGGTGAAATCGCAAAGCCGCGGCGCGCCAGCAGACGCACCACCTCGTCGTAGAAGGAGGGCGCTTCGAGCGATGCCTTCACCTCGGCGAACACGTCGGCGCGATGCGCGTGCGGCTTGAGCATCTGCTCGTTCTTGTTGCCGAGCAGAAACTCGATTTGCCGGTACTGATACGACTGAAAGCCCGACGAACTGCCGAGATACGGCCGCATCGCGGTGTATTCGGACGGCGTCATGGTCGCGAGCACGCTCCACGCCTGCACCAGTTGCTCCATGATCCGCGACACGCGCGCGAGCATCTTGAACGCTGGCGGCAACTCGTCGCTACGCACCGCCTGCAGCGCGGCGCGCAACTCGTATAGCGCGAGCTTCATCCACAGTTCGCTCGTCTGATGCTGGATGATGAACAGCATCTCGTTGTGATCCGGCGACAACGGGTGCTGCGCATCGAGCACCGTCCCGAGCGACAGATAATCGCCGTAGCTCATCGAGTCGGAGAAGTCGAGCTGCGCGTCGTGCCAGCCGGAGTCGGGTGCATCGGCAGCCGCAGAAGCCACGGAAGCCACGCCCCCATGCCCGAACGGGCATCTCTGCGTCACGGTCTCTTCCGGCAAACCCGGCGTTTGCATGTGATCGGTCATCGCGCGCTCCTCAGGTCACGGCGCCGCGAGCGGCGAATTCGGGTGCGCGCCAGGTCTCCTGCGTGAGCACGTCACGCAAGGTTTCGACCGCGTCCCACACATCGACGAAGCGCGTATAGAGCGGCGTAAAGCCGAAGCGCAACACATGCGGCTCGCGGTAATCGCCGATCACGCCGCGCGCGATCAACGCCTGCATCACCTCGTAGCCATGCGGATGTTCGAAGCTCGCATGCGAGCCGCGTTGCGCATGTTCGCGCGGCGTCACGAGCGTGAGCGGAAACTCGCCGCAGCGCGCTTCGACCAGTTCGATGAACAGATCGGTCAGCGCGAGCGACTTCTTGCGGACCGCCTGCATGTCGGTTTGCAGGAACACGTCGAGTCCGCATTCGACCAGCGCCATCGACACCATCGGCTGCGTGCCGCACAGGAAGCGGCCGATGCCGTCATCCGGCCGGTACGTCGGGTTCATCTCGAACGGCGCGCGATGACCCCACCAGCCGGACAGCGGCTGCGCGAAGTCATTCTGATGGCGCTTGGGCACCCACACGAACGCGGGCGAACCAGGACCGCCGTTCAGATACTTGTACGTGCAGCCGACCGCGTAGTCCGCGCCGACGCCGTTCAGATCGACCGGCACCGCGCCCGCCGAGTGCGCGAGGTCCCACAGCGCGAGCGCGCCCTTGTCGTGGATCAGCTTCGTCAGCGCGGCCATGTCGTGCATGTAGCCGGTACGGTAGTTCACGTGCGTGATCATCGCGATGGCGGTGTCGTCGCCGATCGCGGCGGGCAGCTCGGACGGATCGTCGACGAGGCGCAATTCATAGCCGCGGTCGAGTTGCTCGATCAGGCCTTGCGCGATGTACAGATCGCTCGGGAAATTCGAGCGTTCGGACACGATCACGCGACGCTTCGGATCGCACGCATTCGCCACCCTCACGGCGGCGGACAGCAGCTTGAACAGGTTGATCGAAATCGTATCGGTGACGACCACTTCGTCGTCGGCCGCGCCGATCAGCGGCGCGAGCTTGTTGCCGAGGCGGCGCGGCAGCGCGAACCAGCCGGCGCCATTCCAGCTGCGGATCAGGCCTTCGCCCCATTCGGCGGCGATCACGGTCTGTGCGCGCTGCGCGGCGGCGGCCGGCGGCACGCCGAGCGAGTTGCCGTCCAGATAGATGGTGGTCGGCGACAGCGCGAACTGGTCGCGCAGCGCCGCGAGCGGGTCGGCGTTATCGAGCGCCAGTGCTTCGTCACGGTGGTTCATGGTCAGTCCGTCGGTCGGATCAGTGAAAGTCGGTGAGGTCGATGCGTTCCGCCTGGGTCAGCGCGCGCCCGGCAGCGCGCGCAGCACCGCGCGCACCGGGCTCGCATCGAGCGTGGTCAGCTTGAGCGGCAGGGCGATCAGTTCGTAGTCGCCGGGGGCGATGTCATCCAGCACGATCCCCTCGAGAATCGCCATGCGATGCGCGCGAATTCGCAGATGAGCGTCCATCGTCTTCGATTCCTGCGGGTCGAGAGAGGGCGTGTCGATGCCGATCAGTTTCACGCCGCGTGCGGCCAGCAGATCGATCGTGTCCGGCGCGACCGCGCAGAACGCGCTGTCCCAGGCCGTCGTCGGGGCGTTTTTGTAAGTGCGCAGTAAGACTCGCGGCGGCAGCTCGTCGAGCGAACCGGCCAGGTGTTGTGGCATCACAACAGGTGAGGCGCCGATGCAATGAATCACCCTGCATAAACCGAGATAGGCGTCGAGCGGCACTTCGCCGATCGCCGCGCCGTTTTCGTCGTAGTGCAACGGGGCGTCGGTATGCGCGCCGGTGTGCGGCGACAGCGTCAGACGCGCCACGTTGACCGGCGAGCCCGCCTCCATGCGCCATACGCGTTCGATGCCGACCGGCGTGTCGCCGGGCCAGACGGGCGTCGCGGTATCGACGGCGGGGGTGATGTCCCAGAGTGTTTGCATGTCTCCATCGGCGAATGGTGTGTATCAAGCAATGATAGGTGGATCGCCGCACAATGTGATTGCGAAAAAATCTCCTTCTGAGCCGTGTCTTGGAACATAATTTGAGTCAAACGGGAAAGGGAGACCGAATATGAACGCGATCTCGCTCGACGCCACCGATTGCCGTATCTTGACGGTGCTTCAGCAAGAAGGACGGATCAGCAATCTCGACCTCGCGGAGCGTATCTCGCTCTCGCCATCGGCCTGTCTACGGCGCCTGCGTCTGCTGGAGGAGCAGGGCGTCATCGAACATTACCGCGCGTGTCTGAACCGCGAGGTGCTCGGTTTCGAACTGGAAGCGTTCGTGCAGGTGTCCATGCGCAACGATCAGGAGAATTGGCACGAGCGCTTCGCGGAGGCGGTGCGCGACTGGCCAGAAGTGGTCGGCGCGTTCGTCGTGACCGGCGAGACGCACTATCTGCTGCGGGTTCTCGCGCACAACCTCAAACACTATTCGGATTTCGTGCTGCAGCGGCTCTACAAAGCGCCCGGCGTGATGGATATTCGCTCGAATATCGTGCTGCAGACGCTCAAGGAAGATTCGGGCGTGCCGGTGTCGCTGGTGAAGAAGAGCGCCGGGCATGGCGCGTCGCATAACGACCGTTGAAGACGGGCAGGCATGATGTGGCGCCGGCTGTGTAGCGGTCTAGCGGCTAGCGGTGGGTTGTAGCGGGCGCTGGCCGCAGTTGCGAGCGATGCGGCGCATTCCGCCGCCGCGCTTTGTGCGGCAGACACTCCTGCACCGCCGGCATTCTTGCCCCGCGTCCAGCCAGGACGCGGCGACACGTTCAGAGCGACTTGAGGCCGTGGAACAGCCCGTTCTGAAACACCAGCGGCGAGATCTCCGCCGCTTTCTCATGCACGCCGCAGCGCTCCACTTCGCCGACGAAAATCACGTGGTCGCCTTCTTCGTAGCGGCTGCGGTTATGGCATTCGAACCACGCGAGCGCGCCGTCGAGCACCGGCATGCCGGTATCGCCCTGCGCGTGCGACACGCCTTCGAAGCGGTCGCCCTTGACGGTCGCGAAGCGTTTGCACAGATCGAGCTGCGAGGCGGCGAGCACGTTGACCACGTAGTGACTGTTGGCGCGGAACACCGGCATCGAGGCCGAGCGCGTGGCGAGGCTCCACAGCACCAGCGGTGGATTGAGCGACACCGAGTTGAACGAGCTGGCCGTGATGCCGATCAACTGGCCGGACTCGGCGCGCGTTGTAATGACGGTGACGCCGGTGGCGAACTGGCTGAGCGCCTGTCTGAAGGCGGGCTGGTCGAAATTGGGCGGGCTGGCGCGCTTCATCGGACGCAAGTCCGTGACAACGACCAAGGCGAGGCCGGGCGGAACCCGTCGAGCGCACGGTCGGAAACAATTGATTCGAAAGTCATAGTGAAAATCGTCGATTTGTCCCAATTTTAACTGCAATCGTGGCGCACGGGCCGCGATCACAGCCGGTCATTGGAAAACCCGCTAAGCTGGCAAGTCCCGCTCGTGGCACGAGCGTTGCGGCGAAGCAGGACCGGCATCGGCCGATTATCAGGATCAAGGAGCGAGCAGCATGAGTCAGACAGGCGAAGTCGCCACCCTCGGTGGCGGGTGTTTCTGGTGTCTCGAAGCGGTGTATCTGGGCGTCGACGGTGTGAACTCGGTCGAGTCGGGCTATGCGGGCGGCCAGACCCGCGCGCCGACCTACGAACAGGTTTGTGATGGCGAGACCGGTCACGCCGAAGTGGTGAAGGTCGATTTCGATCCGGCGAAGATCAGCTATCGCGAGGTTCTCGATATTTTCTTCGCAATTCATGATCCGACCCAGTTGAACCGGCAGGGCAACGACGTCGGCACGCAGTACCGGTCGGTCGTCTTCACGCATTCCGACGCGCAGCGTGAGACGGCGCTGCAGGCGATCCGCGAGATCGGCGAACAGCGGATTTACGACGGGCAGATCGTCACCCAGGTCCTGCCGCTCGACGGCAACTACTGGCCGGCCGAGGCGTATCACCAGAACTATTTCGCGCAGCATCCGAATCAGGGGTACTGCTCGTTCGTGGTGGCGCCGAAGGTCGCGAAGTTTCGTCAGAAGTTCGCGCATCGGATCAAGGCGGGGTAAGACGGCGTCCGCTCAACCCGGCTCGCTGCCGGGTTCGCCGCCAGCTTCCTGCGGCTGAGGTTCATCCGGCTGGGACTGTTCGCCATCGCTCTCGTGCTCACGTTCGTGAGCACGATGCGCGTAGGCGTCGATAATCGCTCGCGCCAGTTCCACACAGCTTAGCGGCGCCGATCCCTCCGCCTTGTTGTTGATCGCGATCACCACCGGCTGGCCGGCCAGCGCGTAGCGCGCGGCCAGTTCGGCGAGCGACGCGCGGGTGGCCGGGTCCTGATCGACCAGCTGGTTGAACGGCTCGTACTTGGCCTTCGCCTGCTCGTATTTGAAGCCGCCGTGCAGACTCCAGCGCACGATCAGCGGGCCGGCCGGTTCGCCGTCCAGCAGCGCGAGCGCCGCGGCCTGACGCAGCGGGTCCGGCATCCGCGCGTGAATCCCGACGCAATACCGCACGCCCGCCGCTTTCAGCGCGCGGATGAAGCGCGGCGTGAGCAGACTCGCGTCACGGATTTCGATCGCGTAGCACGTGCCGTCCGGCAGTGTCGGCAACGCCATCAGAAACCCGGCAAGACGTTCGATGAACACCGTCGGCTGCGCCAGCATCTGGTCCGGCAGCGGCGACAGCTGGAACACCAGCGCGCCGGCTTTCGCGCCGAGCCCTTCGAGACAGGGCGTGACGAATTCGTCGATCGCCATCTGCGCGTTCAGGAAGCACGGGTTCAGCGATACCGGTTCGCCGCGCTCGGCGCGCACGGTGGCGTCGGTGATCGTCATCGGCGCTTTGACGATGAAGCGGAAATGCTCGGGGACCTGCTGCGCGTAGCGCAAGTAATCGGTGACCGGCAGCGTCTGATAAAACGACCGGTCGATGCTGACCGTCTTCAGCAGCGGATGCGCACCGTAGGCGGTGAGTCCGTCGCGCGAGAGTTTGCTGTTGCTGTACTCGTCGCCGTAGACGATGCCGTTCCAGCCGGGAAACGACCACGTCGAGGTGCCGAGATGGATCTGCGGCGGCAGTTCGGCTGCAAGCGCGAGCAGTTCGGGTGACGGCGGGGCGGCGAGGATGTCGCGGCCACGGCGCTTTTTGGGGGTATCGGCGGGGGCGGGCGGGGAATCGGCAGAGGCGGGCGACGCGGCGTTCCCGGGCGCATCGTCTTCCTGCCAGAGCGAGGCGGCTGCGCCGGGTTTCGTGCGCGGTTGCCGCCGACGTTCGGGCTGGGCGGCGGCAGGGGGCGCGGTAGCGTGGGTATCGGCGGCAGGCTGCCCGGCTCCAGCCCCGGCTTCGGCTACCGCGCGCGGCGGCTTACCGCCCCCAGCATCCGCCTTCGACGAAACGCCCGCGTGCTCCACCGGCATCCCGAACAGATCGAACTGCACGGCTTCGCCGCCAGCGTCGTCATTATTACGGTGCTCGCCGCCTGGCGGCTGTTCAACTTCGCTTGTCCCGCTCTGGTCCATCGATGTCCGATCTGCCGTTCAAAGTTGCGCCGCGCCGGTCCGCTCATGCACGCGCCGCGGCGCAACCGTATCACAGCGGTTTTTCGTACATATAGCGGCGCGACCACGGCAAGGTTTTCGCGCTGCGGCCGGCTTTGCGGCACACCACCTGGTAGATCGATACGTCGTCGTTTTCGAAGGCGTACGCGCAGCCGGCGAGGTACACGCGCCAGATGCGGAATTTTTCGTCATCGACCAGCTTGCGGGCTTCGTCCGCATGCGCCTCGAAACGTTCCGCCCACAGGTCCAGCGTGTGCGCATAGTGACGGCGCAGGCTTTCGACGTCAACCGCTTCGAGCCCGCCGCGCTGCATCGATTCGAGCGCGAGGCCGATGTGCGGCAACTCGCCGTCCGGGAACACGTAGCGGTCGATGAATTCGCCGCCGCCGAGCGCGGTTTCGCCGCTGTCGGAATCGCTCGACGTAATGCCGTGGTTCATCGCGATGCCGTCGTCGACCAGCAGGTCGCGGATTTTCTCGAAGTAGCCCGGCAGGTTCTTGCGGCCCACATGCTCGAACATGCCGACGCTCGTGATGCGGTCGAACTGCCCGGTGACGTCGCGATAATCCTGCAGACGGATCTCGATCTGGCCTTCCAGACCCGCGGCTTTCACGCGGGCGGTGGCGAGGTCGAACTGATTCTGCGAGAGCGTCACGCCCACGCACTTCGCCCCGAACTTCTGCGCCGCGCGCAGCACGAGCGCACCCCAGCCGCAGCCGATGTCGAGCAGACGCTGGCCGGGCTGCAACTGGATTTTGGTGAGGATGTGGTCGATCTTCTTGATCTGCGCGGCGGCGAGATCTTCGTTGCCGTTCTCGAAGTACGCACACGAGTAGACCATGTTCTCGTCGAGCCACAGCTTGTAGAACTCGTTCGAGACATCGTAGTGATACTGGATCGCCTTTTTGTCCGACGTCTTCGAATGATTGAAGTAACGTCGCACGCGCGCGAGCTTGCTCGCGCTGGTCACGGTGTTGCGCGCCAGCTGATAGCCGATGTTGATGATGTCCGACAGCTTGCCTTCGATGTCGATCTTGCCCTTCACGTACGCCTCGCCGAGATTGTCGAGGCTCGGTTCGAGCAGATAGGGCAACGCCGTCGCGCTCTTGACGTGTAGCGTGACCTGGGGCGCGGCGAACTGCCCGAAGTCATGTTGCTGACCGTCCCACAGCACGAGGCGTGCAGGCAGGTTAGCCTTGATTTTTACTTCTTCCACCCACTGCGCCAGCTTCTTCTCCCAGAACATGTGATCTCTCCGTGTCCGTTGAATTAAAGCAAAGCTTGTGTGGACCACGGCCCGGCGCGGCGCAACTCCCATGCCGCGAGACGCGATCCGGCCGGCGCGCGCTGCTGCGTTGGCGGCGCGCTGCCAGCGTCATATTCGATTCAAGGCGATAGGCGGGAGATTTGCCAGTCGCCGTTTTCGCTTGCGCGCGTATAGAGCAGCCGGTCGTGCAGACGCGACGGCCGGCCCTGCCAGAATTCAATTGCTTCGGGGACCAAACGATAACCGCCCCAGTGTGGCGGACGCGGTGGCTGGTCGCCGTATTGCAGGCTGATTTCGCGTTCGCGTGTTTCGAGCTGCGAACGGCTTTCAATTAGCTGACTCTGATTCGAGGCCCACGCGCCGATGCGTGAACCGAGCGGGCGCGACGCGAAATACGCATCGCTTTCCTCCGCGCTGGTTTTGACGATGCGCCCCTCGATGCGCACCTGGCGTTCGAGTTCGATCCAGTAAAACAGCAGGCTCGCGTACGGATTGGCAGCCAGTTCGCGGCCCTTGCGGCTTTCGTAATTGGTGAAGAACACGAAGCCGCGCTCGTCGACACCCTTGATCAGCACGATGCGCGCCGACGGCCGGCCGCGCGGGTCAACCGTGGCCAGCGTCATCGTATTCGGTTCGGGCAGCTTGGCGTCGACGGCTTGTTGAAACCAGGTGTCGAACTGACGAAACGGGTCGTGGTCGACATCGGCAACGTCCAAAGAACCCAGCGAATAGTTTTTTCGAAGTTCGGCGAGTGAGGTCATGTTCTTATGCGAACGCTACAGTCAAGCAAGTATAGCTAAGGAGTTAATTTTTTGCGCGTGAGCAGGGCAAGACCGCGCGCCATGCATGGCTTTCCGCCTTCGCTGCCACCGCACCTGCGGCGATGCCGATCGACGCGTTCAGGCAAAATACGGGCTGAGCGCGCCAAACCACTCGAGCGCCGTCACTTTCCGTCTTGCCTGTATTCAACGAGCCCCGCCATCATGTCCAGCACCACCGCGCAATCCGATCTTACTACCAGCCTCGACGGGAGTGAAACCGCCGACCGCGCGCGGCGCTTCGGCGGCATCGCCCGCCTGTACGGTGCGCCGGGGCTCGCCGCGTTCGAAGGCGCGCACGTCGCGGTGATCGGCATTGGTGGGGTGGGGTCATGGGTGGCCGAGGCGCTCGCGCGCAGCGCGCTCGGCACGCTGACGCTGATCGATCTGGACAACGTCGCCGAAAGCAACACCAACCGGCAGATCCATGCGCTCGACGGCAACTACGGAAAGCCGAAAGTCGAAGCGATGGCCGAGCGCATCGCCGCGATCAATCCGTATTGCGACGTGCGGCTGATTGAAGACTTCGTCGAGCCGGACAACTTCGCGGCGACGCTCGGCGGCGGCTTCGACTACGTCATCGACGCGATCGACAGCGTGCGCACGAAGACCGCGCTGATCGCATGGTGTGTCGAGCGTCAACAGGCGTTGATCACGGTGGGCGGCGCGGGCGGTCAGCTCGACCCGACGCGCATCCGTATCGACGATCTCGCGCTGACGATCCAGGACCCGCTGCTGTCAAAAGTGCGCGGCCAGTTGCGCAAACAGCACGGCTTTCCGCGCGGGCCGAAGGCGAAATTCAAGGTGAGCGCGGTGTATTCCGACGAGCCGTTGATCTACCCGGAAGCGGCCGTCTGCGACATCGACGCGGAAGCCGAGCACGTGAGCACGTCGCCGGGGCATACGGGACCGGTGGGGTTGAACTGTGCGGGATTTGGATCGAGCGTGTGCGTAACGGCAAGCTTCGGCTTTGCCGCCGCCGCGCATGTGTTGCGAGCGTTGGCGAAGCAGGCGGTGGCTTGAAGCGGTGGGGCGAGTGCCGCGCGACTGCGCGGCATGGTGAGGTGCGATAGCCGCACATTCAGGCGCACTAGCCGCGCTTGCTCGCGGCCACCACGCCTGAATCCGGCGCAAATCAGAACAACGACGCGCTCAGCTTGCGCCGCCACTGCGACACCAGCTCCGGCTGATGCGCGGCCAGATCGAACACCGACAACATCGTCTTGCGGCCGATATCGTCGCGGAACGTGCGATCGCGTTGCACGATCGCGAGCAGGTGTTCGAGCGCTTGGGCGTATTTGCGACGCGCGATCAGCGCGCTCGCCAGATCGAAGCGCGCTTCGAGATCGTCCGGAGCGGCCGCGACTTTGGCCTCCAGCGCATCGGTCGGCGGCAGTTCGGCGGCGGCATCCACTGCATCGAGCCGCGTCTTGATCGCGTTGAAGCGCGCGTCGATGCCTTGCGTCGTTTTCGGCGACAGCAGATCGACCTCGTTGCGCGCCTCGTCGATGCGGTTGTCTTCGAGCAGCAGTTCGATGCGGTCCATGCGCGCTTCGTCGAAGCCCGGGTCGTAGGCGAGGGCGGCTTGCAGCGCGTCGTACGCGTCTTCACGGCGGCCTTCCGCCAATGCGGTCTGCGCTTCGAGGCGCGCCGCATCTGCGCCTTGCGGCACGAGCCGCTCGATAAACTCGCGCAACTGACCTTCAGGCAACACGCCGATGAACTGATCGACCGGCCGGCCGTCGGCAAAGGCGACCACGTGCGGAATGCTGCGCACCTGGAAGTGCGCGGCCAGTTCCTGGTTCTCGTCCACGTTGACTTTCACCAGTTTCCATTTGCCTGCCGCTTCGGCTTCGAGCTTTTCGAGCATCGGGCCGAGGCTCTTGCAGGGGCCGCACCACGGCGCCCAGAAATCGACCAGCACGGGGGCCAGTGTCGACGCCGCGATGACGTCCTGTTCAAAAGTGGCCAGAGTGGTGTCCATTGCGTCCTCGTCGATAAAACGGTTTGTGGTTAATTGGGGCCGAACGGCGCGGATTCAATGCGGGCGGCCGTTGACTTGCGTCGACCGGCGGCGCTCCTTGCGCTCAATTTCGTTCCGGCAACGGAATCCATTCGGTTTCGCCCGGCACCTTGCCCATCTCCTGATGGGTCCACGCGAGTTTCGCGGCTTCGATCTTCGCGCGCGAACTGGCGACGAAATTCCATTCGATGAAGCGCTCGCCGTCCAGCTTCTCGCCGCCCAGCAGCATGACGCGCGCGCCGTGCGTGCTGGCGAGCGTGACGGTTTCGTCGAGCGCGAGCACTGCCATCTGGCCGGCTTCGAGCGGCGCGCCGTCGATCTCCAGATCGCCATCCACGAGATAGACGCCGCGTTCCTCGTGCTCCGGTTCGAGCGCGAAGGCGCCGCCCGGCGCGAATTCCGCGGCGACGTACAGCGTGCCCGAAAACGTCCTGACCGGCGACTCCACGCCGAACGCCGTGCCGGCGATCACGCGCAGCGACACGCCGTTGCGCTCGACCACCGGCAGCGTGTCGGCGGCGTGATGCGCGAACGACGGCTCGACCTCTTCGTCCGCGAGCGGCAGCGCGACCCAGGTCTGAATGCCGTGCATCGTCAGGCCGCTCGCGCGGTCTTCAGCGGGCGTGCGCTCGGAATGGACGATGCCGCGCCCCGCGGTCATCCAGTTGACGTCGCCGGGGACGATCTTCTGCTCGGAGCCGAGGCTGTCGCGATGCATGATCGAGCCTTCGAACAGATAGGTCACGGTGGCGAGACCGATGTGCGGATGCGGGCGCACGTCGAGCCCGACGCCGGGTTCGAGCGTCGCCGGGCCCATGTGGTCGAAGAAAATGAACGGGCCGATCAGGCGCGCTGCCATGGCGGGCAGCACGCGCCGCACGGTCAGACTGCCGACGTCGCGCAGATGCGGTTTGAGGACTGCTTTGATCGAGGAAGTCATGGGCGGGCTCGGCTGAAATGGTCGGTGGGGATTCGGCTTAATGGACGATTCTACTGCGCCGCGCGCGATGCCGACGGCTCGGGGCACAGCGGCGCTGCGAGAACTCGTAGCGTGGGCGATCACGCCGCGCTGCCGGCTCCGCTAAACTGCCGGATTGGACAATCAATCGGAGACCGGGATGTCGCCCAGGGACTTGCTGCTCGCGCTGGTGGTGGTGCTCGCGTGGGGCGTCAATTTCGTCGTGATCAAGGTGGGGCTGCACGGAGTGCCGCCGATGCTGCTCGGCGCCTTGCGCTTCACGGTCGCGGCGGTGCCGGCGGTGTTCTTCGTCAAACGTCCGAACTTGCCGTGGCGCTGGCTGCTCGCGTACGGTGCGACGATCTCGTTCGGGCAATTCGCTTTTCTGTTCTCGGCGATGTACGTCGGCATGCCGGCCGGGCTCGCTTCGCTGGTGCTGCAGGCTCAGGCGTTCTTCACGCTGATGTTCGCCGCGGTGTTCCTGCACGAGCGCTTTCGTCTGCCGAACGTCGCGGGCTTGCTGATCGCGGCGGGCGGCCTCGCGGTGATCGGCCTGCAAGGCGGCCACTCCATGAGCGTCGCCGGTTTCATGCTGACGTTGTGTGCCGCGTGCATGTGGGCGCTCGGTAACATCGTCACGAAGAAGGTCGGCAAGGTCGATCTCGTCGGCCTGGTGGTGTGGGGCAGTCTGATCCCGCCGCTGCCGTTCTTCGCCGCGTCGTATCTGTTCGAGGGGCCGCAGAAAATGGCCGCGGCGCTGACGGGCATCAGCGCGATGTCGATCTTCGCGATCGTGTATCTCGCCTTCATCGCGACGTTGCTCGGCTATGGCTTGTGGAGCCGCCTGCTGTCGCGTTATCCGGCGAGCCAGGTCGCGCCGTTTTCGTTGCTGGTGCCGATCGTCGGCCTGGCGTCGGCGTCGCTGTTGCTCGATGAGCAATTGACCATGGCGCAGATCGGGGGCGCGCTGCTGGTGATGGCGGGCCTCGCCGTGAACGTGTTCGGCGGCCGGATCGTGCAGCGGTTGACGCCGGCGCGTTGAGCCTGTCGAGCGCCGGACGTGCGCGTGAAGGCATCATGAAAAACGGCCGCATCAGCGGCCGTTTTTCATTGCATTGCACCGCGTGTGGCTGCACGCCAACGCATCACGTCATGCGGTTTTTCGCCAGCGGCGGATTCGCCGCGAAATAGCGCTTGATGCCGCTCATGATCGCGTCGGCCATCTTCTCGCGATACGCGTCGTCGTTCAGACGGCGCTCCTCATCCGGGTTGCTGATGAACGCGGTCTCGACGAGGATCGACGGAATGTCCGGCGCCTTCAGCACCGCGAACCCCGCCTGTTCGACCGAGCCCTTGTGCAGCTTGTTGATCCCGCCGATTTCCTTCAGCACGAAGTTGCCGTAGCGCATCGAATCGCGAATCTGCGCGGTGGTCGACATATCGAACAACGCACGGTTGACCGTGGCGTCGGCGGACTTGATGTTGATCCCGCCGATCTGATCCGACGAGTTTTCCTTGTTCGCCATCCAGCGCGCGGCGGCGCTCGACGCGCCATGCTCGGACAGCGCGAACACCGACGAGCCCTTCGCCTCCGGCGTGGTGAACGCGTCCGCGTGGATCGACACGAACAGGTCCGCGCCGACGCGCCGCGCCTTCTGCACGCGCACGTTCAGCGGCACGAAGAAGTCGGCGTCGCGCGTCATCATGGCGCGCATGTTCGACTGCGCGTCGATCTTCGCGCGCAGCTTCTTCGCGATGTCGAGCGCGACGTGCTTCTCGTAGGTGCCCGAGCCGCCGATTGCGCCGGGGTCTTCGCCGCCATGACCCGGGTCGATGGCGACCGTCAGCAGACGCACGGTGTTGCTCTTGCCGGATTTGGGCGTGCTGAACGCGTAGGTGTCGCCGCCGTCCGTATCGTCGCTGTCCTGGTTGCGTGCGCTATTGCCGCTGTTGCCGCCTTTGTTGTTGCGCGCAATCGCGGCGGGCGGTGCGAGTGGTGCGAGCGGCGCGGCCGGCTTGCCCGCGATGATCGGCGCGCTGGGCGTGGGGGTGACGTGCACGGGCGGACGCGGCGCATTCGGCGCAGTGTTGCCACCGCCGCCGTTTTGCGCATAGCGCTCGAAGAACGCCTCGCTGTTGTCGGCGGTGGGCGGCGTGCCGGGGCCGTTCAGCGTGGCGGGCGGCACGCCGTTCTCTTCGTTCAGCGTCTGCTGCTTGTGCTCGGTCTGCGCGAGCAGGTCCATCAGCGGGTCGGGCGCGACCGCCGGATAGAGGTCGAACACCAGCCGGTACTTGTACGCGCCGACCGGCGGCAGCGTGAACACCTGCGGCTTCACCGAGCCCTTCAGGTCGAACACCATGCGCACCACGTGCGGCTGATATTGTCCGACCCGCACCGACGAAATTTGCGGATCGTTCGGCGTGATCTTCGAGACGAGATCCTTGAGCGCCTGATCGAGATCGAGGCCGCTTAGATCGACCACCAGCCGGTCCGGTCCCTGCAACAGCTGCTGTGCGTTCTGCAACGGCTGATCGGATTCGATCGTCACGCGCGTGTAGTCGCGCGCCGGCCAGACGCGCACGCCGAGCACCGAACTGGCCATCGCCAGACGCGGCGCGACGAGGCCGAGCACGAGCGTGGAGGCGCCCGCCCGCAGAATCTGCCGGCGCCGCCAGTTATGTGTTGCGGTGGCCGCCGATTCGATCGAGCGGAACGGTTTGATCAACATCTTTCGAGACATGCCTTTCCTGATTCGCTGTATGCCCGTGCGACGAGCACGCGGCCGTCGCCGTCGCTGTCGAGGTCGAGCGAGAAGACGAGATCCGGCACGCCGAGAAGACGCCCTGCGCGTTGCGGCCATTCGACGAGGCAGACCGCGCCGCGGTCGAAGTATTCGCGAAAGCCCGCGTCGGCCCATTCGGCCGGATCGGTGAATCTGTACAGATCGAAGTGATAGAGCGCGAGTTCCCCGAGTTCGCCTGGTTCCCCTTGCCGTGGTTCGAGCACGTAAGGTTCGACGAGCGTGTAAGTGGGACTGCGTACGCGGCCGGTGTGGCCGAGGCCGCGCAGGGTCGCGCGCACGAGCGTGGTCTTGCCCGCGCCAAGGTCGCCGACGAGTTGCACCTGCAGTCCGTGGAACGCGTTGCCACTTTGGGCGATCGCCGCGCGCACGCTTTCGATCGCCTGCGCGAAGCGCTCGCCGAAGGCGAGCGTGGCGGCTTCGTCCGCGAGCGCGAAGACGCGTTCGAGCAGGACGGCGGCGGGCGGTTGAATCGCGTGATCGGAGTTGGCAGGCATTCTCGTAAAATGGCGTGATGAACCGAAGTCCGGAGTCCCCTGTTTCCAGCATGCCCGCGTCCGTCGACGCCGCGCGTGCCGTGCGTCATTTCGATGAAGCGGCGCTGAATGCGCTCGCGCTTAACATCAAAAGCTGGGGCCGTGAATTGGGTTTCGGGGCGATCGGCATTAGCGACACCGATCTCTGCGCTGCCGAAGCGCCGCTTGCAGCGTGGCTGGAAGCGGGGTGCCACGGCGAGATGGATTATATGGCGAAACACGGGATGAAACGCGCGCGCCCGGCTGAGCTTGTGGCCGGCACGCGACGCGTAATTACCGCGCGCATCGCCTATTTGCCGTTCGACACGCTGAGCGGCAACGCGAACCAGACCACCACGCAGGAAGGGCCGCTCGCACGCGAGTGGCGCGCAGCCGAGCAGGCGCGGCTCGCGGACCCGTCGGCGGCGGTGGTGTCGATCTATGCGCGCGGCCGCGACTATCACAAGGTGATGCGTAACCGTCTGCAACATCTGGCCGAGAAAATCGAAGCCGAGATCGGCGCGTTCGGCTACCGCGTATTTACCGATTCGGCGCCGGTGCTGGAAGTAGAACTTGCGCAGAAGGCGGGCATCGGCTGGCGCGGCAAGCACACGCTGCTGTTGCAACGCGACGCCGGATCGCTGTTCTTCCTCGGCGAAATCTATGTCGATGTGCCTTTGCCGACCGACGCCGAAACCTTGCCCGAGGTCGCGCCCGAGACGCCGGGCTCGCATTGCGGCAGTTGCACGCGCTGCATCGGCGCCTGTCCGACCGGGGCGATCGTCGCGCCTTACAAGGTCGATGCGCGCCTGTGCATCTCGTATCTCACGATTGAACTCAAAGGCAGTATTCCCCTGGACATGCGGCCGCTGATCGGCAATCGTGTGTATGGCTGCGACGATTGCCAGCTCGCGTGTCCATGGAACAAGTTCGCGCAGGCTGCGCCGGTCGCCGATTTCGATGTGCGGCATGGGCTCGATCGCGCGTCGCTGGTCGAGCTGTTCGCGTGGAGCGCGGACGAGTTCGATACGCGCATGCAGGGCAGCGCGATTCGCCGCATCGGCTACGAGAGCTGGCTGCGTAATCTCGCAGTGGGGATGGGCAACGCGCTCAGAGCGCCTGCGGAAAGTTTGAATGGCGCGGCGCGCGAGGCGATCGTGCAGGCACTGCGGCAGCGCGCCGACGATCCTTCCGCGGTCGTGCGCGAGCATGTGGAGTGGGCGTTGGAAGCGGCGTAGAGTAGCGGCAGTTCAATCAGCGGATGTTTTTGTACGGCGCGGTTTGCGCATACGGTTCGCGTAGAACGCCTGCACGTCCATGCAGGTACGCTACGTTGCCGTTGCAAGCCAGGGCGCCGCGTTTGTCAGGAGCAGGCAATCATGTTCAACGCAGTGATCGATGCGCCATTCGGCAAGGTCGGCATTCGTGTCGAAGGCGAGGCCGTGCGCGAGATCGTCTATCTGCCGGATTCGGTGCGGAGCGTCGCGCCCGACACGCCGTTGGCGCGGCAAGCGGTCGAGCAGATCGAACGATATTTCGAGCAGCCGTCCGCGCGGTTCGAGTTGCCGCTGGCATCCGTCGGCACCACGTTTCAGCGGCGGGTGTGGCAGGCGCTCTGCGAAATTCCGCCCGGCGTCGTACTGACCTACGGACAGTTGGCGAGGCAGTTGGGCAGCGTGCCGCGCGCGGTCGGACAGGCTTGCGGCGCGAATGACTTTCCGATTGTGATTCCGTGTCATCGCGTGGTGAGTTCGAGCGGTATCGGCGGCTTCGCGCATCACGCCGAAGAGGGCTTCTTTCGCAACGTCAAGCGCTGGCTGCTGGCGCATGAGGGCATTCCGTACGCATGAGCGACATCACCGCAGACGGCGCGAGCGTCGTGTCACCTTCATCCGCTTCAGCACCGGAGTTGCTCGCGAGCCTGGCGTCGATCGATGTGTTCTGCGACGCGCTGTGGCTCGAACACGGCCTGTCGCGCAACACGCTCGATGCGTACCGCCGCGACCTGCGGCTGTTCTCGGAATGGCTCGCGGCGAGCCGCAACATGTCGCTCGATACAGTCGGCGAAGCCGAACTCAACGCGTACAGCGCCGTGCGGCAGCACGACAAATCGACCTCGGCGAACCGGCGTCTCTCGGTGTTTCGCCGCTACTACGCGTGGGCGGTGCGCGAGCATCGCGCGGCGGTCGATCCGACACTGCGCATCCGTTCGGCGAAGCAGCCGCCACGTTTTCCCTCGACACTCACCGAAGCGCAAGTCGAAGCGCTGCTCGGCGCGCCCGACATCGACACCGCGCTGGGCTTGCGCGATCGCACGATGCTGGAGCTGATGTACGCGAGCGGCCTGCGCGTCACTGAACTCGTCACGCTGAAGACGGTGGAAGTGGGGCTGAACGAAGGCGTGGTGCGCGTGATGGGCAAGGGCTCGAAGGAGCGTCTGATTCCGTTCGGCGAAGAGGCGCACGGGTGGATCGAGCGTTATCTGCGCGAGGCGCGCCCGGTGTTGCTCGGCGCGCGCGCCACCGATGCGCTGTTCGTCACGAGCCGCGCCGAGGGCATGACGCGCCAGCAGTTCTGGAACATCATCAAACGCCACGCGGCGGCGGCCGATGTGCACGCGCCTTTGTCGCCGCACACGTTGCGGCACGCGTTCGCCACGCACCTGCTCAATCACGGCGCGGACCTGCGCGTCGTCCAACTGCTGCTCGGCCACACCGATATCTCGACCACGCAGATCTACACCCACGTGGCCCGCGAACGGCTGAAGTCGCTGCATGCGCAGCATCATCCGCGAGGATGAGGCGCGCTTGCGTTCAGCGTGGCGCGTGCCGTTGCGCCTGCTTCAGACGAATTCACGCAGCCGGTGTTTGAGGATCTTGCCGGTCGAGGCGGCCGGCAGCGCGGCGAGCACCTTCAATTCGGCGGGCCGCTTGTACGGCGCGAGACGCTCGCCGCACCACGCGATCAAGTCGGCGGGCGTGACGGTCGCGCCCGCCGTCAACTCGACGAACGCGATCACTTCCTCGTTGCCCTCGACCGCGCGTCCGATCACCGCCGACTGTACGACTTGCGGATGCGCGTTCAACACATGCTCGACCTCGGCCGGATAGACGTTGAACCCCGAGCGGATGATCAACTCCTTGCTGCGCCCGGCGATATGCAGCGCGCCGTCCGCGTCCTGTCGCGCGAGATCGCCGGTCTTGAGCCAGCCGTCCGCGGTCACGGCCGCGCGGGTTTGCTCCGGACTGCGGTAGTAGCCGAGCATCACATTCGGCCCGCGCACCCATAGCTCGCCGATTTGTCCCGGCGCCGCGTCGACGCCATCGAGTCCGACGAACTTCACCTCGACGCCCGGAATAACCTCGCCGACCGAGCAGTCGCTGCGCGGCGCGTCGAGCATCGTGTGCGACACCGTGGGGCTGCTCTCGGTCATGCCGTAGCCGTTGTGCAGCGGCAGACCGTAGACGGCTTCGACCTGCGCCTTGAGCGCGGCGTCGAGCGGCGAGCCGCCCGAGTAGGCAAAGCGCAGGTGCGGCGCGGACCACGGAAGGCCACACGTCTGCAGATGGTCGAGCAGTTTGGCGTGCATGGCCGGCACGCCCTGGAAGATCGACACGCGTTCGTCGGCGAGGGCGCGGCGCACGGCTTCCGGCGCGAAGCGCGGTGCGAGCCGCAAGGTCGCGCCCGCGTGCAGGCTGCCGAGGCACACCGACGCGAAGCCGTACACGTGCGAGATCGGCAGCACGGCATAGACGACGTCGCCGGGACCGACCTTGCGCAGGCGGCTCGACACCGCGGCGATGTACAGCAGATTGCGATGCGACAGCATCACGCCTTTCGGCGCGCCGGTGGTGCCGGTGGTGTAGATCAGCGCGGCGCATTGGCGATGGTTCGCGGGTTCGACCGGTTCGGCTTGCGCTGCGCTGTCCACCGTGTACGACCATGCGCCGATGTCCGGCGTGATGGCCGGCGCGGCCGTCGCCTGGTGGCGCAGCGCGTGCTGCTGGGCATCGCCGGATTCCACCGCATACGCGACCATGCGAGGTTGTGCGTGCGCGCGGATCGCGTCGAGTTCGGCCGCGGACAGGCGGGCGTTCGACACCAGCGCCCACGCGTCGAGCCGCGCGGTTGCGAACAGCAGCACGATCTGCGCGATGCTGTTTTCCGCGACGATCATTACGCGGTCGCCGCCGCGCACGCCCCATGCGCGCAGCAGGTCCGTGACGGAGTCGACGGCTTGCAGCAGTTGTGCACTGGTCAACTGGCGCGCGTCCTCGATCAGGGCGATGTGCTGCGGATCGCGCGCGGCGGCGAGCGCCGGAATCTCGGCGATGCGCGCGGGCAGCGCGGCGAGCAGGGCGGGGATGTCGATTGTGGAACGGCTGGATGAATCGGGGTTCAACGTTGTCTCCTGTGTCGATCGGAGTTGGCGCTTTAGCGCTTACTCCGATCCCATGCCCCAAGGCGGTCGATCGGAGTTGGCGCTTTAGCGCTTACTCCGATCCCATGCCCCAGGGCGGTCGATCGGAGTTGGCGCTTTAGCGCTTACTCCGATCCCATGCCCCAGGGCGGTCGATCGGAGTTGGCGCTTTAGCACCTACTACTCCTCAGTCCCACGCAAAATAACTACTAAAAACGATTCGCCGCGCAGCATCAAATCCACGGCTACGACGACACCCAATATCCGAACGATCGTGCCACACCCGCATGGACCGCACAATTGGCCGTTCGGCAAATAGCCGTCGTGCAAACTCGCCATTACAATGCGCCGATGAGCAAATCCAGACACGTTTCCGAAACGCCGGCCACGCAGTTTCTGCGCCGCCACGGCGTCACGTTCGGCGAGCATCCTTACGATTACGTCGAGCACGGCGGCACGGCAGAGTCGGCGCGCCAGCTCGGCGTGGACGAGCATCATGTCGTGAAGACGCTCGTGATGGAAGACGAGCACGCGAAGCCGCTGATCGTGCTGATGCACGGCGACCGCACCGTCAGCACCAAGAACCTCGCCCGGCAGATCGGCGCGAAGCGCGTCGAGCCCTGCAAGCCCGAAGTGGCGAACCGGCATTCCGGCTATCTGATCGGCGGCACGTCGCCGTTCGGTACGCGCAAGCAGATGCCGGTCTATGTCGAGTCGAGCATTCTGGAAATGGACAGGCTCTGGCTGAACGGCGGCCGGCGCGGCTTTCTGGTCAGCATCGAGCCGACGGTGCTGACCGATCTGCTGGCGGCGAAGGCGGTGCAGTGCGCGAGCGTCGATTGACGTTTGCGCGAATGTTTTCCGGGCGGCCGCGTTCGGTAGAATATGCGCCGCTTTGTTCCGAGTTGCGTTACCTGTTGCGGTTGGAGTATCGAGTTTCAGACCGCTGATCCTTATAAGAGTCCCAGATGCAAAACCTGATCGTTGCTGTCGTTGCCTACCTGATCGGTTCGGTGTCGTTCGCCGTGATCGTGAGCGCCGCAATGGGCCTCGACGACCCGCGCTCATACGGCTCGGGCAACCCCGGCGCCACCAACGTGCTGCGCAGCGGCAGCAAGAAGGCGGCGATTCTCACGCTGATCGGCGACGCCTTCAAGGGCTGGCTGCCGGTGTGGTTCGTCGTGCACTTCGGCGCGCGCTATGGGCTGGACGAGACGTCGGTGGCGATGGCGTCGGTCGCGGTGTTTCTCGGCCACCTGTATCCGGTGTTCTTCCGCTTCAAGGGCGGCAAGGGCGTGGCGACCGCAGCGGGCGTGCTGCTCGCGATCAATCCGACGCTCGGCATCGCGACCTTGCTGACGTGGCTGATCGTTGCGTTCTTCACGCGTTATTCCTCGCTGGCGGCGCTGGCCGCGGCGGTGTTCGCGCCGCTTTTTTACGCGTTCCTGTTCGGGCCGCGCGTGATCGCGCTGGCGATCGTCGTGATGAGTTCGCTGCTGGTGTGGCGCCATCGCGGCAACATCGCCAAGCTGATGCACGGGCAGGAAAGCCGCATCGGGGACAAGAAGAAGGCGCCTACGCCGGCGGCGGGTAACGATCTTTGAGGGACGGATGGGGCGCGTGGAGGCCACACGTGTCGCGCTCCGATTGATCGCGGATCTCGCCTCATTTGGCCTGTCCGCAGGCCGCTCGCTGATGCCGCGCGGGCGGTGTGCGGGTGTTACGGGATTTCATTCGAGTTGCTCGCTGGCTCCGCCCAGGCAGTGCGCAGCGAGCGCGAAACCCGAGGCGCCCGGCTAGCCGGCAAGTTACGCGTACTCGTTGGGCGGCGCACGGGTAAGGCGGCCTCGGCGCGTAGGGCCCGCAAGCCCTGCGCGAGGTACACCTCGCGCTTGCCCGTTACTCATTGTCCGTTCTGCTCCCTTGGGCGCGTACCCGCGCCATTGAGACTCAGTCGCGGAAGTTGTTGAAGTCGAGCGGCGTATCGGTCACGTCCTTGCGCAGCATCGCAATCACGCTTTGCAGATCGTCGCGCTTGCCCCCGGTGATGCGCACCGCGTCGCCCTGAATGCTCGCCTGGACCTTGATCTTGCTGTCCTTCACGAGACGCACGATTTTCTTCGAGAGATCGCCGGACACGCCCTTCTTGATCTTGATGACCTGCTTGACCTTGTCGCCACCGATCTTCTCGATCTTGCCGTAGTCGAGAAAGCGCACGTCCACGTTGCGCTTGGCCATTTTCGACAGCAGCACGTCCTTCACCTGGCCGAGCTTGAAGTCGTCGTCGGCGTAGGCGGTGATTTCGTTTTCCTTATGTTCGACGCGCGCGTCCGACCCTTTGAAGTCGAAGCGCGTGGAAATTTCCTTGTTGGACTGTTCGATCGCGTTCTTGACTTCGATCATGTTCGCTTCGCAGACGACGTCAAACGATGGCATTGCATTCTCCCAATAGTGCTGCGGTGCGTGACGCGGCCGGTCGGCTGCGCACGGGGCACTCGCTATAATCACGAACCGGACGTCATTTTACCGACGCCACTCCCTTTTGCCCAAGACCGCCGCGCATTGTCGGGCGGCCGGGGCGCGATCTGGTCTCTTTCGCTGTTTCATTCTCCTCGATTCCGATGTCCCACTCCGATTCCGCCGCGTTCATTGCCGGCTATCCGCTGAAGGCACACAACACCTTTGGTTTCGATGTCCGCGCGCGGTTTGCATGCCGGATCGAGCACGAAGCGCAATTGATGGCGGCGGTGCGCGACGCCCGCGCGGGAGGACTGCCGCGCCTCGTGCTGGGCGGCGGCAGCAACGTCGTGCTGACCGGCGACTTCCCCGGGCTGGTGCTGCTGGTCGCGCTGCGGGGCCGCCGCGTCGTGCGCGAGGACGATGACGCATGGTACGTCGAGGCGGCCGGCGGCGAACCGTGGCACGAGTTCGTCGCGTGGAGTTTGTCGCAGGGATTGCCGGGACTGGAGAATCTCGCGCTGATTCCGGGTACGGTCGGCGCGGCGCCGATTCAGAACATCGGCGCGTACGGACTGGAAATGTGCGAGCGGTTCGCCTCGTTGCGCGCGGTGGAACTGGCGACGGGCGACGTCGTCGAGCTCGATACCGAGGCTTGTGGGTTCGGTTATCGCGACAGCTTCTTCAAGCGAGAAGGGCGTGACCGGTTCGTCATCACGTCGGTGACGTTCCGCTTGCCGAAGCTCTGGCAACCGCGCGCCGGTTACGCCGATCTGGCGCGTGAGTTGGCCGCGGGCTCGGAGCATGCCGCTGGCGGTGACAGGCCGCCGACCGCGCAGGCCATCTTCGATGCGGTGGTGGCGGTGCGGCGCGCGAAGCTGCCCGATCCGCTGGAACTCGGCAACGCCGGGAGCTTCTTCAAGAATCCAGTGGTCGACGCGGCGCAGTTCGACGCGCTGAAGAGCCGGGAGCCGGATGTCGTGTCCTATCTTCAGGCGGATGGGCGGGTGAAGCTCGCGGCAGGCTGGTTGATCGACCGATGCGGCTGGAAAGGCCGTGCGATGGGCGCGGCGGCCGTGCATGAGCGGCAGGCGCTGGTGCTGGTGAATCGCGGCGGCGCGAGCGGCGCGGAGGTGTTGGCGCTTGCCAGAGCGATCCAGCGGGACGTGCTCGAGCGATTCGGTGTGGAGTTGGAAGCGGAGCCGGTTTGTTTGTGACGCGGCGGCGCGGATAGCGGCCGACTGAGCTTGAGGCGCCGAAGTCTTGCTGCCAGCGCTCCCGGAAGTGGTTCGACGGTGCGCTGACGGACACTGAGTCGACTGGGCGCGTTGTGACTGGTTAGGCGGCACGCTGAAATGCAAAAAAGCGCCGGGAGTTTTCTCGCGGCGCTTTTTTATCGTCTGCGTTTGGATCAGGCCGCGCCTTCGGCGCTTGACTCCGCTCGCGCGAAATTAGCCTTCACCGAAACGCCCACCCTCAGCCACGCTGACGGCGCGCATTTTCCGCAATCCGCATACGCAGTGCATTCAACTTGATGAAGCCGCCGGCGTCCGCCTGGTTGTATGCGCCGCCGTCGTCGTCGAACGTAGCGATGGTCTTGTCGAACAGTGTTTCCTTCGAATCGCGCGCGACCACCGAGACGCTGCCCTTGTACAACTTCACACGCACCCAGCCATTGACCTTTTCCTGCGTGTGGTCGATCAGCACCTGGAGCGCGCGGCGCTCCGGGCTCCACCAGTAGCCGTTGTAAATCAGCGACGCGTAGCGGGCCATCAGGTCGTCTTTCAGGTGAGCGACTTCACGGTCGAGCGTGATCGACTCGATGCCGCGGTGCGCCTTCAGCATGATCGTGCCGCCCGGCGTTTCATAGCAGCCGCGCGACTTCATGCCGACGTAACGGTTTTCCACCAGATCCAGACGGCCGATGCCGTGTTTGCCGCCCAGGCGGTTCAGTTCGGTCAGCATTTCCGCCGCCGACAGACGCTTGCCGTTGATCGCGACCGGATCGCCGTGCTCGTATTCGATGTCGAGGTATTCGGCCTGGTCCGGCGCCTGTTCGGGCGACACGGTCCAGCGCCACATATCGGCTTCAGCTTCCGCCTTCGGATCTTCCAGGTGACGGCCTTCGAACGAGATGTGCAGCAGGTTCGCATCCATTGAATACGGCGCGCCGCCTTGCTTGTGCTTCATTTCGATCGGAATACCGGCCTTTTCCGCGTACGCGAGCAGCTTTTCGCGCGACAACAGGTCCCATTCACGCCACGGTGCGATGACCTTGATGCCCGGTTCCAGCGCGTAGTAACCGAGTTCGAAGCGAACCTGGTCGTTGCCCTTGCCGGTTGCGCCGTGCGACACCGCCTGGGCGCCGGTGGCGCGGGCGATTTCGATCTGACGCTTGGCGATCAGCGGACGCGCGATCGACGTGCCCAGCAGGTACTCGCCTTCATAGACCGTGTTGGCGCGGAACATCGGGAACACGAAGTCGCGCACGAATTCTTCGCGCAGGTCTTCGATGAAAATGTTTTCCTGCTTGATGCCGAGCTGCAGGGCCTTCTTGCGCGCCGGCTCCAGCTCTTCGCCCTGGCCGATGTCGGCCGTGAACGTGACGACTTCGGCGTCGTAATTGTCCTGCAACCACTTCAGGATGACGGAGGTGTCGAGGCCGCCCGAATAGGCGAGCACGACTTTCTTGATATCGCTCATGGTGAACTCGTAGCTGGAAAAAGCGGGAAAACAAGGCGCGCCGGCGGTTCCGGAGCGCGGAAAACCACTATTTTGACACTAAACCGCCGGGCGCCCGCGTTTTTGGGGCAGTGCGGTCATGCGGCCGGGTCCCGTTGCAACCGTGGACGCCGGCCCGATGCGCGGCGCGGACGTGGATGCCTTGCCTCGTAGTCGAGGCCCCGGCGCGCTTCACGCAGGTTTCACGCGAGTGCTGCAGAGGGTAAAAAAGCTCGCTCAGTGATTCAGCTTGCCGAGCAGCAGATATTCCAGCAACGCTTTTTGCACGTGCAGGCGATTTTCCGCCTCGTCCCACACGACGCTTTGCGGGCCGTCGATTACTTCCGCGCTGACTTCCTCTCCACGGTGGGCGGGCAGGCAGTGCATGAAGAGCGCGTCCGGGTTGGCGCGCGCCATCATTTCGGCGTCGACGCACCAGTCCGCGAAGGCCTTCTTGCGTGCTTCGTTTTCGGCTTCGAAGCCCATGCTGGTCCAGACGTCGGTGGTGACGAGATCGGCGCCCGCGCAGGCTTCGTTCGGGTCGTCGAATTCTTCGTAGAACGGCGCGCTTTCGGCGGCGACCATCGCGCGGTCGAGCTTGTAGCCCGGCGGCGTGGACAGGCGCAGCCTGAAGCCGAGGATCTGCGCGGCTTCGATCCACGTGTACAGCATGTTGTTGGCGTCGCCGACCCATGCGACCGTCTTGTCGCGAATCGGGCCGCGATGCTCGAAGTACGTGAAGATGTCGGCCAGCACCTGGCACGGGTGGTATTCGTTGGTCAGCCCGTTGATCACCGGCACGCGGGAATTTTCCGCAAAGCGCTGGATGATGTCCTGGCCGAACGTGCGGATCATGATGATGTCGACCATGCGCGAAATCACTTGCGCAGCGTCTTCGATCGGTTCGCCGCGACCGAGCTGCGTGTCGCGCGTGCTCATGAACACGGCGTGGCCGCCCAGCTGGAAGATGCCGGCCTCGAACGACAGGCGGGTGCGTGTCGAATTCTTTTCGAAGATCATGGCCAGCGTGCGATCGTGCAGCGGGTGGTAAGTCTCGTAGTTCTTGAATTTACGTTTCAGAATGCGCGCGCGTTCCAGCACGTACTCGTAGTCTTCCAGCGAGAAATCCTTGAACTGCAGATAGTGGCGAATTTTCTTGGCGGTCATGAAACAAATACGGCGGTCTCACCCGGCAGGATTGCCGGACGGCGCCGCCGTCGTTTGTGGTAACTCAATGCAGCATAAAGGATTTCGCCCCGTTTGACGAGTCGGCGAAAAGGCCGGGAAAGCTGTCTGAAAGCCTCCCGCCCCGGTCGGACGAAGCTTGTGTGCGCTGCGGAAAAAGGTCCGCTGCGCTATAATCTGGCGGTTCTCCCAAAGCCCGGCAGGCCGGAATCCGGCCTGCGGGACACGGCTCGCGCGGTTCGGAAAGCCTGCTCGCGGTGCGCCGTCATGACAAGCGACGAGGCTGCCCAGCCGGCCCGTGGCGGTTTCTGGTGGCGCGGCTCGCCATCGCGGCGTACAGCCGCGAATTCAGGCATTTGAAGCCGGCGCGTGCCGTCGGCTTTGCCGTCATCACGCTGGGCAGTTACACAGGTATTCCTACATGGCCGAAGCAGCTCCAACCGAATTCTTCATTCAGGGCATTACGTCGACCGGAAAGCGATTCCGGCCGAGCGACTGGTCGGAGCGGCTCGCCGGAGTGATGGCATGTTTTGGGCCGGGAGCGAAGAAGGGGCCGAACGCCTATATGCAGTACTCGCTGTACGTGCGGCCGACCATGATCGGCGATCTCAAGTGCGTGATTCTCGATTCGCGCTTGCGCGACATCGAACCGATGGCCTTCGACTTCGTGCTCAACTTCGCAAAAGACAACGATCTCGTCGTGACCGAGGCGTGTGAGTTGCAACTCGAGCATGCTGCCGTGCCGCAAGCCAAAAGACACGTGATATAGCGCAGGCGGCACCGGATCTGCAAAAGCAAAAAACCCGCAATTAGCGGGTTTTTTTGTGTGACGTCGGGGCGGCAGGGTGGCCCGGCAATCACAAGCGCGTCGCGCTGAAGCGTTGCGGACACGTGCGAATCGGTCTGTTTCAAGCAAAAAAGCCCGCCGAGGCGGGCCTTTCTGTGCAGCGGAAACAGGAGGTAGCCCACCGAAGCGGGCTGACCGGAATTACTGCGCTGCGGACGCTTGCAGACCCTTGAGGGCTGCAGCGAGACGGCTCTTATGGCGAGCAGCCTTGTTCTTGTGAACGATGTTCTTGTCGGCGATGATGTCGATGGTCTTCGACGATGCCTGGAAGATTTCAGCGGCCTTGGCCTTGTCGCCGGCGTCGATCGCCTTGCGAACAGCCTTGATAGCCGTGCGGAACTTCGAGCGCAGTGCCGAGTTGTGCGAGTTTGCCTTGGCGGCCTGGCGGGCGCGCTTGCGTGCTTGTGCGGAGTTAGCCATGACGGTTCCTTATCCTGTTCCTGTTTCCAGTACCTGACCTTCAAGTGGTGAGGTGCTGCTTTTAGATCCGAACTCTTGGAAGCGATTGCCCAAGAGCGCAAAAAGTGTCGAAAAAATCGATCGAACTACGCGAAGGCGGGCCTGGATTTCCGGCGATTCGAGGACGTTGCCAGGCGGCGTGGAGCCGACCTTGCCCATGTCCTTGAGCGCGTCCGAAAACTGAGCGAGCTTCGAAACCGGCGATTATAGCAACAAAATCAGGCACGTGGCAACGGGAATGCACGAGCGCGCCGCGCGGGCCTTTAGCGGGAAGGCTCGCGTCCTTCGGCGGCCATGGGTTGGCGAAAGTGGCGCGGCCGGTGCGACGCGAGGCCGGAATACGCGTTCCGGCGCGCGTTCGTGACGCACGGCACGACCCGACCCACTGCAAAAAAATGCGCCAATCAGCCGATCGGACCGAACGTCTGCGCAGCAAATCGGTCCGAATCGCGTTCCGGCTCGTCGTCCGCACTTGCGGCACCCGTATAATAAGCGCCCCATGAATCTAATCCGAGCCCTGCTGACGGTCAGCGGCTTCACGCTGCTGTCGCGCGTGACCGGACTGGCCCGCGAAACGCTGATCGCTCGCGCGTTCGGCGCCAGTCAATACACTGACGCGTTCTACGTCGCCTTCCGTATCCCCAACCTGCTGCGCCGCATTTCCGCCGAAGGCGCGTTCTCGCAGGCCTTCGTGCCGATTCTCGCCGAGTTCAAGAACCAGCAGGGCCACGACGCCACCAAGGCGCTCGTCGACGCCACCTCGACCGTGCTCGCGTGGGCGCTGGCGGTGCTGTCGGTGATCGGCGTGGTGGGCGCGTCGGGCGTGGTGTACGTCGTCGCCTCGGGTCTCGCGCACGAGGGCGAGGCGTACGCGCTCGCGGTCACGATGACGCGCATCATGTTCCCGTACATCATTTTCATTTCGCTGACCTCGCTGGCGTCGAGCGTGCTGAATACGTACAAGAACTTCTCGCTGCCCGCATTCGCGCCGGTGTTGCTGAACGTGGCATTCATCGTCGCCGCGGTGTTCGTCGCGCCGCGTCTGCAAACGCCGGTCTATGCGCTCGCGTGGGCGGTGATCGCCGGCGGCATCCTGCAATTCATCGTGCAGTTGCCGGGGCTGAAAAAGATCGACATGGTGCCGCGCATCAGCCTGAATCCGTTGCGGGCGCTCGCGCATCGCGGCGTAAAGCGGGTGCTGTCGAAGATGGTGCCGGCGATGTTCGCCGTGTCGGTCGCGCAGATCAGCCTCATCATCAATACGAATATCGCGTCGCGCATCGGGCCGGGCGCGGTGTCGTGGATCAACTACGCCGATCGGCTAATGGAGTTTCCGACTGCGCTGCTCGGTGTCGCGCTGGGCACGATCCTGCTGCCGAGCCTGTCGAAGGCGCACGTCGACGCCGACGCGCACGAGTATTCGTCGCTGCTCGACTGGGGTTTGCGCGTTACGTTCCTGCTGGCCGCGCCGAGCGCGGTCGCGCTCTTCTTCTTCGCGCAGCCGCTGACCGCCGTCCTGTTCAACTACGGCAAGTTCGACGGCCACTCGGTCGTGATGGTGAGCCGTGCGCTGGCCGCTTATGGCGTCGGGCTGATCGGTCTGATCCTGATCAAGATTCTCGCGCCCGGCTTCTACGCGAAGCAGGACATCAAGACGCCGGTGAAGATCGGCGTCGGCGTGCTGATCGCCACGCAATTGAGCAACTACGTGTTCGTGCCGCTTTTCTCGCATGCGGGCCTTACGCTGAGCGTCGGGCTCGGCGCTTGCGTCAATGCGTTGCTGCTGTTTGTCGGTCTGCGCAAGCGCGGCATTTATATGCCGTCAGGCGGCTGGCTCAAGTTTTTCGTACAGTTGTTCGGCGCCTGTCTGGTGCTGGCCGGCACGATGCGTTGGCTGGCGATCAATTTCGACTGGATCGCCATGCATGACCGGCCGGTCGACCGGATGGTGCTGCTAGGCGCGTGCCTCGTGCTGTTCGCCGCGCTATATTTCGGTATGCTTTGGCTGATGGGCTTCAAGTACGCGTATTTCAAAAGGCGAGTGAAGTGATCACGATGACGCGGGTTCTCGACTATTTCAGCACGCTCGTCGCCGAAGACGACAGTCTTCCACTGACCGAGGCGGCGCTCTCGCTCGCGCAGGACGCTTACCCCGATCTCGATCTGCAAGCCACACTGGCCGAGATCGACGAACTGGTGGTGCGTCTGCAGCGCCGCATGCCGGCCGACGCCGACATCAGACAGAAGCTCGGCGTTCTGAACCGGTTCTTCTTCCGCGAGCTCGGCTTTGCCGCCAACCTCAACGACTATTACGATCCCGACAACAGCTATCTGAACGCGGTGCTCAAGCGCCGCCGCGGCATTCCGATTTCGCTCGCGGTGCTGTATCTGGAGATGGCCGAGCAGCTCGGCATTCCGGCGCGCGGCGTGTCCTTTCCGGGGCACTTCCTGCTGCGCGTGACGACGCCCGACGGCGAAGAGATGCTCGATCCGACCACCGGCCAGTCGCTGACCGAAACGCAGATGGTCGAGATGCTGGAGCCGTATGTGGCGTCGGCGGGCGAGTCGGTGAGCCGGGCGCTGCGCATGCTGCTGCAGCCGGCCACGCGCCGCGAGATCATCGCGCGCATGCTGCGCAATCTGAAGTCCACCTATCTGCAGACCGAGCGCTGGCAGCGCTTGCTGGCGGTGCAGCAGCGTCTCGTGATCCTGCTGCCGGACAACATCGAAGAGGTGCGCGATCGCGGCTTCGCGTACGCGCGGCTCGATTACCTGCGCCCCGCGCTCGAAGACCTCGAAAGCTATCTGGGCGACCGGCCGGATGCCGAGGACGCGACGGTGGTCGAGTCGCAGTTGCATGAGCTACGCCAACGCACTCAACACGACGATCGCGAATAGCGCCCTGCCGCTTTAAAACAGAACGCCCGCACATCAATCATGTGCAGGCGTTTTTTTTCGGGCATGCCGCATCAGGCGGCAGGTGGGCGCGTCGTTACTTCGGCTGCATGCGGATGGCGCCGTCCAGGCGAATCACCTCGCCGTTGAGCATCGGATTATCGAAGATCTGTTTGGCCAGCATCGCGTATTCGGCCGGTTTGCCGAGGCGCGGCGGGAATGGCACCATGGCGCCGAGCGCGTCCTGCACTTCCTGCGGCATGCCGAGCAGCATCGGCGTTTCGAAGATGCCCGGTGCGATCGTCATCACGCGAATCGCGTTGCGCGACAGGTCGCGAGCGATCGGCAACGTCATGCCGACCACGCCGGCTTTCGATGCCGCATAGGCCGCCTGGCCGATCTGGCCGTCGTACGCGGCCACGGATGCCGTGTTGATGATGACGCCGCGCTCGCCATTCGCGTTCGGCTCGTTCTTTGACATTGCCGCGGCGGCGAGCCGGATCATGTTGAAGGTGCCGATCAGATTGATCGAGATGGTGCGTGCGAACGAGTCGAGCGGATGCGGGCCGTCCTTGCCGACGGTCTTGACGGCTGGCGCTACGCCAGCGCAATTGACGAGACCGCGAAGCGTGCCGAGCTTCGTTGCGGCTTCGACGGCCTGGATCGCGTCGTCTTCGCGGCTCACGTCGCATTTGACGAACACGCCGCCGAGTTCTTTGGCGAGCGCCTCGCCGGCATCCTGATTCAGGTCGGCGAGCACGACCTTGCCGCCGTTCTCGACGAGCAGGCGCGCGGTGGCGGCGCCAAGACCCGATGCACCGCCGGTGATCAGGAACGCATTGTCACGAATCTCCATGTCTACTCCTTTGCTACGGTTGTCCAGTCGTCTTTCGATCGAATATATTTTCGATGATCGATTGTAGCGGCTATGCTGCAATGCGGAAAGCGCGGCGTAAGCAGGGCAAACCGATACGGATGTCTAACTAATCTGAATGCGCGTGATCGGCAGGAAATGGAAAGGGCGGCCAGCACGGGCCGGTGGCCCAATTAAAAACCCGCCGGCAGGGGCGGGTTTTTCGTCAAACAGACGCAGTTCGCAGCGAGCTTACTTCAACGCGTCGAATGCGCGAGTACGAATCTCATCGACGCTGCCGAGGCCCGAAATGCGGCGGTACTGCGGCGCCTTCAATGCGGTCGATGCATCGCCGTTCTTTGCCCAGCTGTTGTAGTACTCGATCAGCGGCTTGGTCTGCGCCTCATACACGTCCAGGCGCTTCTTGACCGTTTCTTCCTTGTCGTCGTCGCGCTGGATCAGCGGTTCGCCGGTCACGTCGTCCACGCCTTCGACTTTCGGCGGATTGAACTTGACGTGATACGTACGGCCCGACGCGGCGTGCGAGCGGCGGCCGCTCATACGCACGATGATCTCGTCGAACGGCACGTCGATTTCCAGCACGTAGTCGATCGCGACGCCGGCCTGCTTCATCGCTTCCGCTTGCGGAATGGTGCGCGGGAAACCGTCGAACAGATAGCCGTTCGCGCAGTCCGGTTGCTGCAGACGTTCCTTCACCAGGTTGATGATGAGTTCGTCCGTGACCAGCTCGCCGGCATCCATGAAGCGCTTGGCTTCGAGACCCAGCGGCGTGCCTGCCTTGACGGCCGCGCGCAGCATGTCACCGGTGGAAATTTGCGGAATCCCGAATTTTTCCTTGATGAAGTTTGCCTGAGTGCCCTTGCCCGCACCGGGTGCACCCAAAAGGATCAAACGCATGTGATATCTCCAGATCTATGTGAATTCTTCGATGACGCTGCAGCCATCCCACGATTCGTCGAGGGACCCGCATCGGCTGCCGTTGCAGGTCTCGCGCTGCACGTCGAAACACGACGGCGCTGCAAGAAGGCAACGGTGCGACCGGGCAAACCCTGAGTTTCGCTGCTTTCGCTGGTGATGGGAGGCGCGCACAACCGTCCGATTATGCCACGGGTTTTTGTGCTCAAGACCCGAATAAAGCCTGTACGCGCGCGAGATCCGCAGGTGTGTCGACGCCGGGCAGCGGCACGTCCGGCGTGACGAGCACCGCGATTCGCTCGCCATGCCACATCGCGCGCAACTGTTCGAGCGCTTCGACCTGTTCGATCGGCGAGATCGCGAGACTCGGGTACGTACGCAGGAATTGCGCGCGATACGCGTACAGGCCGATATGCCGGTGAACCACTGCGGGTGCAGGCGGGGCGGGCATCGACGCGACATTGGGCCAGTGCGGCTGATAGGCGTCGCGGGCCCACGGAATCGGCGCGCGCGAGAAGTACAACGCGACGCCGCGCGCGTCGAGCACGACCTTGACGACGTTCGGATTGAAGATTTCAGCGGGGTCGGTGATCGGATGGGCGGCGGTGGCGATCGCACAGCCGCTGCTCGCCGCGAGGTGCGACGCGACGCCGCACACCAGTGCCGGATCGATCAGCGGTTCATCGCCTTGCACGTTGACGACGATCGTCTCGTCGCTCCAGCCGAAATGTGTCGCGACTTCAGCGAGACGGTCGGTGCCCGACGGATGGTCGGCGCGCGTCAACACAGCTTCGAAGCCGTGATCGCGTGCTGCGTCGAGCACGGCCTGCGCGTCCGACGCGACCAGCACCTGCTGCGCGCCCGACTCGCGCGCGCGTTCGGCGACCCGCACCACCATCGGCTTGCCGCCGATATCGGCGAGCGGCTTGTTGGGCAGACGCGTCGAAGCGAGCCGGGCCGGTACGACGGCAATGAACGGGGCAGCGGTGGTATGGGCTTGGGTCATCGGGAAGACAAGCGGGAAGACGAGCAGCGATAAAACCGGAGGAAGCGGCCGCGCATGCCGCGCGGGCGCAAACGGAAAAGACGGTCGCCGGCGCGCAGCAACGGCGCGAGGCTTGCAGGCGCGTTGCTGCCCCCTGCGGGCAAACCTGAACTCAGGCGACCGAGCCCGGATTCAGATCAACCGGGGTGCCTTCCACGGTCTGCCGCGCTTCGTCGACGAGCATCACGGGAATGCCGTCGCGGATGGGGTACGCGAGCTTGTCCGCGTTGCAGATCAGCTCCTGCGCGCCACGGTCGTAGCTGAGCGGGCCCTTGCAGATCGGGCAGACGAGAATTTCAAGCAGGCGAGCGTCCACGAACTTTCTCCACAACTAATGCAATGAGGCGATGATCGAGCGCGGCTTCGACCGGGACAACCCAGATGCGCGCATCGTGCCAGGACCCTAATTTTACCGCATCCTTTTCCGTTATCAGGATCGCATCGGCGTCGACGTCCGTAAAAGGATTGCGCTCGAACGCGTAGTGATCGGGCAGTGCGCGCGTGGTGGGCGCGAGACCGGCGGCGCGCAGCGTCGCGAAAAAACGCTCCGGCGCGCCGATGCCGGCCGCGGCCAGCACGCGCTCGCCGCTGAATTGCGCGAGCGGACGGCGCAGCGCGGGGTTCTCCAGATGCCACGCGTCGGCGGGGGCGAGTTGCAGCGCGAACGTGTTCGGCCAGGGCGGCAGCGTGCGCGCGTAGGGATCGTTGATCAGTGTTGCATCGCGGCGGCGTGCCAACGGCTCGCGCAGCGGGCCGGCCGGCAGCAGAAAGCCGTTGCCGCCGAGACGGTGGTCGAACACGACCAGCTCGGCGTCGCGTGCGAGGCGGTAATGCTGAAGGCCGTCGTCGCTCACGATCACGTCGACGTCGCGATGCGCGGCGCACAGCGCCTGCGCGGCGGCCACCCGGTCCGGGCAGACCCACACCGGCGCGCGGGTGCGGCGCGCGATCAGCAACGGCTCGTCGCCGCCGACCGCTGCCGCCGATGCGGGCGTGACCGGCGTCGGCGTCCTCACGCGCGCACCGTACCCGCGCGACACCACGCCGGGACTGAAGCCCGCGGCGCGCAAGGCTTCGACCAGCGCGATCACGGTCGGCGTCTTGCCGGTGCCGCCGACAGTCACGTTGCCGACCACGACCACCGGCACACCGACGCGCACGGATTTTAACCAGCCCAGCGAGAAGGCGGCGCGCCGTGCGCCGGCAATCGCACCGAACAGGCACGCGAGCGGCGTCAGCGCCCATGCCAGAGGGCCGCGCTGTTGCCATTCGCGGGCGAAACGGGCTTCGAGACGATCGCCGAGTTCGCTCATGGGCGAGTCGCGCGGACGAGCGGCGCGCCGTTCGCCGGACGGGGGCGGCGCGCCGGCGTGGAGGCGCCAGGCGCAATACGCGGGATCAGCATCAACGCGGTTCTCCGGACAGTCGAAAGTGAGGCGAAAAATGAAGCATCGGCGCGGTCCGCCGCACTTGCGCGGCAGACCGCATCGGCGTGCCTTGCGCGGCGTTCGGCATGCCGTCGAACCCACCACTCTAGCGCCTGGGCGTCCCGCCCGGCAAGTCGCCAGGCGCGTATGCGGCGGTGAGTTGCCGTTGAGCGCGCTCTTCACGGCCTGTGGATAACTTTGTGGAGAACCTGCCGTCGAACCGCCGGAAAGGGCCGTTGTGAGCCTCGCGCATCGGAGAGTGTCGCTGTTGCCCAGTTATAAACGCCATATAAATCAACGCTATGCCTGAAATCCATGCGCGCTGGTGGGAGATCTGGCGGGTTCTGTCTGGCGACTCCCGCCATGTGGACACTTTTAACAATTCAGCGACTATGCTGGACGCCGATAGCCAGTCGGTCTATCGTCTGTCCGGCCAGTCACAGATATTCCCTCGCATGAATCCCGAAAGTCCTTTTTCTTCGTCGGCGGCGCCCGGCGGTGAGGTCGTCGTTCCCGTTTCCGCGCTCAATCGCGCGATCGGCACGATGCTCGAACGGTCGTTTCCGCTCGTCTGGGTGGCCGGCGAAGTGTCCAACTTCACCCGCGCCGCGAGCGGCCACTGGTATTTCTCGATCAAGGACGCGCAGGCGCAAATGCGCTGCGTGATGTTCCGCGGACGGGCTCAATACGCCGAGTTCACGCCGCGCGAAGGCGACCGCATTGAAGTCCGTGCGCTCGTCACGATGTACGAGCCACGCGGCGAACTGCAACTGAACGTGGAGGCGGTGCGCCGTACCGGTCAGGGGCGGCTGTACGAAGCGTTTCTCAGGCTGAAGGCGCAGCTCGAAGCCGAGGGGCTCTTTGCCGCCGAGCGCAAGCGCGCGTTGCCGACCCATCCGCGGGCGATCGGCATCGTGACATCGTTGCAGGCTGCGGCGCTGCGTGACGTGCTGACCACGCTGGCGCGCCGTGCGCCGCACATTCCGGTGATCGTTTATCCCGCGCCCGTGCAGGGCGTGGGCGTCAGCGGCAAGCTCGCGGCGATGGTCGAGGCGGCCGGCGCGCGACGCGAAGTCGACGTGCTGATCGTGTGCCGTGGTGGTGGCTCGATCGAAGACCTGTGGGCATTCAACGAAGAAGTGCTGGCGCGTGCGATCGCGGAAAGCGCGATTCCCGTGGTGAGCGGCGTCGGCCACGAAACCGATTTCACGATCGCCGATTTCGCTGCCGACGTGCGCGCGCCGACGCCGACCGGCGCCGCCGAACTCGTCAGCCCGCAGCGCGTGCTGCTGCTGCGCGAACTCGATCATCGGCACGCGACGCTCGCGCGCGGCTTCGGCCGCATGATGGAGCGGCGTGCGCAGCAACTCGACTGGCTCGCACGCCGTCTCGTGTCGCCGGCGGAGCGGCTCACGCGGCAACGCACGCATCTGCAGCAATTGAGCGTACGGCTCGCGTCGGCCGGCGCGCGTCCGGTGCGTGACGCGCGAGCGCGTTTTTCGCTGCTACAAATGCGCTGGCAGCGTTGGCGTCCCGACCTCGCCGCGCATCGGACGAAGCTCGGCAATCTTGCGCAACGTCTGGACGCGGCCTTGTTGCGCCAGCACGAGCGTCAGGTTGCGCGGATCGACACGCTCGCCGCGCGGCTCGAAGTGCTGAGTCCGCAGCGCACGCTGGAGCGGGGTTATGCCGCGATGATCGACGCGCAGAGCGGTCGTGCGGTGCGCGCGCCATCGTCGTTGCGACCGGGGCGGCGCCTGACCGTGCATCTCGCCGAAGGCTCGGCCGACATCGCGCTGGCCGACGTGCAAGCGCGTCTCACCGACGGTTTCTGACACTTCGCCGACACCCGCGACAGCCGTCGATGCGACTTGCGGATGACCCGGGCACGCGCCGTGCGAACGCATTGTTTACGCCATGCGTGCGGGCTGTTTTCCGCTGCCGGGCGTAAAGTCCGTTGGTTTGCGGGGTTATTCCAACTCGCCTACAATCGAGTGCTCTTAAGCGTTATCCGCAGACTCCCCCACAACAGATACAGACAGAAGGAAAGCACCATGGAACATACGCTCCCGCCGCTGCCGTTCGCGAAAAACGCACTCGCTCCGCATATGTCGGAAGAGACGCTCGAGTTTCACTACGGCAAGCATCACCAGACCTATGTGACCAACCTGAACAATCTGATCAAGGGCACGGAGTTCGAAAACCTGTCGCTGGAAGAGATCGTCAAGAAGTCGTCGGGCGGCGTGTTCAACAACTCGGCTCAGGTGTGGAACCACACGTTCTTCTGGAACAGCCTCTCGCCGCAAGGTGGCGGTGCACCGACCGGTGCGCTGGCTGACGCGATCAACGCCAAGTGGGGTTCGTTCGACAAGTTCAAGGAAGAATTCGCGAAGACCGCAGTCGGCACGTTCGGCTCGGGCTGGGCATGGCTCGTGAAGAAGGCCGACGGTTCGCTCGACCTCGTGTCGACGAGCAACGCCGCTACGCCGCTGACCACGGATGCCAAGGCGCTGCTGACGATCGACGTGTGGGAACACGCGTACTACATCGACTACCGCAATGCGCGTCCGAAGTTCGTCGAAGCGTACTGGAACATCGTCAACTGGGAATTCGCGTCGAAGAACTTCGCGTAAGGTTGCCGGTTGCCGCGTGACGGGCGGATTCGTGTCGCCTGATTGCATTCGGCCGATATGAATTCGATGCTGTCGTAGCGATGGCAACTGTTGCGAAAAACGAAAGCCCTCCGCAGTGAGGGCTTTTCTTTTTTCGAGCCTTGAAATGATGGGGTGGGCCGTGTTCGCGTGGCGTTGCTGGCGGCTCCTGGCCGTGGAGTGTTGATTCCCCGGCTCGGTGACTTGACTGAGTTCGGCAATCGTTAAATTGACCAGCGCGCTCGCGACTTTTAAGGCTGAGTTGAAAACCCGTTTTTGTCACCCCTGGTAACGGCGACGCTGCGCGTCAACGACGTGCATCACATGGCCGTTTCGGCCTTGCCAGGCCTCGCAGGTGGATGGATCATGGCGGTGTCGATGCTCCGCCGTCCCCCTCCGAATTGCTCGACGTCTGCCGATGCCGATGACCGCGACCGCCGCCAGGCGGCGCCACCGGACTAGTGGGCGCAGGCGGCGGCGGATGGTTCATGTACTGGAAATTCTGCGCGATGGCCGCGCTCGGAAATGTCGTAGCCGGCTGCTGAATCGCATCGGCAGGCAAGCTCAAATCCGACTGCGCAAAGACGGACGATACGCAGGCGGCGCAAATCATGCCGACAGTCAAAGCCAGACGGTTCATTGAGTCATCCTTTCTTTTATGGACACGCAGCAATAGCCGCATGCTGCGAGTGCGCGTATAGTCGAGCCCCGCGCGTCACCGGGACCGGCTCTTGCGGCAGGTGGGTTTGCGCAGTAGCGTGGCAAGCGAGTCTAGGCGACTCGACGCGAAATTTGATTGCCAGCGCGCTTACAAGCGTTACCCGATTTAACACCGGCGACGCCGTGCGCGATGCGAGACACGCTCTCGATTCACCGGCCGCGGCGCACGGCTTGGCGAAAAACTTTCTGTAACTATCCGGTAACCATGGATTGCACCGATTGGCTTAACGTTTGAATTCCCATTTCGAAATGCACCCGCATGATGTCCAGCACTAAATCGATAAGTATGGCGATACCCGCCGCCGTTGTTGCGCTTGCACTCGGCGGCTGCGCGGTGATGCCGCCGAGCGGCCCGAGCATCGTCGCGCTGCCGCACAGTGGCGAATCGCTTGAACAGTTCCAGCAAAACGACTATGCATGCCGCGATTACGCAAACCGTTCCACTAACTCGTCCGGGGCCGCGCAGGCGGCCACCACGAATAGCGTGAACAGCGCGGCGCTGGGCACGTTTGGCGGCGCGGCAATTGGCGCGCTGCTCGGTGCGGCGGCCGGCAATGCAGGCGCGGGCGCGGCGATTGGCGCGGGCAGCGGACTGCTGATCGGTGGCGCGAACGGCGCGAATAGTGCGGAGTATTCCGCGGCCGGCTTGCAGGCGCACTATGACGCCGCTTACGCGCAGTGCATGACCTCGAAGGGTGACACGATCGCGCAGCCGCGGCCGTATTACGCCGCGCCGCAACCGGTGTACGTCGCGCCGCAGCCTTACTATGCGCCGCCGCCGGGATACATCGCGCCACCGCCGGTTATGTATGCACCTTATCCGTACTACTGAACTCGTTCTGCTGAGTCTTATTGATGGTGATTCGACGGCATATCCGGCCCGTTGACACCAGCAGGGGAAATGGGGCGATGGCGGTTCTGGAAAAATTAGCGCTTATGGTTGCTTGTCGCTTTGGCAATGGACGTCGAACTTCGTTTGGCTGAGGACGCGCCTGCGTTTTCTTTGCGCGACGGGCACATAGTGGATCAGCGCTGCAAAGCCCCTGCTCGTGATGAGCAGGGGTTTTGTGCTTAATGCGCACGATGTTCCGCCGCATGCGCATTGCGATGGTCCGCATCGAGCTAATCAGCATGATTCACGCAATGTGCGCCACTTACTCCGTTTCGCTCGTCGCCGCTGTCTTACGCGGACGACGGCTACGCGGCGCGGCCTTACGCGCTGCCTTCCTGCCGGCTACAGGAGCTTCCTCTGTGTCGACAACCGGTGCCGGTGCTTCAACTGGCGCGGCGATCTCGGGCGCGTCATCGATCGTTCGAGGCGTGCTTTTCTTCGCTCGCTTCGCGGCGGTCTTGCGCGGCGCGCGTGTCTTGCGACGCTCGGCCTGATTGCCGTCCGCTTCCGCAGCGTTGTCATTGCCACCGACCGCATCCGGCTCAGCAGCGTTGTTCCGCGGTTCTACCAAAGTGGCTTCCGGCCATTCGACATGGGGCGCACTGGCCGACGGTGCCTGATGCTGCTCCGGCTCGCGTGCTAGTGCCTCGTCCTCCCAAGCTTGCCCGTGACCTGCTCGCTCAACGGCGGCTCGCTCTTCCTGAGCGGCTTCCTGCTGACCACGTGCCGACTTGCGATTGCCGCGGCCCCTGCGACGCGCCTCGTGCTTGCCCGCAGGCTCGACAGCGGCAACCGACGTTTCGGCAACCTGCGCCTCATACAACTGTTCGGCCGATTCGGATTCGCCAGGCTCATTTACGCTTTCGCCCGCCGCGCCCGCCGCCGTGCTGCGGTACACGTACGCCCCGGACTTTTCATCGCGGCCAAACTCGAGCAGCCCACGCGCATGCGCCTCTTCCAGCAGATTGCCGAACGCGCGAAAACCGTAGTACGTCTCGTTGAAATCCGGTTTGCGGCGCTTGATTGCGTTCTTCAACACGGATGCCCAGATCTTGCCGCTGTCGCCACGTTCGGACGCTAGCGCATCGAAGGTTTGCACCGCGATCTCGACTGCCTTGGTACGGCGTTTTTCCAGATCCTCCTTGTGGCGGCTCTTGTCTTCATCGGGCGCGCGTTTGGCCGTTTGCTGAGCGTTTTGCTGCGGGCGCGCCGACTCGCGCTTCACGACCGCACGCTGGCTTTCTCGCACGAGGTCGTCGTAAAAGAAGAACTCGTCGCAGTTAGCGATCAGCAGGTCAGACGTGGATTGCTGTACGCCAACACCGATCACCTGCTTGGCGTTCTCGCGCAGCTTCGACACTAGCGGCGAAAAATCCGAATCGCCGCTGATGATGACGAACGTATTGACGTGCGATTTCGTATAGCAGAGGTCGAGCGCGTCGACCACGAGCCGGATATCCGCGGAATTCTTGCCTGATTGGCGCACGTGCGGTATCTCGATCAACTCGAAATTGGCCTCGTGCATCGCGCCTTTGAAACTCTTGTAGCGATCCCAGTCGCAATACGCCTTCTTGACGACAATGCTGCCCTTGAGCAGCAGACGTTCGAGCACCAGCTTGATATCGAACTTGTCGTACTTTGCGTCGCGCACGCCGAGCGCGACGTTTTCGAAGTCGCAGAATAGCGCCATGCTGACGTTTTCGTTGGATGACGCCATGTATATCTCCATTGAAGCGATCGTCGAATTCGACGGATCGCGACCATGATAGCGATTCCAGCGAAGGTGAGCAGCTTTTGTGTTCTCGCCGCACCGACCGGACAGAAAAAAAGCGGTCGCGCGGGTGGTCAGGGCGGACGCCAGCGCCTGTTCCTGTAACGAGGAGCGCGCGTGGTGCTCGAGCGAGTTGAGCGGAACGGGTTTGAATGGCGCATTGAGTTTGCTTGTATGAAATGGAAGCGGCGTGCTTGCGTGCTCGGGGCGCCTGCGAACGGAGGCACCTCCACCGCGGCGGAAATGCGAGAGGACGCCGAACACAAGCTTTGACTTTCGGACCTTTGTTGAAGGTCAGAAAGGTGACGGGTTAGCGCCGCTACATATCGCGCCGCCGTAGCGTTTCGCCCAGCCCTGCGCGCGTTTCCAGCACGCCGTCGATCAAGCCATACCCCTTGGCTTCATGCGCCGACATGAAATTGTCGCGGTCCGTGTCGCGCACGATTTCCTCGATGCTGCGCCCGGTGCGCTCGGCCATCATGGCGTTCAGGCGCGCTCGCAGATACAGCACTTCCTTCGCCTGAATCTCGACGTCTGCCGCCGTGCCCTGGCTGCCGCCGGAGGGCTGGTGAATCATGATGCGCGCGTTCGGCAGCGCATACCGCTTGCCGCGCTGGCCTGCACTCAGCAGGAACGTTCCCATGCTCGCGGCAAAGCCGGTACACAACGTCGACACCTCGGGCTTGATGAACTGCATGGTGTCGTAAATCGCCAGGCCGTCGTACACCGAGCCGCCTGGCGAGTTGATATAAAAGGAAATATCCTTGTCGGGATTTTCGGATTCCAGAAACAGCAACTGGGCGACAATCAGACTGGCAGATTGTTCGTTGACCGGCCCGACCAGAAATACGATGCGCTCGCGCAGCAAACGGGAGTAAATGTCGTACGCACGCTCGCCGCGCCCCGACTGTTCGATCACAGTGGGAACGAGGCCGAGACCGGTGACGGATGGATGGATCGAGTGCATAGGTGTCCTGTAATTGGCGGTGCGGTACGAACAGGCGATGAATGCCGATTGCCGCGGCTGGTTCACAAACCGCGCGCCCTATGCGCCGGTTGTTGCTCATTTGACGAAGCAGCCCGTGGCCGAGTGACAGGAATATTTTTGCGCCGCGCTGTCACATCGGCATGTGCTCGTGCGTCAAGCTGAAAAGAATGCAGTCTATGGCGAGCGCCTCGACAGTCCCGCAGGCAGGTAAGGCGCGCTTTTTCACCACGCACGATCTGGAGGTCTACGTATGACGGAACATGGAATCAATAAGGCATCCAGTTTCGAGGCCGTCCGCGCCCGCCTGCTCGCGCTGGCGTACCGTATGCTCGGCAGCCGCGCCGAAGCGGAAGACGTGGTGCAGGACGTCTGGCTCAAATGGCAGCTCGCAGACACGCGCGCAGTGCAAACCCCGGCCGCCTGGCTCACCACGATCGCCACGCGCACGGCGATCGACCGTCTGCGGCATGTGCAGCGCGAACGCTCGCAGGCCGCGGGCTGGCTGCCGGAACCGTGGCTCGACGAGATGGCGCCGTCGGCGGAGGAACTCGCGTTGCGGGCGGCGGAAATGTCCTACGGCGTGATGCTGCTGCTCGAACGTCTGAAGCCCGACGAGCGCGCGGCGTTCGTGCTGCACGAAGCCTTCGATTGCGATTACGCGGAAATCGCAAAAATTCTCGAGCGCACACCGGCCAGTTGCCGGCAGATCGTCCACCGGGCCAAAGCGCGTTTGCAGCGCGCAGGTGCGCCGTTGGAGCGGACCGACCCCGTCGCGCATGCGCGCATCGTCGAGCGCTTGCGCGCGGCGCTGGAGGCGCAGGATCGGACGGGGCTGCTGCGGCTCTTCAGCGACACGCCGGATGTTGTCAGCGACGCGCCCGTGTGCGCGCCTGCATGCGCTCGCGAGCCGGCAGCGGCAGAGTGGGTGGACACGGTCACGTCGCTTGCGCAGCAGGCGAGCAATGCCGAGGTGGTGTCGATCGAAGGGAATATGTGTGTCGCCCTGTTCTTCGAAGGCGACGTCGTCGGCGTGCTCGACGTGTGGACGAACGGCGTGGCGGATGGCACGACAAAGATCATCGCACTGCGCATCGTGACCAGCGCCACGCGCTTGCAAGCTGCCAACCGGGTGCTGGGCCGTGCCGCCGTCGCGCAGTTGCTCTCGCGCATCCGGCGGTACCCGGCGCCCTCAGTTGCGATGCGCCGCGAGTTCCCAGTTGATGTCGACGCATAGCACTTGCGTGCCATGCGGCGTATGCGCTGCGATCGAGGCGGTGACACACAGATGCGCTTCGTTGATCGACAGATAAGGCGGCGTGAGATGTACCTGGCCGGGCACGCGCATCGCCTGGATAAAGTAAGGCCGGCGTTCCCAACTGGCGCCTTCCGAATGCAACAGCGGCCGGAAACGCTTCGCGCGTTGCGACGTGCGCCCGGGCGGCAGCACGTTGTCGCCGATCTGCCGGCCCGAACCGTCGAGCACGAAGCAGCGTGCAGTTTCTCCGAGCAACAGCAATGGGGCGGTAGCGTGGGCGATCGACTCGCCGGCCATCAGTTGTGCGGCGGCTGTCTCCAGCGCCGTGACGTAGGGCGCGAGGCGCGCGGATTGCGCGCGTTGGCGTGCGGTGACCCGTTCGCGCAACGCGGCCGAGAGCGAGTCCATCAGGCCGGCCGCGGCTTGCGGCTTGACCGGCTCGACGCTCGGACCCGCGAAGAATGCGCCCTGCACGAAGTCCACGTTGCATTCGAGCGCGATCAGCGCGTCGCGCTCGGTGCTCAGGCCGCCCATCAGCACCAGTTGCCCGGACTCGTGCAGCAGCGAGACGAGACCCGGCAGCACGCGTTCGATATGCGAGTGTTCGCTGGCTTGCGCGAGGATGCAGCGGTCGAGTGTGACGATGTCCGGACGCAGATTCCACACGCGGTCGATGTTCGAATGTTTCGCGCCGAAGCCGTCGAGCGCGATCAGAAAACCGGATTTGCGCAGCGAGTCGATGATTTCAGCGAAGCGCGTGGTTTCGCCGCCCGCCTGCTCGGACACTTCGAGCACCACACGTTGCGGCGGCAGGCCGAGCGCCTTAAGACCGGCCAGCAGCGCATCGCCATAGCTGGTGTCCATCAGCGCGGCCGGGTGCAAACTCAGGAAGAGCCACTCATCGTGGCTGTCGAACGCGTTGAAGTTGCCGAGATGCAGCGATTCGGCCAACCGGCCGAGTTCCAACAGGTCGCCGCGCCGCGCGGCCTGCGTGAACACCTCGTGGGAGGGCACTTGCTGCGCATGTTCGTCGTGGGCCCGCAGCGACGCATGGTAGCCGATCGCGCGCCGGTGCGACACCGAGAAAACCGGCTGAAACACGCTGAAGACGGTATAGCCGCCATACAGAACGGTGCGCCGGGAGCCTTCGTCGCCGGCCATCGGGCGCGGCGGCTGGAAGCCGGGAGGATCGAGTTCGATCATGCTCATCATGTCGGTCGTATGGAGTGGGCGGCGCGCTGCGGCTCGATACGAATGCGCGCGCAAAACGAGAGTTTACAGGATAGGCGAGCAAGAACTATGCGCATGCGGAAACACAGCCTGCGCGTGTCGCAGCCGCGTGCTGATAAGACGATTGTGCGTCAGCCCGGGTGCGAACGCGACGCCTCGCACTTCGCTGGTGCGGGTTGCGCCCCGTTGCGGGTCGGCGACGGGCGCGATGCATGTCAGGTCCGCTCTGACGGATCGGTCTTTTTCGCCGGGGTGCGGATGTCCGGCGACAGTTGCGCGAAGATCCACGACGAGCACGCGGTGATGATGCCGACACACAGGAACGTCGCATGAAACGCGGGCAACGAGTTGATCGCGGTCACCCGCTGCAACAGGCCGGTGAAGGTCGCGAGCAGCGCGCCGGCAACGGTCACCCCGAGACTCATCGACAGCATCTGGACCAGCGAAAACAGGCTGTTGCCGCTGCTTGCACCGCCGGTGCCCAGGTCCTTGAGCGTCAGCGTGTTCATCGCGGTGAACTGGATCGAGTTGACGGCGCCGAAGACTGCCAGTTGCACGAGCCGCAGCCACAGCGGCTGATTCGCGCTGGTCAGTGCGAAACTCGCCATGACCAGGCCGACCAGTACCGTGTTGGCGATCAACACGCGCCGATAGCTGTAGCGCACGATCAGCTTCGTCACGAGGCGTTTGGACGCCATGCCGGCGGCGGCCACCGGCAGCATCATCAGGCCGGCTTCGAATGCGCTGTAGCCGAGGCTCACCTGCAACAACAGAGGGATCAGGTAGGGCATCGAACCGCTGCCGATCCGCGCGAACAGATTGCCGAGCAGGCCGACGCTGAACGTGTGGATCTTGAAGAGGTCGAGCGGGAAGATTGGCGCGGGTTCGCGCACCGCATGCAACGCGTAGGCGACGAAACAGGCGAGGCTCAGGATCAGCAGCACCAGCACCGTTGCGTGCTGAATGCCGAACTCGGTGCGCCCGTCGAGCGCGAAGGAAATTGCCACCATGCCGACGATCAGCAGCAGGTAGCCTTTCATGTCGAACTTGCCGGTGTGTTCGTTGCGGCTATCCGGCATGAAGATGAATGTGGCGATGCAGCCCACGATCCCCACTGGCACGTTGATCAGAAAGATCCAGTGCCACGAGGCGATCTTCACGAGCCAGCCGCCGAGTGTAGGACCGATCAGCGGTCCGATCAGCCCAGGAATCGCGACGAACGACAGCGCTGCCAGATAGCGTTCCGCCGGAAAGGTACGCAGCACCGCGAGCCGTCCGACCGGCAGCAGCATCGCGCCGCCCACGCCTTGCAGGATGCGGAAGAACACCAGCTCGTTCAGCGTATGCGCGTTCGCGCACAGCAGCGAACCGACCGCGAACACGAGGATCGCGCTGAAGAACACGCGTCGCGTCCCGAGTTTGTCGGCGAGCCAGCCGGATACGGGGATCATCACCGCCATCGTCAGCGAATAGGCGATCACTACCGATTGCATGCGCAGCGGCAACTCGCCGAGGCTCGTCGCCATCGCGGGGAGCGCGGTGTTGACGATGGTCGAGTCGAGCGTCTGCATGAAGAAGCCGGTGGCGACGAGCCACAGCATCACGGTGAGGGAGCGGGCCGAAGGTCCCGAGGGGGCGTTGACAGCGGAGGCGGGCGGAGTCGGCGTCGTGGACATGGAGGGCGGCTGGGCGCGCAGGACGGGCAGGGACTCGCTATTCTAGGGAAAAGCGTGGCGCAGCGCACTCGAAGAAGGGGTGTGCGTGGCGGGAGAGAGGCGTTGAGCGTGGGCCTTGGGACGCGATAGGAGGGAGGTGCTCAGGCCCGCTCCAACGCCGCCGCCGCGTGAAAAAACGCCTGCGCCCGCGGCTCATTACCAAACGCCACATGAATCCTGATCCACGGGCTTGTCTCCATATTGGGACGGAAGTAGCTGCCCGGCACCACCGTCACCCCAAGCGGCGTACCGCATGCCACGAGCCGTTCGGCATCGGCGACATGCGGCACGCGCGCCCACACGAACTTGCCGCCCACAGGCTTCTCGAAAATGTCCCAGCCCGCGTCTTCGAGTGTCTGGATCGTCGAGCCGAGCGCGTCGCGCATGCGGCGACGCATGCGCTCCAGATATTTCCGGTACGCGCCGCGCTCCAGCAGCGACACCGCGACCGCTTCCGCAAAGCGCGAGCAACCGATGCTCGTCAGCATCTTGATGTCGACCAGATCCTTGATGATCGCGTGGCTCGCCACCACGCAGCCGATCCGCAGCGACGACGACAGCGTCTTCGACAAGCCGCCCACGTAGATCACGTGCTCGAGCTGATCGAGCGTGGCGAGGCGGTCGGTAAGCTCGGTCTGGAAGTCGGCGTAGATGTCGTCCTCGATGATCGAGAAGCCGTGCTCGCGCGCCAGTTGCAGCAGCCGGAAGGCCACTTGCGGCGCGACCGTGGTGCCGGTCGGGTTATGGAACACGGTATTGATGAACAGCAGCCTCGGCCGATGCGACTTGAGCTGCTCCTGCATGACGTCGAGGTCGGGGCCGTTGCGGGTGCGCGGAATGCCGATCAGCTTCACGCCGTGCAGCTTCAGCAAGCCGTACAGGTTGTAGTAGCCGGGGTCTTCGACAAAGATCGTATCGCCGGGCTTGAGCATGTAACGCATCAGCAGATCGAGCGCCTGGCTCGCGCCGTTGGTGATGAGGATCTGCGACGCGTCCGCCTGAATGCCCAACTGTCCGATCCGGCTTTGCAGATGCTCGCGCAAAGTCAGGTTGCCGAGCGGCGTCGCGTAATCGACCATGCTTTGCCGGTCGGTGCGCGACACGTGGCGGATCGCTTGCGCGAGGCTGTCCGTATCGCGCCAGCTTTCAGGGATGAAGCCGCTGCCGAGCTTCAACGTTTCGCCAGGGTGGTTGAATTGCTGCAGTAGATGTCCCGATTCGTCTTCGGCGCGGCGCGGGTCCGATGCACCCTGACAAAGCGTGGACGCCGGCTGACGGTCGGCGACGTAAAAGCCCGAACCGTGGCGCGAATCGACGTAGCCGAGCGACACCAGTCGGTCATACGCTTCGATCACCGGAAAGCGGCTCACGCCGAAGTCGGCGGCGAACTGGCGGATCGACGGCAGCTTGGAGCCGGGGTGCGCGGTACGCGAGCGGATCCACGCGGTGACGCCCGCGACGATCTGTTCGGTGAGCGGCACGCCATTATCGCGATCGAGCTGGATTTCGAGTTTCATGCGCTTGCTTCCTTCGAACCGGATGACACGCTGCCAGGCGTGGCCGAGTGCGCAAGCGCCTGATTCATGACGCATCAGTCACCCAACTGTCCGGTTTTTCGACTGAACAGTTCCACTGAAAGTGTTCGGAACTGTGCATGGGTATTCGATCATCGCACGTCAATAATCGATACAACAGAAAAGTTCTTTGAAGGAGAACGGCGATGCGTGAAGTGCGGATTTTCGAATTGGAACAGGGCGAACCCGTGACGGCCTGGCGTGTCGTGCGTCCGTCGACCTTCAAGGTGCTCTCGGGCGAAATCTGGCTGACCGTCGAAGGCAGGAGCGAGGATCACTGGCTCGCCGCGGGCGAGTCGGTCGAGTTGCCGCGCCGGGCGCTCGCGTGGATCAGCGCGGGCCAAGGCGGCGCGCGCTTTTCACTGGCGAGCGGCTCCGAGCAAGTGGCGCCGAAGCCGGGGCTGAGTTTGCCGGCGTTCGGCCGCTTGCCTCGTTGGCTCGGCATGGCCTGAGAGCGCTTTGGCGAGCGTCGGTTGACCTGTCAGCCGACCTCGATCCTCAATCCTCAGCCCGGACCCGCCGCGTCATAGTCGCCGATGTACCGCGCCCTCGGCCGGATCAACCGTCCATCGCGCGTCTGTTCCATCGCATGAGCGATCCAGCCGACGACCCGGCCCACCGCGAATAGCGTGAACGCGGCGCCGGCCGGCAGACCCAGCACGCGCTCGATCGCGGCGAGCGCGAAGTCGACGGTCGGTTCCGCGCCGGTCGTGTCGCGCACCGTGCGCGCAAGCCGCAGCACGTCGCCAAGCGGCGAGCGCGCCGGCGCGCAGTCGGCAAGCATTCCTAGCAGCAGCCGCGCTCGCGGATCGCCATCCGGATAAAGCGGATGGCCGAAGCCCGACAGCAGCGGCCCCTGCGCGCCGGGTTCGTCGCGCGTGAGGCGATTCGCCAGATAGCGATCGAGATCGGGCGCGCGCGACGCTTCTTCGAGCAGCGCGGCGATCCGCACCGTCTCGCCGCCATGGCGCGGGCCCGCCAGGGCCGCGAGCCCTCCCGCCACGGCGCCGAACAGGTGCGTTCCCGTCGACGTGATACAGCGGACCGTGAAAGTCGACGCGTTCAGCTCGTGATCCGCGCAGGCAACCAGCGCCGCGCGCAGCAGCCCGGCCTGCTGCCGGTTGCGCACCTGCCACGCGGAAGCGAGTTGCCGGTGCAGCGGCTCGTTCGACGGCGCCGCCGAGATCATCGCGGCGGCCAGCAGCCGCATGACGGCGCAGGCGGTATCAAGCTGCGCATCGCGGCCGAGCGCCCACACGCGCGGCATTTGCGCAGCGGCGGCCGGCAGCAGCACGAGCGCGCGATCGAGCGGCGTGCTGTCGCTCCACAGCTTGAGCCACGCAGCCCACTGTGCGGCGGCGAGCGGCACGGCGGGCGCCTCGGCGATGCGCCGCGCGCTGCACTCCCACAGCAACGCCGCCATGTCCTCGAGCGACGCAGTGCGCGCCAGTTCCATCGCATCGTGGCCGCGATACATCAGGCGGCCGTCGGCAACCAGTGTGATCGACGATTCGAGCACCGGCACGCCCCAGTCCAGCACCTTCTGCGCGACCTTGCCGGCGCGCTTGCCGTCCGCCTTGCGACGCGCGAGGCGGCGCACCTCGGCCGCGTCGTAGAGCCGGTTCTTGCCTTGTGCATCCGGCGACGAACTCAGCATGCCGCGGCTCACGTACGCATACAGCGTGGGCAAGCTGATGCCGAGCGTGGCGGCGGCTTCGGTGGCGCTCAGGAACGTAGTGGTCGGCATGGGAATGCGGAGAAACCGAAGAAATCAATATATATTGATTATCATAATCAAGATTGATTGCGGCGGGTCGGAATTCTAGACTCAGGTCACTTCGCGGTTCACTTCCACCTGCTCCGGTATGAACGCCATGACGCCCGAACTCGCTCTCAAACATATCTGGACCATCGCCGGTTGCGACCCGAGCGCGCTGCGCTCGGTGGCGCTGAGCGGCGCGGACCCCGGCTTGCCATCGATCTACCGGGTCGGCAGTCTTGCGTCGGCGACCATCGCCGCGACCGGCCTCGCGGCGGCCGAATACCAGCGCTTGCGCACGGGCCGCAGGCAGCACGTGTCGGTGCAGATGCGGCGCGCGCTGGCGGCGTTTCGCAGCGAACGCTATTTGCGCGTCGACGAGGGTCCGCCGCCGGCGTTGCGCGATCCGGTCACGGGTTTCTACGAGACACGCGACGGCCGCTGGATTCAACTGCATACGAACTTTGCGCATCACCTTCAGGGTGTGCTGAAGGTGCTCGGTTGCGGCAATGATCCCGCCGCGGTGGCCGCCGCGATTCGCGGCTGGGACGGCGCGGTGCTCGATCAGACGCTCGCCGACGCGGGCCTGTGCGCCGCGTTGATTCGCACGCCGGACGAATGGGCCGCGCTCGACCAGGCAAAAGCGATTGCGGGATTGCCGCTGTTCGAGATCGAGCGCATCGGCGACGCGCCGGCCGAGCCGCCGCACGCCAGCGGCGCGGAGCGGCCGCTGGAGAGGGTGCGAGTGCTGGACCTGTCGCGCATCATCGCGGGGCCGGTGGCCGGGCGAGCGCTCGCGCATCATGGCGCGGACGTGTTGACGATCAACGGGCCGCATCTGCCGAACATCGCGCCGCTGGTAATCGATAACGGACGCGGCAAGCGCTCGGCGCTCATCGATCTGCGCGACGCGGGCGGGCGCGAGACCTTGCTCGGCCTCGCCGGTGACGCCGACGTGTTTCTGCAGGCGTATCGTCCAGGCGCGCTGGCGGCGCGCGGCTTCGGTCCCGAAGAGCTGGCGCGGTTGCGGCCGGGGATCGTATATGTGTCGGTGTGCGCGTATGGACACGAGGGACCTTGGGCGCAGCGGCGCGGGTTCGATAGCCTCGTGCAGTCGGCGAGCGGCATCGCCTTTGCCGAACGGCAGGCGGCGGGCTGCGATGAGCCGAAGCATCTGCCGTGTCAGGCGCTCGATCATGCGACCGGCTATCTGGCCGCGTTCGGCGCGATGGTCGCGTTGACGCGGCGCGCGAGCGAAGGCGGCAGCTGGCACGTGCGGGTCTCGCTCGCGCAAACGGGGCGGTGGTTGCAGTCTTTTGGGCAGATCCCCGACGGCTGGCGAACCCCCGATGTCACCCTCGATGACGTGCGGGATTGCGTCGCGACCGTGCAGTCGGAGTTCGGCCGGGTGCTGGGGGTGCAGCCGGCGGAAGAGATGGAAGAGACGCCCGCTTTTTACGCGTTGCCGCCTGTGAGGGTCGGCACGCATGAAGCCAGGTGGGTGTAACGGCTCTTCGCCAGCTACTTCCGCAACTCCGCAACAAAGTCGTAGTAATCGTTGCGGCAGTACGTGTCCGTCAATTCGATCGCCCGCTGATCGGCGGTGTAGCCCACGCGAGTGATCAACAGCAGCGCCTCGTTCGGCGCGATGCTCATCTGCTGCGCGATCTCCTCGCTCGCATTCACCGCGCGAAAGTGCTGCAGCGCCCGCACGATCGTCAGGCCGCGATTTTCCAGGTAGGTGTACAGCGAATCGCCGATGGCTTGCGGATCGGGAATCACCGCTGCCGGAAACGTGGAGTTCTCCACCGCCATCACGATGCCGTCGGCCAGCCGCAAGCGCCGCAGACGCGTTACCGCCGCGGCCGGCGACAGGCCGAGCTGAATGACCTCGTCGCGATTGGCCGGCGAAATCTCGCGCGACAGCCATTTCGAGCTCGGCGTAAAGCCGCGCCGCCGCAGCATTTCGCTGAAGCTCGACAGACGCGACAGCGGATCTTCGTAGCGCGGCGTGATGAAACTGCCCGCGCCCTGGGTGCGGCGGATCAATCCCTGTTCGACCAGCAACGCGATCGCCTTGCGCGAGGTGATTCGCGATACGCCCAGCGCTTCCGACAGTACGCGCTCGGAAGGCAGCGCTTCACCGGCATTCCAGCGGTTTTCGTGGATGGCGCTGCCGAGCTTGCGGGCAAGTTGCAAATAAAGCGGCGTGTCGTTTTCCGGGTCCGGGCGCAGGTCGCGCCAGCGGTCTTCCGAGGCAGAGGTCATGGGGCTTACGCAAGATAGGCAAGCGGCAATTCTATGACATCGGCGCGTCCCGTTATAGCGGACTTTTGCCTGGGGCACGGCCGCGGCCGCGTCGAGCCGCTAAACTCGTCGCTATGATTTTTCGTAGGGGCGTCGCGCGCAGCACGTGGCGCCGCCGCATCGGTTTGCATCCAGACACTTCGAGGAGTCCGTATGACGAGCGATATCGCGAGCGTGAGCCTGCCCGATGGCGAACGCATCCCGGCACTGGGGCAGGGCACATGGGAAATGGGCGAAGCACCGGCGCGGCGGGCGGCGGAAATTGCCGCGATGCGCTGCGGCATCGAACTGGGCATGACGCTGATCGATACCGCGGAAATGTACGGCGACGGCGCGACCGAAACGCTGCTCGGCGAAGCGCTGGCCGGTTTGCGCGACCAGGTGTTCCTGGTCAGCAAGGTGTATCCGCACAACGCCAGCCGGCGCGGTGTGATCGCCGCGTGCGAGCAGAGCCTGAAGCGTTTGAAAACAGACCGGCTCGATCTGTATCTGCTGCACTGGCGCGGCTCGGTGCCGCTCGCGGAAACCGTTCAGGCGTTCGAGACGTTGCGTGCGGCGGGAAAGATCCGGCATTGGGGCGTCAGCAACTTCGACACCGACGACATGGAAGAGCTGCTTGCCGCGCCGGGCGGCGACGCGTGCGCGACCAATCAGATTCTCTACAACGTCGCGCGCCGCGGACCGGAGTTCGATCTGCTGCCATGGCTCGCCGCACGCAAGATGCCGGCGATGGCATACAGCCCGGTCGATCACGCGCGCCTGCCGAAACGCTCGCCGCTCGACGACATCGCCGACGCGCGCGGCATCTCGGTGTTTCAGGTGGCGCTCGCGTGGGTGTTGCTGAAGCCGGGCGTGTGTGCGATTCCGAAGACGGGCCGCATCGAGCACGTGCGCGACAACCATCGCGCATCGCAATTGCGGCTAAGCGCAGACGAGCTTGCCGCTCTCGACACGTATTTCAAACCGCCGCGCAGCAAGCGTGCGTTCGAGATGCTGTAAATGGGGTGAGCGCGGCCGCGAGTGCCTGGGGCACGGCGGCCCGCCGCGCGGGGTGCTCAGGTGCAGGCGTGGTGCATGTGGACGGAGCCCAGCACGGCGACTTCGGCGGGGGTGTGCTTGAGGGCCTCGTCGTCGACCTGGGCGGCGTCCGCGAGGAAATCGGCGACGATCGACGACACCGGTATGTCGCGCAGACACAGCGACACGCGCTGCGTCTCGTTGGCGGGCAGTGCCGCGCGCTGGCCGAGGAACAGGACGCCGTACTGATAGCCGTGAATGATGCCGCGGATCGCGCCGACGCATTGGCCTTGCGCGGCGTTGTCGTTTCTCTGCTTGCACATCTGCACGAGCGTGTAGGCCGAGAAGCTGGGGTCGACCGGGGGCGCCGCCTGCGACATGGTCGGCGGCAGAGGTTTGGCGGGAGGTTGCGCCGGTGTTTGGGCATGAGCGAGCGATGCGAGGCCCAAAGCGGCAACCATCAGCAGGCCGGTGGCCGCGCGTGCCGCGGAGGGAGGAACGTTTCGTTGCATGTTGTAGGCCCTCATATCGAACGTTGAATTTGATATGAGGCGATCGCCCCGGAATGGTTCCATAACACGGGTGCGCGACCGCCTGTTTTGTTCGTCTGCCGTGAGCGGCGCGGTTCGTGTGCAGGTTCGCGTGAAGGTTCGCGTGACCATGGGTGGGCGACTGGCGGCACGATGTCCGGGAGATGACAGCGTGCCTGCCGCGTTTCGCGAATCGCTTTTCGCGACCGGCCTCGGGCGGTGACGCTCGACCGGGGGATCGAGACATCACCGCCGATGCCAGCGGATAGCGGACGCGATGCCCGGCGCATAACGCCGGCGGAGAGCAGGGCGCGGGGGCACCCCTACCCCAGGAGCGGGCGCCTGCTAGTGCCCGTTCCCTCCGCCATTGCCGCCACCGTTGCCGCTGCCGCCACCCTTGCCTCCGTGACCTCCGCCGAAGCCTCCGCCGAAGCCTCCGCCAAGGCCGCCGCCGAAACCGCCACCGGAGCCACTGCCTTTACCACCGCCGAAACCACCACCAAAGCCGCCGCCTTGGCCACCGCCGGGGCCACCGCTGGGGCCACCGCTGGAGCCGCAGCTGGAGCCGCCGCAACCGCAGCCGCTCCCGCTTCCACCGCCGCTGCTGCCACCGCCGCTGCTGCCACCGCCGCTACTTCCACCACCGCTGCTTCCACCACCGCTGCTTCCACCGCCGCTACTTCCACCACCGCTACTTCCACCACCGCTACTTCCACCACCGCTACTTCCACCGCCACCATTCCCCTTGCCGCTCCCACCTGCGCCTCCGCTGGAACTGCCGCCTCGTCCCGCGACAGCCGCCCCAGCCCCAGCCCCAGCCCCAGCTCCAGCCCCAGTGCCGCTGCCGCCCGACCCCGATCCGCTATTGGTGGCGCTCGCCGCGCCGTTGTTGCCACCGCCACCGCCACCGCCACCCGCGTGGCGACCGCATCCGCCGACACCGGTGCCGGTGCAGTCGCGCGGCACGAAGACCGCGGCGGCATCGTCGTCGGCGGTCGCGTCGCCGAGCGCGCTGCCGGTAGCCACGGCATCCGGCGGCGCGCTTTCGCTCTGCGCGACTTGCGTCGGACCTCGCTCGCTGCTGCCCGGCACTGACGCGTCGGTCGACACCATCCACTTTGGGATCACATCGATCGATGCCGGGTACGCGAACTCGATCGTCAGTGCAATCACGCCCGCGACGATCACAGCGCTGCGCATCACCCCGCAGTAGTACTGATCGAATTTTCTGGTCCTAATCGCATCTCTCCCGAGGGAACGACGGTACCTCGTTGCCGCCATTCCCAGGCTGACCCCGCAGCGGCGGCCCTGTCTGAACGCGGACCTCAGCGCCCCGGCTCTGCGTGGCCGATGCCACACAGCCACCCGTCGTTGTCTTCTGTGCTGCGTAGCCGGTGCATCGATGTCGGCACTCGCATGAGCATCGCCGCGATATGGTTGCCGTGATCTTCGCGGTCAGTGCGTCGCTTCGCAGCGAACCTGTTAAGGCGAAGATCCCGTGTTCCTTCGCAGTAGTTCGGCTTCGACTTTCTGGACGACACTTAGCGATATCCATGCCATTGGTTGCGAAGCCTTGCGCCGGCAAGCGTGCGATAGGGATGTGCGATGCGTACGCTGAAAAAGCGCATGAAAACGTTTCGAGGATGAAACGCGTCGGCGCAAAGGCGCCGTCTACTGCGCTATGCGTTGCGGCCGGCGTTCTGCGGCGCGTGAGGGGAGTGGTCGTCGGCGGGAACTTCGCGCAGCTCATCGCGTGAGCCGCTTTGCAGCGCGCGCAAGGTGTCGACGGGGATATGGCAGCGGATTCGATGCGCGGCCGATGGGGCAGCGTCGCCCTTGCCGTTACCGGCGTCGGCGTCGAGAAAGGGCGGATCCTGCTGCTCGCAGATCGCACCGAGCTTGCGCGGACAGCGTGTGTGAAAGACGCAACCCGACGGCGGCGAGATCGCGCTGGGCAGATCGCCGGACAAGCGGATGCGAGCCCGCTTGTCCTGAACATTGAGCGTCGGCACCGACGACAGCAGCGCCTCGGTATAAGGATGCTGCGGCCCGTCGAACACGGCCGCAGCCGGCCCGATTTCAAGGAGCCTGCCGAGATACAGCACGGCGATGCGATCCGCGAGATAGCGCACCACATGCAGGTCATGCGAGATGAACACGTAGCTGACGCCGCGCTCGCGTTGCAGGTCGGCGAGCAGGTTGAGGATCGCGGCCTGCACGGAGACATCGAGCGCGGAAGTCGGCTCGTCGCAGACCACCACGCGCGGCTCGCCGGCAAACGCGCGGGCAATCGCGACGCGCTGCTTGAGGCCGCCCGACAACTGCCGCGTGCGCGAGTCGAGATAGCGCTCCGGCAAACGCACGGCCGACGTCAACGCGGCGAGCCGTGCGTCGATCGCCGGGCCGCGCAAGCCGGTGAGGCGCGTCAGCGCGCGGCCGATCAGCCGCTTCACCGAATGCGCGCGATTGAGCGCCGAGTCGGGATTCTGGAACACGATCTGCAGCGACTTCACCTGCTCGTCGCTGCGTCGTGTGACCCGCGCGGCGAGCGGCGCGCCGTCGAGTTCGAGCACGCTGCCCGCATCGGGCGTGAGCAGGCCGAGCATCAGCTTCGCGAGCGTCGTCTTGCCGCTGCCCGATTCGCCGACGAGGCCGAGCGTTTCGCCGCCGGCGAGGTCGATCGAGACATCGTCGAGCGCGCGCAGCGAGGCGCCGGATACGGGGAACGTCTTCGACAGTTTGCGTGCGCGTAGCACGACTGTGGCCGATGAATCGTCCACCGAGCCGCGTTGACTTTCAACCGGTGCGTCCGGCATCGCGCGCGGCAACTCGATTGCGCGCTCATGGTAGTGGCAACGCGACATCTGATCGCCGTGCGTGACCGAGAGCCGGTATGGCGGCGGCGCTTCGCGGCGGCAGCGCTCGTCGGCGAGACGGCAGCGGTCTGCGTAAATGCAGCCCTGCGTGACCGAGCCCGGTGACGGCAAACCGCCCGCGATCGTATCGAGCCGCTCGCTGTCCTTGCTGCGCCCGGTCGTGGGCAAGCAGCGCAACAGCCCGACCGTGTAGGGATGACGCGGCCGCGTGAAGACATCGCGGGTCGCGCCTTCTTCGACGAGCTTGCCCGCGTAGAGCACGCCGACGCGCTCGCACATTCGCCCGATCACCGCGAGGTTGTGGCTGATGAAGAGCACGGCGGTGCCGAGTTCCTCGCGCAACTGCGCGACGAGGTCGAGCACTTCCGCTTCGACGGTGGCGTCGAGCCCGGTGGTCGGTTCGTCGAGAATCAGCAGCGCGGGGTTCGATGCGAGCGCCATCGCGATCACCACGCGCTGCTGCATGCCGCCCGATAATTGATGAGGATAGCTGTCCATTACCTGTTCGGGCGCGGCAATGCGCACACGCTTGAGCATGTCCAGCGCGCCGTGCAGTGCGTCCTCGCGCGTGGCGCCCGCGGCTTCGAAGGCTTCGGAGACCTGCCGCGCGATCGTCAGCGATGGGTTCAATGCGCGCCCCGGGTCCTGATAGACCATTGAAATGCGGTTGGCACGCAGCTCGCGCAGCGCATCGGCATCGAGCGTCTGCACGTCAGCACCGGCGATCATGATCTTGCCCGCCTTCACCGTGCCGTTACGCGGCAGATAGCGCACCGTCGCCATTGCGACGGTCGATTTGCCGCAGCCCGACTCGCCGACGAGCCCATAGGCTTCGCCGCGCCGCACGCGAAACGAGACATCCTGCAGCACTTCGCGATCGCGTCCGCGAATCCGGTAGGTGACGGTCAGGCCGACCACCGTGAGCGCATCGGTGCGATCGCTTTTCGACACGTCGAAGGCGGCGAACGGGGAGGGCGGCGTTGTGTTCATCGGTCGAGCACGCCTTGCACGCTGTCGGCGATCAGATTCACGCCGACCACCAGCGTCGCGATCGCGCCGGCCGAGAACACCACGGTCCACCATGCGCCGCCCGCCATCAACGTGTACGACTCGGACAGCGCGAGCCCCCAGTCGGCCGACGGCGGTTGAATACCGAAGCCGAGAAACGACAGCGTGGCGACCGCGAAGATCGCATAGCCGAGGCGCACGGTCGCCTCGACGATGATCGGCGGCAGCACGTTCGGCAGGATCTCGACGAACATGATGTACGGCGCGCGCTCGCCGCGCAGTTGCGCGGCGGCCACGTAGTCGAGATGCCGTTCGGCGAACACGGCGGCGCGCACGGTGCGCGCGGTGATCGGCGTGAAGGTGATGCCGATCACGAGGATCACCGTGACGTTGCTCGCACCGACCGCCGCCAGTGCGAGCAACGCGACGATCACAAGCGGCAGCGCGAGCACCGCGTCGATCGCGCGGCCGACCACGTTGTCCACCCAGCCCTCGAAATAGCCGACGATCAGACCCAGCGCCGTGCCCGCCGCCGTGCCGAGCAGCGTCGCGAGCGGCGCGATCGTGAGGATGTCGCGCGCGCCGACGATTACGCGCGAGAACACGTCGCGGCCGAGCTGGTCGGTGCCGAACCAGTGCGTATGGTCGGGCGGCAGCAGCGAATTGAGCGGATCGGACGCATACGGATCGAGGCGCACGATCCACTGCCCGGCGAGCGCGCAGACGATCCACCACACGACGATCACCACGCCCACCACGAAGGTGGGCGAACGCAGCAGGAGGCGCAGCTGATCGAAGCGCGGTTCGGTGGCCGCGGCTCGAGAGGGAGGTGCGAGCGTGCTCATTCCGCGCTCCTCACGCGCAGCCGCGGATTGAGCAGCACATGCAGCGCATCGGCGACGAGATTGGCGAGCGTGTAGACCACGCCGATCGTCAGCACGCCCGCTTCGAGCATCGGAAAGTCCTTGGCCTTGGCGGCGTTGTAGATCAGCGAGCCGATGCCCTGATAGTGGAACAGCGTCTCGACCACCACGAGCCCGCCGATCATGTAGCCGAGCTGCGTCGCGGCCACCGTGATGGTCGGCAACAGCGCGTTGCGCAACACGTGCCGCCAGATCACGATATGGCGCGGCAAACCTTTGAGGATCGCAGTGCGCGTGTAGTCCGCGTCGAGCGCTTCGACGGTGCCCGCGCGCGCCATTCTCGCGATGTAGCCGAAGAACACCAGCACCAGCGGCAGTACCGGCAGCACCAGATGCCGTAGCTGTTCGAGCGCGCTCGCTTGCGGCGGATACGACGCTTCGATCGGCAGCCAGCGCAGCCACACGCCGAACACCAGAATCAGCACGATCGACGAAACGAATTCCGGCACCACGGTCGCCGACAACCCGGCGATGCTGATCGTGCGGTCGAGCCAGCGGCCCGCGTGCATGGCCGACCACACGCCGCCCGCAATGCCGAGCGGCACGACGACGATGAACGCGAGCAGCCCGAGCCTGGCCGAATGCGCGAGCGCGTCGGCGATGAACGGCCCGACCGGCTCGCGATACGCGTACGAGAGCCCCATGTCGCCGCGCACGAAATGCGTGATCCAGTCTACGTATTGCGTGAAAAGCGGCCGGTCCGCGCCGAGCTGATGATTGAGCGCGGCGACTGCCTGCGCATCGGCGAGCGGCCCGAGCACCGCGCGGCCGATGTCGCCGGGCAGCAACTGGCCGCCCGCGAACACGATCACCGACAACAGCCACAGCGTGATCAACGACAAGCCCACGCGCGTGCCGAGAAACCGCGCGACGCGGCCCGCGTTGCCGTTCGATGCGCGGGGGGCGGAGGGGGACGCCGTGGCCGACATCGTAAGCTCCTGCCGAAGGCGGCGCCGGCGCTTACGCGCTCAGCACCGCGCGGTCGAAATAGAGTTGCGCGAGCGCGGTGAAGCGCACGCCGTTTACGCCTTTGCGCATCGCGATGAGCTGATCGTAGAAGAACGGAATGATGACCGGCGTTTCGTCGAGCAGCAGCGTCTGGATCTGTCCGGAGATCTTCTTCTGCGTGCCGAGGTCGATCGCCGCGACGAATTGCGCGACCAGCTGATCGTATTGCGGATTCCTGAAATGCGCGGCGTTCCACGTGCCGGTGCTCGTGAGCGGCGCATTCAGAAACACGTTCGGCACGCCGCGATGGCCGTAGTCGGTAATGCCGAGCGGCGAGTCGAGCCAGTCGGATTTGCCTGGCGTGCCCGCGCCGTAGTACAGCGACTGACTCTCGACCTTCAGATTGATACGCACACCGATCGCCTTCGCCGCGTTCTGCACGACCACCGCGAGGTCGGGAATCTCCATGTACTTCTCGGTGGTCAGCGTGACGTCGAAACCGTTGGGCACGCCCGCTTGCGCGAGCAGCTGCTTTGCCTTCGCGATATCGACCTTGCGTTGCGGCACGCCCGCATCCGATGACGGAAACACCGGCGCGAACGGACTGTCGTTGCCGAGTTGTGCGCGCCCCTTGAAGAGGCCGCGCACCAGCACGTCGCGATCGAGCGACAACGCCAGCGCTTCACGCACGCGCTTGTCCTTGAACAGCGGATTGTCGTTGCGCATGTGAATCTGCCGATGCGCGCTCGACTTCACTCCGATGGCCTTGTAGTCGGGATTGTTCAGAATGCCGGCGCCGCCCTGCACGGTGAAGGTGCCCATCACGTCCGCCTGATGGCCTTGCAAAGCGAGCAGCTGGGCCTGCTGATCGGCGTAGAACGAAAACTGTACGCGTTGCGGTAACGCTTTCTCGCCCCAGTAGTCGGGATTGCGTACGAATGACGCGCCGACCTTGGGCTGATACTTCTCGAACCTGAACGGACCCGTGCCGATGAAGCTCTTTTCATAACCGCCTGCGTAGTTCGCGGGCAGGATCACGGCGTTGTAATTGTCCGAGGAGACGTAGTACGGGAAGTTGCCGTTCGGCGCATCGAGATGAAACGCGACCGTGTGCTCGTCGACGACTTTCGCGCCGCCTTTCGACAGCACGCCCTTTAGCACGGAGAGCGCCGCCGACCCGCTCGCGGGATCGGCCAGACGGTCGAACGTGGCGGCCACGTCTTTCGCGGTGAACGGCTGGCCATCGTGGAACTTGACGTTTTGGCGCAGCTTGAAGGTCCACACGTCGCCCTTGTCGTTCGGTTGCCACGACAACGCGAGCGCGGGTTTGAGCATCAGCTTTTCGCCGTCGTCGTCGATCAGGAATTCGCCGGTCTGGTTCAGCAGCGCGAGACTGGCGGCATCGGTGACGGTGAGCGGATCGACCGCGCCGGCGGGCGTCAGGTGGGCGACGCGGATCGTCTGGTTGCCGGCACCCGGCGCGCCTTGCGCTCGTGCTCGCGGCGCAGTCAGCACGCCGCCGCCCGCGAGCGCCAAACCGATTACGCTTGCATGGCGCAGCAGCTCGCGGCGCGTGATGCGGCCGGTGAGGAATTCGTCGATGGCGTGGTTGCCGTAGGCGTCGGCGGTGAGGCGGGCTGCGTCGAGTGCGAGAAATCGGTCCGCGGGATTTTTCATCGATGGAAAGTCCAGTCCGTTCGGTTGCCGGTTCTGAAGAGCTGCGCAAGCCTGCGCAAAGCCGGTTCAGTGTAAGCGATTGCTCGCGGGTCTGGCGCGCCTGCGACGCTCGGAGGTGGCCGATTGGCCGATAAAAGAGCCGCTGTGTATCGTCATCACAACGTTCGACGCCGGCCTTGCAGCGCAGGTGGAATTCGCGCGCGGGTGCTTATTCAGGGTAATGAGCAGCTTCATGAGCACGCTCATGCGTCGCATCGGGCCATGCGGCGGCGCCGTCGCGGACGAATCGCCAATGCCGCGCCGCCATCCTTACCGGCCGCCTCGCCCGCATCGGGTTGGATTTACCGCGCCACCGCGCCCGGCCGCCGCCAGCGATGGAACAGCACCGAGCCGATCCAGCACGCCATGAAGGCCGCGACGATCGCGTAACCCAGCGCGCCGAAGCGCTCGTTGACGCTCGCCACCGCGTCCCACATGCCGCCGCTCCAACCGAGCTTGTCCGACAGCAGCCCGAGCGCCTCGACACCGCCGATCACGATCGCCACCATCGCCGACACGAACGTGATGCTGGCGTTGTAGTAGAGCTTGCGCTTCGGGTCGTCCATCGCCCAGCCGTAGGCGTGCACCATCAGCACGTTGTCGGTGGAATCGACGAGCGTCATGCCCGCGGTGAAGAGCGCGGGGAACACGAGGATCGAATACAGCGGCAGACCGGTGCCCGCCTGCGAGGCGGCGATCGCGAGCAAGCCGATCTCGGTTGCGGTGTCGAAGCCGAGGCCGAACAGCACGCCGACGGGGTACATGTGCCAGCTTTGGGTGACGAGCCGGAACAGCGGGCGCAAGGCGCGCGACAGCAGGCCCGCTGGCGCGATCGAATCAACCGCTTGCGCTGGCAGCTCACCGCCGCGTTGAACATGACGATAACGGCGCCACACGTCGCGCAGAATCACGAGGTTGACGCCCGCGAGCACCAGCAGGAAGGTCGCGGACACGAGCGTGCCGACCGTGCCGCCCACTTCCTTGAAGGTCTCGAAACGGCCGTGCAGCGAATGCGCGGTCCACGCAATGCCGATGGTCGCGGCGATCACGATCGTCGAGTGTCCGAGCGAAAACGCGAGACCCACGCCGAGTGGCCGCTTGCCGCTTTGCATCAGCTTGCGCGTGACGGCGTCGATCGCCGCGATGTGATCCGCGTCGACCGCATGACGCAGGCCGAAGCCGTACGCGAGCAGCGCGGTGCCGAGCAGCAGCGGGTAGTGGCGAAAGGCGATCAGCGCCCACGCCCAGGCGCCGAGATTGGCGGCAATCAGGATCGCGTACAGCGAGAGCAGGCGAGGGCGCAGCGAAGCGGTCGGCGTCATGAGTCGCGGGGTGATGGGTGGATAGTCGAGTTAGTGATCGTGCGGATGCTTGTGAATCGGATCGACCCAGTAGACCGTTTCGGGCGCTTCCGCGGCGTCGATGTTCAGATTGACCACCACCGCTTCGTTGTCGCTGCGCACCAGCACGCATTCGAGCGGCTCGTCGGTGCTCGCGTTGATCTCCTGATGCGGCACGTAGGGCGGCACGAAGATGAAGTCGCCGGGGCCGGCCTCAGCGGTGAACTCCAGATGCTCGCCCCAACGCATGCGAGCCTGGCCGCGCACGACGTAGATCACGCTTTCGAGCGCGCCATGATGATGCGCGCCGGTCTTCGCATTCGGATGGATCGTGACGGTGCCGGCCCAGATTTTCTGCGCGCCGACCCGGGCGGCGTTGATCGCGGCGGCGCGGTTCATGCCCGGCGTTTGCGCGGTGTTGCTGTCGAGCTGGTCGCCCTTGATGACCTTCACACCGTGCTCGCGCCAATCGACGGGCGTGGCCGGTTGCTCGGCGCCATGTTCGGCGCGGTAGTGCGGGTGTTCGTGATCCTGGCTCATGGTGTCTCCTCCTGGGCATTGCCCCGGTGCTCGGCTCGGCGCCGTCAGGCATTTTTGCACGTTCAAAAACGGCTGTGTGGACAACCGCATCAACGCCGCCCCCGCCGGGCGAGGGACGAAAAAAAGCCCGTTCACGTGGAACGGGCTCCGGGTGCTCCGCGTGGGCCGCTGCAAGCGCGGCGGCTTGGTTGCAGCGCTTGCGCTTACTTCTGCTTCGCGTTGATCACGGCTTCGGCGACGTTATTCGGCGTTTCCGCGTAATGCTTGAACTCCATCGTGTAGGTCGCGCGGCCCTGGGTGGCCGAACGCAGCGATGTCGAGTAGCCGAACATCTCCGCGAGCGGCACTTCGGCGCGCACCAGCTTGCCGCCGCCGCCGGCGATGTCTTCCATGCCCTGCACGAGTCCGCGACGGCTCGACAGGTCGCCCATCACGTTGCCCATGAAGTCTTCGGGCGTTTCCACTTCGACGGCCATCATCGGTTCGAGCAGCACGGGTTTGGCCTTGCGCATCGCTTCCTTGAACGCCATCGAGCCGGCCATGCGGAACGCGTTTTCATTCGAGTCGACGTCGTGGTACGAACCGAAGGTCAGCGTCACCTTCACGTCGACCACCGGATAGCCCGCGAGCACGCCGGCCTTCAGCGTTTCCACGATGCCCTTGTCGACGGCCGGAATGTATTCGCGCGGAATCACGCCGCCCTTGATCGCGTCGACGAACTCGTAGCCCTTGCCTTGCGGCGCCGGTTCGAGCGTGATGACCGCGTGGCCGTACTGACCGCGCCCGCCCGATTGCTTGACGAATTTGCCTTCGATATCTTCGACCTTGTTGCGCACGGTTTCGCGATACGCGACCTGCGGCTTGCCGACGGTCGCCTCGACGCCGAACTCGCGCTTCATCCGGTCGACCAGAATTTCGAGGTGCAGCTCGCCCATCCCGGAGATGATCGTCTGGCCGGATTCCTCATCGGTTTGCACGCGGAACGACGGGTCTTCCTGGGCGAGACGGTTCAGTGCGATGCCCATCTTTTCCTGATCGACCTTGGTCTTCGGTTCGACGGCTTGCGAGATCACCGGCTCCGGGAAGATCATCTTTTCGAGGATGATCACGTGGTTCGGATCGCACAGCGTGTCGCCGGTGGTCGCTTCCTTCAGGCCGACGGCCGCGGCGATGTCGCCCGCGTAGACTTCCTTGATTTCCTTGCGCTCGTTCGCGTGCATCTGCAGGATCCGGCCGAGACGCTCTTTCTTTTCCTTGATCGCGTTGTAGACCGTGTCGCCCGAATTCACCACGCCCGAATAGACGCGGAAGAAAATCAGCTGGCCGACGAACGGGTCCGTCATGATCTTGAAGGCGAGCGCGGAGAACGGATCGGTGTCGTTCGGATGACGCTCGATTTCCTTGTCGTGTTCGTCGTGACCGGTAATCGCGGGCACATCGACCGGCGACGGCAGGTAGTCGATCACCGCGTCGAGCATGGCCTGCACGCCCTTGTTCTTGAACGCGCTGCCGCACAGCATCGGCACGATTTCATTGGCGATGCAGCGCGCGCGGATGCCGTGCTTGATTTCGTCTTCGGTGAGCGTGTCGCCGCCCAGGTATTTTTCGAGCAGCGTCTCGTTCGCCTCGGCGGCGGCTTCGACCATCTTGTCGTGCCACTCCTTCGCCGTAGCCGCGAGTTCCGCCGGAATATCGCGGTACTCGAACTTGATGCCCTGGTTCTCTTCGTCCCAGAAGATCGCTTTCATCTTGACCAGATCGACCACGCCCTGGAAGTGCTCTTCCGCGCCGATCGGAATCTGGATCGGCACCGCGACGCCCTTCAGGCGATCGCCGATCTGCCGCTGCACGCGAAAGAAATCCGCGCCGACGCGGTCCATCTTGTTGACGAACGCGATGCGCGGCACCTTGTACTTGTTCGCCTGGCGCCACACGGTTTCGGACTGCGGCTGCACGCCGCCGACCGAGTCGTACACCATGCACGCGCCGTCGAGCACGCGCATCGAGCGCTCCACTTCGATCGTGAAGTCGACGTGGCCCGGGGTGTCGATGATGTTGATCCGGTGTTCGGGATAGTTGCCGGCCATGCCTTTCCAGAAGGCGGTGGTGGCCGCCGACGTGATGGTGATGCCGCGCTCCTGCTCCTGTTCCATCCAGTCCATCGTCGCCGCACCGTCGTGAACCTCGCCGATCTTGTGGGTCACGCCGGTGTAGAACAGGATGCGTTCAGTGGTGGTGGTTTTGCCGGCATCGATGTGAGCGCTAATGCCGATATTCCGGTAGCGCTCGATGGGAGTCTTGCGGGGCACGTGAACCTCCTTGGAATGGCGCGCCTGAAACGCTTGCCGGGCGGCGCTCTGGCCGCCCGGGGAACCTGGTGCTGCTTTACTGAGATTACAAGGATAGCGCGTCGGCCTGTCTTTTGCAGGAATCTTGCCAGCCGGGCGCGAGCGCCTGCCAGCGGGGCTTCGGCCGCCGCGCATGGCGCAATGACGCGACGGCGGCGAGGCGGCCCGAATGTAAAAAAGCCGGCGCCTCGCGAGAGGCACCGGCTTTTCGACGAGCGGTGAAACCCGGCGAGAGCGCCCGCCGATACCGTCGTCGAAACGGCTTATTGCTGTACCGCCGGCAAACCCTGAATCTGCATCCCCGGTTTGATGCCCTTCGACGTGAACCAGCCTTTGGGCATTTCCAGCGCGAACACACCGTTGTGCGTCGGGCAATGGTTGTTGGTGGTCTCGGCCTGCATCTCATCGATGTCGGTGATCGTGCCGTCCGCGCGCATGAACGCAATCGACAGCGGGATCAGCGTGTTCTTCATCCAGAAGCAATGCCCTGCGTTCTCGTTGAAGACAAACAGCATGCCTTCGTTCGGCCCGAGATTCGTGCGGTACATCAAGCCTTGCTCACGGTCCGCGTCGTTGGCGGCGACGGCGGCATCGATCACGAACATGCCCGCGGTCAGCTTCACACGCGGAAATTCGTTGGGCTGCTTCGCACCAGCCGGCATCTGCTGCGCGTGAGCAGGGGCAGCGGTGGTGGCGGTGAACGACAACGCGGCGAGTGGCAATGCAACGGCAACAGCGAAACGCGCAATCAACGAGCGCATGGGAAATCGCACGGCATGACTCCTTGCTGGAAATTAACCCGCGAATGTTACGCGAGCGCGTCAAAAACAAAAAGGCAGATCGCCTTGCGGTGATCTGCCTTACAACGCCGTAAGAACGGCAGTGAAGCTTGTTCTTGACTGCGTTTTTACAACAAACTTACTCCGATGCTGCCGAAGCTGCAGCAGCAGTTGCTGCCTTCTTGTGCGACTTCTTGTGAGCGTGCTTCGTGGTCTTCTTTGCCGACGAAGCTGCTGCTGCCGGAGCTGCCGAAGCTGCTTCCGGTGCCGAAGCTTGTGCGAATGCTGCCGTTGCGAAGAGGCCAGCGACCAGAGCGGCGATCAGTTTGTTCATTGTGTGAATCCTCAGCTTGAGTTAATTAACCAAATGACCCGGCTATATGTAGAGTCATGTCGGTAAACGTGCCATCCACCTTTCGGTTGACAGGCGCATCGAACAAATTTTTTTCGACACGTCTGCGTAGCGCTCAGACTCCCCGCGCGCGCCGCAAAACGGCTTGCGCAAAGGGCCCTTCAGGCTGAATGCCGGATAGCTTCGGGCGGCATCTGCGTCGAATAACGCGTGAGCTCGCACACCGGTTGACGAAAATTTTCTGGAAATTTCTATCGTGAAAGCGCGATGTCGATGTGTAGCTTCGCTGCTATCGCAAGCGTGTTGGTTTCACGTTTTTTTGCGGAAGTTTCACGCGTGTTTTTGTTTGCCGATACAACGGCTTAGCTTTTTTATTCGGCGTGAAACGTGCACACGTGAAGCGAGTTTCGCGAACGCGCGCGCAGACGGTCGAGCGTTCGGATCACACTCAGACGACACCTTCCCAAGGCGCCTTCGATGGTAATTCGACACTTTCTCCGGGTTGAAGGCCGAGTGAAAAAATGTCAAGCGCACCGATGCCGACGCGCACCAGACGCAGCGTCGGAAAACCGACCGCGGCTGTCATGCGGCGCACCTGACGGTTCTTGCCTTCGGTGATCGACAACTCGATCCACGTGGTCGGTATCGCCGCGCGATAACGGATTGGCGGCGTGCGTGTCCAGAGCGTGTCGTTCGGTTCGACATAGTCGGCGCGGCAGGGGCGCGTCACGTAATCGCCGAGATCGACGCCGCGTGCGAGCTTCTTCAACGCGGCTGTGTCGAGCGCGCCTTCCACTTGCGCCCAATATCGTTTGACGAGCTTATGACGCGGCTCGGCGATGCGGGCTTGCAGCGCGCCATCGTCGGTGAGAAGCAGCAGTCCTTCGCTGTCGGAGTCGAGTCGGCCCGCCGGATAGACGCCGGGCACCTTGACCCAGTCGGCCAGCGAGGCACGCGTCTCATGCGGCGAGAATTGACAGATGGTGCCGAACGGCTTGTTCAGTGCGAGAAGGCGCATAGGGAAACGAATGTGAGTCGCGCGGACACGGGCGCGACGGCCAGCGTCGCGAAATCTTCGGGGGAGCCGCCGGCGCGGCGTTGAATGGCGCGATGATAAGGCATAAACGGAGACGGTCTTTCTCCCGTCTTATAAAAGACCCATGAGTCGGCGCGAGGGTTCACGGTTTGCGTCCATGTTGGAAAACCCCGAGCCGTTGCCGGATGGCTGCGCGGGGCGCGTGGGCTAGAATAGCGGCCAGGCTTGCTTGCGAGCGTCCTGGCATTGCGCGTAGCGAGGAGCGCCCATTTTCGCAGTCTCCCTTCAGCTTTCTGCACAGCCTTCACTGGAGTCCGATCATGTCGTATCAGCACATCAAGGTTCCGACCGGTGGTGACAAGATCACTGTCAACGCCGATTTCTCGCTCAATGTTTCCGACCAGCCGATCATTCCGTTCATCGAAGGCGACGGTACGGGTCTCGACATCACGCCGGTCATGCTGAAGGTCGTGGATGCAGCGGTGGAGAAGGCGTACGCAGGCAAGAAGAAAATCCACTGGATGGAAATCTACGCGGGCGAGAAAGCGACCAAGGTGTACGGCCCGGACGTGTGGCTGCCGGAAGAGACGCTGCAGGTGGTCAAGGAATACATCGTGTCGATCAAGGGGCCGCTCACCACGCCGGTCGGCGGCGGCATCCGTTCGCTGAACGTCGCGCTGCGCCAGGAGCTCGACCTGTATGTGTGTCTGCGGCCCGTCCAGTATTTCAAGGGCGTGCCGTCGCCGGTGCGCGAGCCCGAGAAGACCAACATGGTGATCTTCCGCGAGAACTCGGAAGACATCTATGCGGGCATCGAATGGGCGGCTGAATCGGAGCAGGCCAAGAAGGTCATCAAGTTCCTGCAGGACGAGATGGGCGTGAAGAAGATCCGCTTTCCGGAGTCGTCGGGGATCGGCATCAAGCCGGTGTCGCGCGAAGGCACCGAGCGTCTGGTGCGCAAGGCGATCCAGTACGCGATCGACAACGATCGCCGTTCGGTCACGCTGGTGCACAAGGGCAACATCATGAAGTTCACCGAAGGCGCGTTCCGTGACTACGGCTATGCGCTCGCGCAAAAGGAATTCGGCGCGGAACTGATCGACGGCGGCCCGTGGATGAAGGTCAAGAATCCGAAGACGGGCGGCGACATCGTGGTGAAAGACGTGATCGCCGATGCGTTCCTGCAGCAGATCCTGTTGCGCCCGGCCGAATACGACGTGATCGCCACGCTGAACCTGAACGGCGACTATGTCTCTGATGCGCTGGCCGCGCAGGTCGGCGGCATCGGCATCGCCCCGGGAGCGAATCTGTCGGACTCGGTCGCGATGTTCGAAGCGACGCACGGCACGGCGCCGAAATACGCGGGCAAGGACTATGTGAATCCGGGTTCGGAAATTCTCTCGGCGGAAATGATGCTGCGCCACATCGGCTGGACCGAAGCGGCGGATCTGATCATCCATTCGATGGAGAAATCGATTCTGCAAAAACGCGTCACTTACGACTTCGCACGCCTGATGGAAGGCGCGACCCAGGTGTCGTGCTCGGGCTTCGGCCAGGTGATGATCGAGAATATGTAGAACGAAGCGAACTGAATTATTCAGTTCGCATGAAAAGCCCTGGCATCGCAAGAAGGCCGGGGCATTTTTTTGCCCACTCGTGGAAGCGGCCGCCATCGATCCGAAGAGCGGGCAGCGTGAGCGCGAAATCCGCCGGCAGCCAAAAAAATACGGATGTACCCGATAATTGGGAGCCACGACTGTCCGATAAGAACTAACGAAACGACAAAAGCGCCGCGCAAAAAAAGAAACCCGGCAAGCCGGGCTTCAAAGGACGGGTAACGAACAGCCTCAGGCGGGTGCCTGAATGTTCGATGCCTGTTTGCCTTTCGGGCCTTGAACGACCTCGAAGGTTACCTTTTGGCCTTCCTTGAGGGTCTTGAACCCATTCATCTGGATGGCCGAGAAGTGTGCAAACAGATCCTCACCACCTTCATCCGGCGTGATGAATCCGAAACCTTTTGCGTCATTGAACCATTTGACCGTACCAGTTGCCATTCCAACATCCCCTGTAACTCATGTCACTACCACGAGCCCTCGAAAAGCGCCGCGACCACGCAAGTAGCCGCTCCCTCCTCACAAGCTCACCATCGGCATTTTTTCGAAATTATGGCTCGGTGAAAAAAGTGCCAGCTTGATTGTTGGGGCTCTTTATTCGAGTGTCAAGAAAATTTTGAGATGTCGTTGTCGCGTTGCAAACAAGCGCTTTCCAGGGGTTTTTCCCGCTTCCGTTATGTGCGGTTGCGCAAGCGGGCCGTCTTGAAAAGTCGCATAATCGACTCACATGCTGTGCTACGGGCCGCCCGCCGCCGTCAGGCTCCGGCGGCGCCGGCAACCAGCTCCGGCAGGTTGTGCGATACTCGATCCGACTGCGGTGCAACACGGCCGCACTGCATCATTGGATAGGGGCCGGCTCCGCAATCGGCTCGTCGAATCGCACATGCATGGCGGGTCATTCACCCATCACGCAGAAGCGAACGGGCTCACCGGCGGGTTGACCGGGTTTTGACAGGATTGCGGGCCTGTCCTAGTTGTTTAGAATGGGTGTATGGCGATTATCCCGGACAAGCAGGACGGCACCGTACTGGAGCGGCAGGAGAAGAAGCTCAAGCCGCCATCCATGTACAAGGTGGTGCTGCTGAATGACGACTTCACGCCAATGGAATTTGTCGTGATGATCGTGCAGGAATATTTCAATAAAGATCGTGAAACCGCAACGCAGGTGATGTTGAAGGTGCATCGCGAGGGCAGGGGAGTTTGTGGGGTCTATACGCGGGACATCGCGTCGACCAAAGTCGAGCAAGTCGTTACCCACGCACGGCAGGCCGGGCATCCGCTGCAGTGTGTGATGGAGGAAGCATGATTGCCCAGGAACTGGAAGTCAGCCTGCACATGGCGTTCATGGAAGCACGCCAGGCGCGGCACGAGTTCATAACGGTCGAACATCTTTTGCTGGCACTGTTGGACAATCCGACAGCGGCGGAGGTGTTGCGTGCATGCGCGGCCAATATCGAGGATCTGCGTCAGAACCTGCGCAACTTCATTCATGACAACACGCCAACCGTGCCCGGCACGGACGACGTCGACACGCAGCCCACGCTGGGTTTCCAGCGTGTGATCCAGCGCGCGATCATGCATGTGCAGTCCACCTCGAACGGCAAGAAGGAAGTGACCGGCGCGAACGTGCTGGTGGCGATCTTCGGCGAGAAGGATTCGCACGCGGTGTACTACCTGCAGCAGCAGGGCGTGACGCGTCTGGACGTGGTCAATTTCATCTCGCATGGCATCGCCAAGACGAGCAGCACGGACGCCGCGAAAGCGAGCGACGCGAATGCCGAGTCTGACGAAGCCGCCGCGCAGAAGGAAACGCCGCTCGCCCAGTTCACGCAGAACCTGAACCAGATGGCGAAGGACGGCCGCATCGATCCGCTGATCGGGCGCGAGTCGGAAGTCGAGCGCGTGGTCCAGGTGCTGTGCCGCCGGCGCAAGAACAATCCGCTGCTGGTCGGTGAGGCCGGCGTCGGCAAGACGGCGATCGCCGAAGGTCTCGCGTGGCGTATTACGCGCGGTGAAGTGCCGGACATCCTCGCGGATGCGCAGGTGTATTCGCTCGACATGGGCGCGCTGCTCGCTGGTACCAAGTACCGCGGCGACTTCGAGCAGCGGCTGAAGACGGTCCTCAAGGAGTTGAAGGAACGTCCGCACGCAATCCTGTTCATCGACGAAATTCACACGCTGATCGGCGCGGGCGCCGCGTCGGGCGGCACGCTGGACGCGTCGAATCTGCTGAAGCCGGCATTGTCCTCGGGCACCCTCAAGTGCATCGGCGCGACCACGTTCACGGAATATCGCGGCATCTTCGAAAAAGACGCGGCCCTGTCGCGCCGTTTCCAGAAGGTCGACGTGACCGAGCCGACCGTCGAGCAGACGGTAGCGATCCTGCGTGGCCTCAAGTCGCGTTTCGAAGAGCACCACGGCGTGAAGTATTCGTCGGGCGCGCTGTCGGCGGCGGCTGAGTTGTCGGCACGCTTCATCACGGATCGTCATCTGCCGGACAAGGCGATCGACGTGATCGACGAAGCGGGCGCCGCGCAACGCATCCTGCCGAAGTCGAAGCAGAAGAAGACCATCGGCAAGAACGAGATCGAGGAAATCATCTCGAAGATCGCCCGTGTCCCGCCGCAAAGCGTGTCGCAAGACGATCGCAGCAAGCTGCAAACGCTCGATCGCGATCTGAAGAGTGTGGTGTTCGGGCAAGACCCGGCCATCGACGCGCTGTCGGCCGCGATCAAGATGGCGCGTGCGGGTCTCGGCAAGCTGGACAAGCCGATCGGCGCGTTCCTGTTCTCCGGCCCCACGGGTGTCGGCAAGACGGAAGTGGCGAAGCAGCTGGCGTTCACGCTGGGCATCGAGCTGATCCGCTTCGACATGTCGGAATACATGGAGCGTCATGCGGTCAGCCGCTTGATCGGCGCGCCGCCGGGCTATGTCGGTTTCGACCAGGGTGGTCTGCTGACCGAAGCCGTCACGAAGAAGCCGCACTGCGTGCTGCTGCTCGACGAAATCGAGAAGGCGCATCCGGACATCTACAACGTGCTGCTGCAGGTGATGGACCACGGCACGTTGACGGACAACAACGGCCGCAAGGCGGACTTCCGCAACGTCATCATCATCATGACGACGAATGCGGGTGCCGAGGCGATGGGCAAGTCGGTGATCGGCTTCACGAACCGCCGGGAAGCCGGCGACGAGATGGTCGACATCAAGCGCATGTTCACGCCGGAGTTCCGTAACCGTCTGGACGCGACGATCAGCTTCCGTTCGCTCGATGAAGAAATCATCATGCGCGTGGTCGACAAGTTCCTGATGCAGCTGGAAGATCAGTTGCACGAGAAGAAGGTCGATGCGCTCTTCACCGACGCGTTGCGCAAGCATCTCGCCAAACACGGTTTCGATCCGTTGATGGGCGCGCGGCCAATGCAGCGTCTGATCCAGGACACGATCCGTCGTGCGCTGGCCGACGAACTGCTGTTCGGCAAGCTGATGAACGGCGGCCGGGTCTCGGTCGACGTGGATGCGGAAGACAAGGTGCAGTTGACCTTCGACGAGCATCCGGCGCCGCGCAATCCGAATCCGGAAGCGGTCGAAGTCGAGTAAGGCGGCGAATAAGTCTCAGGCAGTATTGAAGAAAGCAGAACGGCGCGGGTTCAACCCCGCGCCGTTCTGCTTTTTGCGCCCTGATTTGCGTCGTTCAGGGTTAGTGCTTGCCGGTACTGCCGAAGCCGCCCGCACCGCGCTCGCTTTGTTCGAAATCATCGACGATGTTGAACTCGGCCTGCACGACCGGCACGATCACGAGTTGCGCAAGGCGCTCCATCGGATTCAGCACGAATGTCGTTTGGCCACGATTCCACGTCGAGATCATCAGTTGACCCTGGTAATCGGAGTCGATCAGGCCGACCAGATTGCCGAGCACGATCCCATGCTTATGTCCCAGTCCCGAACGCGGCAGAATCAGCGCCGCATAGCCCGGGTCGCCGACGTGAATCGCGAGGCCGGTCGGCACCAGCGCGGTTTCGCCGGGCTTCAGCGTCAACGGCTCGTCGAGGCAGGCACGCAGATCGAGGCCGGCACTGCCGGTGGTCGCGTAAGCCGGGAGTTGCTCGCGCATGCGCGCATCGAGAATCTTCAGGTCGAGTTTCATGCAGATTGGAGTGAGGTTAGGGCGTGGTGTTTGAGCCGAGCTGGAATGCGTCGGCGAGAAGTTCATAGGAGCGCAGCCGGGCGCGATAGCTGCCTGCGACGGTCAGCACCATCAGCTCGTCTGCCTGGAATTGCTCCTGCAATGCATGTAGCCGCTCGGTGACCATCTCCGGCGTACCGATGATGCTGCGTGGCTTTTCTCGTGCAATCACGAGTTGTTCGCGCTCGCCATACTCCTGCTCGATCCCCTGTTCGATGTTTGGAATGGGTTCGTTCAGGCCGTACGCCATTTGAACGCGACGCAGGTCGACGGCCTTTTCCAGATCGGCGGCTTCCTGTTCCGTATCCGCGCAAATCACGAAGACGGCAGCGGCCAGATACGCTTGCTGCGTTTCCTGACTGGCCTTGAAGCGTTCGCGATAGGCAAGGGCCACCTGATGCCCGAAATGCGCATTGATGAAATGCGCGAACGCGAAGCGAATGCCGAGCTGCGCGGCGAGCAAGCCGCCGAATTCGCTCGAACCGAGCATCCACAGTTGCGGACGCGTGTCGATCTGTGGCTGCAGCAGCACGCCACGCGCGATGTGGTCCTCGGGGAGCGTCCCGTGCATCAGGCCGAGCAGGTCGGCGACCTGCTGCGGAAAAATGTCGCCGCGGTTGTAGTCGCCAGCGGCAACCGCCTGTGCTGTGCGCATGTCGCCTCCCGGTGCGCGTCCCACGCCGAGATCGATGCGATTCGGGAACAGTGCCTCGAGCATCATGAATTGCTCGGCGACCTTGAACGGGCTGTAGTACGGCAGCATCACGCCGCCGGAGCCGAGGCGGATGCGTTGGGTCACGCTCCCAAGGCGGGCCAGCATGACCTCGGGACAAGGATTCGATACGCCACGCAAGCCGTGATGTTCGGCGCACCAATAGCGCGTGTAGCCAAGGTCGTCGGCGAGCTGCGCGAGTTCGATGGTGGCGGCGATGGCGTCCGCCACCGAGTGCCCGGCGATCACGGGCGTTTGATCGAGCACGGAAAGTAGCGTCATGTCAGTGGCTCCAGATGATCCGATTCGTCAGCGCGGCTTGCCGTGGTGGCGAAAAATACGCCTTGACGGACTCAACGAATCAGACTCGTGTCGGGCAGACGCTTCGCAATCTCTGCGATCAGCGCACGCGCGAGCGTCTGCTTGTCCGCGCGCGGGAGCTTCGTGGCGCCGCCGGCTTCGAACAGGATCACTTCGTTGTCGTCGAGACCGAAGGTGAGGGGGCCGAGATTGCCGATCAGCAGCGGCACGTTTTTGCGCACGCGCTTTTCTTCGCCATGCACTTCGAGGTCGCCGCTTTCCGCCGCGAAGCCGACCGCGAACGGTGGATGCGGCAGCTTCGCCACCGAGGCCAGAATGTCGGGATTCTCGACGAATGTGAAGCTTGGCAGCGCGCGTTCGGCGGTCTTCTTGATCTTATGCTCGCTCGCGTGATCGACGCGCCAGTCGGCCACCGCGGCGACGCCGATGAAGATGTCGGCGTCGGCGACCGAGCGCATCACCGCGTCGTGCATTTGCTGCGCGGTTTGCACGTCCTGGCGGAACACGCCCCACGGCGTTTCCAGCGCGACCGGGCCGGCGACCAGGTGCACTTCGGCGCCGGCCTGTTGCGCGGCGCGCGCGAGCGCGAAGCCCATTTTGCCGCTGGAGCGGTTGGTGATGCCGCGCACCGGATCGAGCGGTTCGAAAGTCGGCCCGGCGGTCAGCAATACGCGCCGGCCGGACAGGATCTTCGGCGAAAAGAACGATGCGATTGCCTCGTAGGTCGCCTTGGCTTCGAGCATGCGTCCGTCGCCGATTTCGCCGCAGGCCTGCGGGCCGGAGTCCGGACCCAGCAGCGTGACGCCGTCCGCGCGCAGTTGCGCGACGTTGCGTTGCGTGGCCGGGTTTTGCCACATCTGCCGGTTCATCGCCGGGACGACGAGCAGCGGACAATCGCGGGCGACGCACAGCGTCGACAGCAAATCGTCGGCCATGCCGTGCGCGAGTTTGGCGAGGAAGTCGGTGGAGGCGGGCGCGATCACGATCGCATCCGCTTCACGCGACAGATCGATGTGCGCCATGTTGTTCGGCACGCGCCCGTCCCACTGGCTCGTATAGACCGGACGGCCCGAGAGCGCCTGCATCGTGACGGGGGTGATGAACTGGGTGGCCGCTTCGGTCATGACGACCTGCACGGTTGCGCCTGCCTTGGTCAACAGACGCGTGAGTTCGGCGATCTTGTAGCAGGCAATCCCGCCCGTCATGCCGAGGACGAGGTGTTTTCCTGCGAGTTCTGCGGTTGCCAACGAAAGCCTCCGGCAAAGCGTGGTGGCGGGTGGCAGGGCGGGCGTTATCCGCGCCGCCGCGCCTTTGAATCCTGACACAAAGCGCGGACGCCGGCGCCTCGTGTCGGTGACGTTAGCGTGTGCTGCGCACGCGCCGCAACTCGTCGAGCACGAGCAGGATCGCGCCGATCGTGATCGCGCTGTCGGCGAGATTGAACGCCGGCCAGTGCCAGCCGCGCACGTGGAAATCGAGGAAGTCGATCACGTGCCCGTACGCGAGCCGGTCGATCACATTGCCGAGCGCGCCGCCCAGAATCAGCGCGAGCGCCGTGCAGAACATCTTCTGCCCGCCGTGACGCTTGAGCAGATAGCAGATCACGAGCGCGGCAACCACGCCGAGCGCGGTGAACGCCCAACGTTGCCAGCCGCCCGCCATCGCGAGGAAGCTGAATGCCGCGCCACGGTTGTACACGAGCACCAGGTTGAAAAACGGCGTGACTTCATGCGCGACACCGTAGGCGAACACCTTCTGGACCGCGATTTTCGTCAACTGGTCGAACAGGATGACGATTAGCGCGATGCCCAGCCAAGGGGCCAGCGAACTGCTTCCAGTGGACGTTTTCGACGAGGTTTTCGACATGGTTCTCGCCATTATGCAGCGCTCCTCGTTTCACCGTTGCCGAACAGGTTGCTGAAGCAGCGGCCGCACAGCGTGGGGTGCTCGGCGTTCGCGCCGACGTCCGCGCGGTAGTGCCAGCAGCGCTCGCACTTCAGGTACTTCGACGCGATCACGTCGACGCCTTCTTCCGCTTCGCTCGCGACCTTCACGACGTTCGCGCTCGAGGTGATCAGCACGAACTTCAGGTCGTCGGCGAGACTCGCGAGTGCGTCGTAACGCGCGCCGCTCGCGCGGATTTCCACTTCGGCCTGCAGCGACGAGCCGATCAGATTCGCGACGCGTGCCTCTTCCAGCGCCTTCGTCACGTCGCTGCGCGCGGCGCGCAACAGCGTCCATTTGTCGAGCAGCGCGCCGGCTTCCGGCACTGCCGGGAACGCGTGATACGTCTCGGTGAAGATGGTTTCGCTGTTCGGCTGGAACACCTTCCACGCTTCTTCCGCGGTGAACGACAGGAACGGCGCCATCTGGCGCAGCAAGCCATGCGCGATGTGATACAGCGCGGTCTGCGCCGAGCGGCGCGCGACGGAGTCGGCGGCGGTGGTGTACAGGCGGTCTTTCAGCACATCCAGATAGAAGCCGCCGAGGTCTTCCGAGCAGAACGTCTGCAGCTTGGCGACCACCGGGTGGAACTCGTATTTCTCGTAGTGCGAGAGGATGTCGTCCTGCAGATTCGCCGACAGCGCCACCGCATAGCGGTCGATTTCGAGCCAGTCTTCGACCGGACGCGCGTGTTGCGCGAAGTCGAAGTCCGACAGATTCGCGAGCAGGAAGCGCAGCGTGTTGCGGATGCGGCGATAGCCTTCGGTGACACGCTTGAGAATTTCCTCGGAAATCGCCAGCTCGCCCGAGTAATCGGTCGACGCGATCCACAGGCGGATGATTTCCGCGCCGAGGCGGTTCGCCACTTCATGCGGATCGATACCGTTGCCGAGCGACTTGCTCATCTTGCGGCCTTCGCCGTCGACGGTGAAGCCGTGCGTGAGCAGCGCGTTGTACGGCGGGCGGCCGTCGAGCATCGACGCGGTCAGCAGCGACGAGTGGAACCAGCCGCGGTGCTGGTCCGAGCCTTCCAGATACAGGTCGGCCGGGAATTGCAGTTCGTCCTTGTGCGAGCCGCGCAGCACATGCCAGTGCGTGGTGCCCGAGTCGAACCAGACGTCCAGCGTGTCGCGGTTCTTCTCGTACATGTTGGCGTCGTCGCCGAGTAACTCGCGCGGGTCGAGCGATTGCCATGCTTCAATGCCGGCCTTCTCGACGCGTTGCGCGACTTCTTCGAGCAATTCCTGCGTGCGCGGATGCAGCTCGCCGGTTTCCTTGTGCACGAAGAACGCCATCGGCACACCCCATTGACGTTGCCGCGACAGCGTCCAGTCCGGGCGGTTGGCGATCATGCTGAAGAGGCGCTGCTTGCCCCAAGCCGGATAAAACGCGGTGTTTTCGATGCCTTCGAGCGCGGTTTCGCGCAGCGTCCTGTCGGTGTCGTTCGGCTTCACGTCCATGCCGGCGAACCATTGCGACGTCGCACGGTAGATGATCGGCGTCTTGTGGCGCCAGCAGTGCATGTAGCTGTGCGTGTACTTCTCGGTGCGCATCAGCGAGCCGGCGCCTTGCAGCGCTTCGACGATCTGTGGATTGGCCGCCCAGATCGACAGGCCGCCGAACAGCGCGAGCGATTCGATGTAGCGGCCGTCGCCCATCACCGGGTTGATGATGTCGGAGTCGGACATGCCGTGCGCCTTGCACGACACGAAGTCTTCCACGCCGTAGGCCGGCGACGAGTGCACGACGCCCGTACCGGTTTCAGTCGTCACGTAGTCGCCGAGATAGACCGGCGCGGTGCGCTTGTAGGCCGGATGCGCGGACGCGAGCGGGTGATTGAAGCGCAGGTTGACGAGCATTTCGCCCGGCGTGGTGGCGACGACCGAGCCATCCAGTCCGTATTGCTTCAGGCAGGCTTCGACGCGTTCTTCAGCGAGGATCAGCAGGCCGCGCGACGTATCGACCAGCGCGTAGACGATTTCCGGATGCAGGTTCAGCGCCTGGTTGGCGGGGATGGTCCATGGCGTGGTGGTCCAGATGACGATGCCGCCTTCGTTGCGCGGCAGCGCATTCAGGCCGAACGCCTGCGCGGTCTTTTCCGGCTCGGCGAAGCTGAACAGCACGTCGATGGTCGGATCGGTCTTGTCCTTGTACTCGACCTCCGCCTCGGCCAATGCCGAGCCGCAGTCGAAACACCAGTTCACCGGCTTCAGGCCGCGGAACACGTAGCCCTTTTCCATGATCTTCGCGAGCGCGCGGATTTCGCCGGCCTCGTTCGTGAAGTTCATCGTCTTGTACGGGTTGTCCCAGTCGCCGAGCACGCCCAGACGGCGGAAGCCGACCTTCTGCTTCTCGATCTGCTCGGTCGCATAGGCGCGCGCCTTCTGCATCACTTCGGCCGCCGGCAGCGACTTGCCGAACTGCTTTTCGATCTGGATTTCGATCGGCATGCCGTGGCAGTCCCAGCCCGGCACGTAGACCGCGTCGAAGCCCGCCAGATTGCGCGCCTTGACGATCATGTCCTTGAGAATCTTGTTGACCGCGTGGCCGAGGTGGATGTCGCCGTTCGCATAGGGGGGGCCGTCGTGCAGGATGAACTTCTTGCGGCCCTTGGAAGCGGCGCGGATCTTTTCGTAGATCTTGCGTTCCTGCCATTCCTTGACCCATTGCGGCTCGCGCTTGGGCAGGTCGCCGCGCATCGGGAACGGCGTGTCGAGCAGGTTCACCGGGTAGCGTGACTGCGGTTTCGAATCGGCTTTCTTGTTGCTCATGATGTGGTCGCGGTGAATTCGTTCTATGCGCAGCAAAGGCGCGGGGTTGCGCACGATGCGCGAGGACGTGGGACGCGCCCGGCAGGTCTGTCGCGTGATCCACGGACGCCTTTCGATGCGCGCAACGACGGTACGCGCGGCGCTTGAGCGCTCGCCGTACCGCGGCGGCTACCTAATTCGGTCGGTGGCCGAGGTGGCGAAACCGGTGGAACGGCTGCCCGGCGTGCCGGCGCCGACGGCCGCGAACCACGCGCGCGCATTGGCGACGTCGCGCGCGATGGCCGCGGTCAGCGTTTCGAGGTCGACGTACTTTTCCTCGTCGCGCAGCTTCTTCAGGAATTCGACGCGCACGAGTTTGCCATACGCGTCGCCGTGCCAATCGAGCAGGTGCACTTCGAGCAGCACGCGGCCGGAGTCGTCGACGGTAGGGCGCAGGCCGAGGCTTGCGACGCCCGGCAGCGGCTCGTCCGCCACGCCGTGCACGCGCACGACGAAAATGCCGGCGAGCGCCGGACGCTTGTGGGCGATCGGCAGATTGAGCGTGGGGAAGCCCAGATCGCGGCCGAGCTTCATGCCGTGTGCGACGTGGCCGCTGATCAGATAATCGCGGCCGAGCGCGGCACGCGCCGCGTCGAGGTCGCCCGCCACCAGCGCCGCGCGCACGCCCGAACTGGAAATGCGCGCGCCCGACGGATCGGCGACCGTGGCCATCTGTTCGACTTCGAAGCCATACTGCTGGCCCGCGGCCTTGAGCGACGCGAAGTCGCCGGCGCGCTTCGCGCCGTAGCGGAAGTCGTCGCCGATCATGACCCAGCGCGCGTGCAGCCCGTTGACGATGATCCGCTCGACGAACGCATCCGGCGACTGGCTCGCGAACGTGTGATTGAAATGCTCGACCACCACACGGTCGACGCCGTTGGTGCGCAGCGCCTCCAGCTTGTCGCGCAGCATCGCGATGCGCGGCGGCGCGCCGGCCGGATTGAAGAATTCGCGCGGGTGCGGCTCGAAGGTCATCACGCAGACGGGCAGGCCGCGCGCATCCGCTGCTGCGCGCACGTGGGCGAGCAGAGCCTGATGGCCGCGGTGGACACCGTCGAAATTGCCGATGGTCAGTGCGCAGGGCGCACGGCTTTCAGCATTGGGAAGACCGCGGAAGACTCTCACGATAGCGGGTTGCAGTAGGGCGGCCGGGATGCCGCAAAACAAACGATTATAAACGCTCGGCGCAGCAGCCGCCTCTCGCGTCGCGGTTTGAGTGTTGCCGAATGATAAAATCCGCGGATGAAAAAACTCGTCATCCTGATTTCGGGGCGGGGAAGCAACATGGAAGCCATCGTTCGAGCCTGTCTGGACGAAGGCTGGCCGGCGCGCATCGCCGCTGTGATTGCCAACCGTCCTGACGCCGCGGGCCTTGCGTTCGCGGCGTCGCACGGCATTGCCACGGCGGTGGTCGACTACCGCCAGTTTCCCGACCGCGACAGCTTCGACGCCGCGCTGGCGCGCGAAGTCGACGGTTTCGCGCCGGACCTGGTGGTGCTCGCCGGCTTCATGCGGGTGCTTACCGCTGGTTTCGTCGACCGGTACGCCGGGCGCATGCTCAACGTGCACCCGTCGCTGCTGCCGAGCTTTCCGGGCCTGAAAACCCATCAGCAGGCGCTCGACGCCGGCGTGCGGCTGCATGGCGCGTCGGTGCATTTCGTCACGTCGCAGCTGGATCACGGCCCGATCGTCGCGCAGGCGGCGGTTCCCGTGGAAACCGGCGACACCCCCGCCACGCTCGCCGAACGCGTCCTGGCAACCGAACATATTATTTATCCACGCGCGGTGCGCTGGTTCGTCGAAGGGCGTCTTGCGCTCGACGGTCTGCGTGTCACGCTTACGCCGCCAGAGCCGCAGTGGCTCTTTGCCGGTCACACCGCCGGAGAGGGCGCATGAGATTACATGGTTTTTTGATTGGACAAACCGAGACTTTGCTGGCTGAAGTCCTGAAGCTGACCGGCCCCGCCGACGCCACCACCAGCCGCTTTTTCCGCGCCCATCCGAAGCTCGGGCACGGTGAGCGCGGCGTGATCGCCGAGGCGGTCTTCGCGGTGCTGCGCCGCCGGATGGAATTCGCCCACCTCGCCGAAAGCGGCGCGGGCAGCCCGGCGCGGCGCATGGCCTTGCTGGGCCTGATGCAGACGGCAGGGCGCTCGGCGCTCAAGCCGTTCGTGTCGGAGGCGGAATCGAAGTGGCTCGATCACGTCGCGATGATCGACCCGGAAAGCCTGCCGCTGCGCATTCGCCTGAATTTGCCCGGCTGGATCAGCGAGGCGCTGAGCCAGCGTTTCGAAGCCGCGGAACTCGCGCAACTGGCTGCCGCGCTGAACTACCCGGCGCCGCTGGATCTGCGCGCGAACCCGATCAAGGCGAGCCGGGACGACGTACTGAACGCGCTGTCAAAAGCCGGCATCGAGGCCGGCGCGACGCCGTTCGCGCCGTTTGGCGTGCGCGTGGTCGGCAAGCCGCCGCTCACCAAACTCGACGCGTTCCAGCATGGCTGGCTCGAAGTGCAGGACGAAGGCAGCCAGTTGCTGTGCTCGCTGGTCGCGCCCAAGCGTGGCGAGATGATCGTCGACTTTTGCGCGGGCGCGGGCGGCAAGACGCTGGCGCTTGGCGCGGCGATGCGCTCCACCGGGCGTCTCTACGCATTCGACATCTCCGAGCGGCGTCTGGCCAAGCTCAAGCCGCGCCTCGCGCGCAGCGGGCTGTCGAACGTGAATCCGGTGCTGATCGACAGCGAGCATGACGCGAAGATCAAGCGCCTCGCCGGTAAGATCGACCGCGTGCTGGTCGACGCGCCGTGCAGCGGCTTGGGCACGCTGCGCCGCAACCCTGACCTGAAGTGGCGCCAGTCGCCGGAATCCGTTGCCGAGCTGGCGCCGAAGCAATTGTCGATTCTGGCGAGCGCGGCGCGTCTGGTGAAGAAGGGCGGCCGTCTCGTCTACGCGACCTGCTCGATTCTGGAAGCCGAAAACGAGGCCGTGGTGCAGCAGTTCCTCGCCAATCATCCGGACTTCGCGCTGGTGCCCGTGCGTGACGTGCTCGCCGAGCAGCGAATCGACCTCGAAATGGGCGACTACCTGTCGATGTGGCCGCATCGCCACGCCACCGACGGCTTCTTCGCCGCCGTGCTGGAACGCCAGAGCTAACGCAACAGTGGCTTGTTGCCGGCGCTAGCGGGTTCATTGCCGAACCCGCCGGTGCCGGCCGATTCGGCAACAACATGGAAAACCGCATTTTTTCTCACATGTTCGGCGACCTCGCGCGCGACTTCGGTCAGCCCGTGATGATGTGGCAAGCCGGCATCCTGCTCGCGACGCTCGTGCTCGCGTGGTTGCTCGCGCGTCTGCTGCGCCGCTCGCTGGATCAGCGCCAGGAGTCGCGCTACCACACGGTGCGCTTCGGCGCGGAAAGCCTGAACCGCGCGGCCTTTCCGCTGATCGGCGCGGTGCTGGTGTGGCTCGCCCGGGCGATCGCCGGGCGCTTCATGCACACGGCGCTGCTCGATCTGGCGCTCGTGCCGCTGTTCGGCATCAGCCTGATTTACATCGTGTTTTTCTTCGCGCGACGGGTGTTCAGCCGGGACGGGAAAATCCATCCGTGGCTGTTCCTCGTCGAGAAAATCGTTTCCATCGTCGTCTGGCTCGGCATGCTGCTCACCGTGATGGGCATTCAGGACGACGTGATCGCGTGGCTGGGCAGCGTCCAGTTCCGCATTGCCAACGCGCACCTGACGCTGCTCTCGCTCGTCACGGGCCTGCTGTGGGTGGGCGTGACGATGATCGTCGCGATGTGGCTCGGCTCCGCGTTCGAAGACCGGCTGATGCGCTCTACCACGCTCGACGCCAACCTGAAGGTGGTGGTGGCGCGGGTCGGCCGGGCGGCTTTCGTGCTGGCGGCGGTGCTGGTCAGCCTGTCGGTGGTCGGCATCGACATTACGGTGCTGGGCGTATTCGGCGGCGCGCTCGGCGTCGGGCTGGGCTTCGGCATGCAGAAGATCACCAGCAACTACGTGTCGGGCTTCATCATCCTGCTCGACCGGTCGCTGCGCATCGGCGACACGATCAACGTGAGCGGCCTGCAGGGCATGGTCACGCAGATCCGCACGCGCTACACCGTGGTGCGCGGCCTGGACGGCATCGAAACGCTGATTCCGAACGAAAAGCTGATTACGGACGTGGTGCAGAACCAGTCGTCGTATCTGACGCGCGGTTATGCGAAGGTGGCCGTGCAGGTCGCGTACACGTCCGATGTCGAGCAGGCGATGAGCCTGCTCGCCCGGGCCGCCGAAGACGTTCCGCGGGTGCTGCGGGAGCCGGCGCCGACCCCTTATCTGGCGAGCTTCGGCCCGGACGGCATCAATCTCGAACTGGGCTTCTGGATCGAGGATGCGGCAACCGGAACCTCGGGCGTGCGCTCGACGGTCAACCGCAATATCTGGCGTTTGTTCTCCGAGCACGGCATTGCGATTCCGCTGGCGCAGCGCGAAGTGCGACTCGTCGGCAACGCGGCCGAAGCAATGCTGAATCCGGTAACAGTGACCGCCCCGGCTGCTAACGCGACGGACGGCGCCCGCTGACGGGCCGCTGGGGCCTGCCGGCAGCGTTAAATTTGGCTCCGGCAGGCTTCGTTCTCTTGATGCCGCACAAAAAATCCCTATTTGTTACAAACACTTGGAACGCTTCGAGTAGAATGTCGTCCAATCCCGCTGTATGCTTTCACTTTCTTGACACGCGCATTCCGCGGGTGTCTCGTGTCTCTCGTTTCACAGGTAAATTGCCTTGTTGAATTCATTGCTCGCTTTCCTTGCCCACGGCCTGTTGCACTTCTCGTGGTGGCAACTCGTCGTGTACACGCTGGTCGTGACGCACATCACCATTATTGGGGTGACGGTCTATCTGCACCGCTGCCAGGCGCACCGCGCGCTGGAGCTGCATCCGATCGCCAGTCATTTTTTCCGCTTCTGGCTGTGGATGACCACCGGCATGCTGACCGGCCAGTGGGCCGCGATTCACCGGAAGCATCACGCCAAGTGCGAAACCGAAGAAGATCCGCACAGCCCGCAGACGCGCGGCATCTGGAAGGTGCTGCTCGAAGGCGCGGAACTGTATCGCACCGAAGCGAAGAACGAAGAAACGATGCGCAAGTTCAGTCACGGCACGCCGAACGACTGGATGGAACGCAACGTGTACACCAAGTACCCGATCCTCGGCGTGAGCCTGATGATGGTGCTGAACGTCGCGCTGTTCGGCGTCGTCGGTCTGACGATCTGGGCCGTGCAGATGGTCTGGATTCCGTTCTGGGCCGCCGGCGTGGTCAACGGTCTCGCGCACTTCTGGGGCTATCGCAACTTCAACTCGTCGGATGCGAGCACCAACATCTTCCCGTGGGGCATCATCATCGGCGGCGAAGAGCTGCATAACAATCACCACACGTATGCGACATCGGCCAAGCTGTCGAACAAGTGGTACGAGTTCGATATCGGCTGGATGTACATCCGCATCATGTCGGCGTTTCGTCTGGCCAAGGTGAAGAAGGTCGCGCCTACGCCGCGTCTGACCACCGGCAAGCTGGTACTCGACCAGGACACGCTGCAAGCTGTGCTGGCCAACCGCTACGAAGTGATGGCCCGTTACGGCAAGGCGCTCAAGCGTGCATACCGTCAGGAGCTCGCGCATCTGAAGGAAGTCGGCGCGCGGGAAAAGTATCAGGTCATGCGTGGTGCCCGCAGCTGGTTCCATAAGGAAGAGGCCGGGCTCGATGAGCCGCAGAAGCGCCTGTTGCCGCAAATCTTCGCGAACAGCCAGAAGCTCAAGACGTACATCGACATGCGCAATGAGCTCTCGGCCATGTGGGAGCGCTCCAATGCGTCGCGCGATCAGCTGCTGATCCAGTTGCAGGACTGGTGCCATCGCGCTGAGCAGAGCGGTATCAAGGCGCTACAGGATTTCGCGACGCGACTGCGTCGTTATGCTTGATCGCGAAATCTATTAAAATTTCGTTACGTCACAAAACCCCGCGTTGGCGGGGTTTTGCTTTTTGGGCCGCGGAAATTGCAACGACATGAGATTGGCAGTCGGCGGCGGCAGAGCGAAGGTAGAGGAGATCATGGATCAGCAGGCGATCAGGACGGTCGAGTACGACCGCCCGCAAGCACAGGGCACCACCTGTGGGATCGGGCAGGCGTGGGCGAAGGTGCCAGTGACGCCGTCGGTGGAAGAGAAAGTTGCGCTCAAAGCCCGCATCCGCGCGTTGCTCGAGCGCGAGAAAGCCGTGCTTGTCGCGCACTATTATGTCGACGCGCAATTGCAGGAGCTTGCGGACGAAACCGGTGGTTGCGTGGCGGACTCGCTGGAGATGGCGCGTTTCGGGCGCGATCACGAAGCGCAAACGCTCGTGGTGGCCGGCGTGCGCTTTATGGGCGAGACGGCGAAAATCCTTAGCCCGGACAAGCGCATTCTGATGCCGGATCTGGACGCAACCTGTTCGCTCGATCTGGGCTGTCCCGTGGACGAATTCTCCGCTTTCTGCGACGCGCACCCCGATCGCACGGTGGTCGTGTACGCGAACACAAGCGCCGCGGTCAAGGCGCGCGCGGACTGGATGGTGACCTCGTCGATAGGGCTGGAGATCGTCGCCGACCTGCACGCGCGTGGCGAAAAGATCATCTGGGCCCCGGACCGGCACCTTGGCAGCTATATCCAGAACAAGACCGGCGCGGACATGCTGTTGTGGCAGGGCTCGTGCCTCGTGCACGACGAATTCAAAGGCATCGAACTCGATCTGTTGCGCGCCGAGTATCCGGGCGCGAAGGTGCTCGTGCATCCGGAGTCGCCTGCCAACGTGGTCGCGCAAGCGGACGTGGTGGGCTCGACCACGCAATTGATCGACGCCGCGCAAAAGCTTGACGCAACGCACTTCATCGTGGCGACCGATCTCGGCATTCTGCACAAGATGCAGCTCGCCGCACCCGGCAAGACGTTGATCGCCGCGCCGACGGCCGGCAATAGTGCGACTTGCAAGAGTTGCGCGCACTGCCCGTGGATGGCCATGAACGGGCTCGCGAATCTGGCCGACGTGCTGGAGCGTGGCCACAACGAAATCTTCGTCGATCGCGCGATCGGCGAGCGGGCGCGTCAGCCGATCGACCGGATGCTGGACTTCGCCGCGCGTCACAAGAAGCGCGTGCAGGCAAGCGGCGATCTCGCGCGCGACGCGCAACTGTATTCGAACGTGGGGGCAGCGTGATGGGGGCGGTTGAAGGGAGCGTTGACGGAGCAGTCGAGCGCGCGCGGATCGAGGCGGTGTCGCCGCTGTTCGCCGAGATTCACGCGCAGTACGGCGCGGCGTTCGACGCCGCCTTGGCGCGCAATGTCGTCGATGCGTTGGCCGAAGATGTCGGTACGGGCGATCAGACCGGCCGCCTTGTCCCCGTCGACGACGTGCGCGATGCGCGCATCATCGTGCGCGAGGAGGCGGTGTTGTGCGGCGTGCCGTGGTTCAACGCGGTGATGCGCGAGGTCGATCCGCGGATCGACGTGCGGTGGCGTTATCGTGAGGGTGATCGGATGATCGCGGACACGCCGGTCTGCGAACTGCGCGGACCGGTTCGCGCGCTGTTGACTGCGGAACGCAATGCGCTGAATTTTCTGCAATTGCTGTCGGGTGTGTCGAGCGCGACGCGCCGGTATGTCGACGCGATCGCGCATACGCGCACGCACATTCTCGACACACGCAAGACACTGCCGGGTTTGCGGCTCGCGCAAAAGTACGCGGTGCGCGTGGGCGGCGGGGCGAATCAACGGCTCGCACTGTACGACGGCATCCTCATCAAGGAAAACCATATTGCTGCGGCAGGCGGCGTGGGTGCCGCTATGGACGCGGCGCTCGCGTTGAACGCGGGCGTGTCGATCCAGATCGAAGTCGAGACGCTCGAGCAACTGGAAACCGCGCTGGCGCATCGCGCGCAATCCATTTTGCTGGACAACTTTTCGTTCGATGCAATGCGCGACGCGGTCCGCATCACGGCGGGGCGGGCGGTGCTGGAGGTGTCCGGCGGCGTGAACTTCGAGACCGTGCGGACGATTGCCGAAACGGGCGTCGATCGCGTCTCGATCGGCGCGCTGACCAAGGACGTGCGCGCGACGGATTACTCGATGCGGATCGTTTGATCGCTCGCCCGCAAGCGGTTGCGGTCAATGATAAAGGCCATCGCCGGATCATTCCGGCGATGGCCTTTTCGTTTCATGCAGCTCGAAACGATCACACGTTGCGGTTGCGCACGTGCTCTGGCGAGAGAACCGTCGGCAGCGCTTTGGGCAGCGTTGCCGGCCAGTCCCGGCTGAAATGCAGCCCGCGGCTCTCACGCCGTGAGCGCGCGCCTTCGACGATCAACGAGGCGACGTCGACCAGATTGCGCAGTTCCAGCAGATCGCGGCTCACCTTGAAGTTCGCGTAATACTCATGAATCTCGTCGCGCAGTAACGCCAACCGGTGTTTCGCGCGTGCGAGCCGCTTGTCGGTGCGCACGATGCCGACGTAATTCCACATCAGCCGACGCAGTTCATCCCAGTTGTGAGCGACCACGACTTCTTCGTCGGGATCCGACACGCGGCTTTCGTCCCAATCCGGCAACGGCGCATGAACGGCCGCGCTGAAGCCTTCTTCCTCGATAGCCTGCGCCGCGGAGCGTCCGATCACGAGGCATTCGAGCAGTGAGTTGCTGGCGAGCCGGTTCGCGCCGTGCAGGCCGGTGCACGACGTCTCGCCGACGGCATACAGGCCCGCGAGATCGGTGCGGCCCGCCAGATCGGTCACGACGCCGCCGCACGTGTAGTGCGCCGCCGGCACGACGGGGATCGGCTCCTTGGTGATGTCGATGCCGAACTCCAGGCAGCGCGCGAGAATTGTCGGGAAGTGTTCGCGCAGAAATTCGGGTGGTTGATGGCTGATGTCGAGATACACACAGTCGATGCCGCGCTTCTTGATCTCGAAATCGATCGCACGCGCGACGATATCGCGCGGTGCAAGTTCGGCGCGCTCGTCGTGGTTCGGCATGAAGCGCGTGCCGTCCGGTAGCTTCAGAATGCCGCCTTCGCCGCGCACCGCCTCGGAAATCAGAAACGACTTCGCGTACGGATGGAACAGGCAGGTCGGATGGAACTGGATGAATTCCATGTTCGACACGCGGCAGCCGGCTCGCCATGCCATGGCGATGCCGTCGCCGGTCGCGGTGTCGGGGTTCGTGGTGTACAGATAGACCTTACCGGCGCCGCCGGTGGCGAGCACCGTATGCGGCGCTTCTATCGTCACGGTGCGGCCGCTTTGCAGATCGAGCGCGTACAGACCGTGGCAACGGCGGCCCGGCAGACCGAGGCGGTCGGACGTGATCAGGTCGATCGCGTAGTGATCTTCGAACAGCGTGATGTTCGGATGGCGGCGCACGCGCTCGCTGAGCGTGGCAACCACCGCGTGGCCGGTCGCATCGGCAGCATGAATGATCCGGCGATGGCTGTGCCCGCCTTCGCGCGTCAGGTGGAAGCCAAGTTCGGCGGCATCGTCTTTGGTGAACGGCACGCCTTGCTCGATCAGCCATTCGATCGCGGCACGCCCATGCTCGACAATGAAGCGTGTAGCGGCCTCGTCACACAGTCCGCCGCCGGCGATCAGCGTGTCGCGCACGTGATTTTCGATGCTGTCCGCTGAATCCAGCACCGCGGCGATGCCGCCTTGCGCCCAGTCGCTTGCGCCTTCGGTCATCGATCGCTTGGCGACCACTGCAACCCGCCGGGTCTCCGCCAGATTGAGCGCAACGCTCAAGCCAGCCAGACCGCTACCGACAATCGCCACATCGAATTCCATTACCTGCATCTCCGTCTTTCGTTTTGCCACGACGGCGCGCGATCCGCTCGCCGCTAAAACAAGAAAGCATACGCGCCGCAACGGATGAACGAAAGCTGGCTGAACGACATAAGACTGTTCGCGTGGACGAAGAACGGAGCAACTTGGCGGCGGTGAGGTAAGAAGGGCGCGCAGAAAACAAAAAAGCCCCGCACGAATGCGAGGCTTTTTTGCATGTCTTTTGCCTTCGTCAGGCTGGAGCCAAGATTTATTTGATCTTGCTTTCCTTGTACTCAACGTGCTTACGGACGACCGGATCAAACTTCTTGATCAGCATCTTTTCCGGCATGTTGCGTTTGTTCTTCGTCGTCGTGTAGAAGTGACCCGTGCCTGCGGTCGATTCCAGCTTGATCTTGTCGCGTGCGCCTTTCGCCATGATTTACTCCTTAGGCTTCACCGCGTGCGCGCAGATCTGCGAGCACAGCGTCGATACCGTTCTTGTCGATCAGGCGCAGGCCGGCGTTCGAAACGCGCAGACGCACCCAACGGTTTTCGCTTTCCACCCAAATGCGGCGGTTTTGCAGGTTCGGCAGGAACCGGCGCTTGGTTTTGTTGTTCGCGTGGGAAACGTTGTTGCCGCTCATCGGCGCTTTCCCAGTTACTTGGCATACGCGTGCCATGAGAGCACTCCTAATACGCTAATTCTGAGTTCGAACGCCGTGAAAGTTTCCCGAAAAGAGCCGCGCTTAAGTTTGGAAACTAGAGGCGCTTGAGCTTTCCGGAACGCCTTGATGGCTTCGGAACAGGGGGTTGGAAATAGGCAAACCGGAATTATAGCGGAAAAAAAGCCGCAAAATCAAACCTTATTTGCGACACCGGACACGGCGCCCCGCCTGCGCGGCCCTGGTCCTTGTGCCATCACGGCCAGCCGGCGCGGGCAAACGAGTAGACGCTGTCCGCGCCGACCACCAGATGATCGATCAGTTGCACGTCGATCAACGCCAACGCGTCGCGCAGCGTGTGCGTCAGGCGGCAGTCGCTGGCGCTTGGCTGGACGGCGCCGGAAGGGTGATTATGCGCGACGATCAGGCTCGCCGCATTGAGATTCAGCGCGCGCCGTACGATTTCGCGAGGATAGACCGCCATGCGCGTGACCGAGCCCTGCGCGCTTTCCTCGCAGCGTATCAGCCGATGCCGCGCGTCGAGAAAGAGCGACACGAACACTTCCTGCGGACGACCGCCGATCAGCAGGCGCAAATAGTTCTCCACGGCTTCGGGCGAGTTCAACAGCGAGCGCCTGCGCATTTTATCGACCAGGGAGCGCCGGGCCATTTCCATGATCGCCAGCAACTGCGCTTTTTTCGCCGGCCCGAGGCCGCGGATGCCGTCGAGGTCCACGTAGGCCGCGTCGAGCATGGCGCGCAGTGAGCCGAAGCGGTCGAGCAATGCGCGCGCGACGCTGAAGACGTCGTGGCCGGGCCGGCCCGAGCCTAGCACCAGTGCGATCATCTCGGTATCTGACAGGGCGCTCGCGCCCAGGTCGATCAGACGCTCGCGCGGCATGTCTTTTTTTTGCCATTTGCCGCGCAGCAGCGGTGGCCGGGCGGGCGCGCCAGCCGCTGCGGCGGCGCGTGGGGTCGGCGCCTCCGGCAGCGCTGTCTGTGCGGCTGCATCGTCAATCGTGCTCACGTAATCGGCCATATAAAGAGAATCCTCCGCTTCGGTGGGTGGTGCAGGGCGAGGTTATGCCCTGCCGCCATGCGCGCGACTGACCCAAGCCGCCGCCCGCTATGTGGCTTACAATAGACGCTTTGCGCACGGCACCCCGATGGTGTGCCACACGCGTGAACTGCGGCGTCGACTGCGCCTGCAGCACACCCGTGCAGCGCGCTTCGACTGAGCGAGCATTGCATGAGCATCATCGACATTTCCGAGGTGAAGGCCGGTTCACACGTGACGCTTCACTACCGGCTTTCCCTTGCCGATGGCGCCGAAGTCATCAACACGTTTACTGACAAGCCGGCCACGCTGCTGCTTGGCGCCGGTCAACTGGCGCCGCCGCTGGAAGATATTTTGCTGGGTTTGAAGGTGGGCCACCATTCGACCTTTCAGCTAACCCCGGGCCAGGCGTTCGGCCCCCGCAATCCGGAGCTGATCCAGCGCGTGTCGCTGGCCACGCTGCGCGAAAACAGCATGATCGGCGAGGATTTTTCGCCAGGTGACCTGGTCGAATTCAACGCGCCGGGCGGCGGGCGCTACGCCGGTGTCCTGAAGGAGGTCGGCGAGACGTCGGCCCTGTTCGATTTCAACCATCCGCTTGCCGGCCAGGCGCTGGCGTTTGAAGTGAAAATCATCGGGATTTTGTAAACATGAGCATCACGGATACGACTCTTGCCGAAACCGAGATCCTGCTGGCGCAGCCGCGTGGATTTTGCGCCGGCGTCGATCGGGCGATCGAGATCGTCGAGCGGGCCATCAAGCTGCACGGCTCGCCGATCTACGTGCGCCACGAAATCGTCCACAACGCCTATGTGGTCGAAGACTTGCGCAAGAAGGGCGCGATCTTCATCGAGCGGCTGGAAGAAGTGCCGGCCGGCAATACGGTCATCTTCAGTGCGCACGGCGTGTCGAAGGCCGTGCGTTCGGAAGCCGAGTCGCGCGGGCTGCGCGTGTACGACGCCACGTGCCCGCTCGTGACGAAGGTGCATATCGAAGTCGCGAAGATGCGCCAGGACGGCTTCGACATCGTGATGATCGGCCACAAGGGCCACCCGGAAGTCGAAGGAACGATGGGGCAGGCGGGCGAAGGCATGCATCTGGTCGAAGACATCGAAGACGTGCAGGCTTTGCAGCTGGCCGATCCGGAGCGGATCGCGTTCGTCACGCAAACCACGTTGTCAGTCGACGATGCGGCTGAAATCATCCGCGCGCTGAAGACCAAGTATCCGTCTATCCGTGAGCCGAAGAAGCAGGACATCTGCTACGCCACGCAAAACCGCCAGGACGCCGTGAAATTCATGGCGCCGCAGTGCGACGTCGTGATCGTGGTTGGCAGCCCGAATAGTTCGAACTCCAACCGGCTGCGCGAACTGGCCGAAAAACTCGGCGTGCCGGCCTATATGGTGGATTCGCCCGATCAGATCGATCCGATATGGGTCGAAGGCAAGCGGCGTATCGGCGTGACTGCCGGCGCGTCGGCGCCGGAAGTGCTGGCGCAGGCGGTGATCGCCCGCTTGCGCGATCTCGGCGTGCGCAATGTGCGCGCACTCGACGGCATCGAGGAAAATATCGCGTTTCCGCTGCCGCGCGGATTGGGTCTGCCGGCCTGACAGTTCCGCTGAACCAGGTTGGAAGAAGGCGCGCCCCAGGGCGCGTTTTTTTTCGTCCGAAGCCTGGGCAAGTTCATGAAAATAAAGTGCCATATCAGCTCGGCGAGCCGGTTGGAGTGCCCTCCCGCACAAATTCTTTTGAATCGTGATTCGGTTTTTTATCCATAACGGTTCGATGTGTCCCCGTTTTGTCGGTGTTAAATCCGTCGCATTGAATTTTGACGCACTAAAGTAGTGCGTCGTCTTCGATATTGCAGGAAACGTAATACATAACGCAAACCAAGCTCCAACCGGGTATCGGGCCGATTCGCTGCAACACTTGATGCCATTGGGTCCCGAGCTGGTGCAACTGATGCACGAAAAACTGTCGCAACCCGGTTGCGCCTTTTAGCGGTTTTAGCTCTCAAAATAAGGTTGCAATGCAGGAAAACCCCACCGGTTCAACAATATTGCCAGCCGTAAAATTGGAGTTACAATGCGCGCGTTCTCAAGGCCTTACGGTCCCGAACAACGGATTTTGCAAGGCGCAGGAGACCTACTTAATGCGAGTCAAATTTGCTTACGCCGTGTCCGTCGCGACTGCGGTTGCGATGTTGACCGCGTGCGGCAAGAAACAGGATGTCGAAGCGGGAGCGGGCGCCTCGGCGGCGGTAGCAGCAGCCCCCGCCAGTGAAGCGACCGTCGTGAAGATCGGTCATGCGGCCCCTTTGACGGGTGGCATCGCCCATCTCGGCAAGGACAATGAAAACGGCGCGCGTCTGGCGGTCGAGGAAATCAATGCGCAGGGTTTGACGATCGACGGTCACAAGATCCAGCTGCAGCTCGACGCGCAGGACGATGCGGCGGACCCGAAAACGGGCACCGCCGTCGCGCAGAAGCTGGTCGACGACCATGTGGTCGCGGTGGTCGGGCATCTGAACTCGGGGGTGTCGATTCCGGCTTCGAAGATCTATAGCGATGCGAGCATCGTGCAGATCTCGCCGTCGTCGACCAATCCGGCGTACACGCAGCAGGGTTTCAAGACGACCTACCGGGTCGTCGCCACCGACGCGCAACAAGGTCCGGCGCTCGCCAATTACGCGACAAAGGCGTTGGGCGCCAAACGCATCGCCATCGTGGACGATGCAACCGCCTACGGTAAGGGGCTCGCGGACGAATTCGCGAAGACCGTCGAGGCGAGCGGGGCGAAAGTCGTCGCACGGGAGGCGACGAACGACCGGGCCACGGATTTCCGGGCCATCCTCACAAAGATCAAGAGTGTTCAGCCGGACGTGATCATGTTCGGCGGCATGGACGCGACGGGCGGGCCGTTTACGAAGCAGGCGGCGGCGCTCGGTATCAGGGCAAAAATCCTTGGCGGCGACGGTGTGTGTACCGACAAGGTGGGTGAGCTGGCGGGAACCGCCGTGCAAAACCTGGTCTGTTCGGAAGCAGGGCTCGCGCTTTCGAAAATGGACCGCGGAGCGGACTTCGAAAAGAAGTACGAGGACCGCTTCCACACACCGGTGCAGATTTACGCGCCGTTCACGTATGACGCTGTGTACGTGATCGTCGATGCAATGAAGCGCGCTAATTCGATCGAGGCGCCCAAGGTGCTGGCTGCGATGCCCTCGACCGATTACAACGGGGTAATCGGTCACATCGCGTTCGACGACAAGGGTGATTTGAAAGAGGGCGCCATTACGCTTTACGACTTCAAGAACGGCAAGAAAGCGGTTCTCGACGTCGTGAAGATGTGATGACGGGACGTTCAGCCTGACGGCACCGAAACCACCCAACGGTGCCGTTTTTGCATCCGTTCAAGGGCAAGCCCGCGACCGCATCCCGGTCGTCTGGGCGAACCGGCGGCGGATAACCCTTACCGGTCTTTTACATCAGTACCCGCAGTGCCGTTGAGATTCCGTAGCGCATCACCGCCCACCGGCTGATGAAGAACGCGAATCCAGTCGCACGGGCTAAGGAGCATTAAATGGATATCTTCATCCAGCAGATCCTAAACGGACTGGTGCTTGGCAGCGTTTATGCCATCATCGCACTGGGCTATACGATGGTTTACGGCATTCTGGGCATCATCAACTTCGCTCACGGCGACGTGTTGATGGTGGGCGCGATGGTCGCGCTCTCCGCCATAGGCGTGCTGCAGAACCACTTCCCCGGCCTCGGCAACGTGCCGACGCTGATCATCGCGCTGATCATCGCGGCGGTGGTCTGCTCGCTGGTCGGCTACACGATCGAGCGCGTGGCCTACCGGCCGCTGCGTAAGGCACCGCGTCTCGCACCGCTGATCACCGCGATCGGTGTGTCGATCCTGCTGCAGACCCTCGCGATGATGATCTGGTCGCGCAACCCGCTGCCGTTCCCGCAACTGCTGCCCACCGATCCGATCAACGTGATCAAGGCCACCGACACGACGCCGGGCGCCGTGATCTCGATGACCGAAATCGTGATCATCGTGGTGGCGTTCCTCGTGATGGGCGGGCTGCTGCTGCTCGTGCACAAGACCAAGCTCGGCCGCGCGATGCGCGCGATCGCCGAGAACCCCGGCGTCGCGAGCCTGATGGGCGTGAACCCGAACTTCGTGATCTCGGCGACCTTCATGATCGGCTCGGCGCTCGCCGCCCTGGCTGGCGTGATGATCGCGTCCGAATACGGCAACGCACACTTCTACATGGGCTTCATCCCTGGCCTCAAGGCCTTTACCGCAGCGGTGCTGGGCGGTATCGGCAATCTCGGCGGCGCGATGGTGGGCGGGGTGATCCTCGGCCTGATCGAACAGTTGGGGGCGGGGTATATCGGCAACCTCACGGGCGGCGTGTTCGGCAGTAACTACCAGGACGTGTTCGCGTTCGTGGTGCTGATCGTCGTGCTGGTGTTCCGTCCGTCGGGTCTGCTCGGCGAACGCGTTGCGGATCGCGCTTGATCCCGGGCCATAAGGAGTAAATAGACATGACCTCAATTCAACCGATCGAGCCGTCCACGACGCTCATCCCTGAAAAGAACCTGGGCAAGACGCTGACTGTCGGCATCATCACGGCGGTTCTCGTGATCGCCGCACCGATGATCATCGGCGCGGCCGGCGGCAACTACTGGGTCCGTGTGCTCGATTTCGCGATGCTGTATGTGATGCTCGCGTTGGGCCTGAACGTAGTGGTCGGCTTCGCCGGCCTGCTGGATTTGGGCTACATCGCGTTCTACGCGATCGGCGCCTACACGGCCGCGTTGCTGAGTTCGCCGCACCTCTCGTCGCAATTCGAGTGGATCGCACATCTGGCTCCGAACGGGCTGCATGTGCCCATCTGGATCATCGTGCCGGTCGCGATGTCGTTCGCCGCGTTCTTCGGCATCGTGCTCGGTGCGCCGACCCTGCGCTTGCGTGGCGACTACCTCGCCATCGTGACGTTGGGCTTCGGAGAAATCGTGCGGATTTTCATGAACAACCTCGACCGTCCGGTGAACATCACCAACGGCCCGAAGGGGATCACGGGGATCGATCCGGTGCAGGTGGGCGGCTTCAGCCTCGCGCAAACGCATTCGCTGTTCGGCTTCCAGTTCCCGTCGGTGTACTCGTATTACTACCTGTTCGTGTTGTGCGCGCTGCTCGTGATCTGGGTCTGTACCCGCTTGCAGCATTCGCGTATCGGCCGCGCATGGGCCGCCATCCGTGAAGACGAAATCGCCGCCAAGGCGATGGGCATCAACACCCGCAACGTGAAGCTGCTGGCGTTCGCGATGGGCGCGTCGTTCGGCGGCCTGTCGGGCGCGATGTTCGGTTCGTTCCAGGGCTTCGTGTCGCCGGAATCGTTCACGTTCTGGGAGTCGGTCGTGGTGCTGGCGTGCGTGGTGCTCGGCGGCATGGGCCACATTCCTGGCGTGATCCTCGGCGCGGTGCTGCTCGCGGTGTTCCCGGAATTCCTGCGCTCGACGATGGGTCCGCTGCAGAACATGATCTTCGGCCACGAAATCGTCGATACGGAAGTGATCCGTCAGCTCCTGTACGGTCTCGCGATGGTCGTGATCATGCTGTATCGCTCGGAAGGCCTGTGGCCGTCGCCGAAGCACGAAGACAAGATTGCGAAACTGGCCAAGCGTAACGGCAAAAAGCCGGTGCGCGCCTAAGCCCCGCGGGAGAAACGATATGAGCGATAACGTAAGCAACAACGCGGGCAGCGATCAGATCCGCCTCTCGGTGAAGGGCGTCAACAAGCGCTTCGGCGGCTTGCAGGCGCTGTCCGACGTGGGCCTGCAAATCAAGGCCGGCCAGATCTACGGTTTGATCGGTCCGAACGGCGCCGGCAAGACGACCTTCTTCAACGTGATCACGGGTCTGTACACGCCGGATTCGGGCGAGTTCAAGCTCGACGGCGAGAACTACACGCCGACCGCGGTGTACCAGGTGGCGAAGGCGGGCATCGCCCGCACATTCCAGAACATTCGTCTGTTCGGCGGCATGACCGCGCTCGAAAACGTGATGGTCGGCCGCCATGTGCGCACGAAGCATGGCCTGATCGGCGCGGTGTTCCAGACGCCGGCCGAGCGCAAGGAAGAACGCGAGATCAAGGAACGCGCGGTCGAACTGCTGGACTACGTGGGCATTGCGCAGTACGCGGATTACACGTCGCGCAATCTGTCGTATGGTCACCAGCGTCGTCTGGAAATCGCGCGCGCGTTGGCAACCGATCCGAAGCTGCTCGCGCTCGACGAACCGGCCGCCGGCATGAACGCGACGGAAAAGGTCGAGCTGACCAAGCTGCTCGACAAGATCCGTGCTGACGGCAAGACGATTCTCCTGATCGAACACGACGTGAAACTCGTGATGGGTCTGTGCAACCAGATGACGGTGCTCGACTACGGCAAGGTGATTGCGCAAGGTCTGCCGCAAGACGTGCAGAAGGATGCGAAGGTGATCGAAGCTTATCTGGGTGCGGGAGTCCACTGATGTCCACAACGCAAGCAATGTTGAAAATCAAGGGCCTGCAGGTCAATTACGGCGGCATCCAGGCAGTCAAGGGCATCGACCTCGAAGTCGCGCAGGGCGAGCTGGTCACACTGATCGGCGCGAACGGCGCGGGCAAGACCACGACGATGAAGGCGATCACGGGTCTGAAGCCCTACGCGGCGGGCGACATCGAGTACATGGGCCAGTCGATCAAGGGCATCCCCGCGCACGAGCTGCTCAAGCGCGGTCTCGCGATGGTGCCGGAAGGGCGCGGCATCTTCGCGCGCATGTCGATCGTCGAGAACATGCAGATGGGCGCGTATCTGCGCACGGACACGGAAGGCATCAAGAAGGACGTCGATCGCATGTTCGGCTTCTTCCCGCGCCTGAAGGAACGTGCGTCGCAATACGCGGGCACGCTCTCGGGCGGCGAACAGCAGATGCTGGCGATGGCGCGCGCGATCATCTCGCGCCCCAAGCTGTTGCTGCTGGACGAACCGTCGATGGGTCTGTCGCCGATCATGGTCGAGAAGATCTTCGAAGTGGTGCGCGCGATTTCCGCTGAAGGCATGACCGTGCTGCTGGTCGAGCAGAACGCGCGTCTCGCGTTGCAGGCGGCGAACCGCGGCTACGTGATGGACTCGGGCCTGGTCACGATGTCGGGCGACGCGAAGCAGATGCTGGACGATCCGAAGGTTAGGGCGGCTTATCTGGGTGAATAAGTTGGACTGAACAACCCGGCTGTACCGATAAAAAAGCCGCATGCGTTTTCGCATGCGGCTTTTTCCATTCAGGCGTGCGACGCTTCAGCCAGCCGGCACGGGGTCTGCCAGTTCGCCCAAGCGCTTGCCGAGACTGATCACCGCATCGGTGCGATACCCGAGCGCCTCGTAAAACGCGCGTAGGTCGTTCTTCGCGGACAGAATTTGCAGATTCAGCTTCGGACAGCCAAGTGCGGTCAACACCTGTTCGACGTGCGCGACCAGACGCGTGCCGATGCCGTGACGACGCAGCGATTCATCCACCGCAAGCGAATACATCCAGCCGCGATGCCCGTCATAACCACCCATCACCGTGCCGACGATACGCTCGCCGAGCACCGCGACAAAGAACAGCTCGGGTTGCGTCGCCAGCTTGTTGGCGATCGACAGATGCGGATTGCGCTGCGGCCTCGTCGCGTCCCGATACTCGGGGAAGGCTTGTTGCCACAGTGCGACCACGGCATCGGTATCGCGCGCGTCGAAGCGGCGGATCGATAGCGTTGTGCCCGTCGTCATCGGCGTGCTCCGGTTGATTACAGCGTGTCGAGAATCGAACGCAGCATCGCCATCATCTGGTCGATCTCTTCGTTCGTCACGTTCAGCGCCGGCATGAAGCGCAGCAGGTTCGGACGCGCCGCGTTCAGCAGCAGGCCGTCGGGCTGCATGTCGCGCGCCTTCTCGACGATCTGGTTGCCGATGTCCTTGCCGAGCAGCAGCGCGCGCAGCAGACCCTCGCCGCGCTCGCCCTTGAAGCCACGTTCCTCGGACAACTCCAGCAGCTTCGCGCGCAGATACTCGCCACGCGCGCGCACGCCTTCGAGGAAGCCCGGCGCGGTCAGTTGCGAGATCACCGAATAGCCGACCGCGGTCATCAGCGGATTGCCATTGTAGGTGCCGCCCTGATCGCCCGCTTCGAACACGGCGACCTCCGCTTTCGACAGCAGCGCCGCGAGCGGCACGCCGCCGCCGATGCCCTTGCCGAGCGTCATGATGTCCGGCTCGATGCCCGACAGCTCGTAGGCGAACAGCGTACCCGCGCGGCCGCAGCCGCTTTGCACTTCGTCGACGATCAGCAGCAGGTTGTGCTTCTTCGTCAGCTCGCGCAGTTGCTGCATGAATTCACGCGACGCGGGAATCACGCCGCCTTCGCCCTGAATCGGTTCGAGCATCACCGCGACCGTCTTCGCGTTGATGAGCTTTTCCACCGATGCGATGTCGTTCAGATCCGCCTTCGGGAAGCCCGACACCTGCGGTGCATAGATCGTGTCCCAGCCCGGCTTGCCGCTTGCCGACATGGTGGCGATCGTGCGGCCGTGGAAGCTGTGATCGAACGTGATGATTTCGAACGCGCCGTCCTTGAACTTCTTGCCCCACTTGCGCGCGAGCTTGATCGCGCCTTCGTTGGCTTCGGCGCCGCTGTTCGCGAAGAACACCTTGTCGAAGCAGCTGTGCTGCGTGAGGAGGTCCGCGAGTCGCGCCATCGGCTCGTTGTAGAACGCCGGCGACGGATTGAGCAGCAGCTTCGCCTGCTTGTTCAACGCTTCGATCATGCCGTCGTTGCAATGGCCGAGGCTATTGACCGCCCATCCCTGGATGAAGTCGAGATAGCGCTTGCCGTTGTTGTCGTAGAGCCATGAGCCCTTACCGTGCGTGAAAACGATTTCAGGCCGGTTCGTGATGTACATCAGCGACTCGATCGGGTACTCATTGAAATTCATGACGGCGGGCTCCAGGAGACAGGTGAAAGCAGGGTGAAGGTGAATGAACGGTTGGCCAGATAGCGGCCGGAAAAACAAAAAGCCACGGCATGCCGTGGCTTTCATGATTCGAACAGCTTGCGCTCTGGTGTGGCGCGAATCCGTGACGAAGCCAGCGGCGTCCCTAAGGGAGCGGCGAGCGGCGACGTCGGAGTTCGGACTGGATGTGGTTCATGCGCGAAAGAATACGACAAGGAAAGCGCCGGTGTAAACCATGAATTTGCACCGCGGCGCATGAAGGCGATTTTTTGCGCCGCGGCCTTGATGCCGACACGTTGCGCGAGAACCGCCTCGCCGATACACCGACGAGGCCTTCCAGTCGCGCAGACCGTGCGCTCGAACGCGCGTTCAGACCGCGTTGGCCAGATCCGCTTCGCTCGTGAACGAGTCCGCATAGAACTCGTCTTCCGGTAGAGCATGATGCTGCGTGAAATCGCGCTGTGCCGACTCGACCATCACCGGCGCGCCGCACGCATACACCTGGTACGCCGACAGATCGGGCAGATCCTCGATCACCGCGCGGTGCACGAAGCCGACCCGGCCCGTCCACGCGTCGCCCGCGTCCGGCTCGGACAGCACCGGCACGAACTCGAAGTTCGGGATCTCGCGCGCCCACTGTTCGGCCAGCTCGAGCAGATACAGGTCTTTCTTGCGGCGCGCGCCCCAGTACAGCGTCATGGGGCGATCGAGATTCTTGTACAGCGCGTGCTCGACGATTGCCTTCAGCGGCGCGAAGCCGGTGCCCGATGCGAGCAGCACGATCGGCTTGTCCGAATCTTCACGCAGGAAGAACGTGCCGAGCGGCGCTTCGAAGCGCAGGATGTCGCGCTCTTTCATCGTGTTGAACACGTGATCGGTGAAGGCGCCGCCGGGCATGTGACGGATGTGCAGTTCGATCGGGCCTTCGGTATGCGGCGCGCTCGCCATCGAATAGCTGCGGCGTTTGCCGTCTTTCAGAATGAATTCGAGGTACTGGCCGGCCAGATATTGCAGACGCTCGTTGGCGGGCAACTGCAGTTTCACGACGACGACGTCGTCGGCCTTGCGCTCGATCGCGTTCACGCGGCAGGGCAGCTTCTTGACTTGCACGTCGCCGACCCCGGCCACTTCGCGGATATCCACTTCGAGATCGGAGCAGGCGGTGGCGCAACACAGGAGTGCCATGCCGCGCGTCTTTTCGTCGTTCGACAACGCCGACGACGAATGCGCGCGCTGTTCGACTTCGCCGCTCACGGTGCCCTTGCACGAACCGCAGGCGCCGTTCTTGCAACCGTAGGGCAGGCCGATGCCCTGGCGCAAGGCGGCGCTCAGTACCGGTTCGTCCTGTTCTACCTGAAACTGCCGGCCGCTTTGCCGGAGCGTGACGTTAAATGCCATAGAGTGTTCGAAATCGAAAAGTCGGGAATCGTTATCGGACGCGCCGGATCAACCGCGCGATACCTGCCGCGCTTGACGGCTACAATGCGTCCACCATGAACGCGACACGAAACTTCCGCCGGCCGCGCGTGCTGATCGTAGGATGCGGCGATGTCGGCATGCGCTGCGTGCCGCTGTTGCGCCCGCGCGCGCATATCTTCGCACTGACCAGCCACGCCGAACGCAGCGCCGAGTTGCGTGCCGCCGGTGTGACGCCGCTCGTCGGCGATCTCGATGTGCGCCGCAGCCTGAAACGGCTCGCGGGCCTCGCGCCAACCGTGCTGCATCTTGCTCCGCCGCAAAAAAGCGGCGACGACGACCGCCGGACTCGCGCCTTGCTCGCCACGCTGGGCGCGCGCCGCGATGCCGCGCTGCGTGCCGCGAGGGCGCCCGCCGTGTCGCCGGCGGGGCGCTTGCGCTCCGGGTTGCGCGCCATTCATGTCTCGTGGGCGCGTTCTGAAACAGCCCGTATTGTACCCGACGGGGTGCGCCGGACCGCTGCAGCGCGTGCGCCCGTGCGTCTCGTCTACGCGAGCACGACGGGCGTGTACGGCGATTGCGGCGGGGTATGGATCGACGAAACGCGCGCGACGCAGCCGGCCAATGCGCGCGCGAAACGCCGCGTCTCGGCCGAGCGGCAGTTGCGGCGCGCGAGCGCGCGCGGCAGCGTGACGGCGAGCATCGCGCGGATTCCGGGCATCTATGCGCGTAACCGTCTGCCGCTCGCGCGTCTCGACAAGGGCACGCCGGCCCTCATCGACGCCGACGACGTCTACACCAATCACATTCATGCCGACGATCTCGCCAAGATCCTCGTGCGTCTCGCGACGCACGGCAAGCCGGCGCGCGTGATCCATGCGTCCGACGATTCGTCGCTGAAGATGGGCGAGTATTTCGATGCGGTGGCCGATGCGTTCGGCCTGCCGCGCGCGCCGCGCATCACGCGGGCGCAAGCCGAAGAGCGCATCGACCCGAACCTGCTGTCGTTCATGCGCGAATCGAGACGGCTCGTGAACCGGCGTCTGAAGGACGAGTTGCGCGTGCGTTTGCGTTATCCGAGCGTGGCGGATTTTCTGCATGCAGCAGACGTGAAATGAACGTATGAGCGGGCGGCGCGTAGGCGCTGAAAGCGCCGAACCCGAAGCTCCTTTTCAGGAAAGCTCGACCAGCGAAGCCTTGCACAGCGAGCCGAAAACCCGGCAAATACGCGCCGCGCCGGGCATCGTCCGGAAAAATTCCGTTGCGCGTCGGGTGGTGCGCCGCGCGTGGCTTCGCTCGCTCAGGTCAGCGACGGCAGGAATTCCAGCAGCAGGAAACACAGCATCCCGCCGACCAGAGCGCCGATCAGATTCGGCGAATATTTGTGCCGCAGCCGCATGATGACCACCAGTCCGCCGACCAGCAGCAGCCCGAAGCATACGAAAGCAATCATCACCTGCGAGATCGTGATGGTGTCGACGATGTGCATGGCGCCCCTCCTTGCAAGCCTTTTATAGTCGTTTGTTTAGTCGAGTATAGGGCGCGGTATAAGGAAGAGCATGCTGCGACGCAGCGGTTCTGCGGGCCGCCGCTCGAATCGTTCTCGCGGATCGACGGGCTTTTCCTGCTGCATCAATACCTTAGCGGGCGCTAGCGGTTTACCCGCTCCGTAAAGAAATGAGGTCGGTTTCGTCGAGCCATTGCCAGGCGCCGGGCGCGAGCGCGGCGGGCATCGCGAGTGCGCCGATCCGCTCGCGGTGCAGCGCCTCGCAACGGTTGCCGGCTGCGGCGATCATCCGCTTGAGCTGGTGGTACTTGCCTTCCATCACGGTGAGCGCGAGTGTGTGTGCGTCGCGCGCTTCGGCGTCGACAGCGGCGCTCGGTTTGGTCTCGCCATGCAGCAGCACGCCGCCGCGCAGCGCGCTCAATTGCGCGTCGTCGAGCGGATGACGTGTGGTTGCGACATACAGCTTCGGCACCTTGCGTTTCGGCGACGTGAACAGGTGGACGAACTTGCCGTCGTCGGAGAGCAGCAGCAGGCCGGTCGTGTCCTGATCGAGCCGGCCCACGCATTGCACGCCGCGCTCGGCGAACTGCGGCGGCAACAGGCTGAATACGCTCAGATGATGTTGCGGATCGCGCGAACACTCGTAGCCGGCGGGCTTGTTCAGCAGCACATACGCATGCTCGCGATACGGCCAGACGACGCCGTCTACGCTGAAGCGCAGGGTGTCGTCGTGGGTCGGGAAATCGGCGTCGGCGTCGGTGCACACAGTGCCGCCGACGCTCACGCGCGCATCGGCGATCAGCGCGCGGCATTGGCGGCGCGAGCCGAAACCTTGAGTGAAGAGAATGCTTTCGAGATTCATGGCGAGCGAAGAATAACACCGCAAGAAGCGGAGCGCCCCGCGGCGCCGGACGGACGACGATGAACTCCTTTCTCAACGCAGGAGTTCATCGATGCCCGCCACGTCTTCTTCAGCTTCCGCGATCCGATTGCCGGCCGTTTTCCAGCGGCTCGCGTGGTCGAATCTGGCCGCGCAATCGGCCGAGCAGATCAGTCTCGCCGCCGCGCCGCTCGTCGCGGTGTTCGCGCTCGGCGCCGACGCGCGCGGCACCGGGCTCCTGCAAACCGCACAGACGCTGCCGTTCCTGTTGCTGTCGATTCCGCTCGGCGTGTGGGCCGACCGCCGCTCGCGCCGCATGTTGATGACGCTCGCCGAAAGCGTGCGCGTGTTCGCAATGCTATGTGTGCTGCTGCTCGTGATGACGCATGCGCTGAACCTGCCGCTGCTCGCCGCGCTCGGTTTCATCGCGGCGACGGGCACCGTGGCCTACAACGTCGCCGCGCCGTCGCTGGTGCCGTCCATCGTGCCGCGCGAAGCGTATGCGAGCGCGAACGGCCGGCTCGAACTCGCGCGTAGCGTCGCGTATTCCGCGGGGCCGGCGGCGGGAGGTTTGCTGGTTGGCTGGATTGGCGCGGGTTGGGCCTATGGATGCGCGGCGGCGTTGTCGGCGCTGGCCGTCGCGTTGCTGGCGGGACTGCGGGAGCCGCCGCGCGCGGCCGCTCCCGCGCGCCACTTCATGCTCGAACTGCGCGACGGCACACGCTTCGTGCTGCGCGACGAGTTATTGAGGCCGATGCTCGCGACCGCGGTGTTCTTCAACCTCGGCTTCTTCATCCTGCAGGCGGTGTATGTGCCGTACGCGGTGCATCGGTTGGGGCTGAGCGCCTCGGCGGTCGGCGCGACGCTCGGCGCTTACGGCGTCGGCATGGTGTGCGGCGCGCTGGCCGCGCCCGCCATCGCGCGACGGCTCGCGTTCGGCCGCGTGCTGATCATCGGGCCGTCGTGCGGTCTGCTCGCCTCGCTCGTGATGGTGGCGACGCTCGTCGCGCCATCGTTCTGGCTCGCGACGGCGAGCTTCTTCCTGCTCGGCGCCGGACCGATCCTGTGGGTGGTCGGCTCCACGACGCTGCGCCAGGCGATCACCCCCGAGCGCATGATGGGCCGCGTTTCGGCGCTGATCAGCACCGCCACCTACGGCGCACGCCCGGTGGGCGCGCTGCTCGGCACGGCACTCAGCGCGCGCTGGAATGTCGACGCCTGTCTGGTCGCCGCAGCGGCGGCTTTTCTCGTGCAGGCGCTGATCATCGTGATGTCGCCGGCGGCGCGGCTCGCGAGTGTTCCGGCGCGGACAGCGGTGGCCTGCTGACGTGCGTTGTGCCGCACCAGCCTTAGCCTGAGGTCGGCGAGCCTGATTCGTTCCGCCTGACCGGGACGAACCCGACCTGCAGGCCGAAGAGTTTCGCCACGCTGTTGAGCGAATCGACGGTCGGGTTCCCTGTCCCGCGCTCGATGTCCTGGATGACCCGGCGGCTGACGCCTCGGTGCGCGGCGAATTCGGCCTGGGTCAGGCCCGTCATCGCGCGCATCGCTTTCATGGCCTCGGGAATCGTCATGTCGCCCCGGCCGATCCTTTCGTAGAAAACGCGGCGCAGGGCGTTCTGCTCTTCACGGGTGGGTCGGTTCCGACGGGGCATGATGAGCCTCTGGTGGTTGAAGGGCTTTCAGTTGTCGGACCTGCGTGTCGATGGACGGCGTCAGGAACTCGATGATGTCGTGATCGACGCCTTGCGTTTCCATGATGTCGGGCAGGCGTTCGATCTGCACGGCAAAGCGGCCTAATGCCTGGGCGAGCAGCTCGCGCTCATGGTCCGGGACAGGCAGCGCCGCCAGTACGTCGGCCCAGTCCGTCAGCTCGACCCGGGTGTCCGGCCGATACCATCTCAGCGCACGTAGAATCAACGCGGGGTCCAGGTACATCGGTGCGAAGTCGAACAAGGGGGTGAGCCGGACTTTGCCCTCGGCCAGTTGCACGGCTGTATTGCGCGCATGATTGTCCGTGTTGCGCATGGCCAGATTGAGGACATCCCGCTTGATGAACTCGAGCGTTTCGGCCGGTGGGTCGGTCACCACCTTGCGGATTCCTGCCACGACGTCGAAGAGGTTCGGGCGCAGGTCGAAGCCGGCCAAACCCAGAATAGATGCCACGCTTTCCTGATGCAGGCGCACGACTTTGCCGTCGCTCGCGATCCGGTCGAAGCGCGGGATCAGCAGGACATCGCCATGAAGGGTTGGCAAATCCGTGTGCGTGCGGATACCCAGCGCGGCGGCCACCCGCATGTACGCCGCTTCGTTGCGCAGGACCTTGTCGTCGGCCGCGCTGTTCCCGCGCGGCAGTTTCGCGATCAGATGCTGGGTGGCGTCGGCATCGGGCAGCACGGCATCACCGTGCAGCAGGCCCGCCCGGTCCCGGGTGAGCAGGTATTTCGGCGCCGCACCCTGAACCCCGGTGGTGCCCGTGCCGAGCATTCCGTGCAGGAACATCCTTTCCTTGAATTCCGCGCTACGTATGACGACGTCGTCGATTGTCAGGCCGGGTAGGCCACGCGCGGCCGGGTGCCTCGCCACATGCGTTTCAAAGTAGTCGACGGCCTCGGCGACGCGGATCCGGCCGACCGGATTGAAGGCGCCCGCGCAGATCAGCGGAAAGTCCGCGTCGGGGCCATCTGGTAGCGTCAGCTCGCCCAGCAGGAAGCGACGACCGTCCCCTTGCGGGACGAGGTCGTAGAGGAAGGCGGGCATGGTCCGGGCGCCGTGGATGTCCATATCGACGGGCTCGGCAAGGGACAGCGGGGCGTCCGTGTGCTCGATGGCGTACATGACCAGATGATTCCACTGGCAAATGCCGTCGTTGAGTTCGATCTGCGCGCAATCGACCCAGCGATCGTCCAGGAATATCTGCAGGGTGCAATCCATAGAGGTAACTCCTTGTGCCTCATAAATGTAGCACGACACAGCGACAGAGTGCTGATGCGCATCTTATAAGTGTTTTTATTGAATTGCCGGTTAGATGATCGGAAGGCATTTCACCGTCCCATCCAAGTCACCCGACCGCATCAATTCCGGCACCCACGCCAGTCGGCGTTCAGTGAAAACCCTCGACAATGAAAATGAATTTTTTTCCAGGAAGTTTTCATGTAAATATACTTTCATGAGGTCCAACTACAACCGCCGCGCAGACGCACTCGCATGATCGACCATCCCTCCGCCGCATCCCGTCACGCCGAGCAGGCCATTGCCGCGCGCATCGCCGCGGCCATGCCGACGCTGACGCCGATTCACCGACGCATGGGCGACTACGTGCTGGCCAATCTGTTTCGCGCGGCGACCATGCGGATCGACGAACTGGCGAGCGTAGTCGGCGCGTCAGTGGCGACGGCGAACCGCTTTGCCCGGGCGCTCGATTTCGACGGCTACCCGCAGTTCCGCGAAGCGCTCGTACGCGGCTTCGAAGCGACGCTCGCACCGGTCGAGCGCCTGCGCAGCGCGCAGGAGTCGCTCGCGCCCGGCGACGATCTGGTCGACGCATCGCTGGAGCAGGCCGCCAACAACCTGCACGCGACGCGCACCGCGATCGACCGCGCCGCCGCGGACGCCGCCGTCGAAGCGATCATCGCGGCGCGCCGCGTGTTCGTGCTCGGCTACGGCGCCAGCGCGTTTCTCGCCGGTCTGATGGAACACGGTCTGATGCCGTATCACGACAACGTGCAGTCGCTTGCGCTGATCGGCGGGCCGTCGCATGCGGCGCGGCGTCTGTTTGCGTCGAACGAAAACGATCTCGTGATCGGCATTGCGTTTCCGCGTTATGTCGAAGACACGATCGAACTCGCGCGCCGCGCGGCCAGCCGGGGCGCCCGCGTGCTGGCGCTGACCGACGGTCCACATTCGCCGCTCGCGCGATTCGCAAGTCTCTCGCTCTATATCCGCACCGACCGGCGGCTGGCGGCGAACGCCGATTCGGCCGTGCTGGCGGTGATCGAAGCGCTCTGCGACGCGGTCGCGTACCGCGCCCAACGCTCGGTGAAGGCCGCCGCCGAGGTCAGCGAATTCGTGCTGCCCTGGCTCGTCGAACCGCAGGCCGGTCCGAGCGACGCGGCGGGCGAACCCGTGCGCGCCCCGAGCCGCGCGCCGCGAGCCACCCGCGCCCCCCATACCACCAGCACTCCCAAAACGAAACGATGAACTCCAACGCAGTCATTGCCATTCACGGCGGGGCAGGGACGATCCTGCGCGCGTCGATGTCGGCCAGTGCCGAAACCGAATACCACGCGGCGCTGCATGCAGTGCTGAGCGCGGGCCAGCGCGTGCTCGCCGACGGCGGCAGCGCGCTCGACGCGGTCAGCGAAGCCGTGCGTCTGCTCGAAGATTGCCCGCTCTTCAATGCGGGACACGGCGCGGTCTACACGGCCGCCGGCACCCACGAACTCGACGCCGCCATCATGGACGGCAGCACGCTCGAAGCCGGCGCGATCTGCTGCGTGACGCGCGTGCGCAATCCGATTCTGGCCGCGCGCCGCGTGCTCGAACGCAGCGAGCATGTGCTGTTCACCGGCGAAGGCGCGGAGGCGTTCGCCGCCGCGCAAGGGCTCGAATTCGTCGAGCCCGGGTACTTCGATACCGAAGCGCGTCATCGTCAGTGGCTGCTCGCGCGCGATCAGCAGCGCGCGGTGCTCGATCACGACGGCGCGGCGCTTGACGCGGCATCGTCGGCGAATCACGGCGATGGCGAACCCACACCGCACGAGCCGATCGATCCGAACCGCAAGTTCGGCACCGTCGGCGCGGTCGCGCTCGACCAGCACGGCCACGTGGCGGCGGCCACGTCGACCGGCGGCGTCACCAACAAGCAGGTCGGCCGGGTCGGCGATACGCCGCTGATCGGCGCGGGCTGCTATGCGGACGACGCGACCTGCGCGGTCTCGACCACCGGCTCCGGCGAAATGTTCATGCGCATGGTCGCCGCTTACGACGTCGCCGCGCAAATGGCCTATCGCAACGTCTCGCTGCAGGACGCGGCCCACGACGTCGTGATGAACCGTCTGCCGAAGATCGACGGCCGCGGCGGTCTGATCGCCGTCGACGCGCGCGGCAACGTCACGCTGCCGTTCAATACCGAAGGCATGTACCGCGGTTTCGCGCGGCTCGGCGAAACGCCGGTGACGGCGATCTACCGCTAGCGCGTGCGACAGCGCCTGACATCCCGCTCGAAGTTTTGCCAGAACCTACGTTAGCCGCGTTCGAAATCAAAGGAACCACCGTGCCGACTCCCTCGCACACTGCCCGTCCGCTTATCGAAACCTTGCCGCCGCAACGCGTGCTCGCGGTCGACGATCTGTCGGTCGCGTTTCGCCGCGGCAACTCGACCTTCAACGCGGTGCGCAATCTGTCGCTGAGCGTCGAGCGCGGCGAGACGCTGGCGATCGTCGGCGAATCGGGTTCGGGCAAATCGGTGACTTCGCTCGCGTTGATGCGGCTGATCGAGCATGGCGGTGGGCGCCTGGCCGGCGGCAGCATCGCATTCCGGCGCCGCGACGGCAGCGTGCTCGACCTCGCGCAAGCGTCGTCCGGCACGATGCGCTCGATTCGCGGCGCCGACATCGCGATGATCTTCCAGGAACCGATGACCTCGCTCAACCCGGTCTTCACGGTCGGCGATCAGATCAGCGAAGCGATCGCGCTGCATCAGGGCAAGAGCCGTCAGGCCGCCCACGCCGAAACGCTGCGACTGCTCGAACTGGTTCGGATTCCTGAGGCACGGCGGGTGGCGGCGCGCTTTCCGCATCAACTGTCGGGCGGCATGCGCCAGCGCGTGATGATCGCAATGGCGTTGTCGTGCAAGCCCGCGCTGCTGATTGCGGACGAGCCGACCACCGCGCTCGACGTGACGATTCAGGCGCAGATCCTGCAACTGATCCGCGGCTTGCAGGACGAGATGAACATGGGCGTGATCTTCATCACGCACGACATGGGCGTGGTGGCCGAAGTGGCCGATCGCGTGCTGGTGATGTATCGCGGCGAAAAGGTCGAAGAAGGCGCGTCGGATGCGCTGTTCGCCGCGCCGTCGCATCCCTATACCAAAGCGCTGCTGGCGGCCGTGCCGCGCCTGGGCGCGATGCAGGGCACCGATCAACCCGCGCGCTTTCCGATTCTCACCGTCGAACAGGCGAGCCTGAGCGGCGCCGGGCAGGCCGTGCAGTCCGCCGCAGCGATCGCCGATGCGGCGCAGCCGCTGGTGCGGCAAGACACGCCGCCGATTCTGCGCGTGCGCGATCTCGTCACGCGCTTTCCGGTGCGCAGCGGCATGTTCGGCCGCATGACGGGGCGCGTGCATGCGGTCGAAAAAGTCAGCTTCGACTTGCGGCCGGGCGAAACGCTCGCGCTGGTCGGCGAATCGGGTTGCGGCAAGTCCACGACGGGCCGCTCGCTGCTGCGCCTCGTCGAAAGTCAGAGCGGCTCGATCGAATTCGACGGCAAGGAAATCAGTTCACTGACCGGCCCCGCGTTGCAGGCGTTGCGGCGCGATATCCAGTTCATTTTCCAGGACCCGTTCGCGTCGCTGAATCCGCGCTTGACGGTTGGCTTTTCGATCATGGAGCCGCTGCTCGTGCACGGCGTCGCGCAGGGTGCGCAAGCACAGGCGCGGGTCGCGTGGCTGCTCGAAAAAGTCGGCTTGCCGGCCGAAGCCGCGCGCCGCTATCCGCACGAATTCTCCGGCGGCCAGCGCCAGCGCATCGCGATTGCACGCGCGCTCGCGCTGAATCCGAAAGTCGTGATCGCCGATGAATCCGTGTCCGCGCTCGACGTGTCGGTGCAGGCGCAGATCGTCAATCTGATGCTCGATCTGCAGCGCGAACTCGGTGTCGCGTATCTGTTCATTTCGCACGACATGGCGGTGGTCGAGCGCGTCAGTCATCGCGTCGCGGTGATGTATCTCGGCCAGATTGTCGAGATCGGGCCGCGCCGCGCGGTGTTTGAAGCGCCGCAGCATCCGTACACGAGAAAGCTGATGGGCGCGGTGCCGGTCGCCGATCCGGCGCGCCGGCACGCGAAACGCATGCTCGCCGCCGACGACATTCCGAGCCCGATCCGCGCGCTCGACGACGAGCCGGTCGTCGCGCCGCTGGTCGCGGTTGGCCCGGATCACTACGTCGCACAGCATCGCGTCGGCGGGGCTTACTGAGACGCAGACCTGCAGAAGACCCGAAGCGCAAAACCGAAGCCAAAGAATCGACGCAAAAGAATCGACGCAAAAGAATCGCAGCAAAACGTCAAGCAGAACGCAACGCAAAACCCGAAGCAAAAACGAGCCTCTCGCAATCTCAACTCTGTTTCATCTTGCAGCCTGGAGCCAACCTCATGAACCTGCTGGTCCCGTCTTCTCCGTTTCGTTTGCGCGCGCTGGTCAGCGGCGGCGCGGTAGTGTTCGCGATGCTCGCGGGCAATGCGGCGCACGCCGACACCACGGCCGTCATGGCTGTCGCCTCGACCTTCACGACGCTCGATCCGTACGATGCCAACGACACGCTGTCGCAAGCGGTCGCGAAGTCGTTCTATCAAGGGCTGTTCGGTTTCGACAAGGACATGAAGCTGGTCAACGTGCTGGCCGAGAGCTACGAGGCGAGCCCGGATGCGAAGGTCTACACGTTCAAGCTGCGCCATGGCGTGAAGTTCCAGGACGGCACCGACTTCAACGCGGCGGCGGTGAAAGCGAACTTCGACCGTGTGACTGATCCGGCGAACAAGCTCAAGCGCTACAACATGTTCAGCCGCATCGAGAAAACCGAAGTGGTCGATCCGTACACGGTGAAAGTCACGCTGAAGACGCCGTTCTCCGCGTTCGTCAACGTGCTCGCGCATCCGTCGGCGGTGATGATCTCGCCGGACGCGCTGAAGAAGTACGGCAAGGACATCGCGTTTCATCCGGTCGGCACGGGTCCGTTCGAACTCGGGAAGTGGGACCCGGCGGGCGATCTGACGGTGAAGAAGTTCGCCGGCTACTGGAAGAAGGGCTACCCGAAGATCGACGCGATCGACTGGAAGCCGGTGGTCGACAACAACACGCGCGCCGCGCTGATGCGAACCGGCGAAGCGGACTTCGCGTTCCAGGTGCCGTTCGAACAGGCCGCGCAATTGCAGTCGAGCCCGAAGGTCGACCTGATCGCATCGCCGTCGATCATTCAGCGCTACATCAGCCTGAACGTGAACCAGAAGCCGTTCGACAACCCGAAGGTGCGCGAAGCGCTGAACTACGCGGTCAACAAGGAAGCGCTGAGCAAGGTCGTATTCGCTGGCTACGCGACGCCGGCCGACGGCGTGGTGCCGCAAGGCGTCGACTATGCGACCAAACTCGGGCCGTGGCCGTACGACCCGGCCAAGGCGCGTGCGTTGCTGAAGGAAGCGGGCTATCCGAACGGTTTCGAAACCACGCTGTGGTCCGCGTATAACTACTCGACCGCGCAGAAGGTGATCCAGTTCGTGCAGCAGCAGCTCGCGCAAGTCGGCATCAAGGCGCAGGTCGAAGCGCTCGAAGCGGGGCAGCGCGTCGCCAAGGTGGAGAGCGCGCAGGATCCGGCTACCGCGCCGGTGCGGATGTATTACTCGGGCTGGTCGTCGTCGACCGGCGAGGCCGACTGGGCGGTCACACCGCTGCTCGCGTCCGTCTCGTTCCCGCCAAAGATGGTCAATACCGCGTACTACAGGAACGACACGGTCGACAGCGATCTGAAGCAGGCGCTCGAAACCACCGACCGCACGCAGAAGGCCGCGCTTTACACCGATGCGCAAAAACGCATCTGGGCCGACGCGCCGTGGATCTTCCTCGTCAAGGAGAAGGTGGTGTACGCGCGCAGCAAGCGTCTGTCGGGTGCTTACGTCGCGCCGGACGGCTCGTTCAATTTCGACGAGATCGCGATCAGGTAATGCGCTGAACGCCCGTCCCGGCATATTCGATGAAATACGCCGGGGCGATAGCCGCGCTATCGCCGATCTCGACTCTTCGTTGCCCGTATCACTGCCGGATTGGGTTCCATGCTGAACTTCCTCGTCAAACGTTTCTGTGGCCTGCTGCCGACGCTCTTCATCGTCGCCGTGCTGGTGTTTCTGTTCGTGCATCTGCTGCCGGGCGACCCGGCGCGGCTGGCCGCCGGTCCCGAAGCGGACGAGGCGACGGTTGCGCTGGTGCGCGCCGATCTCGGTCTCGACCGGCCGATGCCGCAGCAGTTCGTCCATTTCTTCTGGCGCATCGCGCACGGCGACTTCGGTATCTCGACGCGCAGCAAGCGGCCCGTCAGCCAGGAAATCGCCGAGCGCTTCATGCCGACGTTGCTGCTCACGGTCGCGAGCATGGCATGGGCGGTCGTGATCGGCATGGCGCTCGGCATCGTGTCGGCGGTGTGGCGCAACCGCTGGCCCGACCGGCTCGGCATGACGCTCGCGGTGTCGGGTATTTCGTTTCCGGCGTTCGCGCTCGGCATGCTGCTCATGGAGATTTTCTCGGTGAAGCTCGGCTGGCTGCCCATCGTCGCCGATGGCTCCTGGCAGAGCTACGTGCTGCCGTCGCTCACGCTCGGCGCGGCGGTGGCGGCGGTGATGGCGCGCTTCACGCGGGCGTCGTTCGTCGAAGTGATGCACGAGGATTTCGTGCGCACCGCGCGCGCCAAGGGGGTGCCCGAGCGGCTCGTGATCGTCAAACACTGCCTGCGCAACGCGCTGATTCCCGTCATCACGATGATGGGTCTGCAGTTCGGTTTTCTGCTGGGCGGCTCGATCGTGGTCGAAGTGGTGTTCAACTGGCCGGGGCTCGGGCGCCTGCTGGTGGATGCCGTATCGATGCGCGACTATCCGGTGATTCAGGCCGAAGTGCTGTTGTTCTCGCTCGAATTCATCATCATCAATCTGGTCGTGGACGTGCTGTACGCCGTGATCAACCCGACCATCCGTTTCAAGTGAGGCCTGCATGAGCACGACCGTGACCGAGTCGAATGTGGCCGACGCCGCGTCCGCCGAACGCGTGATCCGCACACCGTGGAGCGAGTTCTGGCGCAAATTCCGCAAGCAGCACGTGGCGCTCGCCGCCGGTATTTTCGTGCTGCTGCTGATCGTGGTCGCGCTTGCCGCGCCGCATCTAGTGCCGTACGACCCGGAGAATTTCTTCGATTACGACGCGTTGAATGCGGGGCCGTCCGCCGCTCACTGGTTCGGCGTCGATTCGCTGGGCCGCGATATTTTCAGCCGCATTCTCGCAGGCTCGCGCATTTCGCTCGAAGCGGGCTTTCTGTCGGTGGCGATCGGCGCGGTGATCGGCACGTTCTTCGGACTGCTGGCCGGTTACTACGAGGGCTGGTGGGATCGCATCACGATGCGCGTCGCCGACGTGCTGTTCGCGTTCCCCGGCATTCTGCTGGCGATCGGTGTGGTGGCGATTCTCGGCAACGGCATGATCAATGTGATCTGCGCGGTGGCGATCTTCAGCATTCCCGCATTCGCGCGGCTGGTGCGCGGCAATACGCTGATGCTCAAGCAGCTCACCTATATCGAAGCGGCGCGCAGCATCGGCGCGTCGGACTGGACCATCATCGTGCGGCACATTCTGCCGGGCACGATCTCGTCGATCGTGGTGTACTTCACGATGCGCATCGGCACGTCGATCATCACTGCGGCGAGCCTGTCGTTTCTCGGCCTGGGCGCGCAACCGCCGACCCCCGAGTGGGGCGCGATGCTCAACGAAGCGCGCGCGGATATGGTGACCGCACCGCATATCGCGCTGTTTCCGAGTCTGGCGATCTTCCTCACCGTGCTCGCGTTCAATCTGCTCGGCGACGGCTTGCGCGATGCGCTCGATCCGAAGCTCGACCGGCCATGAGCGCAGCCGTTGACTCAGGGCTGCCTGCGCCGCATATCGGCACGTTGTCCGACGGCCCGCTCGGCACGATTGCGGACGTGCCAGGCGTCACTGTCGGCCATTGCACGCTCGATCAAGGCGCGCTGCAAACGGGCGTGACCGTGATCCGTGCGCATCGGGGCGATCCTTTTATCGACAAGGTGCCGGCGGCGGCGTCGGTGATCAACGGGTTCGGCAAGAGCATCGGGCTCGTGCAGGTCGAGGAACTCGGTACGCTCGAAACGCCGATCGCGTTGACCAATACGTTCGGCGTCGCCTCGGTTGCGCAGGCGCAGATTCGCGCCGCGATACGCGCGAATCCGCAGATCGGGCGCGAATGGTCGACGGTCAATCCGCTGGTGTTCGAGTGCAATGACGGCTACCTGAACGACATCCAGGCGCTGGCCGTTACCGACCAGCATTTCAATCAGGCATTCGACAACGCGAACACGCATGTCGCAAGCGGCTCGGTCGGCGCGGGGCGCGGCATGTCGTGCTTCGATCTGAAGGGCGGCATCGGCAACGCGTCGCGCGTGGTCGAGGTGGCGGGGCGTGGCTATACGGTCGGCGCGCTGGTGCTGGCGAACTTCGGCCGCCTGCCGATGCTGACGATCGACGGCACGCCGCTTGGGCGCGTGCTGGCCGAACGCGCGCGCGTGGCGCACGCGGCCTCCGAAGCGGCGGCGGGTGCGTCGACGACGAAGCCCGAGCAAGGCTCGATCATCATGATCGTCGCCACCGATGCCCCGCTCGACGCGCGCCAGCTCAAGCGCCTCTCGCTGCGGGCGGCGGCGGGCCTCGCGCGAACCGGCTCGGTATACGGCCACGGCAGCGGCGATATCGCGCTCGCGTTTTCGACTGCTTATACGGTGCCGCACGCCGCCGGCTTCGTCACGCTGCCGCCGCTCGTCGCCGATGCGCGTCTGGACCCGCTGTTTCGCGCGTGCGCGGACAGCGTCGAGCAGGCGATCGTCGATGCGTTGTGGAGCGCCGCTTCCGTGACGGGCCGCGACGATCATCGACGCTTGTCGCTGCACGACAGCGTGCCCGATCTCGCTCAACTACTGAGACCCACTCGCTGATGAAAGTCCTGATTTCCGCCGACATCGAAGGCGTGGCCGGCGTATTCCACCCCGAGCAGACGCGCGCGGGCAACGGCGAATATGAAGCCGCGCGCCGCTGGATGACGCTCGAAGCCAACGCCGCGATCGAAGGCGCATTCGACGGTGGCGCGACCGAGGTGTGGGTCAACGATTCGCACGGCGGCTTTCGCAACCTGCTGCCCGATCTGCTCGATGCGCGCGCCCAGATCGTGCTCGGCAAACCGCGCACGCTCGGCATGATGGCCGGGCTCGAATACGGCGCGTCGCTGGTGTTCATGATCGGCTATCACGCGATGTCGCAAACGCGCGGCGTCCTCGCGCACACGATCAATAGTTTTGCGTTCGCGCGGGTTTCGTTCAACGGCGTCGAACTCGGCGAGGCGGGCGTATATGGCGCGCTGGCCGAAGAATATGGCGCACGTGTCGCGCTTTTATCCGGCGACGATGTCTTCGCCGAAGAAACCGCGCCGCGCTTTCCGCATGCGCGCTTCGTCGTGACGAAACGCGCGACCGGGCAGACGAGCGGCGCGACACAATCGCCAGCCGGCGCGCGCGAGGCGATCAGGAGCGCTGCGCGCGAAGTGGTCCGGCAACACATCGCCGATGGTTATGTGCCGCACGCGACGCGCGCGCAAGCGAAGCCGGTCGACTGTGAACTGCGCGTGCAGACGAGCGCGCTGGCTGATCTGTTCTGCCAATGGCCGACGCTTACGCGTGTCGACGCGGTGACGTTGCGCTTTGGCGCGGCGTCGGCGGAACATGCGGTGCGGATGCTGAACTGTCTGTCGGCGATGTCGTTCATGCTGCGATAGTGGCGAAGTCAGCGGGGCGACGGCCGCGTGCCAGGTCTACACGGCAATTTCACCACGCTTACATCTTGTTCAAGAAAGCCGCCTTGATGACACGTTTCGCGAGGAAGCGGTACTCTCTGGCATTCCGGAGGTACCGACTTTCTCACTGAATGGGGTACGGCATGGCTAAGCAGACTATCGCGGACTATCTGGCCAGAACACTGGCCGCAGCGGACGTCGAACGGATTTGGGGCGTGACGGGCGACAGCCTGAACGGCTTGTCGGATAGCTTGCAACGGCTCGGCTCGATTCGCTGGATGCATACGCGTCACGAAGAAGTCGCCGCCTTCGCCGCCGGTGCCGACGCCGCCGCAACCGGCAAGCTCGCGGTCTGCGCGGGCAGTTGCGGGCCGGGCAATCTGCATCTGATCAACGGGCTGTACGACTGTCATCGCAATCATCAGCCCGTGCTCGCCATCGCCGCGCATATTCCGTCCTCGGAAATCGGCCTCGGCTACTTTCAGGAAACCCATCCGCAAGAGTTGTTCAAGGAGTGCAGCCACTTCGTCGAACTGGTGACGAATCCGTCGCAGTTTCCGCGCGTGCTGGCGCGCGCGATGCGCACCGCGATCGAAGAGCGCGGCGTCGCGGTGATCGTGCTGCCGGGCGATGTCGCGCTCGGCGAGGCGCCCGATGAAACGCCGGCATGGGCCGGCACGCTGGAGCGCTCGACCGTGGTGCCGTCCGCCGCCGATATCGACCGGCTCGCCGATCTTCTGAATCAGGCTGGCGGGGTGACCCTGCTATGCGGCAGCGGCTGCGCGGGCGCCCACGACGAAGTGATCGCGTTCGCCGACCAGCTCGGCGCGCCGACCGTGCATGCGCTGCGCGGCAAGCAGTACGTCGAGTGGGACAATCCGTTCGACGTCGGCATGACCGGGCTGATCGGCTTCAGCTCCGGCTATCACGCGATGATGTCGTGCGACACGCTCGTGATGCTCGGCACCGACTTCCCGTATCGCAACTTCTATCCGTCGCATGGCAACGTGGTGCAGATCGACCGGCGCGGCTCCGCGCTCGGCAAGCGCGCGCCGCTGAAGCTGGGGCTCGTCGGCGACGTCAAGGCGACCTTGCAGGCGCTGTTGCCGAAGCTCAAGCGCAAGACCGACCGGCGCTTCCTCGACAACGCGCGCAAGCACTACGCGGATACGCGCAAGGGCCTCGACGATCTCGCGCGGCCCTCCGATCTGGGGCGCGCGATTCATCCGCAATATCTCACCAGCATCGTCGACCAGGTCGCGAATGAAGACGCCGTGTTTGCCGCCGACGTCGGCACACCGACGCTATGGGCCGCGCGCTATCTGACGATGAACGGCAAGCGCAGCCTGCATGGTTCGTTCAATCACGGCTCGATGGCCAATGCGATGCCGCAGGCGCTCGGTGCGCAGGCCGCGGAGCCGGGGCGCCAGGTGATCGCGCTGTCGGGCGACGGCGGTTTGTCGATGCTGCTCGGCGATCTGCTCAGCGCGCGTCAGCTCGACCTGCCGATCAAGGTCGTGGTGTTCAACAACAGCACGCTCGGTTTTGTCGCGATGGAGATGAAGGCGGGCGGCTATCTGGAAGCCGGCACCGATCTCGCCGCGACCGACTTCGCGGCGATCGCGCGCGGCGCGGGAATCTACGGAGTCCGGATCGAACAATCGGAGAACATCGAAGCGGCGTTGCGCGAGGCGTTCGCGCATCCGGGGCCGGCGGTGATCGACGTGGTGACCGCGAAGCACGAACTCGCGCTGCCGCCGAAGATTCAGTGGGCGCAGGCGAAGGGCTTCAGTCTGTATATGTTGAAGGCGGTGCTCAATGGGCGAGGGGACGAGGTCGTCGAACTGGCGGCTACGAATTTGCGGTGAGGTTTGAGGCTCGTGATGCGAGCCGGGCGACGCAGGCGGCTGCGGCGGTGAGACTCGCGCTGCCGTAGCCGCGTCTTCACCGCGCGCCACACGCACACCGCTGCCTCACGCGCAAACGCAGCGACATACCTGCGCGCCAGAGCACGCCAGACTACTGCTGCCGGCTCAGCTCACGCGCCGCGCGATCGATCACATCGGCAACCGCGCCCGCATGCGATACCGGCGCGAGATGGCTCGACGCCATCGGCACGACCTTCGCGCCCATCCGCTCGGCCATGAAGCGCTGGACTTCGGGTGACACCGCGCGGTCTTTGGTCGTCAGCACGTACCACGACGGCTTGTCCTTCCAGCCGACCTGGCTGACCGTTTCGCCGAACGCCTTCTGCGCGATCGGCACCTGCGCGGCAGAGAGCACGCGCGTGACGTTCTCGGGCACGTCCGCGGCGAAGTCGGCGTGGTAGCGGGCGCGGTCGAGCCACAGGAAGCCGCTCGGGTCCGCGCTGATGGCCTGGCCCGCGGGCATCGGCGCCGCGCGCTTCATCAGGTCCATCGCCGACTCGTGCAACTGCGGCGCGATCGCGGCGATATACACGAGGCCCACGACGTTGGGCGCATTCGCGGTTTCGGTGATCACGACGCCGCCCCACGAGTGCCCCACGAGAATCGTCGGACCCTGCTGGCGCGCGAGCACGCGGCGCGTGGCGGCGACATCGTCGGCGAGCGAAGTGAGCGGGTTCTGCACCGAACTCACGTGATAGCCCTTCTGCTGCAATTTAGCGACGACGCCGTTCCAGCTGGACCCGTCGACGAACGCGCCGTGGACCAGCACGACATTGCGTACCGGGCCGTTCAGCGGCGCGGCAGGAGGTTGGGGAGCCGTGGCGACTGACGGCGCGGGACTGGCGGGCGCGGCCATCGGCGCAGCGGGGGCGGGAACGGGGGCACCGGTTTCCATGCCTGGCTGGTCGGCCGCGGCCGGTTGCGTCGTGGGGGCCGCCGTTTGCGCGAAGGCGGCCGACCCCGCGAAGCAGAGAGACAAAGCAGCGGCGCAAAGCAGGCGTTTGGGCGACATGTTGAATCTCCGCAGGCGGAAAACTTCGACTAGGGCAACATACCGAAGCACCAGGCCAGTGACAATCACAATCCTCGCGGATAAGTGCGGCGCAGAACCAACGCGGGTTGCTCCCAGTATTTAGGTCATATCCACCGAGGTAAAATTACCGGTTTTGCCGGGCCGAACCATAAGTTCGACTGGGTGATCGATATCCATACACTGGGGCGCAATTTGAATAGTGCACAGCAACAAGACGGCCTGAAGCGGGGGCTGAAGAATCGCCACATCCAGTTAATCGCGCTGGGCGGCGCCATCGGCACGGGCCTCTTTCTCGGCTCCGCGAGCGTGTTGCAGGCAGCCGGCCCGTCGATGATTCTCGGCTACGCGATCGGCGGCATCATCGCTTTCATGATCATGCGGCAGTTGGGCGAAATGGTCGCGCAGGAGCCGGTCGCCGGATCGTTCAGTCATTTCGCGTACAAGTACTGGGGCGATTTTCCGGGTTTCCTGTCCGGCTGGAACTATTGGGTGCTGTACGTGCTCGTCAGCATGGCCGAGCTGACCGCGGTCGGCACCTACGTGCATTACTGGTGGCCGGGCGTGCCCACGTGGGTGTCGGCGCTGGTGTGTTTCGCCGCCATCAACGCGATCAATCTCGCCAACGTCAAGGCCTACGGCGAAACCGAGTTCTGGTTCTCGATCATCAAGGTCGTGGCGGTGATCGGCATGATCGTGTTCGGCGGCTTTCTGCTGATCAGCGGCCATGGCGGCCCGCAAGCGTCGGTCACCAATCTGTGGAGCCATGGCGGCTTTTTCCCGCATGGCTTTCATGGTCTCTTCATGATGCTCGCGGTGATCATGTTCTCGTTTGGCGGGCTGGAGCTGATCGGCATCACGGCAGCCGAGGCCGCCGATCCGCAGAAAAGCATTCCGAAGGCCGTGAATCAGGTGATCTACCGGATTCTGATTTTCTACATCTGCTCGCTGGCGGTGTTGCTGTCGCTGTATCCGTGGAACGAGGTGGCGGCGGGCGGCAGTCCGTTCGTGATGATCTTCTCGCAGATCGGCTCGACGCTGACCGCGAACGTCCTCAACGTGGTGGTGCTGACGGCGGCGCTGTCGGTGTACAACAGCGGCGTGTACGCGAATAGCCGCATGCTCTACGGTCTCGCGGAGCAGGGCAATGCGCCGCGCGCGCTGATGAAGGTCGACCGGCGCGGCGTGCCGTATATGGCGATCGGTTTGTCGGCGCTCGCTACGTTCACCTGCGTGATCATCAACTATCTGATTCCGGCCGAAGCGCTTGGTCTGTTGATGGCGCTGGTGGTCGCGGCACTGGTGCTGAACTGGGCGCTGATCAGCCTGACGCATCTGAAGTCGCGCAAGGCGATGGTGGCTGCAGGCGAGACGCTCGTGTTCAAGTCGCTATGGTTCCCGGTCAGCAACTGGATCTGCCTCGCGTTCATGGCGCTGATCCTCGTGATTCTGGCGATGACGCCGGGCCTGTCGGTGTCGGTGTGGCTCGTGCCGGTGTGGCTGCTGGTGATGTGGGGTGGCTACGTGTTCAAGCGTTGGCGCGCGGAGATGCATCGTGGCGCGCGGGTAGCGGAGCGGTAAGTTTTTAGGAGAAGGCGTGGGTGGCGGATTTGCGCTCACGCTGTTGATCGAGGCTGAGAGTGCATCTTCGATGCGATGTGCTCTCGTCAGGCCGGCCCAACCGCCAGAAACGAAAAACCCCGCAGGCGGCAAACGCTGGCGGGGCTCGTGGCACTACGCAAACAAACGGTCAATCGAATTCTCTGGTGCCCAGGGCCGGAATCGAACCGGCACGCCTTGCGGCGGGGGATTTTGAGTCCCCTGCGTCTACCAATTTCACCACCTGGGCAGATCCTGCAGCGTGCGCGTCAGAATCTGGCGCGCCGCGAAGACGCAGATTATGGCCGAAAATTCGACGACGGGCAAGCCACTTGCCTTCAGCGCGTCACGTGGCACTCACACCGTGCGGGAAAACCGTTCGAGCGTCTGCTGGCCGAGGTAGCGGTCGAACACCATCGCGATGTTGCGCACGAGCATGCGGCCGGCCATCTGCACGTCGAGCCGGTCGGCGCCGATCGACACCAGTCCATCCTCCTCGAAACCGCGCAAGCGCTCCAGCTCTGGCGCGAACGTTTCGCCGAAGTGGATGCCGTAAGCAGCTTCGAATTCATCGAAGCGCAGTTCCAGGTTGCACATGAGTTGCGTGATTACGTCGCGACGCAGACGGTCGTCGGCGGTGAGGCGCACGCCGCGCGTGATCGCGAGGCGCCCCGCGTCGATCGCGGCCGCATAGCCGGGCAAGTCCTTCGCGTTCTGCGCGTACACGTCGCCGACCTTGCCGATCGACGACGCGCCGAAGCCGATCAGATCGCATTCCGCCCGCGTGCTATAGCCCTGGAAATTGCGATGCAAGGTGCGCTGCGCCTGTGCGCGGGCGAGTTCATCGGTAGGCAGCGCGAAGTGATCCATGCCGATGTAGACGTAGCCCGCGTCCGTCAGCCGTTCGACCACCCGCTGCAGCAGCGCGAGCCGCTGCGCCGGCGAGGGTAGCGTCGCGGGGTCCATCTGACGCTGCATCTTGAAGAGCTGCGGCATGTGCGCGTACGCGAACACCGACAGACGATCGGGCGCGAGGTCGATCATCGTGTCGAGCGTGCGGCTGAAGCTGTCGACTGTTTGATGCGGCAGTCCGTAAATCAGATCGACGCCGATCGAATGAAAGTGCGTGTCGCGTGCGGCCTGCATCACGGACACCGTCATCTCGAGCGGCTGAATGCGGTTGATCGCCTGCTGCACGAGCGGATCGAAGTCCTGCACGCCGAGGCTCAAGCGATTGAAGCCCAGTTTGCGCAGATGCGCGATGGTGTCGGGCGACGCTTCGCGCGGATCGACTTCGATCGAATATTCGGCCTCGGCATCGGGCTGCAACGCGAAGTGTTCACGTGTGGCGGCCATCAGTTCTGCCGTTTCGTCGTGCGACAGAAAGGTGGGCGTGCCGCCGCCCCAATGCAGTTGTGACACCGGACGTCGCGTGTCGAAACAGGCGGCTTGCAACGCGATCTCCCGCTTCAACTGATCGAGGTAGGGGCGCGCGTGCGCGCGGTTTTTCGTCGCGACCTTGTTGCAGCCGCAGTAGAAGCACACGGTGTCGCAAAACGGAATGTGGAAGTACAGCGAGAGATCGGTCGAGGATGCGCCGGGGTCGGCCGCAGCACGCAGATAATCGGCGGGGTCGAACTGGTCGTGGAACTGCAGCGCGGTCGGATAGGACGTATACCGTGGGCCGTTCGCGCTGTATCTGGCGAGCAGGTCAGGGCGGAAAAGCGTATTGGTGAGGGTCATGAGAGGCTCGTGGCAGTTGGCCACGAGGAAGAGGCGGGAGCCGGCGCGTTTGCCAGACCGGATCGAACTGCGCGAACGCCTCTTGAGCATGGCCTTTCGGAGTCGTTGAGTTTAAGTGAGGGGTGACCGCCCGGATTGTGTAAAAAGGTCGCACGGAACGTGGTGGCACAATGCGGGTCTGGCAATGCGGTTGCCTGTTTCCGAGATCAGGATGGATGTCGTGAGTGATGTGTTGAACAGCAAGTTGAAAAGCCCGTCGAACAGCGATGTGAAGCGCGAGTTGCCGTTTCACGCGGCTGATCACGCGTGCCGTCCCGATTGCGGCGCGTGCTGTATCGCGCCGTCGATTTCGAGTCCGATTCCGGGCATGCCACACGGCAAGCCGGCGGGCGTGCGCTGCGTGCAACTCGGTGACGATCTGCGTTGTGCAATCTTCGGGCAGCCGGAGCGGCCTGCGTGCTGTTCCGGTCTGCAACCGCAGACCGACATGTGCGGCACCGATCGTGGCGAAGCACTCGCCTGGCTGACGCAGCTCGAGATACAAACGCAACCGCACGTAGCGGCTCGCTAGTCCGTCAGGTTGGCCGCACCTGCCTTGTGCGCCAGACAACCCGCATCAGCCGACCATCAAACAACCCAACCGCATGCTCGAAAAGGCTTTCACTGGAGATTTCGCATGACTCGATCCGCAGCGCCGGCCCGGCGCCGCTTTCTGCGCGCCGCGCTGACCGGCTGTAGCGTGCTCGGCATCACCGTATCGCTCGCGGCCTGCGCGACGCCGACGTTTCCGTTCATTCCATCGCACTACACGTTCTCGCAGCAGCAGGTGCAGGACGCGGTGCAGCGCAAATTCCCGTATCAGCGCACGGTCTCGCAAGTGTTCGACGTCGCGCTGACTCATCCTGTAGTCGGTTTTCTGCCGGATGCGAACCGCGTCTCCGTGAAGCTCGACGCGCGCTTCGCGAGTCCGTTCATGCCGCAGCCGGTGGACGGCGTGTTCACGCTGTCGAGCGAACTCGCCTATGACGCCGCCAGCAGATCGGTCGTATTGAAGTCGCCGAATGTCGACAATGTCAGCGTGAACGGACAGGCGCAGGTCTACACCCAGCAGATCAACGCCGCGGCGGCGCTGCTCGCGACGCAGTTGCTGACCAACTATCCGATCTACACATTCAAGCCCGAACAACTGCAATTTGCCGGAGTGAATTACGAACCCGGTACAATCACCATCCTTACAAACGGCATACGCGTGCAAATCGTCGAAAAATGACGGAGCGCGCGGCCGGCGGGGCCGCGCAAGCACGTGACTGTTCGCGCCGGTCCTGTTCGTTCCGACAATCTACCGCGATAAGGGGCACGGATGGACTGGCTACTGGCTTGCAAGGCGCTGATTCTGGGCGTCGTCGAAGGGTTGACCGAGTTTTTGCCGGTGTCGAGCACGGGGCATCTGATCGTCGTCGGTAGTCTGCTGAATTTCACCGACCAACACGCGAAAACCTTCGATGTCGTGATCCAGCTCGGCGCGATTCTCGCCGTGTGCTGGGAGTTTCGCCGCCGCATCGGCACCGTGGTGGTTGGATTGCCGAGTCGGCCCGAAGCACGCCGCTTCACGCTAAACGTGATCATTGCGACGATTCCGGCGATCGTGCTCGGCCTGCTGTTCGAAAAAACGATCAAGGCGGCGCTGTTTTCGCCGGTGCCGGTCGCGTTTGCGCTGGTGGCGGGCGGTGTCGTGATCCTGTGGGCGGAGGCCCGTCAGCGGGCGCGCGGCGCCGAGGTGGTACGGGTGCGCAACGTGGACGACATGAGCGCGCTCGATGCGCTGAAAGTCGGTCTCGCGCAGTGTTTCGCACTGATTCCGGGCACCTCGCGTTCGGGCGCAACGATTATCGGTGGGATGCTGTTCGGGCTGGAGCGGCGGGTCGCCACGGAATTTTCGTTTTTCCTCGCGATTCCGATCATCTTCGGCGCGACCGCGTACGAGCTCTATAAGGACTGGCATCTGCTGTCCACCGACGCGCTTGGCAGCTTCGCGGTCGGCTTCGTCGCGGCCTTCGTCAGCGCGTTCATCTGCGTGCGCTGGCTGCTGCGCTACATCGCCTCCCATGATTTCACCGCGTTCGCGTGGTATCGGATCGGCTTCGGCTTGCTGATCCTGCTGGTCGGTTATAGCGGTGCGTTGAGCTGGGCCGAATGAGGTTTTGCGTTTTGCTCGTGCCATGAAAAAAGGTCCGCTCGATTGAGTGGACCTTTTTGCTTTCGGGGCGTGATTTCCCGGCGACTTGCCGGCGCCAAGTTTTACCCGGCGTTGCGTTTGCGGAACACGAGGTCCCACACGCCATGCCCGAGGCGCAGCCCGCGCCGCTCGAACTTCGTCACCGGACGATACTCCGGGCGCGGCGCGTAGCCGTCAGCGGTGTTCTGCAGGGCCGGTTCGGCGCCCAGCACTTCGAGCATCTGCTCCGCGTAGTTTTGCCAGTCGGTCGCGCAATGCAGATAGGCGCCCGGCTTCAGGCGCGACACGAGCAGTGCGACGAACTTCGGCTGGATCAGCCGGCGCTTGTGGTGGCGCGCCTTGTGCCAGGGGTCCGGGAAAAAGATGTGCACGCCGTCGAGGCTATCCGGCGCGATCATCTGTTCGAGCACTTCGACGGCGTCGTGCTGGATGATGCGGATGTTCGACAGCGACTGCTCGCCCATCAGCTTTAGCAGCGCGCCGACGCCCGGTTCGTGCACTTCCACGCCGAGGAAGTCGTCGTCGGGACGATGCAAGGCGATTTCCGCAGTGGTCGCGCCCATCCCGAAACCGATTTCCAGCACACGCGGCGCGGTGCGGCCGAACACGCTGGTCCAGTCGGGCTGCTGCGGCGCGTAGGGCACCACGAAGCGCGGGCCGAGTTCGTCCATCGCGCGGCGCTGGCCGGTCGACACGCGGCCGGCGCGCGTGACAAAGCTGCGGATACGGCGCCGATGCAGCGCTTCGTCTTGCGGCGCGTCGTCGCCGGCGGATTGGCCTTCGGCAACGCTCGGGGGCGTCGGGAGTTCGTCCGGCAGGCCGGTGTCGTTTGGATCGTGGATCATCGTCGATGCTGCTACAAGGGTGAGGGCTTCGCGGCTTGCGCGCCGTGCCTGTCCGCGCTGGCGGCGTGGGCTGCGAAACGTGCGCGTGGTTGGCTAGCGCCGTGTTTTGCGACTCCGGTGCCTTGCGACTCGCCACGCCGGGCCGCCGCCACTACAAAAAAGCCGCCTTCATGGAGGCGGCTCGTGCTGTATTTTTGCTGAAGGCTCAGCGGAAGGTGGAGCGGGCGATGGGAATCGAACCCACGGCTCTAGCTTGGGAAGCTAGGGTATTACCATTATACGACGCCCGCAGAGCGCACAATTCTACTCGGGAAAGGGGGTTCAGCGCAAATCAGGCCACCCTTTCCCGCCAATGCTGCGCGTCTTCAGATCACAAAGTACGTCAGTTGAACGGCGGCGCGAGTGACCACCATCAGCAGCACCTGCACGATCACGAACAGCAGGATCGGCGACAGATCGATCCCGCCCAGTTGCGGAATCACCCGGCGCAGCGGATTCAGGAACGGCGCGGTCAGCTGATACAGAATCGGCATGGCCGGCGAGCGCGGGTTGAGCCACGACAGCAGCGCCATCAGGATCGTCATCCAGATAATCAGATTCAGCGCCCACTTGATGAGGGTCAGCACGGCGACGATCAGCAGCGTCGGCACGAGCGTGAGCGGATCGGCGCCCGTGAGGACCACCATCAGCACGACGTACACGATCGCCGCGATCAGCGCCGCGACGAGGCTCGCCCAGTCGATGCTGCGTGTACTCGGCAAGATGCGCCGCAGCGGCAGCACGATCCAGTTAGTGGCGTGCAGCACGGCGTTCGTCACCGGGTTGTAGGGCGGCATGCGCACGACCTGCAGCCAGGCGCGCAGCAGCAGCGCCGCGCCGAACAGCGTGAAGACGGTATTGAGCAGAAAACGGGCGATATCGCCAAACATCTCGTGTCCTTATGCTTCGGATGGCGGCCGTCGATCGGCCGCGGAGTGCCGGCGTCGACCGATCGGTGGGCGCCGGCGGTTCATTGGGATTGCATGCGCGTTTCGCGCGTGGATTCGGTGACGCGGCTTGACCGGATGCACCGGCAAGCATGATGACACGCCACCGTTTCGCCGCGGTCTGCTCGGCATCACACGGAAATCTTGATCTCGCTGATCAGAATCGTGCCGTTGCCGCCGTTGGTGTAATTAGGAATGTCGGCCGTCAGTTGCTCCGCGGCTGGCTTGAAGACCTTGTAGAAGTCGTCCGCGCTGTCGAACAGGAAGTGGCCCGCGGCCACGTACGGCGGCGGCGTTCCCGGCGGCCCGGCGTTGATGCCGACGTCGACCGACCAGCCCTTCAGCGACGGCCCGAACAGCTTCGCCGCAAGCGGCATATGCGTGACGCTGTAATAGTCCACATCGAAGTGGCCGTTTTCCCGATACGGATAGAGGATGCTGACCTTGATCATTGTGCGTTCTCGTCTGTTGGTCCCGAAGCGCGGCGCCGGCGGATTGCGTGCTGCGCCGGACGTCACATTATCACGCCTTACTTGACGCTTGCACCTGCCGCGGCCTGATTCAGCGACCGGTTCAGCGATTCTTCCACCGCCTCGGCAATTGCCTCGATCGCCGCAGGCGGGCTCGCGCGGCGTTCGGCGAGTCCGACCGCGCGCCGGGACAGCAAACCGTACAGCGCGGCGTGGTCGCCACCGAGGTTTTCGAGCAGCGCCAACTGCTTCTCCACGACCCCGGTGTCGCCGCGCGACACGGGGCCCGCGAGCGCGTTGGGCAAGCCTTTGTCGCGGGCGGTTTCGATGGTGCCGGCGAGCATCGGCAGGAGCGCGCGCAGCGCGTCGTCTTCGGCGAAACCCAGGGTGCGCCATAGCGCGACGCATTCAGCGAGGCTGCACAGCGCGAAGCTGGCTGCGTAGTGCGCGGCGGCGTGATACAGCATGCGGCCGCCCGGCGGAATCGACAGCGGATGGCAGCGCAGCGCGATGGCCAGCGCCGTCAGCGTGTCCTTCAGCGCGCCGTCGGCCTCAATCGTCACCGAGCAGCCGGCGATCCGGTCGAGATCGGCGAGGTCCCCGCTAAAGAGGTAGAGTGGATGAAATCCTCCGATCGCTGCGCCCTGGTCGCGCGCCGGCGCCAGCAGCTCCACCGGCGACGCGCCGCTGCAGTGCACCAGCGCCTTGCCGGACTGGGCAGCGTCCCGGCCGAAGCGCAGTGTGTGCGCTGACGTACCGATGCTGTCGTCCGGAACGGCTAAAAAGACGATATCGGCGGCGTCGACAACGTGCTGTGGATCGTCGGATGCCGTGCAATGCTCGATTTGACTGGCAAGCCTGGCGGCCGAGGCTGCCGAGCGGCTCGCCACCGCCGTGACCGGATAGCCGGCGCGTGAAAAGCTCAGCGCGAGACAACGCGCGAGCCGGCCCGCACCGATAAACCCGAGGCGCGGCAGAGAGGACTGGGACATGGTTGCCTGCTCCAGACGGAACATTTGAACGGGAAAGCAGAAGTATCGCGCATTCGGCTGTCAGCAGCGTGATCTGGCACCGACTTTCCTTCGAGCGGCTTGCGCACGATCTGGCGCCTGCAGCCGGTCATCCGACCGTGCCACGGCGGGTTCGAAAACTGCTCGCCATTCGTGATTTGCGTGATACGTCAGTTTGGTAGTCGCTGTTTCTGGGTACTTCGTTTCGCAGTCAGATTCGGGAGGTCGACGATGAGTATTTTTTCGTACCGAAAGCACTTGCGGTTCTTGACACATGCACAGCGCCGTCGCTGGTGGGACCAGAAAAAGCGGCTGACGCCGCGTGTGCGCATCAGCGGCGCCTATGTCCCGCCTAGCGTGTCTCGTGAATTCGCCTATGTGAAAGTCGGCTGAACCGCGACGCTCACAGATGAGAAATGCCCGGCGCATTCGCCGGGCATTTTTTATGGCGCGGCCCAATTGCGCTGTCAGTATTGAATCTAATTTGTAATCAAAGATTACCGAAACGCGAACTCGAAAAACGCCGGTTTCGGGAAATAACGATTGGCGTATCTCTGAAGCCCCTCAAACCCTTGATTTTCGGCTTGCCCCGGAGCTGCAGTGAGGCTCGGCGCGCCTGAGCGAACCAAAACCTATTGCCACGAATTGCAATTTGCAACAAATGCGAACAGAAGTGTGCGGTCTTTTTCGATAAATTGTTCCAATAGCATGCAAGGCATGCGAAGTCGGCGACCTTGGTAGGCCGCGCTAGGAGAACAAAGTGAAAAAGATCGTTCCGTTCGTTGTTGCCGCAGGGCTCGGCCTTGGACTTGCCGGTGCTGCTGAGGCGCACGTTTCCGTGGGTATCGGGATTGGGGTGCCGGTCGCGCCGGCTTATCCGGTGTATGCCGCGCCGCCACCCGTCTACTACGCACCGCCGCCGCCGGTCTATGCACCGCCCGTCGTGTACGCGCCGCCGCCTGTCGTGGTAGGTGGCTATTACGGGGGCTATGGCCGTCCTTATTATCGCCACGGCTACTATCACGGTTATTACGGCCACGGCTACTACCGCCGCTAGACGCGGTAGGCCCGTTGAGGCATATCGACGGCGTAACGCCGGCTTGATCGCCGGGTTACGCCGTTTTCAGTTTATGCGCCCGCGCCAGCGGCGTTGACGTTCAAAAGCATTCGCGAAGCTGGGAGAATGGCTGTTTCGCCACCGCTCAGGAGAATTTCGCCGATGCAAGCGCTTCCCGCTCCCACTTTCGACGACGTACTCGACGCCGCAGCGCGTCTTGAAGGCGTCGCCCACCGCACCCCAGTCCTGACGTCGAGCACGTTCAACGAGCGCACGGGCGCGTCGGTGTTCTTCAAGTGTGAAAATTTTCAGCGCATGGGCGCGTTCAAGTTTCGCGGCGCCTGTAACGCGATTTCGCATTTCGACGCGGAGCAGCGCAAGGCGGGTGTGCTGACGTATTCGTCGGGCAATCACGCGCAGGCGATCGCGCTGTCGGCGCGCCTCGCCGGCATCCGCGCGACGATCATCATGCCGCACGACGCCCCCGCTGCCAAAGTCGCGGCGACCAAGGGCTACGGCGGCGAAGTGATCACCTACGACCGCTACAAGGAAAACCGCGAGGAGATCGGCCGGCGGCTCGCCGAGGAGCGCGGCATGACGCTGATTCCGCCGTACGACCACCCGCATGTGATTGCCGGGCAGGGCACCGCGGTGAAAGAGTTGCTCGACGAAACCGGTCCGCTCGACATGCTCTTCGTGTGCCTCGGCGGCGGCGGCTTGCTCGGCGGCAGCACTTTGTCGGCGGTTCAGCTGAGCCCGACGTGCACGATAATCGGCGTGGAACCGGAGGCGGGCAACGACGGCCAGCAGTCGCTCGCGTGCGGCGAGATCGTGCATATCGACACGCCACGCACGATCGCCGACGGCGCCGCCTCCACGCATCTCGGCGACTACACGTTCGCGATCATCCGCAAGCACGTGGCGCGGATCGAAACCGTCAGCGACGCGCAGTTGATCGAGACGATGCGCTTTTTCGCGCAACGCATGAAGATGGTGGTCGAGCCCACCGGTTGCCTCGCCGCGGCGGCGGTGCTCAACGGTATCGTGCCGGTGAAGGGCAAGCGGGTCGGCGTGGTGGTGAGCGGCGGCAACGTCGATTTGCCGAAGCTCGCGGGGTATCTCGCCTGAACGACCGGTTCGAATCGGATTGACGACGACGGCTTGCCCACGCAAGCCGTTTTTTCATCAGCTCGCGACGTGCGTGCTTTGCACGATCAGATCGTGATATCCGTTGACGATCACGCTGTACGAAAAATACGCGAACAGCAGTGCGGACAGCACATGACAGGCGCGCAGCAGACCGGCGCCGGCGCGCTTGCGGCCATGACTGCCGAGCCCGCAGATGAAGATCGTCCAGCACAGCCCGCCGAGAAAAAAGCCGCCGAGGAAGATCAGCGCGGTCTTCGGGCTGGTGGCGCCGGCCTTCGCGATCAACGCACCGCCGACCGCCGCGAACCATAGAATCGCCGACGGCGACGACACCGCCAGCAGCACGCCGCGCAAAAATCCGCGCCACGGCGACAGATGCAGCGCATCGGCGCCGCCTTGGCCCGCCACCGTCGGCGCCGTTGCCGGGAACATCGCCTCGCGCGCCATTTTCCACGTGAGAAACAGCAGGATCGCCGCGCCGCCGATCCATACCACCCAGCGCACCGAATCGAACTGCAGCAGCGCGGCCATGCCCGCGAGCGCGAGCGCCGCGTAAATCAGATCGCCGACACAGGAGCCGAGACCGAGCCAGAACCCGGGCTTGAAACCGTGCGAGAGCGTCAGCGAAATGATCGCGACATTCACGAGACCGATATCCAGGCACAGCGACAACGACAGAAAAAATCCGTCCGACATCATAGAAAAGGCGTGCATCCGTGCAACTACTCCATCTGCTTTGTTATTGGTCTTGTCGTGCGGCTCGCCTTACAGGCCCAGGCCCAGCTCGTTCCACAAGCTGTCGACGCGCTGTTTGACCGCATCGTCCATGACGATCGGGCGGCCCCATTCGCGGTCGGTTTCGCCGGGCCATTTGTTGGTCGCGTCGAGTCCCATCTTCGAGCCGAGGCCCGCGACGGGCGATGCGAAATCCAGATAGTCGATCGGCGTGCGATCGACCAGCACCGTGTCGCGCGCCGGATCGATGCGCGTGGTGATCGCCCAGATCACCTCTTTCCAGTCGCGGATGTTGACGTCCTCGTCCACCACCACGATGAATTTCGTATACATGAACTGGCGCAGGAAGCTCCACACGCCGAACATCACGCGCTTCGCGTGGCCGGGGTAGCTCTTCTTCATCTGCACGATCGCCATGCGGTAGCTGCAGCCTTCGGGCGGCAGATAGAAGTCGGTGATCTCGGTGAACTGCTTCTGCAGCAGCGGCACGAACACTTCGTTGAGCGCGACGCCGAGCACGGCGGGCTCGTCGGGCGGTTTGCCGGTGTACGTGGAGTGATAGATCGCGTCGCGCCGCATCGTGATGCGCTCGACCGTGAAGACCGGGAACCACTCCTGTTCGTTGTAATAGCCGGTATGGTCGCCGTACGGGCCTTCGAGCGCGTGCTCGTACGCGGCCGACGCGCCCTTGGCCGGACGCGGCGGCGCGCCTGCGGGAGCGGGCGAGGGCGTGCCCTCTTGCGGATAGATGAAGCCTTCGAGCACGATCTCGGCGCGCGCGGGCACCTGCAGGCCGTCGACGCCCGGCGTGAGGCACTTAGCGAGCTCGGTGCGCCCGCCGCGCAGCAGGCCTGCGAACTGGTATTCGGACAGCGTGTCGGGCACCGGCGTGACCGCGCCGAGGATGGTCGCCGGATCGGCGCCCAGCACCACGGCCACCGGATAGGGCTTGCCGGGGTTCTGCAGCGCGAATTCGCGGAAATCGAGCGCGCCGCCGCGATGCGCGAGCCAGCGCATGATCAGTTTGTTACGTCCGATTAGCTGCTGGCGATAGATGCCTAAATTCTGGCGGCTCTTGTTCGGACCTTTCGTGACGGTCAGGCCCCATGTGATCAGCGGACCGGCGTCGCCCGGCCAGCAGGTCTGGATCGGCAGTCTGCCGAGGTCGACGTCGTTGCCCTCCCAGACGATTTCCTGACAGGGCGGCGCGCTCACGGTTTTCGGCGCCATATCCCACACCGCCTTGGCGAGCGAAAGCAGCTTGCCCGCATCCTTGAGGCCCTTCGGCGGCTCCGGCTCCTTCAGCCCCGAGAGCAGCCGGCCGACGTCGCGCAGCGACTCCAGCGCCGCGCCGTCGCCTTCGCCGGCTTGCGCGTCGATACCCATGCCGAGCGCGACCCGGCGCGGTGTGCCGAACAGGTTGCCGAGCACCGGGAACGCATGCCGCTCCTTGCTCTCGAACAGCAACGCGGGGCCACCGGCGCGCAGCACGCGGTCGCATACCTCGGTCATTTCCAGGTTCGGCGAGACGTGTTGCGAGATGCGGCGCAGTTCGCCAATCGTTTCGAGACGGCCGACGAAGTCGCGCAGGTCTTTGTATTTCATCTGGTGCGGGTCAGGGCCGCATCAGCGGCAAAAGAGAAGGGCGCGGCGGGCTGCAGGGTGCCGGAACGAATTGTCGATTTTACCTGCGTTGGCTAGCGCACGTAGATCGACCGAATGGCTTACTCCGAACAGATGAGGTCGGTGCGTCCAAAAGGCGCATCCCGCGTGGCTCCTGCTGAACTGAACACTGTTCATTATTACAAATAGTTATACATTTGCTATTCTATAGTGTTGACGATCTATAAAACCCTGCATAGAATCCGTCCACATTGGTTGCAGGGCGTGAACCTTTTTACCACTGCCCCCGGTCCCACTGACGCAACGCGTCACCGCTTACCGATTCCCTGCACGGTTTTGCCGGTTTTTGAAGTCCTCGCCAGCGCCGATTGACGCTGGTTTTTCGCGTGGGAGCCAACGCCTGCTTTCTTAGCATCGCGTGTGCCATTTTTTCGAGATGGGCTCCCCACAAACGGTATTTGCCGTTTTCCCGACGTCGCTGCTGCCCTAACCAGACAGAGCACGCGATGTCTTGACTCTACGAACGTGTGGTACCGCCATCTTCATCGGGCGGGGTTCGCAGATCATGCAACATGGGAGATCTGAATGAACGCCTGGTTATCGTGGCGTCCCGATGAGCGTATTGCGCAAGTTGTGCGTGGTGTGCTGCGTCGCGGGACGCGAATGAGTCATTACCTGTTCAGCATTGTCGGCGGTGTCGCTGTCGTGCTGGCAGTCGCGCTGTGGCTGATGCCGGCTTGGCGCGGCACTCTTGCCGCGCGGTTGATGCCGGTCATCTCCGCCGCTGTGCAAGCGGGTCCCGCCCGTCTGCTGCAGGGCAATCCGCTGCCGTCCTTCGGTCCGCCCGGCAACGCGGGTGTGTCTTCCGACGACACGCTCTCGTCCAACTCGACGAACGGCGCGGAGACGAACAACGGTGCAAACAGCGGCGGCACCAGCCTCACCGTGAGCAACACCAGCTTCGACGGCGCTTTCGACGGCTCCGGCTCGGCCGGTATGGGCGTCGCGGCGCTGAACGGCCTCGATCCGCGCACCATGCAGAGCGTCACCGCGCTCGCACGCATGATCCCGTCGCAGCGCGTGTCCGCCGATGCGCGTGACGATCGCGTGCTGATCTCAAGCCGTGAGCAGGATCTGGTTGCGTCGTACCTGGCGCGGCGTTATCGCGTCGCTCAGGAGCCTGTCAGCGAGCTGGTGAAGGCGGCCTTCGACACGGGCCGCGAAGTTGGTCTCGATCCGCTCCTGCTGCTTTCCGTGATGGCGATCGAATCGGGCTTCAACCCATACGCCGAAAGCGGCGTGGGTGCGCAAGGCCTGATGCAGGTGATGTCCAAAGTGCATTCGGACAAATTCCAGTATTTTGGCGGCGAGAGCGCAGCTCTCGAACCGGTCGCGAACATCAAGGTGGGCGCGCTGGTGCTGAAGGATTGCATCGCCCGAGGGGGTTCGCTGCCGGGCGGCTTGCGTCTTTACGTCGGCTCGACCTCGCAGGACGACGGCGGCTACGGTGCCAAGGTGATGGCCGAGCGTGGCCGTCTGCGCGACGTGGCCCGGGGCCGCAAGGTGCCGATCAACGCGCCGCAGGCGCCGGTGCTGACCGCGTCGACCACCACCACGGCGGCGGCTGCCAGCGGCGGCAAGCGCGTGCAGGTGACGCTTCAGGGCGCCCATCAGCTGAGCGAGGCGAGTCCCGTGAAGGCGCCGGCGGCTCCTGAGCAGGACGATGCCAACACGAAGCACGTGGCATCGGCTTCGGAGTTGGGCGCTTGAAGTTGGGCGGCATCATGCCGGTGTAGCTGTCGGCAATTTGGTGCACGAGTAGCGGTTATGAAAAAGGACACCTAGGTGTCCTTTTTTGCGTCTGGAGAATCAGGAGGCGCGGTGTGCGGGCGGTCGGTGGGTCAGGGCGCGCGCGCAGAGGTCATCGGCAGGCCCGTCGCGGCAAATTCCGAGCGCCGCAGATCCGGCCCGCTGCTTGTCAGTGCCGCCCGAAGAGCTTCGCCAACCGCTCGACCGCTTCCTTCAGCTTGGGATAGGCCGTGGCATACGACAACCGGATGTACTCCTTCGGCGCGCGCGTGCCGAAGTCCATGCCCGGCACCAGCACCACGCCCGCGTCGTGCAGCATTGCTTTGGTGAGCGCTGCGCTGTCGCCGGCCGCGGGATGCGCGACGGTGCGGCAGTCGGCGTACACATAGAAGGCGCCGTCGGGCATCACCGGTACCGAGAAGCCCAGCGACTCCAGCGCCGGCGCGATGAAGTCGCGGCGGCGCTTGAACTCGAGGCGCCGCGCTTCATAGATGGCGATCGTTTCCGGCTCGAAGCAGGCGAGCGCCGCGTGCTGGGCGAGCGCCGACGCGCAGATGAACAGGTTCTGCGCGAGCTTTTCGAATGCGCCGACCATGCCGGGCGGCACTACCAGCCAGCCCAGCCGCCAGCCGGTCATGTTGAAGTACTTCGAGAAGCTATTGACGGTAATCACGTCGTCGCCGAACGAGAGCGCCGACACTGGCTTGGCGTCGTAGCTCAAGCCTTGGTAAATCTCGTCGACGATGGTGAACCCGCCACGCGCCCGTACGGACTTGACGATGCGTTCGAGTTCGGCCGGTTCGATCGACGTGCCGGTTGGGTTCGACGGCGACGCGAGCAGCACGCCGCGGGTGCGCTCGTTCCATAGGCGCTCGACATCGGCGGCGGTCAGCTGGAAGCGTTCGGCCGGCCCGCTCGGCACCATCACCGGCTTGCCTTCGGCGGCGATCACGAAATGACGGTTGCACGGATAGCATGGATCGGGCATCAGCACTTCGTCGTCGCGGTCGACCAGCGCAGCACAGGCCAGCAGCAACGCGGCGGAGGCGCCGGCGGTGACGACGATCCGCGCCGGATCGACGCTGACGCCGTAGACCTCGGCGTAATGCGCCGAAATCGCTTCGCGCAGCGCGTGCAGGCCGAGCGCATTGGTGTATTGCGTGACGCCACGGCGCAGCGCATTGCCCGCCGCTTCGATGACCGGCTCGGGCGCGGTGAAATCGGGCTCGCCGATTCCCATGTGAATGATGTCGCGTCCGTCGCGCTCGAGGAGCGCGGCCTCCTTGGCCAGTTCCATCACGTAGAAAGGCTGGATGGCGTCGACACGCGCAGCAAGCCGCACCAAAGGTTCGGTCACGGAGTTCATACAGTCAAATCCAGTTCAGAAGCAAAAGCGGGACGGCGTCCTGCGCGTTCATCACGCGTGAAACGGCGTCCCTGCAAACAGTTCGGCTTTTCCAGGCGAGGCGCGTGACACCGGCGTGGCCGACGTCTTGCACCGCATACTCAATGCTTGCGAGCCGACTGCGTTTCGTCAGCGCGCAGTTGCGCCGAGAGCTTGTCCAGCACACCGTTCACGTACTTGTAGCCGTCCGAGCCGCCGAACGTCTTGGCGAGCTCAACCGCCTCGTTGATGACCACGCGATAGGGAATATCGACGTGATTCTTCAGCTCGAACGCGGCCACCAGCAGCACCGCGCGTTCGACCGGCGAGAGCTGCTCGATGGGACGGTCGAGACACGGCGCGATGGCGGCGGAGAGCGCTTCCGAATCGCGCATCACGCCATGCAGGATCGCGTCCAGATGTTCGTGATCCGCCTTGTCGAAGCCTTGCGCGCCGCGCAGTTGCGCGTCGATCTCGCCGGCGGGCGAACCCGACAGCAGCCACTGATAAAGCCCCTGCGTGGCCAGTTCGCGGGAGCGTCGGCGTGCGCTCTTCATGCCTCTTCCTCTTCTTCGTCTTCTTCTTTGTCGTCGCCGCCGAGTTGTTCGAGCGCGACGGCGAGATTCGCCATTTCGACGGCCACGCGCGCCGCGTCACGACCTTTCTCGGTCATACGGGCGACGGCTTGTTCGTCGTTCTCGGTGGTCAGCACGGCGTTTGCAACCGGAATGCCGAAGTCCAGGCCGATACGCGTGATGCCCGCGCCGCTTTCGTTCGACACCAGTTCGAAGTGGTACGTTTCGCCGCGAATCACCGCGCCGAGCGCGATCAGTGCGTCGAATTGCGCGCTTTCCGCGAGCTTTTGCAGCGCCAGCGGGATTTCCAGTGCGCCCGGCACGGTGACGAGCAGCACGTCTTCGCCGGTCACGCCGAGGCGTTCCAGTTCTTCGATACAGGAGTCCGCGAGGCCGTTGCAGACGGGTTCGTTAAAGCGCGCCTGGACGATGCCGATGCGCAGCCCGTCGCCGTCGAGATTCGGTTGGTATTGTCCGATTTCCATGTGAATTCCGTAGTGTTTTGAGTGGGCGCTAAGCGCGTGAATGGTCGGATCAGCCTTGCGGGGCCTGCGCGGCGCTGCCCGGCATCGGTACGAAGCCTGTGACTTCGAGACCGTAACCCGACATGCTGCCCAGCTTGCGCGGGTTCGACAGCACCTGCATCTTGCCGACACCGAGCTCGCGCAGAATCTGCGCGCCGATGCCGTACGTCTTGAAATCGACCGGCCGGCGCTTGAGCGCGTTGGCTTTTTCCTTCGAGTCGAACGCCTTGAACACGTCGATCAGATGATCTTTCGAGTCGCCGCAGTTCAGCAGCACGACCACACCGAGGTCGCGTTCGGCGATTTCTTTCATCGCCGCGTCTAGCGTCCACGAGTGGGTGGATTCGCCGACTTCGAGCAGATCCAGCACCGACAGCGGTTCGTGCACCCGCACCAGCGTGTCCTCGTCCGGGTTCGGCGTGCCGCGCACCAGCGCGATATGCGGCTGGCCGCTCGGCTGATCGAGATACATGACCGCGCGGAACGCGCCGTGCGCGGTCTGCATGGTGCGTTCGCAAATACGCTCGACGATCGACTCGGTGCGGCTGCGGTAGTGGATCAGATCCGCGATCGTGCCGATTTTCAGATCGTGCTCTTTCGCGAACTCCATCAGGTCCGGCAGGCGCGCCATCGTGCCATCGTCCTTGATGACTTCGCAGATCACCGCGGCCGGCGTGAGACCCGCCAGCGCGGTGAAGTCGCAACCCGCCTCGGTATGGCCGGCGCGCACCAGCACGCCGCCGGGCTGGGCCATGATCGGGAAGATGTGGCCCGGCTGCACGATGTGCTCTGCTTTGGCGTCCGGCGCGACCGCCGCGGAGATCGTGCGGGCGCGGTCGGCCGCCGAAATGCCGGTGGTCACGCCTTCGGCCGCTTCGATGCTGACCGTGAACGCCGTGCCGTACTGCGTGCCGTTGCGGTAGGTCATCAGCGGCAGGTTCAGCAGCTTGCAGCGTTCCTGCGTGAGCGTCAGGCAGATCAGGCCACGGCCGTAGCGGGCCATGAAATTGATCGCTTCCGGCGTGACGAACTCGGCGGCGATCACGAGGTCGCCCTCGTTTTCGCGGTCTTCTTCGTCGACGAGGATCACCATCCGGCCGGCTTTGAGTTCGGCGATGATCTCTGGAGTGGAGGCGAGCGTCATGTTGGCGAGATTTTCGGGAAAGCGCGTATTTTACGCCACGCGCGAGTCCAAGTCGCCTCCGCCGGATGGCATAGGCCGTTTGGCCGACTGGCGACGGCCCCTGGGCCGTTGCTATGCTCGTCGAAACGATGCACGCATGAACCGGCTGAAAGCGGCAGGGCGCCGCCGCCAGCCCATGCGCGGCCGGGCCTCGCGCCCGGCATTGGCCCGTTATTTCGGCGCGTTCAGCATGCGCTCGACGTAACGCGCGATCAGATCGATTTCCAGGTTCACCTGCGTGCCTTCGCGCAAACGCTTGAGCGCGGTCACTTCGACCGTGTGCGGAATCAGGTTGATCGAGAACTCGCAACCATCGTCGCGATCTTTAACCGAGTTGACGGTCAGGCTCACGCCGTTGACAGTGATGGAGCCTTTGTACGCCAGATAGCGGCCGATCTCGCGCGGCGCCAGCACGCGCAGTTCGTGCGATTCGCCGACCGGCGCGAAATGCGTGACCGTGCCGAGGCCGTCCACGTGGCCGGAGACGATGTGACCGCCGAGCCGGTCGTGCGCGCGCAGCGCCTTCTCCAGATTGACTTCGCCGATTTCGCCGAGGCCCGCCGTGCAGTTCAGGCTTTCGCGCGACACGTCGACTTCGAAAGAATGGGCGGTCTTCGCGACCACGGTCATGCAGGCGCCCTGGATCGTGATGCTGTCGCCGAGCTGCACGTCGCCGAGGTCGAGGCCGCCGGCTTCAACGTTCAGGCGCACGCCCGCGTCGCCGTCCGCGCCCAGCGGCTTGACTGATTCGATGCGGCCCACTGCCGCGACGATTCCTGTGAACATCGTGCTAATCCTTGGTCATTTCGAAACGGAGGGAGGCGCGGGCGTCGTGCCGGTTTCGGCTGAGGTCTGCGGCGCGAAGCGCGCAAGAATCCGCAGATCGTCGCCGATCCGGTCAACCGCGTGGAAATTCAGTTTGACACGGCCGTCGAGCGTTTCGGGCGCGCCGAGGTTGAACATGCTCATCGAATCCATGCCGAGCAGGCTCGGCGCGAGATAGACGAGCAGTTCGTCGACACAGCCCTCGCGCAGCAGCGAGCCGTTCAGCTTGTAGCCCGCCTCGACGTGCAACTCATTGACGTTGCGCTGGCCGAGCACTTTCAGCAGGGCGGGCAGATCGACCTTGCCGGCCGCGTTCGCCAACTGGATGATCTCGGCGCCGCGATCGCGTAACGCGGCTGCGCGATCGGCATGGCGCTGATCGAGATTGCCGCAGAAGATCAGCGTGGGTGCGCCGGCCAGGATCTGTGCGTCCGGCGGCACGTCGAGCTGACTGTCGATGAGCACGCGTTGCGGCTGGCGCGGCGTGTCGACCGCGCGGACCGTCATGCGCGGGTCGTCTTCCCGGACGGTGCCGATGCCGGTCAGAATAGCCGATGCGCGGGCACGCCACGCGTGACCATCGGCGCGCGCGGCTTCGCCGGTGATCCATTGGCTGATGCCCGACGGCAAGCCGGTGCGGCCATCCAGCGACGCCGCCACTTTCATGCGCACCCACGGGCGGCCACGCGTCATGCGCGACACGAAGCCGATGTTCAGTTCATGCGCTTCGTTCGCAAGGAGCCCGCAACGCACTTCGATGCCGGCGTCGCGCAACATCGCGAGACCGCGTCCCGACACTTGCGGATTCGGGTCTTCCATCGCCGCGACCACGCGCGCGACCTGCGCGTCGATGAGCGCGTTCGCGCACGGCGGCGTGCGGCCGAAGTGGCTGCACGGTTCGAGCGTCACGTAAGCGGTGGCGTCGCGCAGATCGTGGCCGCGCGAGCGCGCGTCCTTCAACGCGCGGATCTCCGCGTGATCCTGGCCCGCCGGTTGCGTGAAGCCTTCGCCGATCACCTCGCCGTTCTTGACGAGCACGCAGCCTACGCGCGGATTCGGGTCGGTGGTGTACATGCCGCGCCTGGCCAACGCGAGCGCGCGTTCCATATGGACGAAGTCGGTTTGCGAAAACATCGGGATCCGGTCGGGTACGGTGGCTAGGCTATGTCGAGTTTCGGTTTCGCTGTTTCTGCTGTTTCGAAGCCGCGCGGGCCTCAGGCCGCAAGCGACGCGAAGGCGCCGCGCGCCGCGTCGATCGTGGCGTCGATGATCGCATCGTCGTGAGCGATCGACACGAAGCCCGCCTCATACGCCGACGGCGCGAAGTACACGCCCGCGTCGAGCATCTTGTGAAAGAACGCGTTAAAGCGCGGCACGTCGCTCTTCGTGACTTCGGCGAAGCTGCCCGGGATCGAGTCGGTGAAGTAGAGGCCGAACATGCCGCCGAGCGAATCGGCCGCAAACGGTACCTTCGCTTCGCCCGCGACTTGCGCGAGTCCCTGCACGAGGCGTGCGGTGCGTGCCGCGAGCGTCTCGTAGAAGCCCGGCGCCTGGATCAGTTGCAGCGTCTTCAGGCCCGCGGCAACCGCGATCGGGTTGCCCGACAGCGTGCCCGCCTGATAGACGCCGCCGAGCGGCGCGAGGTGAGCCATGATGTCGCGCCGTCCGCCGAAGGCCGCCGCCGGCATGCCGCCGCCGATCACCTTGCCCAGACACGTGAGGTCCGGCGTGATGCCGTACACCTCTTGCGCGCCGCCGAGCGCCACGCGAAAGCCGCACATCACTTCGTCGAAGATCAGCACCGAGCCGTATTCACTGCACAGGCGTCGCAACGCCTGCAGGAATTCCGGCGTGGCGCGCACGAGGTTCATGTTGCCCGCGACCGGCTCGACGATCACCGACGCGATCTCGTTGCCGAACGCCTTGAACGCTTCTTCGAGTTCGGCGACGTTGTTGTATTCGAGCACGGTGGTGTGCTTCGCGATATCCACCGGCACGCCCGCCGAGGTCGGATTGCCGAAGGTCAGCAGGCCCGAGCCGGCTTTGACGAGCAGGCTGTCCGCGTGACCGTGATAGCAGCCTTCGAACTTGACGATGCGGCTGCGGTTCGTGAAGCCGCGCGCGAGACGCAGCGCGCTCATGGTTGCTTCCGTGCCGCTCGACACCATGCGTACCTGTTCGATCGACGGCACCAGCTTGCAGATTTCTTCGGCGATTTCCACTTCCGACTCGGTCGGCGCGCCGAACGAAAAGCCGTTGGCCAGCACGCGCTGCACTGCTTCGAGCACTTCCGGGTGGACGTGGCCGAGGATCATCGGGCCCCACGAGCCGATGTAGTCGGTGTAGCGCTGGCCGTCCGCGTCCCAGAAGTAGGGGCCTTGCGCGCGCTCGATAAAGCGCGGCGTGCCGCCGACGGAACGGAAGGCGCGCACCGGCGAGTTCACGCCGCCCGGAATGGTGCGTTGCGCGCGTTCGAAGAGGAGTTCGTTTTTGGACATGGCGATGGCTGGAATTGGGGTTGCGCAGCGGCGCAGGCTGCCCGTGGGCGATTCGCGCGATGCTGGGATAGGTGGAGAAATTGTACCGGAGTCGGCGTGAACGGGTTTTGCGGCGGGCCCGATAGCGTCCTGATGGCGCGGCTTGTGCGCCACTTTTTTAACCTTGTTGTGCGCGTTTCGTCACGGCCTTCTTCACCGTGGTTCGGGTTGTCGGCGCGCGTCTCTGCTTGCTTGCCTGGTTGCTTGCCGTCTTTGGCTTCGAGTCCTCGGGACTTGCCGCCGCGCGTTGTGCCGCCGCCGCATGCGCCGTGACTTTGCTCGACCGCGTGGGGCCCGCTGGCGTGTCGAGTTTCGGCTGCTTGCGTTTGCCCGTGAGTTCGGCCCAGCGCTTTTCCAGCGCGCCTTCGGCGATCGGCTTGATCACGGTGCCCGAGCTCTGCGCGTCCCATGTCTGCACGGAGAACGGAAACGTGCGCAACATCTCGCGCGGGATCACCGGTGCTTCGTGCGCGTCGACGAGCCAGTCGTATACGAAGTCGATGCACAGGCGATAGCCGCGTTTCGTCGCCGGGTCGGGGACTTCATATGGCGCGCGCGTCACGTAACCTGAGCCGAAGATGCCCTTCGGTTGCTGCGCGACGCGATGCAGGAACACGCGATCGCCCGGCAGGATGCCGCGCGCAAATCCGCAGCCCCACACGTCGCTGACCGCGACGCCCGCGGCGACGCGTTTCGCAACGTCGGGCAACTCGGGCCACGGCCATTTCTTGGGGCTCCAGATCAGCAGGAAGGCGGTCATCGCATGCTCGAAACAGAATGGATGGGGAAGGGCGTGCCTGGTTTCTGGCGCGGACCGAACGGTCAGGCGGCAGCTTAACCGATCGACGGCGCGCTTGCCGCGTGCTGTCCGCGCGGTGGCCATCCGGCCATGTTCGCATGTGGAAACCGGCGAGGCACGGCTAAACACGGCGCGAAGGGCGAGCATAGCCCGAGCACTCGCGAGCCCGAGCCCGTCGCGTACAATCGAACCCGATACACTGCCGCTGTCCCGTTCTACCCGTTCCGCTGCCGATGACGGCGCGGCGCTCCATCCGGATTCCCATGTCTCACGTCGTCAGAAGCCGGCCCGATGGCCGGCTGATTCTGTTGCTCGGTGCGCTTGCCGCATGCGGGCCGATTTCCATCGATATGTATTTGCCGAGCCTGCCCACCATCGCGCAAGCGTTCGCGATCAGCACCGGCGCGGCCCAGGCGACGCTCACCAGTTTCATGTTCGGCTTTTCGATCGGCATGCTGCTGTATGGCCCGCTGTCCGATACGTATGGACGGCGGCCGGTCCTGCTAGGCGGTATCGTCATGTACGCGCTGGCGAGCGTAGCGTGCGCGCTGTCATTCTCGATCGGCTCGCTGGTGATGTTCCGCTTCGTGCAGGCGCTCGGCGCGGGCGCGGCGTCGGTGCTCGCGCGTGCGATTGCGCGCGACGCGCACGGGCCGACCGATGCCGCCCGCGTGCTGTCGATGCTCGCGATCGTCACGTCGATCGGTCCATTGCTTGCGCCGCTGATCGGCGGCCAGTTGCTGCTGCTCGGCGGCTGGCGCGTGGTGTTCGTCGTGCTGACGCTGTTCGGCGCTGTGTGCGCGGTGACCGCTTTCCTCAAGGTGCCGGAAACGTGGCCGCGCGAGAAGCGCGCGCAGTCGGCGTTGCTGAAATCGTTCGGCGCGTACGGCAAGCTGCTGCGCGATCCGGTCGCCTGGGGGCACATGCTGTGCGGCGGCATGGCGTTCGCGTCGATGTTCGCCTACATCACGGCGACGCCGTTCGTGTACATCGAGTATTTCCACGTGTCGGCGCAGCATTACGGCTTCCTGTTCGCGTTGAATATCGTCGGCATCATGTTCGGCAACTTCCTGAACACGCGTCTGGTCGGCCGGCTCGGCTCGCTGCCGATCATCTCCTTTGCGGCGACCGTGAGCTGTGTGGCTTCGCTGTTCGTCTGTCTTGTTTCGCTGACCGGGTGGGGCGGCTTGTGGTCGATCGTGTTCGGTCTGTTCTTCGTGGTGGGCGTGGTGGGTGTGCTGTCCGCCAATTGCACGACCGACCTGATGCACCGTTATCCGCTGAACGCCGGCGCTGCGGCCGCCGTGTTCGGCGCGGTGCAACTGGCGCTCGGCGCGTTGTCGAGTCTCGCGGTCGGACTATGGCAGGACGGTTCGCCGAGAGGCATGGGCGTCGTGGTGGGCGTTGCCGGTTCGTTATGTTATGTCGGGCGGATACTGGTCGTCCGATGGCACGGGACGAAGGCGCCTGCGGCTGTTGTGTGACAGTTGCCTGGGCGCTTTGCCCGAGGCGAACCCGCTGGATCGTCGGCATGGCACATCCGTTCGTCGCGCGCAACCAGGCGTCTCTACGGAAAACACCAGGTGTTGCGTGCGCGCGACCTTGCGTTTCAAATTGCATTGCTATGATGGAGTCACTGTTCCTCGGAGCGGCAATCATGGCGATCAGAGGCTTGATGAATGGCGAACGGCAGCATGCGGCTTTCGCCGAAGCGCAGAAGCTGGCTGACAGCGGCGCCTATCACGATTACACGGACATCGAATACGTCTTGCGCTTTGATTATGGGTTGACCGATGTGTCGGCGCTGCTTGACAGTCAGCCGATGCATCGCGACCTGAATCGTCGTTGCGCGGATGCGCGCGAAAAGCTGGAGGCGCTCAGCGTGTGACGGGTGCGGTGAGCGGTCGAGCGGAATCGTGGGTCGATGCGTGCGAGCGGCGCCGGATGCTGGTTGGTCCTTAACTCTTTGGCGCAGCGCCTCGCGCATTGAGCGCAACGGCTTCCTTGCGCGATGGCCGCGTGTCCCTTCATCGCTTTCGAGCATGACGACGCTCGTTGCATGACCGCGCGAATGCGTGCGGCGGGGTTCATCATGTGCGCAACTTGCGTCGCTGATGCTTCGTCACCGTTGGAGTGAATTCATGGCTGTTAGCCAGCACGATCCACGTCTGCCCAAGACGGACAATCCCACTACGCTTGCAAAACCAGGCGGTCACTACAGCCACGTCGCGATCGCGAACGGCTTCGTGTTCGTCTCCGGGCAATTGCCGATCAATGCGCGGGGCGACAAGCTCGCCGATGCGTCGTTCGAAGCGCAGGCCGAACAGGTTCTGGCGAACGTGCAGGCCGCTCTCGAAAGTGCCGGCAGCAGCATCGCGCAACTCGTGCAGGTGCGCGTCTATATCGTCGATGTCGAACACTGGATGAGCTTCAACCAGATCTACGCGCGCTGGGCCGGTGAAGCGCGGCCCGCGCGCGCTGTCGTGCCGGTGCCGCAACTGCACTATGGATTCAAGATCGAGGTCGAGGCGACTGCGCTGGTTTAAAGCGCGGCGTTTGCGTCGAAGATGGCGCTGCCGAACACACTCGGGGCGGGGGAGGTGCGCGTGCTGCATAAGCAGCGGTGCAGTCCCGCGTGAGCGCGCGCGGCGCAAACGAAAAACGGGCCAATTGGCCCGTTTCCTGATGACTTGGCGGAGGCGGTGAGATTCGAACTCACGGAAAGATTGCTCCTTCGCCGGTTTTCAAGACCGGTGCCTTAAACCACTCGGCCACACCTCCAAGCCCGAAATTGTAACCTGAAAAAACCTCGCTGCGGTGCTCGGTCGATCGGCAATCACTGCGGATCTTTCAGAAACAGCGCTTGCAGATCGTTCAGGAACGCCTGGCCGAGCGGTGTCGGCGCGATCTTCTCGTGGTCGCGCGTGATCAGCTTGCGTTTTTCGGCTTCCTGCAACGCCGGTTCGATCGACGTCATCGACAGCCCCGTGCGCTCGATGAACCGATGCACCGGAAAGCCTTCCACCAGCCGCAGCGCGTTCAGCATGAACTCGAACGGCAAATCGCGCGGCGCGACTTCGTGCTCTTCCTGCACCGCCGTGCCCGCCTTCGCCTGCTCGATGAACGTGGTCGGATGTTTGTAGCGCACCTGGCGCAGCACGCGATTCGGAAACGACAGCTTCGTATGCGCGCCGGCGCCGATGCCCAGATAGTCGCCGAAGCGCCAGTAGTTCAAATTGTGCTTGCTCTGCCGATGCGGCTGCGCATACGCCGACACCTCATAGCGCTCGTAGCCGGCGGCCGTCGTGCGTTCGTGAATCCAGTCCTGCATGTCGGCGGACGCGTCGTCGTCGGGCAAGGCGGGCGGGAATTTCGCAAACAGCGTGTTCGGTTCGAGCGTCAGGTGATACAGCGACAGGTGCGGCGGAGCGAACGACAGCGCCGTGTCGATATCGGCCTGGCATTCGGCGAGCGTCTGCCCCGGCAGCGCGAACATCAGGTCGAGGTTGAAGTTGTCGAACGTGGTCGCGGCGACTTCGACCGCATGGCGCGCTTGCGCCGCATCGTGAATCCGGCCGAGCGCCTTCAGATGCGCTTCATTGAAACTCTGGATGCCCACCGACAGACGGTTCACGCCGCTCGCGCGAAACTGCGCGAACTTGTCGGCCTCGAACGTGCCGGGATTGGCTTCGAGCGTGATCTCCGCGTCGGCGTCGAGCGGCAGCAGCGCGCGGATATCCGACAGCATGCGGTCGAGACCCGCCGCCGACAACAGGCTGGGCGTGCCCCCACCGATGAACACCGTATGCACCTGGCGCCCCCAGATCAGCGGCAGCGCCATCTCGAGATCGGCGCGCAATGCGTCGAGGTAATCGCTCTCGGGAAACGTTTCGCCTTTCCACTCGTGCGAGTTGAAATCGCAATACGGACACTTGCGCACGCACCACGGAAAATGCACGTACAGCGCCAACGGCGGCAGCGACGTCAGTCGAATACTGCCCGGCGAGGTGAATGCCTTGATGACGCCGTTGCCGATGTCGGCGGGCGCCGGCCTGATCGGAATCACGCTTCCTCCGAGAGGCGCGCGAGCAGTTGCCGCAATGCAATCGCGCGATGGCTGCTGGCGTTTTTCACCGCGGGCTCCAACTCGGCGGCGCTCGCGTTCAACGACGGCAAAAAGAAGTACGGGTCGTAGCCGAAGCCATGCTCGCCGCGCGGCGCTTCGAGAATTTCGCCATGCCAGCGGCCTTCGGCGATCAGCGGTTCGGGATCGTCCGCGTGACGCACGAGCGCGAGCACACAGTAGTAATAGCCGCGCCGATCGCCTTCGCCCTGCAACGCGGCGACGAGGCGCGCGTTATTCGCCGCGTCGCTTTTCTCGCCGCCGGCGAGTTGCGCGTAGCGCGCCGAATACACACCCGGCGCGCCCCGCAATGCGCGCACGCACAGACCGGAGTCGTCGGCGAGCGCGGGCAGGCCGGTGAGCTTCGCCGCATGACGTGCCTTGGTCAGCGCGTTTTCGACGAAGGTCGGATGCGGCTCTTCCGCTTCCGGCACGTTCAGCGCGCCCTGGGCGATCAGTTCGATGCCGGCCGCGTCGAGCAGCGCCGCGAACTCGCGCAGCTTGCCCGCGTTGTTCGACGCCAGCACGACTTTCTTCAAGGGCGCGCCTGCTGCATACGCGCCGTCGTCTTGACGAACCTCACTCACTCTTTTGCTCCAGCGCTTCTTTCTGCTTGGCGATCAGCGTGTTGATGCCGTCGCTCGCCAGATCCAGCAGCGCATTCATTTCGTCGCGCGAGAACGGCACGCCCTCGGCGGTGCCCTGAATTTCGACGAAGCCGCCTGCGCCCGTCATCACCACGTTCATGTCGGTGTCGCACTGCGAGTCTTCGTCGTAGTCGAGGTCGAGCACCGGCAGCCCGTCGTACACGCCGACCGAGATGGCCGCGACGTAATCGGTGATCGGCGAGCTTTCGATGCGGCCCGTGGTCAGCAGTTTCGCCACCGCGTCATGCGCGGCCACGAACGCGCCGGTGATGCTGGCCGTACGCGTGCCGCCGTCGGCCTGGATCACGTCGCAATCGATGTGCAGCGTGCGCGCGCCGAGCTTCTCGAGATCGAACACCGAGCGCAGCGCGCGGCCGATCAGCCGCTGGATTTCCTGGGTGCGCCCGGTCTGCTTGCCGCGCGCCGCTTCACGGTCGCTGCGGGTATGCGTGGCGCGCGGCAGCATGCCGTATTCGGCGGTGAGCCAGCCTTGGCCGCGGTCGCGCAGGAACGACGGCACGCTCTCGGCGATGCTCGCGGTGCAGATCACTTTCGTGTCGCCGAATTCGACCAGCGCCGAGCCCTCCGCGTGCTTCGTGTAGTGGCGCGTGATGCGCACGTCGCGCAGCTGATTGGCCTGGCGGCCGCTGGGGCGTTGGGTGTCGTTGGTCATGTTGGGATCGGTCAGGAAGAAATGCGGAGGGAAACCGCGATTTTACAGCCGATCGACGGGCGCGGTCAGCCGCGCGCATTGCCGATGAACGGCGGTGGCGGGCGACGAGCGCGAATGCAGGGCGGTAAGCCGCGCCGAATGATGTATCGGCGAAGTCGGGCCACTGAGCCGGCCACTGAGCGCTCTCCCGCATGCACGCTCGTTCGCGGCGGAGGTCGCCACCAAAAATGGGATAATGCCGATTCCCCGCCCCGCGTCTCGTACACGCCGGGCGCTTTGCCTCTCAGGCCGGCGTTGAACGCATGGCCGCAATCGCGAGAAATACGATGATCTACAGCATGACTGGCTATGCGAGCGCCACGCGCGAACTCGTCGCGGCCTCGGGTACCGGCGGCGTGAGCGTGTCGGTCGAACTGCGCACGGTGAACTCGCGTTTTCTCGATCTGAACTTCCGCATGCCGGAAGACGTGCGCGTCTGCGAGCCAACGCTGCGTGAAATGCTGATGAACAAACTGTCGCGCGGCAAGGTGGATATCCGTATCAACCTGCAACGCAGCGAACAGTCGGCGAACGCGGGCGCGATCAATCGCGACGCGCTCACGCAACTGGCGCTGCTCGAACGCACGGTGCTCTCGACGTTCCCCGAAGCGGGCCGCCTGCGCACCGGCGAAATTCTGCGCTGGCCGGGCGTGCTGGCCGAAAGCGGCGTGGCGCCGGAAGTGCTGCGCGATGCGGTGCTCGCGTGCGGCAAGCAGGCGATCACCGATCTGATCGACGTGCGGGCCCGCGAAGGCGCGCAACTCGCGACGATGCTGCTCGCCAACGTCACCGAAATGGAAACGATCGTCACGAAGATCACGCCGCTCGTGCCGGAATTGATTACGAAGCATCAGCAAAAGATCGTCGAGCGTTTGCAGGAAGCGCTCGGTATCGCCGCGCCGGATACGGCCGCGACCATCGTTTCGCGCGAAGAGATCAACGAGCGGATTCGCCAGGAAGTGACGATGTACGGGATCCGTATCGACATCGCCGAAGAACTGTCGCGCCTCACGGCCCACCTGAACGAAACGCGTCACGTGATCGAGAAGGGCGGCAAGGTCGGCAAGCGGCTCGACTTCATGATGCAGGAGTTGAACCGCGAAGCGAACACGCTCGGCTCGAAGGCGGCTGCAAAGGAACTCGCGGATTCGTCGATGACCCTGAAGCTGCTCATCGAACAGATGCGCGAGCAAGTACAGAATCTGGAATAAAGCTGGACACCACCAACATGACCGATCACCACACACGCGAAAGCGGCGCACCGCGCAATCCGTACGCCGGCGCTTATCCCGGCAATCTGTTCATGGTCGTCGCGCCTTCGGGCGCGGGCAAGTCGACGCTCGTGAACGCATTGCTCGCCGGCGACGACGCGATCCGCCTGTCGATCTCGTACACGACGCGCCCGCCGCGCCCCAAGGAGCAGGACGGCGAACACTACCACTTCACCAGCGTCGACGACTTCATGAAGCGTCACGACGAGGGCGAGTTTCTCGAAAGTGCGGAAGTGCACGGCAACTACTACGGCACGTCGCGCGTGTGGATCGAGGAGCAGATGAGGAGCGGCCACGACGTGCTGCTCGAAATCGACTGGCAGGGTGCGCAGCAGGTGAAAAAGCAGTTTCACAACGCGGTCGAAATTTTCATCCTGCCGCCGTCGCTCGATGCGCTCGAAGAGCGTCTGAAAAAGCGCGGCCAGGACGAGCCGAATGTGATCACGCGCCGCCTGCTGGCAGCCGGCAGCGAGATGGCGCACGCGGCCGAAGCGGAGTACGTCGTGATCAACGAGAACTTCGATCGCGCATTGAGCGAACTGCAGTGCCTCGTCGCCGCCACGCGTTCGCGCTTCGCCTCGCAGTACGCGCGTCACACGCAGCTTTTCGTGCAGCTCGGCATTCACCTGCCGCACGCTTGAGCGCGGCGTTGTGCCGAGCACATAAGGTAGAATAAGCAACATACTGAGAAGGAACCCAACATGGCCCGCATTACCGTCGAAGACTGCCTCAAACAGATCCCGAACCGTTTCGAACTCGCACTTGCTGCAACCTATCGCGCGCGTCAGCTCGCGCAAGGCCACACGCCGAAGATCGAAAGCCGCGACAAGCCCACCGTCGTCGCACTGCGCGAAATCGCATCCGGCCAGGTCGGCGTCGAAATGCTGAAGAAGGTGCCGGTTTAAGGCGCAGTGTTCCGTTTTCGATTGCCACGTATTTGCCACACCCAGTTGCATCATTAACGTACAGACCGGCGTCCAACCCTAACCCGCTACGGAGGCGACCATGAGTGCTACCCCGCCCACCGCCACGGAAGCGGACCACGACGCCGACTCACCCTCGTCTGCACGGAAGTACATCGACGCGGTCCTGGAACAATCGTTCCGCCATCTGTTCGGACCCACCGCCACGCCGGAGCAGCCACGCCGGCATGACGTCGTCTCCATCGCCAAACTGACGTCCGTGTTGTCCGGCTATCTGCAGCCGGAAGAGATCAAGGACATCAAGGCGGCGTTCCATTTCAGCGACGAAGCCCACCTCGGCCAGTACCGCCAGAGTGGCGAGCCCTACATCACGCACCCTGTCGCCGTCGCGGAAATGTGCGCCGGCTGGAATCTCGACGCCCAGTCGATCATGGCGGCGCTGCTGCATGACGTGATGGAAGACCAGGGCGTGACCAAGGCCGAACTCGCCGAGCGCTTCGGCGCGAAGGTCGCGGAACTGGTCGACGGCCTGTCGAAGCTGGACAAGATGGAGTTTCGCAATCGCGAAGAAGCGCAGGCGGAAAACTTCCGCAAGATGCTGCTCGCGATGGCGCGCGACGTCCGCGTGATTCTGGTGAAGCTCGCGGACCGGCTGCACAACATGCGCACACTCGGCGCGGTGCCGCCGGAAAAGCGCCGCCGCGTGGCTCGCGAGACTCTGGATATCTACGCGCCCATCGCTCACCGCCTGGGTCTGAACAACACCTATCGCGAGCTGCAGGATCTGAGCTTCGCCAACTTCAATCCGCATCGGTACGCCACGCTCGAAAAAGCCGTCAAGGCGGCGCGCGGCAACCGGCGCGAAGTGGTGGGCAAGATTCTGGAGTCGGTGCAACGCGCCATTGCCGACGCGAAGATCGACGCGGAAGTCACCGGCCGCGAGAAAACCATCTTCAGTATCTACAAGAAGATGCGCGACAAGCAGTTGTCATTCTCGCAGGTGCTCGACGTGTACGGCTTCCGTGTGGTGGTGGAGAGCGCGCTGGAGTGCTACACCTGCATCGGTGCGCTGCATGCCTTGTATAAGCCCGTGCCGGGCAAGTTCAAGGACTACATTGCGATCCCCAAGGTGAATGGCTATCAGTCGCTGCACACCACGCTGGTCGGCCCGTTCGGCGCGCCGATCGAGTTTCAGGTGCGCACGCGCAAGATGCACGAGATCGCCGAAGCGGGCGTGGCCGCGCACTGGCTGTACAAGAACGGCAGCGCGGACCTGAACGATGTGCAGAAACGCGCGCACCAGTGGCTGAAGTCGCTGCTCGACATTCAGAGCGAGGCGGGCGATTCGAGCGAATTCCTCGAACACGTCAAGATCGATCTTTTCCCGGATGCGGTCTACGTGTTCACGCCGAAGTCGAAAATCATGGCGCTGCCGCGCGGTGCCACCGCGCTCGACTTCGCGTATTCGATCCACAGCGACCTGGGCAATCAGTGCGTCGCGGTGAAGATCAACAATGAACTGCTGCCCCTGCGCACCGAGTTGAAGAGCGGCGATATCGTCGAAGTGATCACGGCGCCGTACTCGAAGCCGAATCCGGCATGGCTCGGTTTCGTGCGCAGCGGCAAGGCGCGCTCGGCCATTCGCCACTATCTGAAGACGATGCGTCTGAACGAGTCCGTGCAGCTCGGCGAGCGTCTGGTCGACCAGGCGCTGAAGGGCTACGGTCTCGCGCTGTCGGATGTGACGCCGGAGGCGTGGGAAAAGCTCGTGCAGTGGACGGGTAACAAGAACCGTCAGGAAATTTTCGCGGACATCGGTCTCGGCCGGCGTGTCGCGGCGGTGATGGCCAAGCGCATCGAAGTGCTGATGAGCGGGCGCGACGCCGACGACGACGGCTCGCGCTCGGGGTCCGCGCCGCATGCGCCGCCGGTGGTCATCACGGGCACCGAGGGCATGTCGGTGCAACTGTCCGCCTGCTGCCGTCCGATTCCGGGCGACGACATCATGGGCTATATCGGCATCGGGTTGGGCATGGCCATCCACACCACTGACTGCCGCGTCGCGCAGCGCATCCACAAGCGCGATCCGGGCCGCTGGATCGACGTTGCGTGGGCGCCGCAGCCGGGCCGTCTGTTCGACGTCGCCGTGAAGGTGCTGGTCAAGAACACCAAGGGCGTGTTTGCTCGCGTGGCGGCCGACATCACGTCGGCGGATGCGAACATCGTCCACATCGCGATGGACGAAGACCTGTCGCAGGAATCCACGGTGCTGCGCTTCGTGATCCAGGTCAGCGATCGCGTTCATCTGGCCAACGTGATGCGCCGCGTGCGTACGAATCCGGACGTCATGCGCATTGCGCGCGAACGGCCGAGCGAAGAGGCGCATCACCGTCACGAAGGCGGCATGCGAATCGATCGCGAGCGCGCGGACTACTGACCGCGCGGTTTTGCGCCCCTGGGTTGGCCTCGGCGTGCTCGGCGAGCGCCAGATGTTCTCTGCTCTTATCTGAACGTGCCGGCTACCGGCGAGTCTCACCTGAAACTCTGGGAGAACGCTGATGAATGTAGCCGACCTCAACGGCGTGGCGCTCGATTATTGGGTGGCCCGCAGCCTGCACGACTTCGTGCGCGAAATCTATTTCACCGACAGCGGCGAAACCGTCTCGATCCGCGGCAACGATCGCGGCCGTCCCTGGGATGGGCGCTTCACGCCGTCCACGTCATGGGAGGCAGCCGCGGCGGTCCTGGAGCGTGCGCAGCGGCTCGAAGTGCGTGAGCGGACCGACGGCGGCGCGGCGCACTGTGTCGCGGAATTTCACGGCGGGCAGCGGGCCGTCGAAGGGCGGGGCGATTCATTGCGGGTGGCGTTGCTCCGGGCGTTCGTTGCAAGCCGTTTCGGCGATAGCGTCGACGAAGTGCTGCGCGAGCCGCAAGCGCTGACCGGCGGCCGGGTTCGTCCGATCGGCGAGCCTACGTCGGAAGGTGTTATCGAGGACGTGCCGAGCCCGGATGGGCGAATCGGAGATATCCAGTCGCCGCCGCGGTAATCTGAAAGGTGATGCGAGCAGGGTGCCCGGGCGCTTACGCAAAAGCGCGAGACAAAAACAAAGGGCCTTCCGATTGGAAGGCCCTTCATGGTTGGTGCGGCTGGCAGGATTCGAACCCACGACCCCTTGGTTCGTAGCCAAGTACTCTATCCAACTGAGCTACAGCCGCACGCTTAAACCGGTGATATTTACTTCAACGAAACCGGGTAAAACTGAGGACTTCCCGCAGGAAACCCTCGAATAGTTGGTGCGGCTGGCAGGATTCGAACCCACGACCCCTTGGTTCGTAGCCAAGTACTCTATCCAACTGAGCTACAGCCGCACACAGAAACGAGATTATAGCCAAAGGTTTTGGAAAATGGAAGCGTGTAACTGCGATTTGTCTCATGGGCCTGATCGTGTACCCTTGATAGGCAGTCGATTGCTGCAGTTAACGGACCATCATGAACAAGGCCTTTGTCAAAGAGTCGAGTGAAGAGAATGACGACGACCTCGACGTCGCCCAGCCGGAAGTCCCCGCGGGTACCAAAAACTACATCACGCCTGCCGGCTACCGGCGCATGCGCGATGAACTGCTGAATCTGATCGATGTCGAGCGGCCGGAAGTGGTCAGGCTCGTGTCGTGGGCGGCGTCGAACGGCGATCGCTCGGAGAACGGCGACTACATCTACGGCAAGCGCCGCTTGCGCGAGATCGACCGGCGAATTCGCTTTCTGACCAAGCGGCTGGACCTTGCTGAGATCGTGGATAGCAGCAAACAGGAGAACGTCGATCAGGTTTTCTTCGGCGCGACCGTCGACTATGCGACGGAAGATGGCGACGCGCATGCGGTGACGATTGTCGGGATTGACGAGGTTGATCTGGATATCGGGCACGTGAGCTGGATTTCGCCGATTGCGCGTGCGTTGCTCAAGGCGAAGATCGGCGATACGGTCACGCTGTTCACGCCGGCCGGTCCACAGCCGATCGATATTCTCGACGTCAAGTACCCGCCGCCGGATACGGGCGGATAAGCGCGCCGCGCGGCGCGCTTGATATCAATGAGAGCGGAGCGGATCAGGCTGTCTCGATGAGGTCCGCGCTGCTCGGCGTGGGGCAACCGGGAGCGCTTGTTTGCTTATGGGCGAGCAGCGTACGCACCTGATCGAGTATGCCGCTACGCTTCCAGTTCAGGTACTTCGCATAACAGGTCTGTTGCGGCGGAAAGTGCGCGGGCAGGTACATCCATCGCTCGCCGGTACGCTCGACCCACAGGATAGCCTCGAGCACGGCGCGCGAGTCGGCGGCGGGGCGTCCAGTGGCCCGCAACCGGAAACAGGTGCTGAATGCGCTCCCACTCGGCATTCGACAATCGGTCCATCTCGTCTTCTCCTCAAAGCATCGTGGGGGCGCAAATAAACGAGGCGAAAAAAAGGCGCCGCGAGCGGCGCCTTCGATACTGCGACTACTCCGCAGCTTTGGAAGCTTAGAAGCGGTGACGCAGACCTGCGGTCACAGCAATTTGCTTGTTGCTGCTCGACGCTGCGCCCAGGCCATTGATGCTGGCGTCGACGATGGCGCCCTCGTTGGTTTGCTGATACACGCCTTGCAGGTACACGTCGGTACGCTTGGACAGCGAGTATGCCGTTTGCAGGTTGAACTGGTTCCAGTGCATATGCGAGCTGGACAGGTTCGCGCGGGTGTACGTGTACGCACCGGCGATGCTCAGAGCCGGCGTCAGAGCGTAACGAGCATTGGCTTCGAAGTTCTGGAACTGAGCACTGTTGGTCGGGAAGCCGACGCCACCCGCCACACCCGACGAGCCCTGGCTGATGCCGGCGAGGCCCGACAGGTTCGTTTGCGAGTACACGAGGCCGACCGTTGCCGGGCCGAACGCGTAGTTAGCGCCTGCGCCCCACGTTTGCTGACGTTCAGCGAAGAACGTGTTGTCGCCCGAAACCGCACCACCCGAGTTGAATGCAGCGGCCGCAGTGTTCGCGCCGTTGCTGTTCAGTTGCATATAAGCAGCAGCGACGTTCAGGCCGCCCCAGTTGTACGACGCGCCCGCGCTGTACGCACGGTTGTTCGCGAAGCCGGCAGCCTGATTCGAGAAGCCGTACAACGCGCCGAACTTGAAGCCGCCGTAGTTCGCGCTCTGGTACTTGACCGAGTTATTGATACGGAACGAGTTGTTCAGGTTGTCGTTGTCGAACGGGTGGGCGAACTGCGTGCCGCCGTATTGCGTGCCCGTCAGTGCCAGCGGGCCGACGTAGTCGACCATGCTGTCATATTGACGGCCGAGGGTCACGGCGCCGAACTGGTCGCTCGCCAGACCGACGAAGGCCTGACGGCCGAACAGACGGCTGTTCTGCTTGAGCGTGCCGTCATTGATGCCGAAGCCGTTTTCCAACGTGAAGATGGCCTTCAGACCGCCGCCCAGATCCTCAGCGCCACGCAAGCCGAAACGGCTGCCGTTCACCGAGCCGCTCGTCATCTGCCAGTTGCTGTGGTCATGCTGGTTGTTCGTATAGGTGATGCCGGCGTCGATCAAGCCGTACAACGTTACGCTGCTTTGCGCATGCGCGGCGGTTGCAAAAACGCCCGTGAGGGCCGCGACCATGAGTGTCTTCTTCATTGTGTAACTCCGAGAGCGAGAGGTGTATCTGGAACCCTGGCTTGGGAGACCTTCACACGAGAGCATGCTGCGAGAGGCGGATTCGTGTGAAAAGCGCGTTGACCAAATCGCGCTGGTTTCCGGTTAGGCAGAGTTTAGAGAGACACTTCGCAAAGTGGGCGTTCCGATTTTCGCAATAAAGTATTACGCAATTAGAAACGATGCATGAATGCGGCGTGAGCCTTATGGATAAAGGCTTGCAGCGTTATTGCGGGAGTGGAGTGATGGGTGCGCGGGAGATTGCGTTGCTCATTTGCGACACTAAACGACGCAAAAAAACAACGCATCAATATCAAAACAGGATTGTTGTTATCCGTGCAATAGCAGATTGTTAATTGTGTGAATAATGGAAATGAATTGGGCGGCTATACTCTAATTTCTGCTTTTCGAAGCGGACTTTTTCGTTGACGAAAAAGATCTCCAAACCTTTGTCGGCGCGACTCCCCAGTCGCGCTTTTTTTCGTCTGCGCGATGCGAATCCGTTGCATATCACTCAGTGTGCGGGTGCTGCGCCCTCTAGGTGGCTCCAGTCGGTCGCCGACGACGCGCTCCAGTCTTCCATCACGTACCGGCGCGCGTCCATTGGGGACGACAGCAGGTTCTGCCAATGATCCCCATGCCACATGGGATCGAATTCGAACGCCGCGTCGGTGATCGGCTCGGGATGATCGGAAGCGGTCTTTGCGTGCGAGGGGGTGAGCCAGACAAAGAGGCGGTGGAGTTGATTGAGCAGCATGGCAATCTCCTGATACGCGTTTACTACAACAACTGGGCTCGATCATCCCGCCGTGAATGTGGCGCAGCAAGTCGGACAAACACTTACTAAATACAGATTTTGTTACATTTATTATCTATAAATCAGAAAAAATTCCCGTCGGTGGGGGTGTATTTGAACTGTCCGGGCAATATTTCCTTGATGGGTTACTCAGTAGTTAATGAATATGCATCAGGGATTTTCTAGTGAAATTCGGTCGTTATCTCAGTATGTGCTAACTGCATATGGAAAATTTTCTTGACGACAATTATTCGTTCCCCGTATAACGGCAAGTCTGAATTTCGGCTGCCAGTTCGGGGTATTGGAAGGCTGCCTGATATCAGGATAGCTGGCGAAGTGGCGGTGTTATTCGGACATAAGGGCAATGCCCGATTTTTGTAAATCATCGAGGGAAACTGAAAAATGGAAACTGGTATCGTCAAATGGTTCAACGATGCTAAGGGTTTTGGCTTCATTACGTCGGATTCAGGCGGAGAAGATCTGTTCGCGCATTTTTCCGAAATTCGCGCGGACGGCTTCAAGTCGCTGAAGGAAAACCAGCGTGTTTCCTTCGACGTCAAAGCCGGCCCGAAGGGCAAGCAGGCAGCGAACATCCAGCCGCTGTGAGCCGTGCGGCGCGCGCCGCCGATTGCCAGAGAGCCCTCGCCGCGTGCGAGGGTTTTTTATGGCTTATACGATTTTTCCAATCAGATCCGTAGGAATTTTTGATTAAAGCCGCGTGGGTTTGAAGTGGCGAAGCGTTGATTTTTGGGTGTGGCAGTTATTGTTTTTGATCAAATCATTTTGATCGAATCAAATAGTGCCCCACGGTCCGCCGGCATTCAGCGGCATCCGGCGGTTTACCCTCAAAATGCCATCTCCCTCGCGGCAATCCCGTCGCATCAACGCGATGCGATTTGGGTGTGGGGCGGTCAACTAGTGCATACTTGCCGCAAAGCCACATGTCTAAAGTATCTCTTTCCATGTCTGAACAGTTTTTGCCGGAACCGGCCCTGGATTTACCCATTGTCTTCGTCGACCTCGAAACCACCGGTGGTTCGACCAGTGAGCATCGCATTACCGAGGTCGGCGTCGTCGAAGTAGGGCCGGCCGGCGTGTCGCGCTGGAGCACGCTGGTCGATCCGCAGCAGTCGATTCCGTCGTTCATCCAGCAGCTCACCGGCATCACGAACGCCATGGTGCGCGGTGCGCCGACCTTCGACGAAATCGCGCCGGCGCTGTTCGAACGCCTGAGCGGCAAACTCTTCATCGCGCATAACGCCAGTTTCGACCGCGGTTTTCTGCGCGGCGAGTTTCGGCGGGCCGGGCTCGCGTTCGATCCGGATGTGTTGTGCACCGTGCGTCTGTCGCGCGCATTGTTTCCGGCGGAAAAGCGTCATGGTCTGGACGCGCTGGTCGAGCGTCATGCGCTTGTGCCGTCCGATCGCCACCGTGCGCTTGCCGACGCCGACTTGATCTGGCAGTTCTGGCAACGTCTGCACGGCCTCGTGCCGCTCGACGTGCTGCGCGCGCAGATCGAGCGCACCACGCGGCGCTACCGGCTTGCCGGTGACATCACGGAGGATCTGCTCGACACCGCGCCGGCCGGTTGCGGCGTCTACGCTTTTTATGGCGAAGGAGACTCCCCGCTGTATGTCGGGCGAAGCGTGCGCGTACGTCAGCGGTTGCGCTCGCATCTGACAGGCGAGCGGCGTTCGTCGAAGGATATTCGGCTGGCGCAGCAGGTACGGCGTGTCGAATGGCGTGCGACCGGCGGCGAGTTGGGGGCGATGCTTGCAGAGGCGCAATGGATTGCGACGCTGCGTCCTGGCCATAACCGGCTGCCGCGTGTGACGAAAAGCGATCCGGCGGACGCGCCCTGGCCGTTTCAGGGGCCGGTCGTTTTTGAGGAGCGCGAGGAAGCGTCGCAGGCGCGGGCTTTCCATGTCGTCGACCGCTGGTGCTATATCGGTCATGCGCCGTCGCTCGCGCAGGCGGCCGAGTTGTATGCGTCGAGCGTTGCGGGGCCGTTCGAGCTCTCGACGTATCGCATCCTGCAGAGTCATCTTGCACGGGGGCTGCGCGTGATGCCGTTGAGCGCGTCGAGCGACGCTCCGGCTTCGAGCCTCGCTTGACGCGAGACTTCGCCGCGCAAAGCAAAGCAGGTTCAGTCAATCAGGTGACCGCAGTTCGGTCGCGCGCGGCGGCCCGGGTGCCTCGGGCCGCGTGCTTCGTCACCCGGTCCGGATCAGCCGGTCGCGCCCACGCCGCCCGTTTCGCACACGTGACCTAGCGCGCGCGTCAACGCGCTCGCGTGAGCAGAGTCGTAGCGGGTCAGCGATTTCCAGTTGGCAAGCGATTGCGCGACGCGCGACGGGCAGTCGTCCGCCGTCCGAAGCGGCTGCACGCGCGCAAGACTGGTTACGAGCGATTGCGTCAGTCGGTCCAACTGAGGCCTCGTGCTGGTCGCGAGGTCGGGCGCGGGCCCTTGCGGCGGCTGTGTGCTGCGCCAGGTGGCAAACAGCGCGTTCTGCACGTCCTTGCTCGCGTCGATCTGATCCTGGAAGAACGCACGGGCGAACGCCGGATCGACGTTCGCCGCCGCAGCGCGCTTTTCGACGTCGGCAAGCAGCGCGTTCTCGCGCGGCGTGTCGGTAATCGCCTGATGGTTGGCCCACTTCCAGCGCGCGACCGGTTCCGCGAGCGCGAGGCGCTGCGAAGCCAGCGCAATCAGATTGGTGAGCGCCGTGTCGCCGCCATCGGCGACGGCGGGGGCGGGCGCGAGGGCGACGCAAGCAGCCAACGCGAGTGCGCATGACGCGCCAAATCGATACGAGCGATTCATGGGAAATGGATGTGGCCGAATGGCCGCTGAGGAAAACCAGAAGAATAAATGATGCGGCGGTCGCGGAGCGTTTTGTCTGGCCGGCAGTCGGTCAGTGTGCGGTTCTCAGGTATGTGAACCGGAAGCGCACGCGATCAGACGCCGCGGTCCGAATAGCCGGACGGTGGCGTACATCAGGCGAGTCGAATCAGCGTCGCGGCGCACGTAACACGCTTAATAGGGCGCGTGTACACACCGCGCGCGGCTACGCGCGCACGTCGATGCTGCATCGCGCCACTGTTCAATTACTTCGAGTCGCACGACTTGCGTTGTTCGTCGAAAAATGCGCGAACGTGCTCAGGCAGTTCGGCACCCAGAAACTCGACGCCAGCGGGTTCCGGATCCGGGCAAAAGACTTTATCCGGGGTCGGAATCTTCGTTGGTTTGGCATCCATGATCTTTCTCCTTTACAAGCGGATTATCAGCCTCGGTCCCTGTTTCGCACCAGTGTCTGATGTAGGCCAGATGTTCTCTGTTGCTTTAACGGCACAAGCCAACACTTCAACAGAGTGTTTGAATAGAATTTATCGTCTGTCTATTGCCATGCGGATTTCCCGCGCGAATCAAACCAGTCCCGCCGGCCGCATCGATTCCCTTCTCAGCCTTGTCCCGTGCGCTTTCCAGCCGAAGTTCCGTTGGCACCTGCGCCATACACACTCCATATGAATTTTGTGTGAATAAATCGGCGCAATTTGTGCAGTGCCGCATCGGCAGGATTTTCTCGATAATTGACTGAACGTTCGTTAATTACCGATGCGTTCAGTTTGCGTGGCCGTCTCCCTAATGTTTCGTAAACGATTGATTTTGAGGTTTCGTTGACGAAATTTAACTTTTATTAAAGTTTTTCTTCAAAGATTCGCGAATCCACGGTCGGCGTCTGCGCAAGCTCGAGACGTGAATGCCTCGGAGCGTTGAGCACCGGTACTAACCCCCCGCCAGGCCGAGTCGGGGATTCGGGGGAGGGGACTTCCCATGCCTGTCTTCGAAGAGGGATTTGCCACTGCGTTGACTGCGCGCACCGGTGTGCATTCACGTCCTGAGGCAGGTCGCCGCGAACAGAAAGCGCGGGGGCAACGAGCCTCCCCGCATTTCTGTGCGCGATGCCACGCTCCCACGTTCGTGCCGAAACCTCGTCACCCGACGCCAGGCCGCTCAACGCCCCTGTCGCCGCCTATGCTTGAAGCCGCCATCTGCCACACGACGTGCGGCGGCTAACGGACGCGTCCGTCCCCGCGCGGAAGATGTCAGTCTTCGCCATTCGGAGAAGTGCAATGGAAAACGCCGTCTATTGGAAAGGACGTAAGGTCGGAATCGAATGTGCCGGCAGAATCTTATGGTTTGCGTCGGCGCCGCGGGAAGCGATCGCCGCGTACGGCAAGCCGCAAGAAGAGCCGGCAGCGGCCGAGGATTCCGTCGTGGCCCGCAACCTCGTTATGGCGCTGCCATATGGCAGGTCCCATTTTCGTGGGTGAGAGCAGCACGGTTGCTTCCGTTGAGGTGGCTCTGAAAGGAGCAAATGAGACCGGCTTGCTCTCAGGTGAGCGAATCGAACACCCGCTGTTTGTGCCGGGGAATTCTCTTCCCGCGCGACGAAGCGTTTGAGGTATACAACCGTCGTCGTATCAGCATTACCACCTCAGCTGGAAGTGGGTGTTCACACGGTTCAAGCCTGCAAGTTCTGACTGATGCATGACCGTACACAGTCCGTTCGAATGAACTTGCAGGGTGCGCACCATTGCGCACCAGCATCGCCGGTCGATCCGCGCCGAACGGTTCGACTATCTCTTCCTGTTTCCGCTTTGCGCGAAAGTGCTGCAACGGTGTTCGCTGCGGTGCCGATTTATTGAGAGACGTGGATCAACATGGCGGGCGATGGACATCCAGAAAGCAAAAAGCCCAGTCGCAAGGACTGGGCTTTTTGCTTGAATCTTGATGGGGAAAGAGGAATCGTAAATCTTCGACAAAGCCTCTTCCAGTAAGAGTGTGATGTCGCGTCACGAAAAACGTGCCCCCATTCATGCCCCCAAAAAAAGTCGACACGTTTGTCTGCAAGGGGACGCATTTCTGTGTGTTGTAAAGACGCAACGAATGTTTTCTTTCTCGTCGCTTGTCGCGGGCTCGCCGGTGGGCGAAACTTCAAGTTCGTTTCATCGGACAAAAAGTTAGAGAAGCCACATGCATACAAGAACGATAACGGCCGCAGAACGGTTACTCCTGTCAATTAAGCCGGAGGATCACTTTTACGACAGGAAAGCCGCTGCAATCAAAGGTGCGAAGCTCCAGAAGATCGCGGTTGCTCTGGCGAACGCAGACGGCGGTGAGTGCATTGTTGGCATTTCCGATGACAAGGCGGAGCCGGACCCCGACAAGCGCTGGTCCGGTGTTGGAAACATTGAAGATTACAATCAACAGATTCAGGCTCTGACAGAGGTTCAGCCGGCGCTGCCGATGCAATTTACGTTTCTCAAGGCAGAGGATCAGCCGTCGTATGTTTTGCTCATACAAATAGAGAAAAGCCAGTCGGTTCATAAGACCAGCGATGGCAGCATCTATGAGAGGAAAGGCGCTCAGTCATTGCCAGTGACGGACCCCGCTCGTATAACTGCGATGTCCTTCGCAAAAGGCGCAGCGTCGTATGAAGATTTTACGGTTGAAGGGGCGTTGGCGGAAGACATCGTTGATTCGCCTGTCCTTGCCAATTTCTTGAGCGAATACTCGCCGAGCACGGACCCCTTAGATCTGACTCTCAACAAGAACTTGGTGGATCGGAAATCGTTTAAGCCCAAAGTGGCCGGACTTCTTCTCTTTGCCCCCGAGCCGTCAAGTATTGTTCCGAAAAAATGCTCCGTGCGGATAATTCGCTACGAGACTAAGGAAGATGATCCGGATCGAGACCATCTAGGCGCGATTGAAGCTGTTGAAGGACCGCTGTATGAGTTAATCTATAAGAGCGTCGCGCGTGTTACGGCGATCATGTCGTCGATTAATGTTTGGACGACGGATGGCCCTAAGGCGATGGCCTATCCTCCCGAGACGCTGTGGGAGATCATGGTGAATGCGATCATTCATCGCGACTACTCGATGTCTGATGATGTGCAAATTCTCATCTTCGACAACCGGATCGAAGTCTTGAGCCCGGGACGCTTGCCGGCGTTCGTAACGCGGGACAACATTCTCGATGTGCGCTATGCGCGCAATCCTCGCATCGTTGGGATGCTCTCTCGTTACAAGGTTCCGCCGAACAAGGACATCGGTGAGGGCTTGAACACCGCCTTCAAAAAAATGAAGGAGTGGAAATTGCGAAGCCCCGAAATTTTTGATGAGGGAAATTACGTTCGCGTGATTATTCCGCACGCGCCGCTGGCTACGCCGCAAGAAGCAATCAGTGAATTTGTCACTAAGCATGGGACGATCACAAACCGGCAGGCCCGAGATATCACCGGTATCAAAAGCGAAAACGCCGTCAAGGCGGAGTTCTACAAACTCAGGGATATCGGCTTGATTGAAATGATTCCGGAGCTTAAAGGAAACAAAGCAGCGTGGCGGTTGGTCGCTAAATAATTTCTTGGATAGAGGCTCGTTTAGTGCTGGATTGTCGATGTATAAGAATCGGCGAATTGGCTCCCGGATTGACGACAAGACCGCCATCCGGCTGTCGCGTTTTTTCTAAGACTTTGATATTGGGGGGGCGGCGCTTGCGCCGCCACTGCGGTGAGTTGTCTTTGGGTTGCGTCTAAGTTGCACTAGAAACGACAGTTTTCCCGTAGCAGTCGTTGACTAAACCACCTACCGTCCGTGCTCGTCGGTGCCGAGATGCACGATGGCGTGCCCAGCGTCGATAGTCTGGGTGACCGTCATTGCTTCGAGCATGTCACCGGCTTAGTGTAGATCTAGTATTTGCATAGTTGTTTCCTCTTGGTTGGCGGCGGCGCGGTGCGCCGCTGCCGGTTGCGTCGGGGGTGACAGAAAGGAGCGTCAAGGGGTGACAGAGAGTCGGAGTTTGTCACCCCTTCTCGTGGTCTTTTTGTCACCTCCTGAAACCCTTGTTGGGTAAGGGCTGGCGGGGGTGACGAGACCAATCCGACCTTTAGGTCGGAAAAGGCACCCATGAGAGAAGAAAATGGAATTGTCATCGCAGCGTTTTCTCGATGGTCCGAAGCTGGTTAGCGACAACGTTTCTGGCGATACGCTCGCCGGTCATCTGCTCGTATCGCTTCGCCACTTTGGTTGGACTGTCACCGAACATTTTCGAACAAAGCCACAAGCGTTCGCGACGCAGAAGTGATGCCGCTGCATCGTTGTTGTTGAATGCCCTGTTGCGCGCCGCGTAGATTGCTTCCTTTAGGCGTTTGTGCACCGTTGGCCGCGTCACTGCAATGGTATCCGCGCGCTTGGTGATGTGCTTCGAGCGAATCCATGCGCACTCCCACTGTTGCTCGTCGGTCAACGCCAACCCGCCTGCGATCTTCCCCGGTGGCCGCTGACCATAGTAGAACGTGAACAGCGCAGCCTGGTGGAACGAAGATTCCTTGAAAAGCCTCTTGGTCTGTTCGTAGCGCACCGCATCGACCTGTCCGGGATAGCTGCGCGCAATCCACCGTGCGTCATATACAAATAAGTCGAATCGCGCGGTCAGACAGAGATGCTTTCGCTCGATGTCGCAAAGACCGCGTAGGCTAGGCGGAACGCCGCGCGCCGTTAGTTCTTCAGCGAGAAGGAACGCCGCGACGCGTTGGCCGTCTGTATAGGCCGTTTGCAGCGATGAGCATAGTGTGACGGTAGGGTGGAGAGGCAGGGCGGCGCGGACGCGCTCGTATGGTTCGACGTTCGCGTCCGCTATGCACTGAGCCAACGGAGTGAGACCGTAGTCTTCAGGCTCCATCCGTGGGGCCGCAGGCATCTTCATTTGTCGGTCCTCCAGGCCGGACCAGAAGTAGGCGCAGTGCTTTCGGGCACTCTTTTGTAGGTCGCGCGCACACAAACGGATTTTTTCGCGATCCGCGACATAGTGTGCGCTCTATCGTGCCTCGCTTTCACCGGCGTGCCATCCTTCTCAAATCGGTTCGCTCGCCAGTTGATTGAGGAGTCAAGCAGCAACGAGACCGCCTTCAATGGGCGTTTCCCTGCCGCAGGCGTTACCGCGAGAATCTCGGCGATAAAATTCTCCACGTCCGCTAGGGCATAAACGGGACGATACAAGCCGCTATAGTCCTTCTGCATACCGCACGGCAGGAGACGATGTCCGGAGATGGCTTGCTTGCCCGCGATGTTGTCCGTCAAGAACGGATACCACGCCCTAATAGGACCGAGCCGTGCCCGAAGTAACACGGCCGCTTCCGACAATGGGATAGCGCGCACCGTCGTTGTGCTCATCGAGTGGCCCTCACGCAAACGCCAACCGCCTCAATCAAGTCGTTTGCCATTGCGCTGGCTTGTTCCGTTTCTAGGCGATAGACCCGCAGGGGATTGTTCATGATGACCTGAATGAATGACTTACCGTCCTTCTCGTCAATCTGCGGGGTGATGGCAGTTATGGCCAAGCTGCGCCCAGTGGGGCGACCACCGTTCTCGTCGATTCCGAACGAGCGCAGAACTTCGTTGATGCGTGTGTTCTCGCTGTCGGTCGAGCCCGAGTGGAATGTGTTTTCCTGGCTGTTCATGTTGGCTCCCGAATCAGTGCGCAGATTGCTGGCTCGTTTTTGCGTCGAGCCAGTCGTCCAACGAAGAAGTGTCCCAACCGACTGAGTTCTCGCTAAGCCGGAGAGGCGTTGGGAACTGGCCGAGCTTCAACAGCCGATACACCGTTGATCGCGATAGTCCAACATAGGCGCTGGTCTCGCCGATGCGCTTGATGCGTGCTGCGGGAGTGGTTGTGTGGCGCTCAGGTTTCATGTGTTCAATCCTAAATGGGTCTCGTTGAGACGGGATTGAACTGTAAAGTCGCGACCATCTGGGTGCATCCGACCCAGACACTCAGTCTTTCATTCCGCTATCTGAGAGAGACGCCGTGCTTTTGCAGGATTGGCCGGATCACGTTGCGTTTTCTGTCGTCGACGATTTTCGACGACAAACCTGGACTGGGGGCCAGTCCACCGGTCGCCGGAACGCCCGCCTCGTCCTCTTGAGGCGTCCTGCCGTATTGAACCTTGTATGCGGCGTCGACGCCGCGCTTGTCCGCCGCTTTTATTGATTCGCCCTCGGCCATTTGCTGAATGCCGGTTTGATACGCGAAGCATATGGCGATCTCGCGATCAGGTGTCATCGGCTTTCCGCTTTGCGCCCGCCCGCGCTCGACGGATTTGCGTCCTTTCCCGTGGATTCGCAGCACGCTTTCGATTGTGGTTCTCTTCCCTGTTTTGCCCGCATGCAGTCCGTCCCATTCGTCCAAGACACAGAGAACGCCGTCTGCTACCCAATTGAGAAACATCGGGTGTGGCGATGCGCCGCGCCGTATCGCTTCAAAGTTCTCGCGCAGCACGCGGCGCGCTTTGATTCCGATGTCTCCGTCAGGGTCGTCGGGCCGGTCGATTTTTCCGGAGCGCAGCGCTTGAATATCCGCTGGGATTTCAAAGAGTGCTTTGAACTCGGCCTCAATATGTCCAGGCATGCCATGCTTACTCAAGGGTTTTTCGAGTTCGGCGTCGAGGTTCTCAAGGGACGAAGGAGTGGCGGACAGGGGTTCGTTCTTGTCGGGCATTCGTACACAAACGGAAATTTTAGGAAGCGGCTGCGGCGTGGAGATTCAGCACGTTATTGCCTGCCTTTTGATCAATGAAGTCTCCCCACCATTGCATGAGGCGGTGCCGCTCGTCCATGTGCTGTGCGTGGTTGTAGGCTCGGCGCACTTTGTTTCCAACTACATGCGCTAATTGGCGCTCAATGACGTCCGGATTGGTTCCGCTGCGCTCGTTCATGATCGTGGATGCGAGACCTCGGAATCCGTGCCCGGTCTGTCGGCCTTCGAATCCAAGACTTTTCAGTGCTTTGTTGATGGTCTCTGCTGAGATAGGCTGGACCGCACCATTCTTCGAACCAGGGAACAGAAGCTCATAGCGTCCAGTCAGCGGCTTGAGCTCACCCAGCAACTTGACCGCCTGGCGCGATAGGGGGACGATGTGAGCGATGCCGGACGCCTTCTGTTCCAACGTGCCCTTCATCCGCGTCGACGGCACGCGCCATTCCTTTGAGTCAAGGTCGAACTCGTCCCAGCGTGCCCACCGTAGCTCGTTGGTGCGAAGAAATGTCAGGATCATCAGCTTGACCGCGAGCTTGGTTTCCGCGCCGCCGGAGTAGCCTTCGATACGCTGAAGAAGGGTAGGCAGTTCCGCCTCGGTGACGTGTGGGTAGTGCTTCACCGGTGGGCGCGGTGCCAGAAAGTGGCGTAGCCCGCTCGTCGGATCGCGGTCAGCTACGCCGGTGGCGCACGCATGCCGGAATATACCGCCGCATGTTTCAAGCGCCTTCACTGCAATCTCATGCGCTCCGCGCGCTTCGATCTTGCGGATGCTGGCCAACACGACAGGGCCTGTGATGGAGGCTATAGGGCGCTTCCCGATTTGAGGGAATACGTCATTCTTGAGGATGGCTGTGATGCGCTTGTCATGGCTCGCGCTCCAACCGTTGCGCTTGATCTGAAGCCACTCGTCGGCAACGACCTGAAATGTATTGCCAGCAGAGATTTGCGCGACCAGCCGCTGTTCTTCGCGATGTAGGGAGGGATCAATGCCGTCAGCCAGCTGGCGCTTTGCTTTTTCGCGACGGTCGCGCGCTTCGGCCAGAGAGAGGGCCGGGTAGTCACCGAACGTCAGCCGGTTCTCCTTCCCATTGAACCGATACTTCAGCCGCCACTTCTTTGAGCCGCTTGGCATCAGTTCCAGATACAGCCCACCGCCGTCGAATAGCTTGTTGCCGCCGTGTGGGTTGTGCTTCGTCTGTTTGCACTTCGCGTCGGTCAGTGCCGTCGTCTTCGCCATGCCCGCCCCGTGTTTCTTCTGGTGTTGTGATCGTGCCCCCACGATTCTAGGGCATGCCCCCGTGCTTGCCCCCAGTTTTTTGGGATGGGGTGAGATGCAAACAGACACCATGAAACAAAAAACCCGCGCTATCACTGGGATAGAAGCGGGTTTCGAGACTGCTTGATACTGCTTGGAATTCTTGATGGTGCCGGAAAGAGGAATCGAACCCCCGACCTTCGCATTACGAATGCGCTGCTCTACCGTCTGAGCTATTCCGGCATCAGGAGAAACGAGATTATAGGGACTTCTTCAGTAGCTTGGCAAGCCCCCTAACTCACTTTTTTGCTTCGAGATGGTAGCGGGTGACGCGATCGACCTCGTTCTTCGAGCCGAGGAACACCGCGACACGCTCGTGCAGGCTTTTCGGCTGGATGTCCAGAATGCGTTGTTCGCCGTTGGTCGCCGCGCCGCCCGCCTGCTCGACGATGAACGCCATCGGGTTCGCTTCGTACATCAGGCGCAGCTTGCCCGGCTTGTCCGGCGTGCGCTTGTCGGCGGGGTACATGAAGATGCCGCCACGATTCAGGATACGGTGCACGTCCGCGACCATCGACGCGATCCAGCGCATGTTGAAATCGCTCTGGCGCGAACCATCCTTGCCGGCCTTCAATTCGCCGATGTATTGCTCGACCGGCGGATACCAGTGGCGCTCGTTCGACGCGTTGATTGCATACTCGCGCGTTTCGACCGGAATGCGCATGTCGCTTTGCGTGAGCACCCACGATCCGAGTTCGCGGTCGAGCGTAAAGCAGTTCACGCCGTTGCCCGTGGTCAGCACGAGCACGGTTTGCGGACCGTACACCGCGTAACCCGCAGCGACCTGTTGCGTGCCCGGTTGCAGGAACGACTGCTCGGTGGGCTGCTGGCCGTCCGGGCAACGCAGCACCGAGAAGATCGTGCCGATCGACACGTTGACGTCGATGTTCGACGAGCCGTCGAGCGGATCGAACACCAGCAGGTATTCGCCCTTCGGATAGTTGGCCGGGATCGGGAAGAACTGTTCCATTTCCTCGGACGCCATGCCGGCCAGGTTGCCGCCCCATTCATTCGCTTCGAGCAGGATTTCGTTCGACAGGATGTCGAGCTTCTTCTGCACTTCGCCCTGCACGTTCTCGCTGCCCGCGGTGCCGAGCGCATCGCCGAGCGCGCCTTTGCTGACGTGGTAGCTGATCGCCTTGCACGCACGCGCGACGACTTCGATCAAAAGGCGCAGGTCGGCCGGCAGGTTATTGGTCTCGCGCTGCTGCTCGATCAGGTACTTCGTGAGAGTGGTACGACGTTGCAAAGCCATTGCTGTACTCCGGGAAGGCTAGAGGAATATCCCGATTTTAACCGCTCACTGTGTCTGCTCTGTGCTTTTAAGCGCGAAGAGCGTGCGTTGATGCGACCGGCGCGGTGCGGCGCAGGCGTCATTCAGGCTTTGCGGTGTGCCTTGCCGGCGGTGTGGCTGCTGCTCACGCTGACCGCGAGCGCTGCTGCCCGGGCATGCTCGGCTGACACTTTCGGCATTGTCGGGCGATCCGCCCGGGGCATCGGTTCGATCTCCCGTTCGATCTGCTCGCCGGCCGCCGCGGTGGCGATGCGCAGGTCATAGGCGATCTGCAGGTTGAGCCAGAATTGCGCGCTCGCGCCAAAGTAGCGCTGGAGCCGCAGCGCGGTGTCGGCCGAAATGGCGCGCTTACCGCGTACGACGTCGTTGATGCGCGGCGCCGGCACGCGCAGCGCAAGCGCGAGCGCGTTGACGGACATGCCGAGCGGTTCGAGGAATTCGCTGCGCAGAATCTCGCCCGGATGGATGTCGGGGATGGTGTCGCCAGTATCGATGTCCGAGAAATCGATGCTCTCCAGCGCGGAGCGTTTGATGACCATGCCGGTCTCCCACTAATCAGTGATAGTCGACAATCTCGACATTCAGCGTTTCCTCGGCGACGAAGTGGAAACAGATGCGCCATTGCGCATTGATGCGGATGCTCCACTGCCCACTGCGCTGGCCTTGCAGGGCCTCGAGCCGGTTACCGGGCGGCGCGTGCAGACTCATGATGGAGTCGGTCGCGTCGATCATCAGCAGCTTGCGGCGTGCGAGCGCCTGGATATGAAGCGGCAGTGAGTGCACGAACTTGCCTTGAAAGATTCTCGCCGTAGCCTTGTCGCCGAATGTCGTGATCATAGGGATCATATAACGCATTGCGTTAAACGTAAACCGTTAACCGAATGCGTTTGCTTTCGCCTCGTTGGCATCAGATGAACAGCCGTCCAGATGGCTAACGAGTCCTTCGGCACGCACGGACGCCGGGGCCGAACTCAGGACGAAAAAAAGCCGGCAACGTGTGCCGGCTTGTCGAGGCGAGTGCCGCTGTCAGGCGGCGATCACGCCAAGGCTTTCTCCACGATCTCGCGCACGTCGCGCGACTTCACCTGCGACGCCACTTTCTCCAGCGCCGCGCGCATGCCTTCGCGCAGCGCCGGCGTGAAGCGGCGCCACAATTCGAGCGAGCGGGCGAGGCGGGCAGCCACTTGCGGATTGATCGCGTCGAGCGCAATCACCTGATCGGCCCAGAACGCGTAGCCCGAGCCGTCTTCGGCGTGGAACTGCGCGGGGTTCGCCGCGCAGAAGCTGAAGATCAGCGAACGCGCGCGGTTCGGATTTTTCAGATTAAAGGCCGGATGCGTCATCAGCTTGCGCACGATGTCGATTACCGGACGTTGCGCGCTGCCGCGCTGCGTGGCCTGCAAGGCGAACCATTTGTCGATGACGAGCGGCTCCTTTTCGAAGCGCCGGTAGAAGTCGTCGAGCGCCTGCTGCGCCTGCACGCTGCCGCCGTTGGCGGCAGCCGCGTTGAGCAGCGCGGAGAGTGCCGCCGCGCGGTCGGTCATGTTGTTCGCCGCGTCGTATTGCGCGGACGCGAGGCGTACCGCTTCGGCCGGATCGTCGAGCTCCGCGAGATACGACAGCGCGAGATTCTTCAGCGCGCGATGACCGGCCGCCTCGGGCGTCGCCTCGTAGGCACCCGGCGTGCGATGCTGCTCGTACACCTTCAGCCACTCGTTTTCGAGCGCATTGGCGAGCCGCTTGCGCACGAACTGCCGGGCGGCATGCACGGCCGCCGGATTCGATTCGGCCATCTGCTCGGCCAGATACGCTTCGGACGGCAGCATCAACGCGAGTTCGCGGAACGCCGGCGACAGCGTTTCGTCGGTGAGCACGCGCGCGAACGCGGCGACCACCGAGTCGTCGAGTTGCAGCGGCACGCCCGAGGCCGCGCGGCCGGCGAGCGCCATCAACTCGCGGGTGGCGAGCCGTTGACCGGCTTCCCAGCGGTTGAACGGATCGCTGTCGTGCGCGAGCAGGAACGCGAGCTGGTCCGCCGAGTAGTCGTATTCGACGATCACCGGTGCGGAGAAATTGCGCAGCAGCGACGGCAGCGGCTCCTGCGCGACGTCGACGAACGTGAAGCTCTGTTCGGTTTGCGTGAATTCGAGCACGCGCGTGGTGGCCGCCGACGCCTTCGCTTCGCCTTCGAGCTTGAGCGGCAAATCCGCGCCGTCCTTGCCGATCAGGCCGATCGCAAACGGAATCAGCAGCGGTCCTTTCTGCGTCTCGCGCGCGGCCGCCGGAGCGTCGGCGTAGCCTTGGCGCAGCGTCACGCTGTAGCGCCGCTGCGCGGCGTCGTACTGGGTGCGCACGGATACCCGGGGGGTGCCGGCCTGGCTGTACCAGCGCTCGAACTGCGCGAGGTCGCGGCCGTTCGCGTCGGCGAGCGCGTGGCGGAAGTCGTCGCAGGTCACGGCCTGGCCGTCATGGCGCTTGAAGTACAGGTCCATGCCCTTGCGGAAGCCGTCGCGGCCAAACAGCGTCTGATACATACGCACGACTTCGGAGCCTTTCTCGTAGACCGTCATCGTGTAGAAGTTGTTGATCTCGACGTAGCTTTCCGGGCGCACCGGATGCGCCATCGGGCCCGCGTCTTCGGCGAACTGCATCTGGCGCAGCACGCGCACGTCCTCGATGCGCTTGGTCGCGCGCGCGGCTTCGTCCGTCGCGCCGCCGGCCATGTCGGCCGAGAATTCCTGATCGCGGAACACCGTCAAGCCTTCCTTCAGGCTCAGCTGGAACCAGTCGCGGCAGGTCACGCGGTTGCCGGTCCAGTTGTGGAAGTACTCGTGGCCGACCACCGCCTCGATGTTCGCGAAGTCGGTATCGGTTGCCGTTTCGGGGTTCGCCAGCACGTACTTCGTGTTGAAGATGTTGAGCCCCTTGTTCTCCATCGCGCCCATGTTGAAGTCGCTCACCGCGACGATCATGAAGCGGTCCAGATCGAGTTCGAGCCCGAAGCGTTCTTCGTCCCAGCGGATCGAATGGATCAGCGAATCCATCGCGTGACGGGTCTTGTCCAGATCGTGCGGCTCGACCCACACCTGCAGCAGCTTTTCCTTGCCCGAGCCGCTCTTCACGCGTTCTTCGAGCGCGACCAGCTTGCCCGCGACCAGCGCGAACAGATAGCTAGGTTTCCTGAACGGATCTTCCCAGCGCGCGAAATGGCGTCCGTCCGGCAAGTCGCCTTCTTCGAGCAGATTGCCGTTCGACAGCAGCACCGGATAGTCGGCCCGGCTCGCGCGCAGCGTGACCGTGAAGGTCGCCATCACGTCCGGGCGGTCGAGGAAATAGGTGATGCGGCGAAAGCCTTCGGCCTCGCACTGCGTGAAGAAGTTGCCGCCCGATACATAGAGGCCCGACAGCGTGGTGTTCGCGGCCGGATTGCAGATGCTGGTGAGCGTCAGTTCGAAGCTGTCCGGCACGTTGTCGAGCAGCAGTCCGTGCTCGTGCGCATGCGCGTTGGCGAACGGTTGGCCGTCGATTTCCGCGCCGACGAACTCCAGTTGCTCGCCCATCAGTTCGAGATGCGCGGCGCGGGACGCGTCAGGGTTGCGGCGCACGCGCATCGTATTCCTGACGATCGTGCGTTCGGGGACCAGATCGAACTCCAGCGCGACGGTGTCGATCAGGAAGGCGGGCGGCGCGTAATCGGCGCGGCGGATCACATTGGGCGTTGCGGTATCGGCCATGGCGTTCTGTAGTGTTGGTACTCGAGCGGTCAGGCGCGCGCAGGGCACGCAAGCCGGGCTGGTCGGGCCATTGTACAAAGCCTCGGGCAATCGTGCGGAGCGAACTTTTTACCGGCTCGCGGGGTCAGCGTATTATCGGGCGCCCGCGCGTGAAAAAGCCGCGTGCGCGTTCGACGCAGCCGGTCATCACTGGCGATAATAGGCAATTCAAAAGGCCTCACGAGGTAGACCATGAACATCGATCGATGGGCCCGCCGCGCCACGCTGTTGTTGGCCGCGCTGGCGGTGCTTCTGTCCGGCTGCACGACCTACGTGACCACTCAGGTCACGGCGTTCTCCGACTGGAGCGGCAATGACGCCACCCGCACCTTCGCGTTCACGCGGGCGCCGGATCAGCAGAACAATCTCGAACTCGCCACCTACGAACGCATGGTCGCCAGCGAACTCGCGGGGCATGCGTTCCGTGAAGTCGACAGCGCACAAGCGCGCTATCTGGTTGGACTCTCGTACGGCATCCGCTCGGACATGGTGACGGTTGCGCAACCGGTGTACTACAACCCGTGGCCGTCGCCGTACTGGGGCCGCCCGTTCGACCCGTGGGGACCGTGGGGTCCGTATCCGGCCACGTACGTGAACCAGACCTATCCGATTTTCACGCATCTGCTGGGCATACGGATCACCGAGCGCGCGAGCGGCAAGGAGGTCTATAACGTGACGGCCCGCAACTCGGGCGGCGAGTCGTCGCTGGTGAGGGCGATGCCGTATCTGGCGCGCAGCGCGCTGGCCGATTTCCCGCTCGGCAACGGTGCGGTGCATACGGTGAAGATTCCGCGCGGCGAGGGCGGCGGCCCGGCGAACGAAGTGGTCGCGACCGGCGGCGCGCCGGCCGGGGTGCCGGTTCCGGCGTCGGGTGCCAAGGCGGCGGAGTAGGGGGCAGGCAGAGTGGCGCAGGTTGAAGCGCAATGAGAACGGCCCGGCGGGTTATCCCTGCCGGGCCGTTCTGTTTTTGCAGTCGTGAGAAGCAGGGGCGTCTCACGCGATGTGGCGTTTTACAGGCTGGCCGATGCAGCGACGCGCAACGTTAGCGCGATGCACCCGCGCGCGCAGCGCCGCCTGAAGACCACACAGAAGTCGCCCGGGCACAGCCTAAACGCAGCCTAAACGCCGATCCCAAACAACGCCATCGCCCCCAGCACCACGAACAGCACCGCCGCGATGCCGTGTACGAGCCCGGTCGGCAGGCGGTGGGCGAAGCGGTCGCCGAGCAGGATCGCCGGCACGTTGGCGATCATCATGCCGAGCGTGGTGCCCGCCACCACGCCGAAGAAATCGTGAAAGCGCGCGGCGAGGGCGATCGTCGCAATCTGCGTCTTGTCGCCCATTTCCGCGATGAAGAACGCCACCACGGTCGCGCCGAACACGCCGAAGTGCGTGCGGTTCGTGTTGGCTTCGTCGTCGTCGAGCTTGTCCGGCACGAGGATCCACAGGCCCATCGCGACGAACGAGGCGGCCAGCGCCCAGCGCATGATGGTCGGCGTGAGCAGCGAGCCGAGCCACGCGCCGAGCGCGCCCGCACCCGCGTGATTGATGAGGGTGGCGGTAAGCACGCCGAGGATGATCGGGACGGGTTTGCGGTAGCGGGCCGCGAGCACGAGCGAGAGCAGTTGCGTCTTGTCGCCGATCTCGGCGAGCGCGACCGCTCCGGTCGAAATGAGAAAAGCGTGATTCACGATTGTGTGGGTTCCTCGGGCCGAGATGTGTACGAGCGACGACCCACGACACGCCGGGCCCTGTTGCGGCGCGTGTGGATCATCGGTCTCGCCAGGCCAGAGGCTGCGGCTGCCATGGCCATGAAGGCCAAGTCTGTTGACAGGCGCCCCCGCGAACCGCACGTTCGACGCACCCAGGCACAGCGGTGCGGACATGCCGCGGGGCGGCTACTCCCCAATGAGCGACGGAGTATAGCAGGCAAGGATGTGTCTGATTGCTCAAGCGGGCTGTGCGGCGGCCGCGGCGTTGCGTAGTCGGATTGGCAATGAGCGAGGTGAGGCCGGGAAACGTTTCTCGCATGTCGAGCCCGCGCGAACAACTCGCCTGTGTGCAAATGTTCCGATGTGAAACACCTGTCGAGAAAGTCGAATGAAAGTATTTGCGCAGATCTGGCGTTTTTGACCAGCCGCCGGCTCGATCGGAAACATACCGGAAGGGGCTTTCCGCCGGATCGCGGCGCGCCGCGCAAAATGTTAATCCGCGGCCCGCCGCCATTTGACCATCCGTCGCACTGGGGATACGGATACAGATGGATACGTCTTTTCTGGCTGATTTAATCCAGAATATTCAGTATGATTCCGCCGACCAGGAGAGCCTGGGACGATTCATCTGATTAAATGTCACAGGCCTCTAAACAATTGGGGCCAAGTGCCGTTAATGCGCTGACCCTATAAGAAAAGTGCCCACCGGCTGGCGATCGCCGATCCGCGCGGCGCATGCAGGCCGTGACGGTTTCATGTTCCGTCTGGCGCCTGAGCCTCTCTCCCGTTTCAACGCGCAAGCACCGATATGCCCGATCTGCACTGGACCATTCCGGTCGGTCGCTGGTCTAGCTGGCCGGCCACCGCATCTGCCGCACCCGATATTGGCTTTATCGAGCCGATCGTGCGGCGTCGTCTGAGCACGCTGTCCAAAGTCGCGCTGAAGGTCGCGCACGACTGCGTCGCGCAGGACGCGGTCCGGGTCGTGTTCGGGTCGCGGCATGGCGAATTGCGCCGCACCACCGACATCCTGCGCAGCATCAGCGCCGGGGAGCCCGTTTCGCCGAGCGCGTTCAGCCTGTCGGTGCTGAACGCGATGACCGGCGTGTTCGGTATCGCGCGCGGTGACCGCTCGGCGGCCAGCGCGATTTCGGCCGGCGCGCAAACCCTCGGCTACGCACTGCTGGAAGCGCATGCACAATACGCGATGCAGCCCGACTCGCCGGTATTGCTGGTGTACGCCGACGAACCGGCGGACGCGGCGTACGGCACGATCGAAGACGAAGTGCAGGGTGGCGCGCTCGCCATTCTGCTCGACCGCGAGGCGGCGACCGGGCACATGGTGTGCTCCCTGTCACGCGCCGCCGGTGATCAGACGTCAGGACCGCTCGGCGGCGCAAGCGAAACCGGCGAAGTCCAGCCCGGCGAAACCGGCAATGGCCTGAGCGCGGGCACAAGCACCGACACCGCCCCACACGCCGCGCCCGCGTTCTTCGCGACTCAAAGCCAGGCGTTGCTGTACTGCCTGGAAACCGGCCAGCCTGCGTGCTGGCAGCGCGCAGGCATCATCTGGCATTGGAGTTGGCATGACCGCGCGGCTTGATTATCTGTGGCGTTTTTGCGCGACCGGCATCGCCTTCGTGATATTCGGCGTGTGCGGCGTGCTGTTTTCCGTGCTGGTGTTTCCGCTCGCGTGGCTGTGGCCGCATCGCGCGTCGCGGCAGCGGGTGGTGACCGGCGTGATCCACTGGTTTTTCCGCGCGCTGGTCGCCGTGTTGCGGCGCATCGGCGTGATGGAGCTCGACGTGTCGGGCTCGGACGCGCTACGCACCGGCGGCCCGGCGATCGTGGTCGCGAATCACCCGACCTACCTCGACGTGATGGTGCTGCTGTCGCTCACGCCGCGCGCCTGCTGCGTCGTGAAGAACGCGCACTGGCGCAACCCGTGTTTCTGGGGGATCGTGCGCGCGGCGGAATACGTCAGCAACGCGGACCCCACTGAATTGATCGAAGCGGGCGCCCGGCAGCTCGCGGCCGGCTACACGATGATTATTTTTCCCGAAGGCACGCGCAGTCCCGCGCCGAACCGGCTGCACGCTTTTTCGCGCGGCTTCGCGCACATGGCATTGAAGGCCGGCGCGCCGATCGTGCCGGTGCTGATGGATTGCGACCCGCCCGCGTTCACCCGGCAGCTGCGCTGGTACGACGTGCCGGCGCGCGCGTTCCGCATGCGCGTGAACGTGCTCGAGCCGCTCGGTGTCGAGCAGTTCGCCGCCCATGACACGACTCCGGCTTTGGCGGCGCGCAGCGTAACGAGCGCCGTCGAAGCTCACATTACCCGGCACCTGTTCGATTATGGATTCTTTAAAACTGGAAATTAAACAGCTCCTGATCGAAGCCCTCGATCTGGAAGACCTGAGCCCGGCCGATATCGACGACGATGCCCCGCTGTTCGACACCGACGGCATCGGTCTCGATTCGATCGACGCGCTCGAAATCGGCATCGTGCTGCGCAAACAATACCAACTGACCATTGCGGCCAATGACGAACGCACGCGCGAACATTTTCGCTCGATCAGCACGCTGGCCGCGCTGGTCGAGAGTCAGCGCGAAGCGGCGCACGCTGCGAACGAAACCGCAAAGAAGGGGGATTAAACCGTGTCCGACGCAGAGATTCTTGAACGTATCCGTGCGATCTTCAAAGAGAACTTCGCCATCGAGCCCGAACGGGTGACGCCCGACGCGCACCTGTTCGAAGACCTCGATCTCGACAGTATCGACGCCGTCGACCTCGCGATCAAACTGCAGGAAATGACCGGCCGCCGCATCAAGCCGGAAGAATTCAAATCGGTGCGCACGGTCGGCGACGTGATCGGTGCGGTCGAATCCCTGCTGGCGGCCCAAGGCTGATGCCGGTCGCGCGCTCGCGAGTGCCAACGGCGGTGCCCGACGCTGCCGCAGCGACGCCTGGCACGGAGCGCCATTGGGGCAAGACCGTCGTGCAGGTGCTGTTGAAGCTCGCGTATCCCGCGCTGATTCTGTGCGCGTGGCGCTGGGACGAGCCGCGCCTCGTCGGCGGCATGCTGTTTGCGATTCTGTGGCTGCAGCGCTGGGCCGGTAACGGCCCCGTCGCGGCTTCGCTGCGGCGTCTGTCCGCGATCGACTGGAGCGTGGTCGGCTTGCTGAGTGTCGCGTCGGCGGCGATCGTCGTCACCGATAGCGAACTGCTGTTGCGCCTCTACCCGTCGCTCGTCAATCTCGGTTTGCTGATCGCGTTCGGCACGACGCTCGTGCGCGGCCCGTCGATGATCGAGAAATTCGCGCGCCTCGGCAATCCGGATCTGCCGCCCGCGGCGGTCCATCACACGCGACGCGTGACGCAGGTGTGGTGTGCGTTCTTCGTGCTGAACGGCGCGTTCTCCGCCTACACGGCGCTGTACTGGAGCCGCGCGAACTGGTCGCTGTATAACGGCGCGATTGCCTATGGGCTGATCGGCGTGCTGCTCGTGGCCGAGTTCATCTGGCGTTATCTGGTCGTGTTGCCGCGCGCCGCGCGTTCGGAGGCGGCATGATCGCGTTGCATGATCTGCTTTCGGTTTGCGGGGAAGCTGCGTCGAACACCCCGGTGTGCCGGGACGGCCGCGAGGTGCTCGACCGCGCGGCGTTTCGCGCGCGCGTCGCGGCATGGATCGCACGAGTGCAAACGCAGGCCGCGCAACGCTACGCGTTGTGCATCGACGATCCGTTCGACTTCGCCTGTGCGTTGTTCGCGCTATTCGCGTGCGGCAAGGAGCCGGTGATTCCGGCCAACGCGACGCCTGGCTATCTGGCCGATCTCGCCGACGCCTACGATGCGATGCTGACCGATGCGGATCTGCCGCCGTTTGCGCGGCAAGCGCATGCAAACGCCAGCGCCGCCGTCGGCACAGCCTACCCCATCGACCCGCAAGCCCCGCTGACGCTTTACACCTCCGGCAGCAGCGGCAGCCCCAAGCCGATCCTCAAGACGCTCGCGCAGTTCAACGCCGAAGTGCACACGCTCGAGCAGCAGTGGGGCGCGCTGGTGGGCGACGCGACGATGCTCGCGAGCGTGCCGCACCATCACATCTACGGTTTGTTGTTTCGCGTGCTCTGGCCGCTGGCGGCCGGCCGCGCGTTCGACCGTGCGATCAGCATCGAGCCGCTGCATTTGCAGAGCCGCATCGAGCAATGCGGCGCAACCGTCGTCGTCTCGACGCCCGCGCAGTTGTCGCGCTGGCCCGCATTGCCCGGCTTCGCGTCATTGACGCCGGCCCCGCGCACCTTCTTTTCGTCGGGTGGCCCGCTCGCGCTCGACGCCGCGCAGCACTACGCCGCGGCTTACGGCGCGGCGCCGCTCGAAATCTACGGCAGCACGGAGACGGGCGGCATCGCGTGGCGGCGTCAGGATCAGACCGATGCGTGGCAACCGGTGAGCGGCATCGAAATTCGCCGCGATGAGGACGGCGCGTTGAACGTGCGCTCTGCGCATCTTGGCCACGCCGGCTGGCACCGCACCGACGACCAGATCGCCTGCGACGAGCACGGCCGCTTCCGTCTGCAAGGCCGGCTCGACCGTGTGCTGAAGCTGGACGGCAAACGCGTGTCGCTGCCCGAGCTGGAGGCGCGTCTCGCGCTGCATCCGTATGTCGCGCAAGCGGCGCTCGTGCCGCTTGCCGGCGCGTCGCGCGAACGCGTGGGCGCGCTGGTCGCATTGACCGATGCGGGCAACGCGGCCTTGCGCGACGAAGGCCGCGTGCTGCTCGCGCGAACTTTACGCCGGCATCTCGCCGGTTATTTCGACGTGGTGGTGCTGCCGCGTCATTGGCGTTTCCGGCTGAGCTTGCCGTTCGACGCGCGCGGCAAGCTGCCGGTCAGCGCGGTGGCGGCCGCCTTCGCTGCGCGCGCCGAAGGTATCGAAGTGCTGGCCGAAGCGCGGACCCAGGCACACAGCGGCGACACGCTGCACTACGCGCTGCGCGTGCCGCCCACGCTCGTGCATTTCGCCGGCCATTTTCCGGGGCTGCCGATTTTGCCCGGCGTGGTCCAGGTCGACTGGGCAGTGCGTCTTGCCGCCGATCATCTGCCGGCCGTGCGCGCGGTGGCGTCGATCGATCGGCTCAAATTCATGGCGCCGGTTTCGCCGGGCGCGGTGCTCAAACTCACGCTGGCCCACGACGCCGCACGCCGGCGCGTGCAGTTCGCGTACCGGCTGGACGGCCGCGAATGCGCGTCGGGCGTGATCGTCTATCGGGAGCCCGCGTGATGAAGTTCGCTCCCTGCATCGTCATTCCGATCTACAACCACAAGGATGCGATCGGCGCGACCGTCGCGCATCTCGCGGTGCATCGCCTGCCGATCTTCGTCGTCGACGACGGCAGCGACGACGCGACCCAGCAGGTGCTCGCCGCGCTCGCGCAGCAGTACGCGGAGCAACTCACGCTGTGGCGGCTGCCCGTCAACGGCGGCAAAGGCGCGGCGGTGATGGCGGGGCTGCGCGCCGCGCGCGAGGCGGGCTACACGCACGCATTGCAGATCGACGCCGACGGCCAGCACGACGCGAGCGACGTGCCGCGTTTCATCGACGCCGCGCGCGCCGAGCCTGGCGCGGTGATTCTCGGCCGCCCGGTCTACGACGAGAGTGTGCCGAAAGCGCGCCTCTACGGCCGCTATCTGACGCACGTATGGGTGTGGATCGAAACGCTGTCGCTGACGATCCGCGATTCGATGTGCGGCTTCCGTCTCTATCCGCTGGCGCTCGCATGCGAGCTGATCGACAGCGTGCCGTTGCCCACGCGCATGGACTTCGACATCGAGATCCTCGTGCGCCTGCATTGGCGGCGCGCGGCGTTCCGCTCGATTCCGACGCGCGTCACCTATGCCGCCGACGGCGTGTCGCATTTCGACGTGCTGTGGGACAATGTGCGCATCAGCCGCAGCCACACGCGGCTCGTGTTCGGCATGCTGTGGCGTCTGCCGATGCTGCTCGCGCACAAGCTGATGCCACGCCGCGCCGCGCCCGTCGACGGAGCACGCGAAGCGCAACAACCCGACGAACCGGGGGACGAGGCCTGGTGGCGGATCGCCGAACGCGGCAGCCATCTCGGCATGGCCTTGCTCGCGCTCAGTTGCAAGCTGTTCGGCCGTGGCTTCACCGGGCTCTGGCTGCATCCGATCGTCGCGTACTTCCTGCTGACGGGACGCGCCGCGCGCGAAGCATCGGGCAATTACTTCCGGCATCTCGGCGCGGCCGCGCCGCAAGACGAAACGCCGCGTCCGGGCTGGTTGTCCGCGTATCGCCACATGCTGGCGTTCGCGCAGTCGGGTTTCGACAAACTCGCCGCGTGGTCCGGCCGCGTCGACGACTCGGACGTGACGTTCGACGATCGTTCGGCGTTCGAAGCATTAGTGGCGAACGGCAAGGGCGCGCTCGTGATCGGCGCGCATCTCGGCAACCTGGAGATGACCCGCGCGCTCGCCGCGCACGGCGCTCATGCGAAGGTCACCGCCGTGGTCTACTCGGAGCACGCGCGCCGTTTCAACAGCGTGCTGGCGTCGGCCAATAGCGAGTTCTCGCGGCATCTGCTCGAAGTCCGCGATTTTGGTCCCGAGACCGCGATGCTGATGCAGCAGCGCGTCGATGCCGGCGAGCTGCTGGTGATCGTCGGCGACCGCGTGCCCGCGCACGAAGCGGGCCGCACCACCGACGCGCAGTTTCTCGGCGCGAGCGCGCCGTTCGCACAAGGTCCCTATGTGCTCGCGCATGCGCTGGGCTGTCCGGTCTATCTGTTCTTCTGTCTGAAAGAGCGCGACGGCTATCGCCTGTATTTCGAGCCGTTCGCCGAACGCATCGAATTGCCGCGCCGCGAACGTGCGCAGCATCTCGCCACGTGGGCGCAGCGTTATGCGGCACGTCTCGAACATTATTGCCGCAAGGCTCCCTATCAATGGTTCAACTTCTTCGATTTCTGGGCCAGCCCCAAGCGAGGCGCGAATGGCCGAACATGATCTGAGCGAAGCCGGCACGAACACGGGAACCGGCTTGAATCGGCACGCAGCGGCGGTCGTGATCGGCGCGCGCAAACTGACGATCGAAGAGGTCGTCGCGATTGCGCGGCAGCGCGCACCGGTCGCGCTGAGCGCGGACCCGGCATGGCGCGCACGTATCCAGCGCGGCGCGGATTTTCTGCGCCGCCATCTGGCCGCGGGTGCGACCGTCTACGGCGTGAACACCGGTTACGGCGACGCCTGCGTGGTCGACGTGCCGATGGAACTGGTCGAAGCGTTGCCGCTGCAACTGACGCGTTATCACGGCTGCGGCATGGGCCAGTATCTGGACGATGCGCAAACGCTCGCGGTGATCGCCGCGCGCCTGAACTCGCTCGCGTACGGTTTTTCCGGCGTGCGTCCGGTGTTGCTCGAACGCCTGGCCGATCTGATCAATCATCGCGTGTTGCCGCGCATTCCGGCCGAAGGCTCGGTCGGCGCGAGCGGCGATCTGACGCCGCTGTCCTATGTGGCGGCGGCACTCGCCGGCGAACGCGACGTGCAGTTCGACGGCGCGCTGCGCGATGTGCGTGACGTATGGACCGAACTCGGCCTCGCGCCGCTCACGCTCGCACCGAAAGAAGGCCTCGCGCTGATGAACGGCACGGCGGTGATGACGGGCCTCGCCTGTCTCGCGTTTGCCCGTGCGGATCATCTGACGCGGCTCGTCGCGCGTTTGACCGCGCTCTCGACCGTGGCGCTCGACGGCCGCGCCGCGCATTTCGAGGCGACGCTGTTCGAGGTGAAGCCGCACGCGGGCCAGGCCGAAGCAGCCGCATGGATCCGCGACGATCTGACGGGCCGCGACGATACGCCGGGGCATCGTCTGCAGGACCGCTATTCGATTCGTTGCGCGCCGCACGTGATCGGCGTGGCGCGTGATGCGCTGACGTGGGTGCGCCGCGACGTCGAGAACGAATTGAACAGCGCCAACGACAACCCGCTGATCGATCCCGACAACGAACGCGTGCTGCACGGCGGCAACTTCTACGGCGGCCATATCGCGTTCGCGATGGATGCGCTGAAGGTCGCGGTCGCCAATCTCGCCGATCTGATGGACCGGCAACTTGCGCTGCTGGTCGATGTGAATTTCAACAACAGCTTGCCGCGCAACCTGTCGGGCGCCGAGGCCGCGCGCGCCGCGATCAATCACGGCTTCAAGGCCGTGCAGATTTCGTCGTCGGCATGGACCGCGGAAGCGTTGAAGCACACGATGCCCGCGAGCGTTTTTTCGCGCTCGACCGAGTCGCACAATCAGGACAAGGTCAGCATGGGCACGATCGCCGCACGCGACTGTTTGCGCGTGCTGGAGTTGACCGAACAGGTGGCCGCCGCGCATACGCTCGCGACGGTGCAGGCCGCGCGGCTGCGCTTGCGGATCGACGGCGCGACGCCGGTGCCGGCGCCGCTGCAACGGTTTATCGACGACGTGGGCGCGGTGTCGCCGTTCCTCGCCGAGGACCGGGCGCTGGAGAGCGAGCTGCGCGCATTGACCGCGCGCATCGCCGCCTGCGATCTGCTCGACGACTATCGTGAGGGAGCGAACGCATGAGCGGAACGCCGAAAGTGCTGAGCGCGAGCGCGACGCTCGAAGTGGCGTTTCACGACGTCGACGCGATGAACGTGTGCTGGCACGGCAACTATCTGAAGTACTTCGAGATCGGCCGTGCAGCGCTCTTGCGCGCGTTCGACTACGACTACCGCGAGATGCAGGCCTCGGGCTATCTGTGGCCGATCGTCGAGGCGCATCTGAAGTATGTGCGCCCGGCCGTCTACGGTCAGAAGCTCGATGTGCGCACGCAACTGCTCGAACACGAAAACCGCCTGAAAATAGGCTATGAAATTGTCGATTGCGAATCCGGCACGCGCCTGACGAAGGGCTATACGATCCAGGTCGCGGTCGATGCCGCGACCGAGGAGTTGCAGTTCGTCTCCCCACCGGTCGTGTTCGACAAGCTGGAGCGAGTATGGGGACGATGACATGGCGCGCGCTGAGGGTGGGCGCGTTGAGTGCGTTGAGCCTGATCGGCGTGGTTGGCGTGGCGGCATGGCCGGCACCGGCCGTGAGCGCAACGGCGGCAACGGCGGCAGCCGCCGCACCCGCCGGCAACCCCGCACTCGTTTCGCAGATCGCCGCGCACCTCGCCCAGGCCAAGGGCGTGCGCGCGCAATTCACCCAAACGCAGACGCTCGCCGCGATGAAACAGCCGCTCGTCAGCAACGGCACGCTGCTGTTCCTGCGCGAGCGCGGCGTGCTCTGGCAGATCGATACGCCGTACAAAGCCACCTATGTGATCACCGACGCGGGCGTCGTGCAGGTCGACGCCGCCGGTCGGCGCGTGAGCGCCCGCAGCGCGCAAGGCACGCGCGGCGTCGCGCAGGTCTCGAAGATGATGCGCGCGATGCTCGGCGGCGACCTGTCGGCGCTGTACTCGCAATTCGACGTGCAGGCCGAAGGCAGCGCCGCGCAATGGCGCATGCAGCTGACGCCGAATCAGCCGCAGATCGCGCAATCGATCAAGCGTCTGGACATGGAGGGCGGCGACTATCTGCAAAGCTTGCGCATCACACTGGCGAACGGCGACGCGACGAAACTCGAGTTCGCGAGGAGCACGGCGGTGAGCGAACCGACGGCGGCTGAAAGCAGCCTGCTCGGAGCGCCGTAATGAATCTGCGGGACGTGCGCCACATGCCGCAACAACGGTCGGCGAAACAGACGTGGGGCGTGCGCGCCGCGTGGCTGCTGCTCGCGCTGATCGCGGCGCTGTATTGCGCGTGGCGCTTCGCGGGGCCGTCGCCGTTGCAGACCAATCTGCTTGCGCTCCTGCCCGCCACCGAGGCGGACCCCGTCGCCGAAAAAGCGGTCGACACGCTCGCGAGCGCGCTCGGCGACCGCACGGTGCTCCTCGTCACGAGCAACGACGACGCGCATGCAAAAGCGGCGGCGAGACAGCTTGGCGCGTCGCTGCAAAAGAGCGGGGCGTTCGGCTCGGTGACGGCGGAGTTGCCGCCGTTCGATCTCGCGCAGATTGCTACGTTGTACATGCCGTATCGCTTTGGCTTGTTGACGCCGGCCGATCGCGCGGCGCTGGCGGGAGGGGCGGCCTCGGAAAATGCAGCACCCGCAGCAAACTCGACCCTGCGCGACACCTTGGCGCAACGCATCTACAGCCCGTTACGCGGCGGCCTGACCACGTCGCTCGCCGACGATCCGTTCGGCTGGCTCGAACGCTGGCTCGGCGGCCTGCCGCTCGCGACGTCGAACCTCGACATCGAAGACAACCTGCTGGTGGCGCATCGCGGGGCCGCGACCAGCGTGCTGATCGTCGCGACGTTGCGGGGTTCCGCGTACGAATCGCAGACGCAGCGCGCGGTGCGCGCGGCGCTCGCCCAAGGCGAAAGCGCGTTGCGGCAGGCCTTCCCCGATGTGTCGGTGGCGCGCACCGGCGCGGTGTTCTACGCGGAGTCGGCGCGCAGCGCGTCCGAGCGCGAAGTGCATCTGATCGGCGTCGCGTCGCTGTGCGGGATCGCGCTGCTGATGATGTGGGTGTTCCGCTCGCCGCGTCTGTTGCTGCTCGGCTTCATGTCGACGGCGCTCGGCATCGTCTGCGCGCTCGCGGCCACGCTGCTGGTGTTCGGCCAGTTGCATCTGCTGACGCTGGTGTTCGGCGCGAGCCTGATCGGCGAGGCTGTCGACTATTCGATCCAGTACTTCGTCGTGTATCTCGGCGCGCAGCGCGACTGGGACGCACGGCGCGGCGCGCGCACGGTGCGGCCCGCGCTGACGGTCGCGTTGCTGACGAGCCTGCTCGGCTACGCGATCCTGCTGTGGGTGCCGTTTCCCGCGCTCAAGCAGATCGCGTGCTTCGCGATGGTCGGCATTGCGACCGCGTTCGCGTCCGTGCTGTCGCTGTTGCCGACGCTGTTGACCCGTGCGCCCAAGCGCAGCCCGCAACGCGTGTTCGTCGGCGCGGCGCGTGTGTTGACGCTCTGGCATCGCGCGATTGGCGGACGGCGCGCGTGGGGCGTGGCGGTGTTGTTGCTGATCGCCGCGATTCCCGGCTGGCTGCGCATGACCAGCGACGACGATATCCATCTGCTGATCCAGCGCGACCCGTCGCTCGTCGCGCAGGAGAACAAGGTGCGCGATGCGGTGGGCGTCGATAACAGCGCGCAGTTTTTCGTCGTGCGCGGCGCGACGCCGGAGGTCGTGCTGCAACGCGCCGAAGCGCTGGGCGCGAAACTGGACGGCTTGAACGGTACGCCGAACCAGGTCGGCGGTTATCAGTCGGTGGCGCAATTCGTGCCGTCGGCACAGCGGCAGAACGACGACCGCGCGCTGCTCGCACAGCATGTGTTCAACGATCCCGCTGCGTTGCGCGCAACGCTGCTGCAAGCGGGCTTCAAGGACGAAGTCGCCGATGCGTGGCTCGCCGCCTACGCGAAGCCACAAGCGCCGCTCACCGTCGAGCGCTGGCTGGCCGCGCCGTGGTCGCAGCCGTATCGGCATTTGTGGCTCGGCGAAGTCGAGTCGGCCACGAAAACCTATGCGGCCGTCGTGATTCCGCAAGGCGTGACGCCGCACAACGCGCCCGCGCTGAATGCGCTCGCGCAAGGCGTGCCGGGCGTCGCGTTCGTCGATAAGGCCGCGAGCGTGTCGAAACTGTTCGGCGCGTATCGTGTCGACAGCGGCTGGTGGCTCGGCGCCGCGCTTGCACTCGTGCTCGTATTGCTGATCGTGCGATACGCGCCGAAGAAAGCCTCCTTGGGTAGCGCTTCGAATGAAGTCGCCGTGGGGCACGCTCCGCAGACAACCTTGTTGAAAAACGCCTCAAAGCAAGACCTTTCATGGGCCGCGCAACCCGACGCTCGACTCGCGCCCACGCAACGTGACGCCTCTTTGGCGGACGCCCGGAACAAGGCCTCTGTGTCCGACGCGCCGCAAATAGTCTCCCTGGCAAACCGCCTGCGCGGCGGCGTCGCTACCACGTTGCCGGTGGCGCTCGCAGTCGGCGTCACGCTCGCGGTGTTCGGCTACGCGGGCGTACCGCTCAATCTGTTCAACTGGCTCGCGTTGATGCTGGTGCTCGGCGTCGGCGCAAACTATGCGGTGTTCCTGCGCGAAGGCTGCCTGCGCGCGGACGCGGATCTCGGCGCGGTGTGGACCGGCGTGCTGCTGTCGGCGGCCACCACGCTGTTGTCGTTCGGCATGCTCGGCATGAGCGAGATGCCCGCGCTGAAGAGTTTCGGCGCGACGCTCGCGCTCGGCATCGCGGTCTCGGTGCTGCTCGCGCCGATCGGCATGCCATCGGAATCGAGGAGGGTGGCATGAAGACGCCATCGGTTTATCTGCACGCGCTCGGCATGATCAACGCGCTGGGCGGCAACGTCGACGAAATCGTGCCGGCGCTCGCCGCGACGCGCGCACCCGGCATGGCGAACGTGCATACCGGCGTCGGCGACGCGTTTGCCGGCAGCGTCCTTGCGCCGCTGGATCTCGCGCCGCGCGCCGATCTCGTGCGTTACGACTGCCGCAACAACCGTCTGCTGCTGGCCGCGCTCGCGCAGATCGGCCCCGCCATCGACGCCGCGCGCGAGCGTTACGGCGCTCACCGGATCGGCGTGGTGCTCGGCACCAGCACCTCGGGCATCGAGGCGGCCGAAGCCGCGTTCGTCTATCACGCGCAGGCGGGCCAGTTGCCCGAGAACTTCAACTACCGGCAAATGGAGATCGGCACCGCAGCGCCGTTCGCTGCCGCCGCGCTCGGCGTGCAAGGGCCGGCTTTCACGATTTCGACCGCGTGCACGTCGAGCGCGAAAGCCTTCGCGTCGGCGCGGCGTTTGCTGCAATTGCAACTGTGCGATGCGGTGGTGGTGGGTGGCGTCGATTCGCTTTGCGAATTGACCGTGCAGGGTTTCGCGTCGCTCGAATCGACCAGCGGCGTGCGCACCAATCCGATGAGCGTGAACCGCTGCGGGATCAACGTCGGCGAAGGCGCGGCCGTGTTCCTCATGAGTCGCGACGAAGCGGCCGTGCGGCTCGCCGGCCTCGGCGAATCGAGCGACGCGCATCACATTTCGTCGCCGGACCCGCAGGGCGCGGGGGCGGAACTGGCGCTGCGCGAAGCGCTCGCCGATGCGGGCATCGGACCGTCCGCGCTCGGCTATGTGAATCTGCACGCCACCGCCACGCGCAAGAACGACGAGATGGAAGCGAAGCTGATGGCGCGCGTGTTCCCCGACGGCGTCGCGACGAGCGGCACCAAGCCCCTGACCGGCCACCAGCTCGGCGCGGCGGGCGCCACCGAACTCGGCTTCGCGTGGCTCACGCTCGCACGCGAGGGCGTCCCACTGCCGCGCCACGTGTGGGACGGCGAGGCCGACCCCGCATTGCCGGCGCTGGACCTAGTGGAAAGCGAACGCTTCCTGGCGCGCCGCGCGGGTGCGCAATACGTGATGAGCAATTCGTTTGCGTTTGGCGGCAGCAACGTCAGTCTGATCCTCGCACGGTGACGCGCATGGCGACGACGATGCCCACCTTCGAGCAACTCGCGCGGCAACCGATCGAAGCGATCATCCCGCATCGCGGCAGCATGCTATTGATCGACGCCGTCGACACGTTCGGCGAAGAAACGCTGAGCGCGCGCGCCACCGTGGACGCTCACGCATGGTATGCCGACGCCGATGGCGCGATGCCCGCGTGGATCGGCATCGAACTGATGGCGCAGGCGATCGCCGCGCACGTCGCGTTGCTGGCGATGCGTGGCGGCGGCCGCGCGCGGCCAGGCGTGCTGCTCGGCTCGCGCAGCTACAAGGCGTTGCAGCCGGCGTTCGCGGCCGGCGCGTGCCTCTCGATCCGCGTCGTCGAACTGCTGCGCAGCGAGGAGGGCCACGGCGCATACGAATGCACGATCCATCACGGCGACGTGGGTTGCGCCGAAGCCGTCATCAAGGTTTTTCAACCGCCCGATTTCCAGTCATTCATCGAAGGGAGTTTCAGTTCATGAGCCGGCGTGTTCTCGTTACCGGCGCAAGCCGCGGCATTGGCCGCGCGATTGCGTACAAGTTGGCGGCCGACGGCTTCGCGGTCTCCGTGCATTGCCGCACGGGACGCAGCGAAGCCGACGCGGTTGCGACGGGCATCGCCGCGCAAGGCGGCACGGCGCGCGTGCTCCAGTTCGACGTGCGCGAGCGCGCCGCGTGCCGCGAGGTGCTCGAAGCGGACGTCGCCGCGCACGGCCCCTACTACGGCATCGTGTGCAGCGCGGGCGTGACGCGCGACGCCGCGTTTCCCGCGCTCACCGAGGAAGACTGGGACATCGTGATCGAGACCGGTCTCGACGCGTTCTACAACGTCGTCCATCCGCTCACCATGCCGATGGTGCGCGCGCGCAAGGGCGGGCGAATCGTCACGATCGCGTCGGTGTCCGGGGTGATGGGCAATCGCGGCCAGGTCAACTACAGCGCGGCGAAGGCCGGGCTGATCGGCGCGACCAAGGCGCTCGCGGTCGAACTGGCGACGCGCAACATCACCGTCAATTGCGTCGCGCCGGGCCTGATCGAAACCGGCATGCTCGAGCAGATGCCGCTCGAACAGGCCTTGAAAACGGTGCCGATGAACCGCGTCGGCCAGCCTGCCGAGGTCGCCTCGGTGGTCGGCTTTCTGATGTCGGATGCGGCTTCCTATGTGACGCGCCAGGTGATCGGCGTCAATGGCGGGATGGTGTGATGAAACGCGTCGTCATTACCGGCATGGGTGGTGTCACCGCATTCGGCGATAGCTGGGACGTCATCGAAGCGCGCCTGAGAAGCGGCGAGAACGCGGTGCGGCGCATGCCCGAATGGGATTACTTCGAAGCGCTGCATACGCGGCTCGCGTGTCCGCTGCCCGAGTTCAACGTGCCCGCCCATTACCCGCGCAAGAAAACGCGCTCGATGGGTCCGGTGTCGATGTACTCGGTGCGCGCGAGCGAACTGGCGCTCGCCGACGCGGGGCTGGCGGACGACCCGAGCATCGCCGACGGCCGCATGGGCGTTGCGTATGGCTCGTCGTCGGGCTCGGTGCAGCCGATCCGCGCATTCGGCGCGATGCTCGAAACCGGCTCGATGGGCGGCGTCACGTCGAACAGCTACGTGCAGATGATGCCGCACACCACGGCGGTCAACGTCAGCCTGTTCTGGGATCTGAAAGGGCGGATTATTCCGACGTCGTGCGCGTGCGCATCGGGCAGCCAGGCGATCGGTTACGCGTTCGAGGCGATCCAGAGCGGCAAGCAGACGCTGATGCTCGCGGGCGGCGCGGAAGAACTGTCGGGCCCGGCGGTCGCGGTGTTCGACACGCTGTACGCGACCAGCACGCGCAACGACGAGCCGCATCTGACGCCGCGTCCTTTCGATGCCGCGCGCGATGGCCTCGTGGTCGGCGAAGGCGCGGCCACGCTGGTGCTCGAAGAATACGAACACGCGGTGGCGCGCGGGGCGCGGATTCACGCGGAGATCGCCGGCTTCGGCTGCAATTCGGACGGCGCGCACATGACCCAGCCGACCGCCGGCACCATGGCGCGCGCGATGCAGCTTGCGCTGCGCGACGCGCAACTGCCGCCTGAGGCGATCGCCTACGTGAACGCGCACGGCACCTCGACCGATCGTGGCGACATCGCCGAGAGCCATGCGACCGCGCAGACCTTCGGCGAGCGCATGCCGATCAGTTCGCTCAAGAGCTACGTCGGGCACACGCTTGGCGCGTGCGGCGCGCTCGAAGCCTGGTGGACCATCGAGATGATGAAACGCAACTGGTATGCGCCGACCTTGAACCTCGACAACGTCGATCCGGCCTGCGCGCCGCTCGACTACATCGTCGGCACGGCGCGCGAGATCGATGCCGAACATGTGATGAGCAATAACTTTGCGTTCGGCGGCATCAATACGTCGCTGATTTTCAGGCGCGTTCGATGAGCGTCGCGCTGCAACGCGTGGTCGTCACCGGCATGGGGATCGTGTCGTGCCTCGGCAATACGCTCGACGGCGTGGCCGCCGCGTTGCGCGCGGGCCGCTCGCGCATCGAGCGGGTCGACGCCTGGCGTGAGCGCGGGTTCGGCTCGCAGGTGGCGGGCGTCGCGTCAGTCGCGCACGAGCCGCCATTCGAGCGCAAGCTCGAACGCTTCATGGGCGATACCGCGCGCTTTGCCTGTCATGCGGCGCGCCACGCGATCGACGACGCCGGACTTGCGCCTGCTGCGTTGCGCTCGCCGCGCGCGGGAGCGGTAATCGGCTCGGGCGTCGGCACGTTGGCGAGCTACGACGCCGCGCTCGCGATCGCGCAGACGCGCGGCGTCGAAAAAGTGCCGCCGTACACCGTGCCGCATGCGATGAGCAGCACCGCGTCGGCGAACGTCGCGCAGGTGTTCGGGCTCGAAGGGGTGAGCTATTCGCCGTCGTCGGCGTGCACGACCTCGGCGCTCGCGATCGGTCAGGCGATGCAACTGATTCAGACCGGCCGGCAGCAGATCGTGCTGGCCGGCGGCAGCGAGGCGCTGCACGACAACACGACGCTGCTGTTCGACTCGATGGGGGCGCTGTCGCGGCGCTTCAACGACACGCCGCAGCACGCGTCGCGTCCGTACGATACACAGCGCGACGGCTTCGTGATCGCGTCGGGCGGCGGCGTGCTGGTGCTCGAAGCGCTCGATCACGCGTTGGCGCGCGGCGCGCGCATTTACGCGGAGCTGACCGGCTTCGGCGATTGCACGGACAGCGCGGCGATGGTCGCGCCGCGCGCGGCCGGCATCGCGCGGGCGATGCGCGGCGCGCTCGACGCGGCGGGCAACTGTCCCGATTACATCAACACGCACGCGCCGTCCACGCCGCTCGGCGACATCGAGGAACTGCGCGCGTTGAGTGACGTATTCGGCGCCGCGTCCGGGCAGCGCATACCGGCGTTTTCGTCGACCAAGGGGATGACCGGGCATTCGATCGGCGCTTGTGGCGCGCACGAGGCGATCTACACGCTCCTGATGATGCGCGATGGGTTCATCGCGGGTACGGCGGATATCGGCACGCCGGAGCCGGAACTGAGCGGTATGCCGCTCGTGCGGAGCGCGCACGCTGCGCGTATCGACACGGCGATGTCGGTGTCATTCGGGTTCGGCGGCAGTTGCGCGAGCCTGATGTTCGAAGCATGGCAGGGCGGTTGAATGGACCGACGACGCGGCTGAAAAAGCGGCCGCGACTTCAAAAATAACGAAGGTGACGACAATGAAAAAATGGGCTGCGCTGGGTGCGCTTGTAGCGGTGGCGTTGACGCAGGCGGGTTGCGCGACGCAGGTGAAGTCGCTGCCGTTCGCGGCGGCTGGTGGCGAATCGCGTGGTGAGGTGCCGGTGTTTTTTGGTCAGCAGGACCATCCGGCGGTGCAGAGCAAGGTGGGCGAGGTCGCGTATTCGGTGCGGATCGCACGCAAGGTATCGAGTCCCGAAGACGCATGCCACGAAGCGCTCGCCGAAGCGGTGCGCAAGCTGCGCGACGCGGCGCGCGAGCGTCATGCGAATGCGGTGATCGACGTGTCGACTCGTTTTCACAGCACCGAAACCAGTTCGTCGACCGACTTCACGTGCGGCGTGAGTCCGAGCGCCGCGGCGCTTGCGGTGCGCGGGCAACTTGTTGTGCTGCAAGCGCACTGAGTTGAAGCGAAACGGCGAAGACGGCATGCCGCCTTTGCCGTGCGCTGTGAGAAGAGGGCGCGCGGTAACCGGCTTTAGTCCGCCTTGACCGCAGCCTTGAGCGCCGCGACATTGACCAGCGTCTCACGACGCTTGCCCGGTTGCGGACGATACAGACCGAGCCGTTCGAGCAGACCGAAGTCTTTCGCGCGGCTCCACCAGAGATAAGGCAGCGAGACGTTGTGCTGGCCGAAGCTGAAGCCGCCGCGGCGAATCATGTCGAGGTAGCCGTCGGCGCTCTTTTGCACCTGCATCGGATGACGGAACAGCAGCCGGATCACCCAGGACTTGATGTACGCGTCGGTCGATTCGGCGAACAGCAGGATGCCGCCCGGCTTGAGCACGCGGCGGAACTCGGCGAGCGCACGCTCCTGTTCGACGAGGTGATGGAAGGTTTGATGGCAGAACACGATATCGGCGCTGGCGTCGGGCAGCGGCAGCTTCGCGCAGTCGCCGTGCAGCAGTTCGATGTCGGCCAGCGTGGGGCGGCAGGCATGGGCCGCGTCGGCGGCAAGCGCGAGCGACGGCGCATGAAAATCGACGCCGACAATGCGGCGCGGCTTGAACGCATCGGCGAGCAGGCGAAACGAAATGCCTTGCCCGCAGCCGACGTCGACGATGACCGGTGCATCAGGCAGGGGTGCGTCGATCAAACGTTTGAGATCGTTGATCGCGACCCGCAGCACATGATGCTCCCAAGTGTGAGTGCGCAGGAACCAGATGCCGAAGGCCGTTTCCGGCACGAAGGGCACACGGGATGTTTCGGATGACGACACGCTGCCCTCCCCGGCGAAATGTTGTCCTTGCTGTCAGAGGCACGATTGTAACGAGAAGTAAGGGCGCGGCCTATTGCGGCGCCCCGCATGCAAACCAATGAGGCAATTTTGAGCACACCTTCATCAAGGCGCATGAGCGTCGATGTGGCGATCATCGGAGCCGGTCCGGCCGGCGCGGTGGCGGCCGCGCTATTGCGCCAGGCGGGCCGTTCCGTGCTGGTGCTGGAGCGTCAGCATTTTCCGCGTTTCTCGATCGGCGAGAGCCTGCTGCCGCAAAGCATGGCCTACCTCGAAGAAGCGGGCATGTTGCAGGCCGTGGTCGAAGCGGGCTTCCAGCACAAGAACGGCGCGTATTTCGTGTATCGCGAACAGTCGTCGTCGTTCGATTTCCGCGACAAGCATTCAGCGGGCTGGGGCACCACCTACCAGGTCGAGCGCGCGGTGTTCGACGACATCCTGATTCGCTGCGCCGCCAGGCAGGGCGCCGACGTGCGGTTCGGCCACACGGTGCGCGCGGTGCATACCGGGGCCACGCCGCTCGTCGACGTGATCGACGAGGCGGATCACGCGTATCAGGTCGAGGCGCGTTTCGTGCTCGATGCGAGCGGGTTCGGGCGCGTGCTGCCGCGTCTGCTGAATCTCGAATCGCCGACGCGCATGCCGACGCGCGCTGCGCTCTTCACGCACGTGCGCGACGGCATTCCGGTCGATGCGAGTGACCGCAACAAGATTTGCATCGCGACGCATCCGGAGCGCCGCGATGTGTGGTTCTGGATGATTCCGCTGGCGGGCGGACGCTCGTCGGTGGGATGCGTGGCCGAGGCGAGCTTTCTCGACCTGCCGGAAGCAGAGCGCGACGCGACGCTGCGCGCGCTGATCCAGCAGGAGCCGACGCTCAACCGTCTGATCGGCAGCGCGCCGTTCCTGATGCCGGTGCGGCATATCGGCGGCTATGCGGCGAACGTCGAGCGTTTGCATGGGCCCGGCTACGCGCTGCTCGGCAATGCCGGCGAATTTCTCGATCCGGTGTTCTCGTCCGGCGTGACGATCGCGCTACGCTCGGCGCATCTCGCGGCGCACACGTTGAACCGGCAACTGGACGGCGAGACGGTCGACTGGTCGGCGGATTACGACGTGCCGCTGCGCAAAGGCATCGATACGTTCCGCGCGTTCGTCGAGCGCTGGTACACCGGCGAGTTGCAGGACATCATCTATTACCCGGACCAGGTGCCGTCGATTCGCCGCATGATCAGCGCGGTGCTGGCGGGGTACGCGTGGGACGAGTCGAATCCGTATGTTGCCGATCCGGTGCGGCGGCTCACTGCGCTGCATGAGGTGTGCATGCAGCGGTGAGCGGCGGCATCGTTTGAGCCGCCCGTTGAAGAGGTCAAATGAAAACGGCGCTTCCTGATCGAAGCGCCGTTTTTCATTCAGCGGCCCGAGCGAGGCCGCCTCGTCATGTCGCGATCAACGCGCACTCAGGCCGCAATCCTCGCCGCTCGCACCGCATGCTGCCGCACATCGTCGCGACGATGCACGCGCTTGCCCGCCGCATACGTTTCGTAGACCGCACGATCGTCGCCGAGCAGCGCGAACGCGAACAGCAGTTCCTCCAGCGATCCGGTGCGTGCGGTGCGGCGCGCGAGCAGCGGCGTCGCCTGCGGATCGAGCACCACGAAGTCCGCTTCCGAGTTCGGCTTCAACGTGCCGACCTTGTCCGCGAGATCGAGCGCAACGGCTGCACCTGCGGTCGCCAGATAAAACATCCGCGTCGCGCTCAGGTGGTGCCCGCCCAGCCGCGCGACCTTGTGCGCTTCGTTCATCGTTTGCAGCATCGAGAACGAGGTGCCGCCACCGACGTCGGTCGCCAGCGCGATCGGCATGCCCGCCGCGCCGGCCTTGTCGAAATCGAACAGGCCGCTGCCGAGAAACAGGTTCGAGGTCGGGCAATGCGAGGCGACCGTACCGGTTTGCGCCATGCGTTGGCGATCCGCCTCGTCGAGGTGGATGCAATGGCCGTACACCGCGCGGCGGCGCAGCAGGCCGTAATGATCGTAAATGTCCAGATAGCTGCGGTGGCCGGGGAACAGACCCGCGACCCATTTCACTTCGTCGACGTTTTCCGCGACATGGCTCTGGACGAACACGTCCGGATGCTGGCGCGCCAGCACGCCGCACGCTTCGAGCTGCGCTTCGGTCGAAGTCGGCGCGAAACGCGGCGTGAGCGCGTACATCTGGCGCCCGCGATTGTGCCAGCGGCCGATCAGCTCCGCGCTGTCGTCGTAGCCCGATTGCGCCGTGTCGCGCAGGAACTCGGGGCAGTTGCGGTCCATCAGCACCTTGCCCGCCACCATCCGCAGATTGCGCGCCTCGCTCTCGGTGAAGAGCGCGTCGGCGGACTGCTTGTGGACCGTGCAGTACACGAGCGCGGTGGTCGTACCGCACGCGAGCAGTTCGTCGACAAAGAAGCTCGCGGTGTCGCGCGCATACGCCGGATCGGTGAAGCGGCGCTCGGTCGGAAACGTGTAGGTGTCGAGCCACGGCAACAAACCCGGCGCCGGCGACGCGATCATGTCCGTTTGCGGAAAGTGAATGTGCGTATCGATGAAACCCGGCACGATCAGCTTGTCGCGCATTTCCTGCACCTGGGTGCCCGGCGCGAGCCGCGATGCGAGCGCCGCATACGCGCCCGCCGCGCTCACGTGGCCGTCTTCGACGATCAGCAGGCCGTCCTCGTGGAACACCGCCGCGTCGGGCGATTGCGCGGGGTCGCCGGTGAAGGTCAGCAGTTGCGCGCGAAATGCCGACTGCGCTGCTTTGGCCGGGTGGGCCGGGTTAGTCGCTTGAGTCATGGAAAAACCGTCTCCGAATGTGAAAAGCCGGGCGGCGCGGACGGACAAACCGTGCCGCCGCCGGCTGCCTTTTTCCGGCCCTTCAGTGCGGGCCGCTTTGATGCCAATGCGCGTCGAGCTTCGCGATCAGCGCGCCACGCTCCTGCGGCGTCACGAACGACGCTTCGAAGCTGTTGCGGATGATCGTGTATACCTCGGCGTCGTTGAGCTTCAACGCGTCAATGGTGGCGAGATAGTTGGCGTTCACGTAGCCGCCGAAGTAGGCCGGGTCGTCGGAATTCACCGTCACCGCGACGCCGCGATCGAGCAGGTCCTTCAGCGTGTGCTTGGTGAGGTCGTCGAACACGCACAGCTTCAGGTTCGACAGCGGGCAGACGGTCAACGCGACGCGCGAGTCGGCCAGACGCGTGACGAGCGCCGGGTCCTCGATGCTGCGCACACCGTGATCGACGCGGTCGACTTTCAGCAGATCGAGCGCTTCGTAGATATACGACGGCGGCCCTTCCTCGCCCGCGTGCGCGACGAGTTTCAGGCCGAGCGCGCGCGCCCTGGCGAACACGCGTTCGAACTTCGACGGCGGATGGCCGCGCTCCGACGAGTCCAGGCCAACACCGATCAGCCGGTGCCTGTACTGCTCGAACAGCGGCAACGCTTCGTCAAACGTGGCGAGCGCATCCTCTTCGGACAGATGGCGCAGGAAGCACAGAATCAGCTTGCTCGTCATGCCGCGTTTTTCCGCATCGGCGAGCGCGCGCTCGATGCCGGCCACGACGGTTGCGATCGGCACACCGCGTTCGGTGTGCGTCTGCGGGTCGAAGAAGATCTCGCTGTGAATCACGTTGTCGGCGAGACACCGTTCGACATACGCCATCGTCATGTCGTAGAAGTCCTGCTCGTGCAGCAGCACGCTGGCACCCGCGTAGTAGATGTCGAGGAACGATTGCAGATCGGTGAACGCGTAGGCCGCGCGCAGCGCGTCGATCGAGTCGTACGCGAGCTTCACGCCGTTGCGTTCGGCGAGCGCGAAAATCAGTTCGGGTTCGAGCGAGCCTTCGATATGAATGTGCAGCTCGGCCTTCGGCGCGCGCGCGGTTTTATCGGCGAGCGAGGGGGAGATCGTGGTGGCGGTCGTGGTAGTCATGGTGGTTTGAAGTGTGTTGGAACCGTTGCGCGCCGTGCGTCGTGCGTCGCGTTTCAGACCGCTTGCGGCGCGTGATGCGTGCCCGCGTTCGCCTCGACGGCCTGCAGCACCTGCGCCGCCGCCGAGATCGCGATGATCTCCGGCGACTTGTCGACGATGCCGTCGACGCCGAGCGGACACTTCATCCGCGCGATCTGCGACGGGTCGATGCCGCGCGCCGCGAGCCGGTGCTCGAACTGCTTGCGCTTGCTATGCGAGCCGATCATGCCGAAGAACGCGAAGTCGCCGCGCCGCAGAATGCGCTCGGCCAGTTCGAGATCGAGCGCATGATTGTGCGTCATCACGATGAAGTACGTGTTCGGCGCGGCCTGGTCGATCGCTTCGTCGGGCGCGTCGTTCGGATCGAGCTTGACGTTCGGCGCGTGCAGCGATTCCAGCGGCGGGAATTGCGCGTCGCGTTCGTCGACCCAGCGCACGGTGCAGGGCAGCGTGGCCAGCACGCGCACCAGCGCGGCGCCCACGTGGCCCGCGCCGAACAGCACGACGGAGAAGTCACCCGGTGCGATGGTTTCGGTGAGCAGCGCGCTGCTGTCGTCGAAACCGGCGCCGTCCCACAGCAGGCAGTCGGCGGCATCGACGCCCGGCTCGGGCTCGGACAGCATCACGGCATCCGGCGCGGGGCCGAATGATACGCTACGCACCGTCGATTGACCCGCGGCCACGCGCTTCGCGAGCGAGGTGATCCAGCCGAGGTCGCCGATGTCGAGCCGCTCGAACGCGAGTATCACCGCGCCGCCGCAGCATTGGCCGAGGCTCGGGCCGAGCGCGAAACGCTCCAGCCGGCGCATATGCGGCGAGCGCATGCCGTCGCGCAGCACCTGGCGCGCGGTCTCGATCGCCTTCCATTCGAGGTGGCCGCCGCCGATCGTATGCTTGGCCGATTCGCGCGTGACGATCATCTTCGTGCCGGCCTCGCGCGGCGCCGACCCTTCGACGCGCGCGACCGTCACCAGCACGGCGGCGTCGCCGTGCGCGAGCAGTTGTTGCAGCTCAGGTAGCCAGGCTTGCATCCGGCGGTTCTCCATACGGGGCCGCACGGGGTGTCCGTGCGGCCGGTTGCGCTTTTGCGTGCGGCCTGATGCGTTCGTGTCGCGTCAGGCCGTGGGTTTGATTCATTCCGGTCATTCTATTGCGGTTGTTTTCAGGCCGTCGTGCCGATGCTCGTCTGCGTGGCGGATGCTTCGGCCGCATGGGCGGACTGCAACGCGTCCAGCGCATCGAGTATCGCTTCGGGCGTGGCCGGCGCCCGCAACGCAGGAGCAGGTTGCGCGCCTGGCACGGCGCAAGCGATCGCGTCGCGAATCGCAAGGAACACCGAGAACGGCAGCAGAAGCGGCGGCTCGCCGACGGCCTTCGAGCGGAACACGGTCGGCTCCGCGTTCTGGTTCTGATAGAGCTGCACGTGGAACGCGGCGGGCGTATCGCTGACAGCGGGAATCTTGTATGTGGACGGCGCGTGCGTCATCAGACGGCCATCGCGGTTCCACCACAGTTCCTCGGTGGTGAGCCAGCCCATGCCCTGAATGAAGCCGCCTTCCACCTGGCCGATGTCGATCGCCGGATTGATCGATTGGCCGGCGTCGTGCAGCACGTCCGCGCGCAGCAGTTTCCATTCGCCGGTCAGCGTGTCGATCACGACTTCGGACACCGCCGCGCCATACGCAAAGTAATAGAACGGATGACCGGTCAGCGTCTTCGCATCCCAATGCACTTTCGGCGTCGTGTAGAAACCGTCCGACCACAACTGCACGCGCGCGAGATACGCCGCGCCGACCAGTTGCTCGAAGGGCATTGCGCCGCCGTTCACCGACACTGTGCTGTTGGCGAATTGCACTTCCTGCGCATTGCCGCCGAGCTGTTTGGCCGCGAGTTCGGCGAGCCGCGCGCGAACTGTTCGCGCTGCCGCTTCGGCGGCTTTGCCGTTCAGATCGCTGCCGGTCGACGCCGCGGTCGCCGACGTATTCGCGACCTTGGACGTATCCGTCGCCGTCACCCGCACGCGCGAGAGCGGCAAGCCGAACTGATTCGCGACCACCTGCGCGACTTTCGTGTTGAGCCCCTGGCCCATTTCGGTGCCGCCGTGATTGACGAGCACCGAGCCGTCCTTGTACACGTGCACCAGCGCGCCGGCCTGGTTCAGAAACGGCACATTGAACGAGATGCCGAACTTGACCGGCGAAAACGCGATGCCGCGCTTGAGCACCGGACTGCCCGCGTTGAAGGCGGCGAGCGCCGCGCGCCGTGCGCGGTAGTCGCTGCTGTCGAGCAGCGCGTCGGTCAGCGGCGCGATGATGTTGTCTTCGACGCGCTGCCCATACGGCGTCGTATCGCGCTCGCCGACGCCGTAGTAGTTGGCGAGACGCACGTCGAGCGGATCGCGCTTTAAATGACGCGCGATGTCGTCGAGCAGCACTTCCATCACGAGCGCGCCTTGCGGTCCGCCGAAGCCACGGAACGCGGTGTTCGATTGCGTGTTGGTCTTGCAGCACAGCGCGACAATATCGACGTCAGAGAGGTAGTACGCGTTGTCGAAGTGGCACACGGCGCGCGTCGCGACCGCGCCCGACAGGTCGGCCGAATAGCCCGCGCGCAAAGCGATTTCGACGCGCGCGCCGAGAATGCGGCCGGTGTCGTCGAAGCCCGCTTCGTATTCGTAGACGGCGTCGTGGCGCTTGCCGGTGATCATGAAATCATCGTCGCGATCGGCGCGCAGTTTGACGGGACGGCGCAACAGCTTCGCCGCCAACGCCGCCACGCACGCGAACAGGGCCGACTGCGATTCCTTGCCGCCGAAGCCGCCCCCCATGCGCCGGCATTCGCACACCACGTTGTGCGCGGGCCAGTCGAGCATATGGGCGACCACTTGTTGCATTTCGCTCGGATGCTGCGTCGAACTGTAGACGAGCATGCCGTCCATTTCCTTCGGCACCGCATAGGCGATCTGGCCTTCCAGATAAAACTGCTCCTGGCCGCCCACTTCGAACGTGCCGCTGATTCTGTGCGGTGCGGTGGCGATCTTCGCGTCGGGCTCGCCGCGTTTCAGATGCAGCGGCGGCAGCACGAACTGCTTCGCGGCCTTCGCCTCGACTGGCGTGAGAATGGCGTCGAGCGGTTCGTAGCGGATCACGTCGTCGCTTTTCGCGAGCGCTGCCGCTCGGCGCGCCAGTTCGTGGCTCTCGGCGATCACTGCGAACACCGGCTGGCCGAGATACAGCACTTCGTCGACGGCGAGAATCGGGTCGTCGTGCAGCACCGGGCCGCAATTGTTTTCGCCGGGGATGTCCGCGGCGCTCAGCACCGCGATCACGCCGGGCGACTTCCGGACCGCGTCCAGATCCATCGACACGATCCGCGCGTGCGCATGGCGCGACAGGCCGAGCGCCGCGTGCAGCGTGCCTTGCAGTTCGGCGATGTCGTCGGTGTAGGTGGCTTCGCCGCTCACATGCAGAGCAGCCGATTCGTGCGGCAGGGACACGCCGATCGCGGCGTTGTTATCGCGTTCATGCGCGGCGGCGTGCTTGCTCGCAAGCGTCCCGCCCGCGTGTTCGACGAAAGCATCGGTGCGGTTCATCACGATGGCTCCTTCGCTGCGGCCGCATCCGGCGTCGCAGGCACGCCTGACACCGCGGCCGCGAAGCAGAACGCATTCACGTCGAGCAGCGCGAGCGGCGCTTCCTGGCGAGTTTCGAGGTGAAAGCGCCACAGCAGGTTGCGCGCCACCTTCAGCCGGTAGGCGCTCGACGCGCGCATGTCGGTGAGCGGCTGGTAATCGGCGACGAGTGCGTTCATCGCCTGCCGCGCGGTGCTTTCGTTCCAGGTTGCGCCGTTCAGCACGGCTTCGGTTTGCGCGGCGCGCTTCGGCGTGGCCGCCATGCCGCCGAAGGCGATGCGCGCGGCCTGAATCGCGCCGTCGTCGCCGAGATGCAGTGCGAACGCCGCGCATACTGCTGAGATGTCCTGATCGTAGCGCTTCGATACCTTGTATGTGCGAAAGCGCAGGTTGCCCGCCGGGCGCGGTACGCGCAGCGCCGCGACGAATTCGCCGGCCTTGAGCGCGGTTTTCTGATAACCGAGGTAGAACGCATCGAGCGGCAGCGTGCGGCTGGCCGGGCCGTGGCGCAGCACGACTTGCGCGTCGAGCGCGAGCAGCGCGGGCATCGAATCGCCGATCGGCGAGCCGTTCGCGACATTGCCGCCGAGCGTGCCGGCGTTGCGGATCGGCAGCGACGCGAAGCGCGTCCACAGTTCGGCGAGTTCGGGGTAATCGACGGCGAGGGCCGCGTACGCGTCTTCGAGCGTGACGGCTGCGCCGATCGTCAGCGTCTGCGCATCACGTTCGATGGTTTTCAGTTCGGCGACGTTGCCGATGTACAGGATGTCGCCGAGATCGCGGAACTGCTTGGTGACCCACAGGCCGACGTCGGTGCTGCCGGCGAGTAGCCGTGCCTGAGGATGGGCGGCACGCAGCGTGGCGAACGCGTCGAGCGTGACCGGCGCGCGGAAGGTGGACGGGCCGAACGCCGCGCCGCGCGCATCGGGTGCGCCGTATTCGAAGGTGTCGGGGCGTTGCAGGCCGCGCAGCGTGTCCGCGATGGCGGCGCGCTCCAGCGTCACGCGCGGGTACTGCGGGTAGTCGAACATCTTCTGCGACGCCTCGACGATCGGCCGGTAGCCGGTGCAGCGGCACAGATTGCCGGACAGCGCGGCGTTGATTTCGTCGCGGGTGGGCAGGCCGGCGTCGGCGGGCTGGTTTTCGTACAGCGCCCACATCGACATCACGAAGCCGGGCGTGCAGAAGCCGCATTGCGAACCGTGGCAATCGACCATGGCCTGCTGCACGGGGTGCAGCGCGCCGTCGGCGGCGCGCAGGTCTTCGACGGTGAAGAGCGCGCGGCCGTCCAACGTGGGCAGGAACTGGATGCAGCCATTGACCGCTTTGAGCACGAGCGCACCGCGCGTGTCCAGTTCACCGACGACCACCGTGCAGGCACCGCAGTCGCCTTCCGCGCAGCCTTCCTTGGTGCCGGTGCAAAACGCATCCTCGCGCAGATGCTGGAGCACGGTGCGCGTCGCCGGGACGCCCGCAACCTCGCGGACGGACCCCTGGTGATAGAAGCGGATGGTTTGCGTTGTCATGGCGAATCCGAAAGACAGTGCGGACCGGGCGCGCGTTACGCATGGGGTCGCCAAAGCCGGCCTCGCGCACGTAGATCGCCATCCAGTTCCCAAGATAGCATTACCGCGGCCCGAAAATATTTCCCATGTCGCATGAAGCTTATTCGGCGGTGGTCATGAGCGATCCTCGCCTCAGTACGATTCGCGCGGGGCCGGGAAGTTGCGTCTGCGGGCGGGATGGGGCTACGGCCAGACAGGGGGGCGGGTGACTGGCGGGCGCTTGCCGCTTATTGCGGGGTCTTTGGCGGGTGGTGTTTGGCGGGTGATTGCCGAGTTGGTGCTGCGGTTTTTGCCGATTCATTGCCGGTCATCGCAAAGACGCTCGCACAAGCTGCGCGGATGCAAAAACGCCGGACTTCGGCCGCCGCGAACGGCGACGCGAAGTCCGGCGTGGTGTCGGGACGGGAAGCGGGGGAGCGGAGGCGGGAAGCGGGAAGCGCGATCAGGCGATCCGGCGGCGATTGCGGACCAGGCTCAGCACCAGCGGAATGAACGCGAGCACGAACGCGACCAGCGACCACATCGGCAGCGTCAGGCCGAGAATCGGCGGATAGGCCGTTTCGCACAGGCCGGCCACCTTGAACACGCCCGGCAGCCAATGAGCGGGCGGCAAACTGTCGACCACCGGCTGCAGCGCGTCGAAGCCGCAGCTAAAGCCCGGATTGGCCTGGACATACACGTGCCGCGCGGCGGTCACGATGCCCGCGAGCGCCGACAACGCCGCCAGCAGTTCCAGCAGACGCACGCCGCGCCAGTGGTTGAAGCGGGCGCCGAGGAACGCGAAGATCGCAATCAGCAGGAAGAAATAGCGCTGGATGATGCACAACGGGCACGGGTCTTCGCGCAGGAAGTACTGCAGGTACAACGCGCCGCCCACCAGGGCGACACAGATCAGGCCAAGCAGAACCAGCAGGGAGCGCTCGCGGCGCAGCATTGCAGTGTCGTTGTTCATGGATCGTAGGGCGGTCTGAAGACAAAAGGGCAGGTGAGCGCGATTCTAGCGCGAACCCCTGCCCCGACGCTTATCGCACTATTGCGTCCGCTGAACCGCCGAGTCACCAGGCCACCCGGCATTTCACTCGCCGCGCCCGTCCCGCTCAACGAATTGCATTCAGCACCGCCTGCGCGCCGCGCCCGATCGCGAGCAGCGCATCGTCGGCGTGCGGCGCGCCCGCCAGCATCAGCCCGACCGGCGCCTCGCCGCGCAGATGGCAGGGCAGCGACAGCGCGCAGGTGTCGAGGAAGTTGAACACGCTCGGGTTGCGCAGGATCAGCGCATTGGTGCGGCCAAAGGCGTCGTCATCGTGGATCAGGTCGGCCACGCGCGGCGGCAGTACCGGCACGGTCGGCGCGACCACCGCGTCGAAGCGCTGCCACAGCGTGCGCGCGGCGTCGTCGAGCATCGCCTCGCGTTCGGCGAGCAGGTCCAGATAGTCGACGGCGCTGGCCGGCTGGCCTTTGAGAATGCGCGTGAGCACGCGCGGGTCGTATTGCTCGCGATGCTTGTCGAGCAGCGGCCGATGCCACGCATACGCTTCGATCGGTGAGAAGCCGAAGCGGTTGATCTCGGGCAAACGGTCGAGCGGCGCGAAACGCACTTCGCTGACGATCGCGCCGGCCGCCTCGAGGTGCTTGAGGGCGGTGTCGATCGCGGCAGCGACCGCCGGCTCGACGCCGTCGGTGACGAAGTTAGTCAGCACGCCGAGGCGCACGCCTTCGAGCGGCCGCGCGGCCGGAATGCGCGGCTCCAGTCCGGCCAGCATCCGGTCGACCAGCGCGCAGCACGCGACCGACACGCCGATCGGCCCGAACGAATCGAGCGTCGTCGAGAGCGGCACGCCGCCCTGTTTCGGGATGCGCGCGGCGGTCGGCTTGAAGCCGGTCAGGCCGCACAGCGCGGCCGGGATGCGGATCGAGCCGCCGGTGTCGGTGCCGAGCGCGAAGGCTGCCATGCCGTCGGCGACCGAGGCCGCCGCGCCCGACGAGGAGCCGCCCGAAATCCGCTCGTCGCCTTTCACGTTGCGCCGGTACGGCGAGAGCGGATTGCCGTAGTGCGGGTTCAGGCCGAGTCCGGAAAACGCGAACTCGCTCATGTTGGTGCGGCCGACGATCACCGCGCCGGCCCGCTTCAAACGCGCGACCGCGACGGCGTCCGTTGTCGCCGGCGGGGCGTCGGCGAGCACGACGGAGCCCGCGCGGGTCGGCTGGCCTTCGATGTCGAACAGGTCCTTGACCGACACCGGAATCCCGGCGAGCGGCGAGAGCACGGTGCCAGCCGCGCGCAGGCGGTCGTGCGCGTCGGCGGCGGCGCGGGCGCTGCCGGCGTCGACGTGCATAAAGGCGGCCGCGCCCTGGCCGGCCGGGTCTTCGATCCGTTCGAGTGCGGTTTCGACGAGGGCGCGGCTCGTGGTGCGTCCGGCGGCGAGGTCGGCGGCAAGCTGGGCAAGCGGCGGGAAGGGCGTGAATTCAGTGGCCATGATGTCGGTGAGAATCCGGTTGAACCGGGCGAAGCCGGTTGATCAAGGAATGCGGCAGATAAAGGCGGCTAATGAAGATGACAAACAGGTGTGCGCTTGAAAACGGTCGCCGTGATGCACCGTGATGCGTGCGCCCCGGATGCTTCAGATGCGGTTGAAGAGCGTCGCGCGGAACGCCTCGATATGCTTCTGCACCGACTGACGCGCCCCTTCGGCGTCGCGCTCGCGCAGCAGCCGGAACAGTTCGAGATGTTCTTCATGGACGTCTTCGAGATGATGCGGCTCGGACAGCGAAATGAACCAGAAGCGCAGCGAACGTTCATGCAGCCCGCGCAGGATGTCGGCGAGCACCGGGTTGCGCGAGGCGGCCGAGATGGCCAGATGAAATTCGCGGTCGATGTCCATCATTCCTTCGATGTCGTGCGCGGCGACGCATACCGACGAGCGGTCCAGGAGCGCCTGCATCGCGTCGTAGTCGTGCTGCTGCGCGTGGCGCGCGGCGAGTTCGACGCAGTAGCTTTCGTTGACGAGACGCACGTCGATGATCGCCAGCACGTCGTCGAGCGAAACCGGCCGGACCATGATGCCCTTTCTCGGCATGATGGTCAGCATGCCTTCGTGCACGAGGCGATGCAGCGCCTGGTGGACCGGCGTTCTGCCGATCCCGGTGAGCGCCATCAACTCCGCTTCGTTGAGCACCTCGCTCGGCCGCAGCCGCATCGTGATGATCTCGCGCTTGACGAACGCATACGCCTGTTCGGCGAGGCTCGCGGCGGCGCTCGCGCGGGTGGGCTGGGAAGGGCGGGCAATCTGCTGGAGCGTCATGGGTCGAGCGGGCGGGCGGTGTCGTCCGCATTGTAGTGCAAGGATTTGCGCGCACGGGGCGGGCGGTACGCAGGGATGTCGGGCTGCGTGTCGCGTGTGTGGCGTGCGCGGTGAGCGCGGCGGGCGGATATCGCCGCGATCGCGGTTCGAGGGCGTGCCGGATGCGCACCACACCGCGTGTGCTGCGCGTTAGCCGTCAGGTCACCTGCGCCACGCATCCGTGTCGATCTCCGCGCTGCAAACACGATTCCGGCGCGCTTCATGCCAGGCTCACGCACGCCCCGGCGCAACCTGTGCCGCATGTTGCACCTTCACGCGCGGCATCATCAAGGTGACCAGCCCGCCGACGGTCAGCGCCCCCGCGATCAGCACCAGCCCGAACGTCACGCTATGCGTCGCGTCCTTGACGATGCCGAGCACGTATGGACTCACATAGCCCGCGAGGTTCGCGATCGAGTTGATCACCGCGATACCCGCGACGGCCGCCGTGCCTTGCAGGAAAGTCGTCGACATCGACCAGAAGATGCCGAAGCCCGCGAGGATGCCGATATACGCGATCGACAGGCCGGTGACGGCGAGCGGAATCGAGTTCGTCACCGATGCGCTGCCGAGCAGCCCCGCCGCGCCTATGAAGCAGCAAATCGCGTAGTGCCAGCGCCGCTCGCCGGTGATGTCCGACGAGCGGCCGATCAGGATCATGCCGATGCCCGCGGCGAGGTACGGAATTGCGGTGACGGAGCCGTTGGTGACGAGGTTCGTCACGCCGAGATCCTTGACGATCTGCGGCAGCCAGAACGAGAAGCCTGCATTGCCGGTGACGAGGCAGAAATAGATCAGCGTGAGGAGCCAAAAACGGCCCGAGCGCAACGCGACCGCCAGACTGTGCTCGGCGCCGGCCGCCGTGGCCGCGCTGTTTTCCCGCGCGAGGCGGCTCGTGATCACGCGCTTCTCGTCCGTGTTGAGCCACGCGGCTTCGGCGGGCGTGTTGCGCAGGACGGCGAGCGCCCAGAAGCCCGCGAGGATCGACGGAATGCCTTCGATCAGGAACATCCACTGCCAGCCGCGCAAACCATGCGCGTCATGCAGCGCCGACATCAGAAAGCCCGACAAAGGCGCGCCGATGATGCCCGCCACCGGAATCGCCGCCATGAACACGGCGACCATGCGCGCGCGCCGGTCGGACGGAAACCAGAAGGTCAGATACAGCACCACGCCCGGCACCAGCCCGGCTTCGGCCACGCCGAGGAAAAAGCGCAGCACGTAGAACATCGTTTCGCTGCGCACGAACATCATCAGGCACGACAGCAGGCCCCACAGCATCGTGATGCGGGCGATCGTGGCGCGCGCGCCGAACTTCTTCAGCAGCAGGTTGCTAGGCACTTCGAACACGAAGTAGCCGAAGAAAAAGATCCCCGCGCCGAGTCCGTACGCCGCGTTCGACAATCCGAGGTCGCCGGTGAACTGCAGCTTCGCGTAACCGATGTTGACGCGATCCAGATATGACAGCACGTAGACGAGAAACAGGAACGGCATGATGCGCCAGGTGATCTTGCGCAGCGCGGTGGCTTCGAGCAGCGCGTCGGAAGACGCGTCGGCATTGACGGCGGGCGATGGGGAGCTCATGGGTGCCTCATTCGACGATAGCTAGCGCGCGCACGCGATAGGCGTGGCGCAGCGTGCGGTTCAGGACGGGATCGTGCAGTTCGAGTTCGAGCGCATCGCCATCGGCCATCCCGACGATCCCGCCTTGCACCGCCAGCGTGCCGCAGAACATCGCCGCGCCGGCGTCGAGCGGCGCGCGCGCGAGCAGCTCGGCGGCCGGCAGCAGCGACGCGACGCTGCCTTGCTGATAGACGCGCCGCTCGCCGTTCGCGACGGCATATGCGCGCATTTCCAATTGGTCCCAGTGGCCGGCGACGTCGTCGAAACGCCATGCGTCGCGCGCGAGCGGTTTCGGGCAAACCTGTTTGGAGACGGTCACGCCGTAAGCCTCGACCTCGCGGTCGGTATGGTCGGAGCCGATCGTCACGAGCAACCCCGCCGGCGTTTGCAGCAGCACGCACTCGGCTTCGCCGCTGGACTTCACGCCGACCACGTCGATCTGCTCGGCCTGCGTCAGCAGTTCCGCGCCGAGCCGATAGAAACACGGCGTGGTGGACGGCCGCTTCACGCCGAGTTCGGCCAGCTCGGCTATGTGGTGCTCGATGGCCGCCTGATCGCGCCCGGCCCACCCGGCGATGGTCAGACGGCTCACTTCGACCCGCTCCGCACGGCTCTGACCGGCGCACTCTACAACATGGAAAGACAACGGCTGCATCACTCGGCTCCAAAGAAAATATTCGACAGATATTATTGTGATATTTCACAGGAGTCCAGCGTGTCAAAAATATTCCGGCGCCCATGCGTGCAACGGGCGCTGTCTATCGGGGAACCCCAGACCCTTCGGCCCTTTGCGCGATCCGGCGGGGCGGATGCGGCTGGTACACTGCCTCTTTAAGATTACTTTTTGTAAGGGATGCATTCATGCACCAGGGCATTGGCTTCATTCAGGACCTGGCGGTCGTGATGGCGCTCGCCGGCGTCGTCACCGTGCTGTTCCATCGCCTGAAGCAGCCGGTGGTGCTCGGTTATATCGCCGCGGGCGTGATCATCGGGCCGTACACGCCGCCGTTCCAGCTGATCCACGACGAGCAGACCATCCAGACGCTCGGCGAACTCGGCGTGGTGTTCCTGATGTTTTCGCTGGGACTCGAATTCAGTTTGCGCAAGCTCTTCCAGGTCGGCGCGACGGCGATCGTCGCGGCGCTTTCCGAGATCGTGCTGATGCTGTGGATCGGCTATGAGATCGGCAGCGCGTTCGGCTGGAGTCCGATGGATTCGCTGTTCCTCGGCGCGATCCTCGCGATTTCGTCGACCACCATCATCGTCAAGGCGCTGTCCGAACTGGGCCTGAAACGCGAACGTTTCGCGCAACTGGTGTTCGGCATTCTGATCGTCGAGGACATTCTCGGCATCGCGATGCTCGTGCTGCTGACCGGCATCGCGCAGACCGGCCAGTTGAGCGCCGGTCTCGCGATGGTCACGCTCGGCAAGCTGCTGCTGTTCATGACCGTGTCGCTGCTGGTGGGCGTGCTGGTGGTGCCGCGCGCGCTGAACTACGTGGCGCGCACGCGCAGCGACGAGATGCTGCTGGTGTCGGTGCTCGGCTTCTGCTTCGGCTTCTGTCTGCTGGTGGTCAAGCTCGACTACAGCATTGCGCTCGGCGCGTTCCTGATCGGCGCGATCATGGCCGAGTCGCGCCATCTGCATCGGATCGAGCATCTGATCGCGCCGTTGCGCGACGCCTTTTCCGCGATCTTCTTCGTGACAATCGGCCTGATGCTGAACCCCGCCGTGCTGCTCGACTACGCGTGGCCGATCGCGGTGATCACGGTGGCGGTGATCGTCGGCAAGATCGTGTCGTGCGGGCTCGGCACCTTCCTCTCCGGGCAGGACGCGCGCACGTCGATGCGCGTGGGCATGACCGTGTCGCAGATCGGCGAGTTCTCGTTCATCATCGCGTCGCTCGGCTTGACGCTGAAAGTGACGAGCGCGTTTCTCTATCCGATCGCGGTCGCGGTGTCGGCGCTGACCACGCTCTTCACGCCGTATCTGATCCGCGGCGCCGATCCGCTGACCCGGCGCCTTGGCCAGGCGATGCCGGCTACGCTCGCCAATGTGTTCAGCCTATACGGCCAGTGGCTGCGCAGTCTGAGCACAGGGAGCGGCGAGCCGACGCTCTTCAGCATGACGCGCAGGATCATCGTGCAGATCGCGGTCAACCTCGCGCTGGTCGCCGCGATTTTTCTCACCGTGTCGTACAGCGCGCCTTATACCGGCAAGCTGCTCGCGCACTGGCTGAGTTCCGAGCCGATGCAGCGCGCGGTGCAGTGGAGCGTCGCGCTGGTCGTGTCGCTGCCGTTCCTCGTGGCGGTTTATCGCAAGACCAAGTCGCTCGCGCTGCTGCTCGCCGAAGTCGGCGTGCAGCCAGCGACAGCGGGGCGCTTCACGAGTGCGCTCCGTTACGCGATCTCCGATCTGGTGCCGGTGGTGTCGATGGTCGGCGTGTTTCTGCTGGTCGCGGCGCTGTCGGGCAGCATTCTGCCGCCGACCGGCCTGCTCGCCGTGGTGCTGGTCTGCGCGGCGGTGCTGCTCGCGCTCGTGTGGCGCTGGTGCGTGAAGATTCACGCGTCGATGCAGATCGCCTTGCGCGAGACTTTCGAAGAGCAGCCGGATCATGAGTGATCGGGATGCGTGCCGCGCGCCCCACGGGTTTGCCGCCCGCGAGTTCCGCCGGAGTACCCGCAAACAATGTGAGCAATTGTGTGTGCGTTTGCGGGGCGTGCTGGGCTGGCGGATAATCAGGGCATATTCATTCGTTCGCGTGGAAGGCGCCTGTCTGACTGTCATGAGCGAAAATAAACCCGACAACGCCGGCAAGCCCGGCAGCCCATCGTCGCCTTCGGCGTCGCCAACGCCGGTGCCGCCGGAAGCGACGCCCGGCGCGTCGAAACCCGGCACCACGCCGCCCGAACCGGCGGCTTCGCTACCTCCCTCGCATGAAGATGCGATCCAGTCGCCGATGAAGGACGTGACGCCGGCTGCCGAAGAGGCGGCCGCGCGCTCGTCCACAGACGACCCCGAGAGCGCGTCGACCGTGACGCCCACCGATCCCCAAACAGCCCGCCAGCGTGATGCGGCCGAGGCGCGTAGTTCGGCCGCGGCATCGACGGCCAGGCAGGAAGCCGAAGTGCATGAGCGCGAGGCGCGCCATGCGGGCGCGCCTGCGGCGCAGCCCGGCATCATGAAAGGCACGAAGAGCGCGGCAGGCACGACAAACACCAGGAGCGCGCCGACCTTCGCGAGCAGCGCGCCGCTGGCCGGCGACTTGACCACGCCGGCCTCGACAACCGACGACAACGCCGCCGAACAGGCCGACACTTCCACCTCGCGCCCGGCCGGCGCGCCGCCGCCCGGCTTCGGCGCGGCGCCCGATTTCAGCGCGACCAATCCGCCGCCGCCCAATGCGCTGCCGCCCTCGCCGCCGCGTTATCTGAAGCAGAACGATTCGGCGTGGACCGTGTTCGGCCGCATCATCGCGGCGCGCGCGCGTCAGCTGTTCGATCGCGCGGGGCAGCGGATCACGCAGCGCACGCTGCGCATCGGCGTGTCGGCGCGCATCTTCCATCCGGAACCGGGCGCGAAAGGGCTGCGCGGCAAGACGCTGCAGTACCTCGAAGAATCGATCGCGCACTGGGTGATGTCGCGCGACGTGCTGGTGTTCATGATTCCGACGGTCGGTCATCAGGGCATGCTGCATCCGAGCAACATCCGCTTGCGTGACTATGCGAAGCATCTCGACGGCCTGCTGCTGCAAGGCGGCGCCGACGTTTCTCCGCAGACGTACGCGGAAGAGGCAACCAGCCACGAGTGGCCCGGCGACCGCGTGCGTGACATGTACGAGCTGGAATTGCTGCACGAGTTCGTCGAGTCGGGCAAGCCGGTGCTGGGCGTGTGCCGCGGCTGTCAACTGATCAACGTGGCGTTCGGCGGCACCTTGTATCAGGACATCGCGACCGATGTTCCGACCGCGGGCGCGCACGTCAACGAGAACTACGATCAGCATCGGCACGGGATTCACTTTCCGGACGGCTCGACGCTGGTCAACATGTTCCCCGGCCGGCGCGATGCGATCGTCAACTCGATTCACCATCAGGCGGTGAAGACGCTCGGGCGCGATCTCAATATCGAGGCGGTGTCGGCGACGGACGGCATCATCGAAGCCGTGCGCTACCGGCGTGCGCCGTTCGTGATGGGGGTGCAATGGCATCCGGAGTTTCATCGCGCGGGCGGCCCGGAGTTGCTCGATTGCACGCCGCTGCTCGATACGTTTTTGCGGGTAGCGCGGGAAACGCGGTTTTGACGATTTTTGCGTTTGCCGGGCTCGCGTTTTTGTGCGTGGCCTGGGAGGGGAGCGGGTGTCGGTGGGATGCTGTTTCCCGAAGTCAATCTGGTTGACGCGCCGCCGCTTGATGCGGCGGTGCGCTTCGCGCGGCATTCGGTCCGCGCTATTTCCCTCCGTTTTCTTCTTGCGGTTTCCTTCTGCATTTTCCTGGCGGCTGGTGTTGCGTGACCTCGCGTGACTGATGCGATCACCCGTGTTCGAGTTCGTCAGCCTCTCTTTGCCAGGACAATAAGGACTCCGATCATGAGTCAATTTTGAGAGACAGATCCCGCCATCTATCGCAATATTGAAACCCGCTCGCAGTTGGATTCGTGCAAATCCAATGGCAAGTTCGGAAACTTCTGCGCGAGATGGTTTGCTACGTTTTGGTCCTATCCTGAAGCGTTTATTTCCTGATTGCGCGCTTCGCTTGTCCGGATTCCTTCGCCGTCGATTTATCTCAATTTGAAGCCGTGTCAGGCGGCATTTGAGTGCTTCGCTTCACGGCAAATCCGCGCGATAATCTGCGGCTGTCTTGGGATCTGGATGGAGCAAGCAGGTATGAAGCATCTCTTAATAATACGGCGTGCCATGCTGCTCGCGGTCTCATGCGCACTGCTGTCGCATGCCGGTTTGGCGCTCGCGGCGCAAAGCGAAGAGGCCGCGCTGATTGCGGGTATGCGGCCGGCAATCAGCGCGTTGACGCCGCAGCCTGACGGGGCCGCTCTCGCCGATGCGCGGGTGGACACACCGTCCGCATCGGACGCAGCGAACTCGGCCAGCGACGCGCAAGGCAACGTCGCCGAATTGATGCAGATGATTCACGACGCGAAGCTGAGCGAACTGCGCACCACATATAACGGCAGTTACGGCGCGAGTCTGTTCTTCTACCCGCAAGAGATGACGTACTACATCGCGTTATTTCAGGACAAACATTTCTGGCGCGTGATCAAGTCCGAGAACGTGGATCGCGCGGAAGCGATCTACGCGGGTTTTGCGCAGCAGACAGTGCAACTCGCAGATGTCGAAATTCGCCGTGTGCAGTTACAGGCGCAAAAGGCGTACATCGAAGACATCGTCGCGACGTCGCAGGATCGCGCGAAACGCTTGCAGGCCGATCTGGCTGTCGCGCGTGCGCAGCAGGCCAAGGTCGATGACTACCAGCGGCAAACGCAAGGCGAGGCGGTCACATTGCACGCGGAAAAGGAACGCGCGCAGGCGCAGCTGCTTGCTGTACAGAACGAAGTGATGCAATTGCAGCGGCAGACGGAATTCGGTTTGCCGACGCAAAGTGGACTGCCGCCGCAAAGCGGATTGTCGAGCCGGAAGTCACGGTGAAATAGCGGCGTTGTGATCGGAATAAAGCCCGGCTACGAATGAGCAGCCGGGCTTTTTTTCGCCGGTTTCTGCTGGCGGTGGGTGGCGGCACCTCGGCGCTTCACTTCGCGAATTGATCCGGAACCTCGGTCACGCGACGCTGCGACATGTGATTCATCCATTCCGTCCCGCTGCCGGCCGGCGAGTGGTTCGACGCAGCAGGATGGGACGGCGGCGCGATATCGCGCAGGTGCGTGGCGGCGGACATCTTCACGTCGGCGTATTCGTCGATGCCGAGTCGTGCTGGTGCGGACGGCGAGTAACTGCCCGCGATGGAAGGTGCGGGCGAGGTTCGTTGCGCGATCGGCGGGACGGTGAGGTGCTGCATCTCGTCGGCCATGGGTGCAACGAGTGATAGCGGATTTGCCGCTGTACTGCGCGTGAGATGAGCGCGTGTTTTCTCCCGCCGCCTGTCGGCCGCTTCGTGAAGCGTGTGGCGGCGTGAGACGGCATCGCTACTTGCGACACGCGGCGCCGCCACTGCTTGCGTTGCGCTGGACGCAGGCGCATAAGTGGAGCGGGCGGCTGAAGATGCACGCTCCGCATGCGCCGATGTCGCGCTTCGAGCCCACGCTTTAACTGCGCCACCGCCAGCAGGTTCCCGCGCAGTAACCGCAGCAGGCACGCGACGCTGCGCCGGGGGCGCAACGCGGTTGGCGGTTGCCGTGACCACGGGTTTCTCAACGGCGATCATCTGGCGATGCGCCAGATGATCGAACGCAATCCATGCGAGTAGCGCGGCGCCGCTGAGTGCGCATGCGCCACCCGCGAACGCTTTCCAATGTGGCGGAACACCACGCGACATGGACACGAACACAGGTCCCTCGACCATCGGCAGCGCGCCGGCCTCAGCGCCGCCATGCGGAGTTTCTTCGCGCGTAGGGTGAAACACCGTCGTCGCACGCGTCGCTGTTACTGTTGCAGTCGAAGCAACTGCGCCAGCAGCGCGCCGTGCATTCAGCGGCACCCATCTGCAAAACGACAGGATGGCCTGGTCGCTCATGCAGAAGGTACGCAGCACCGCTGCATAGAGCGCCTTGATTTCGGAGCGCCAGCTTTGACCCGGCGGAAGAAGCGTCCAGTCACGGCCGAAGGGCGTCGGCAGACGATCGAGCGGACGCAGGCGCGGCATCGCGATCGCGCCTTCGATCAGGGTGAACGGAATAGTGGACATCGGTCTGTTCCGGCGCCTCGTAATGGGGCCGCCGTTGGCGGCTGCGGGGATAGGTAGGGACTTAGGCTTGCGGCGATGCAGATAGAAACGCCTTGCATGCATACCGCACGTCGACGCGATCATCAGCAAGCCTATTCACGAGGAACACATGACCGGATGCATACGCGCCAACCGGTCAAGCCCTCGACTACACGCGATGATGACGGGCCGTAGTCATACCGGAAATCAGACCGCTCCGAAAAATGGGGACACTGCGTCCCGGGCCTCGGCCGATCCAACCGCGACGGCCAGTCCCCGTGCTCGCCGTCTTATCGCTTCAAGCGGTACACGTAGCGCAGCGCGGTGATATCCACACCGCCCATATGATCCGGTTCGGCGCCGACGAACTGCCAGCCCTGCCGCTCATAGAATCCGATCGCCGGCGTGTTGCCTTCGAGCACGTACAGATACAACTGCGCCTCGCCTTGCGCGCGCGCCCAGTCTTCAGCGGCGCGCATCAGCAGGTTGCCGACACCGATGCCCTGATAGCCCGGCAGCGCATGCAGATTGTCGAGCAGCACGCCCCACGTGGATTCCGGTTGCCGTTCGACGCAGACGAAGCCGATCGGCTCGCCCGCCTGCTCGGCGATCAGCACGATGCGGCGTTCGCCGCCCGGCGCACCGAGCCGTGCTTCCCAATAAGCGGCGCGCTCGCGGGTGACTTCGCCATCGAGGAACGCGTCGGGCAGCAGGCCGCGATAAGTGGCTTGCCAGCTGGCGCTGTGAATCGACGCGATCAGCGCGGCGTCGTCGATGGTGGCGGGGCGCAACGAAAGAGCGGGGAGGGTTCGCATCAGCTGATGATCAACGCAAGTGCAGGGGCCGAACAGTTTACCGCGATGAATGCCCGCATCGTTCGTAAGCAAACTGTATGCGTTTCGCAACAGCGCCATCAACGGTAACATTACCTGGCGCGGCTTGCGCATGAGTCTCAAGGTTTGCCCTGATTCCGCGTCAATACATACACCTGGATAATGCTGCGCCCTCCGGCGCGGCCTTTCCTTACCGTTTGCCTGCGGCCTCCGTTTGCCTTTGCGCGGCGGATCGTTTCAACTGCCCGCCGTCATCGCGTCACGGCGACGGGCCTATTAGAGAATTTCATGTCCACAGCCTCTCCCACCCTTCCCGTTCAGGAAGAATCCAAGGTCAAGACAGTGTTCCGCGTCGTCAGCGGCAACTTTCTTGAGATGTACGACTTCATGGTCTACGGCTACTACGCCTCGGCGATCGCCAAGACCTACTTCCCCAGCGGCAACGAATTCGCGTCGCTGATGCTGGCGCTGTCGGTGTTCGGCGCGGGCTTCCTGATGCGGCCGATCGGCGCGATCGTGCTGGGCGCCTATATCGATCATCACGGCCGCCGCAAAGGCCTGATCCTCACGCTCGGCCTGATGGCGCTCGGCACGCTCACGGTCGCATCGATACCGGGCTACGCGACCATCGGCCTCGTCGCGCCGGTGCTCGTGCTGCTCGGCCGGCTATTGCAGGGCTTCTCCGCCGGGGTCGAACTGGGCGGCGTGTCCGTGTATCTGTCGGAGATCGCGACCAAGGGCAACAAGGGCTTCTATTGCTCGTGGCAGTCGGGCAGCCAGCAGGTCGCCGTGGTGTTCGCCGCGCTGATCGGCGTGACGCTGAACAAGCTGCTGCCCGCCGACCAGATGACCGCCTGGGGCTGGCGCGTGCCGTTCCTGATCGGCTGCCTGATCGTGCCGTTCCTGTTCATCATCCGCCGTTCGCTGAAGGAAACCGAGGAGTTCAAGGCGCGCAAGCATCGTCCGAGCATGAGCGAGATCATGAAGTCGATGGCCACCAACTGGGGCATCGTGCTGGGCGGCATGGGCATGGTCATCATGACCACGGTGTCGTTCTACATGATCACCGCCTACACGCCGACCTTCGGCAAGGAAGTGCTGAAGCTGTCGGCCATCGACACGCTCGTCGTCACCGTCTGCGTGGGGCTGTCGAACCTGGTCTGGCTGCCGGTCGCGGGCGCGCTGTCGGATCGCATCGGCCGCCGTCCGGTGCTGCTCGCGTTCACGATCCTGACGATCGTCACCGCATATCCGGCGCTGCAATGGCTGGTCGCCGAGCCGTCGTTCGCGCGCCTGCTGGCCGTCCAGTTGTGGCTGTCGTTCCTGTACGGCAGCTATAACGGCGCGATGGTGGTGGCGCTGACCGAGGTGATGCCGGTCGAAGTGCGCACCGCGGGCTTCTCGCTCGCGTACAGCCTGGCGACGACGGTCGGCGGCTTCACGCCGGCGATCGCGACACTGCTGATTCACGTCACGAACAACAAGGCGGCGCCGGGTCTGGTCCTCGGCGTGGCGGCGATCTGCGGCTTGATCGCGACGCTGTTTCTGTATCGGACGCCGGAGTCGCGCAATCAGTATCGGGCGGCTTGAGGTTTCGCGGCCGCGCTGCGGTTGCACGGGTTAAAGAAAAACCCCGCGTTCGTGAGAGCGCGGGGTTTTTTATTGCTGAACGTGACGGGGTGCCTGCAATGCAGTGCTGTTCTGCGGGTTGCCTGCTGCCGGTGGCTTGCGGTGCGGTGCCGCGCTTTGCATGCGTCCCTGCGTGCCCGGCGCCCCCACGCGGCTCGCGGCTCGCGTTCAACACTGCGCGCGCTAGCCTTTGCGCAACTCGCTCGCCACCACATCGACGACTTCGTCCCATGCGCCGGGCCGTGGCTGACGTACGAGGGTCGCGCCCGGATACCACGGGCTGCGCGCCTCGCCCTCGAACCAGCGCCAATCCGCCGCGAACGGCAGCATCAGCCAGAGCGGCTTGCGCAATGCGCCGACGAGGTGAGCGATGGACGTGTCGATCGACACCACCGCGTCGAGCCGCCCGATGATCGCAGCGGTGTCCGCGAAGTCGCCGATCCGCGCGTCGAACCGATGGATCGATGCCGCGCGCGGATGCGCGTCGAGCGTCGCGCGTTCGTCGGCGCTCAGATCGGGCTGCAGCACGATCCAGTCGATGCCGTCGAGCGCGAACAGCGGTTCGAGCGCGGCGAGCGGCATCGAACGCGTTTCGTTCTGCTGGATGCGTCCCGACCACGCGAGGCCGATCTTGCGTTTGGCCTGGCCGCCGAGCGAGCCGCGCCACTTGCGGCCGTATGCGGGCGGCACGTCGAGATAAGGCGTGCGGGCCGGGATGGTGTCGAAGCTCGTGCCGAGCGCGAGCGGCAGACTCAGCAGCGGGCATTGCAGATCGGCGGCGGGGCGCGGCGCGCCCTGGGCGATCAGCGTCACGCGCCAGGCCTGCGCGGCGGGCGCGAGCAAGGGCAGCAATGGCGGCTGCACTTCGAGCACCACGCGCGCAGCACGCTGCGCGGCGAGCGGGACGAAGCGCACGAACTGCAGCGTATCGCCGAAACCCTGCTCGGCGTGGATCAGCAACGTGCGTTGTTCGATCGGCTCGCCGTGCCAGCGCGGCAGCGTCTGGATGACCGGCTGCGCGACGGTCTGCAGCCGCCATTCGTATTCCGGCAGCCCGCGTGCGAAGTCGCGCAGGGTGAGCCACGCGAGCGCGCGGTTCATGTGCGCCGAGGCGAGGTCGGGGCGCAGCCGCAGCGCCTGATCGAACGCGCGCACGGCTCGCGCGGGCGCGCCGAGCGCCTGATGCGCGGTGCCCAGACTCAGCCACGCGAGCGCGAATTGCGGATCGAGGCCGACGGAGCGTTCCAGATACGGCAGCGCCTGCGCGTGGCGTCCGAGTGCCGCGAGCGCGTTGCCCATCCCGTAGATGGCGGGCGGCAGGTTCGGCTGGAAGCTCAGCGCGGCCTCGAACGACGCGACCGCTTCGGCATGGCGACCGGTGGCATCGAATGTATTGGCAAGATTGAAGTGCGCGGCGACGAACCGCGGCTCGGCGGCGAGTGCCGCCTGGAAGCAGGGGATCGCCTCGTTCGCGCGGCCCAGCGCGTTCAGCGCCATGCCCATGTTGTTCAGCGCGCCGGCATGGCCGGGGCGCAGTTCGAGCGCGCGCCGGAACGACGCGATGGCTTCCGGGTGGCGCCCGAGCGCGTGCAGCGCGTTGCCGAGATTGTTGTGCGACGACGCGTCGTCCGGTTGCAGGCGCAGCGACCGTTCGAACGCGTCGGCGGCGTCTTCGTGACGACCCTGCGACGCGTACGCGTTGCCGAGGTTGTAGTGCGCCATCGGGAAGGACGGCGCGAGCGTCAGCGCGTTGCGGAACTGTTCGATCGCGTCGTCGATCTGGCCGAGCGCCTTCAGCGCGTTGCCGAGATTCAGCTGCAGCGCGGCGTCTTCCGGGCGCAGGTTCACCGCGCGCCGCACGAGTGCGGCGGCTTCGGCGTGCTGGCCTTGCTGATGGCGCAGGACGCCCAGCAGGTGCAGCGCGTCGACGTGCGTGGGATTGCCATCGAGCGTCGCGCGGTAGCCGCGTTCGGCGTCGTCGAGGCGGCCGTCACGATGCGCCGCGAAAGCGCGGTCAAATACAGGTTGCATGACGGGGGATGGCATTCGGGTGAGGCAGAGGCCGCATTTTCCCACACTCGCCGGACCGCGCTCCGGTTTGACCGGTTTGCTTACCCTCTATAGCATCTGGATACCTGTGCATGGGTTTTGCTGCGATGCATCGACTCGAGGTGTGCGTGGCGGATTTTTCGGCGGGTTGCGGCACGGCTTTCGTGCCGGGTTTGTGTCTGCGCCGGCCGGTGGCGCGGAGCGTACGGCCGCGACCGGCGTGCCCGCTGGTTGGGTTGCTTCGCCTGCCCGGCGACTATTCTCTGGATATGTCATGAAGAACAACGATTCGGTGGGTCTGGGGGATGAAGGACTCGCGCAGGAGCGGAGCACGTGTGGATCTGCGCATGTCGCCGGTGCGCGTCGGCGGGACGGGGCGGACGGCCTTCGTGATGAAAACGGTGAGGGTGGTGCCCGTGCCGGGAACGTCCAGGGCGGCGACCCCGGCAGCGCGCATAGCGGTCACGCGCATGGCGATCACAACCACAGTGATCACAATCACACGGACCACGATCACAGCGACCCCGGCCAGACCAGCAACACTCACGGCAACCACACCCACGCCGGCCACGACCATCACCACCACATCCCCGCCGCGGGCCATGGCCGCGCCTTCGCCATCGCCGTCGCGCTGAACATCGCGATCGTCGTGATTCAGGCGATCTACGGCGTGCTCGCGCGTTCCACCGCGCTGCTCGCCGACGCGGGCCACAACCTCTCCGACGTCCTCGGCCTGCTGCTCGCATGGGGCGCGGCATGGCTCGCCACACGTCGTCCCTCGGCACGCTATACGTTCGGCTACGGCAGTTCGTCGATCCTCGCCTCGCTCGTCAACGCGGGGCTGCTGCTGTTCGCGTGCGGCGTGATCGTCGCCGAGGCGATCGGGCGCCTGATGAACCCGGCGCCGGTGGCCGGGCTCGCGGTGTTCGTCGTCGCGACCGTGGGCGTGGTGGTGAACGGTGTGTCCGCGTGGCTCTTCATGCGCGGCCAGAAGGACGACCTCAACATTCGCGGCGCCTTCCTGCACATGGCCGCCGATGCCGGCATTTCGGCGGCGGTCGCGGTGAGCGGCCTCGTGATTCTCTACACCCGCTGGCTCTGGCTCGATCCGCTGATGAGCCTTGTCGTGGTCGCGGTCGTGGTGGCGGGCACCTGGCGCCTGCTGCGCGATTCGCTGCGCCTCGCGCTCGACGCCGTGCCGCCCGGCATCGATCTGCAACGCATCCGCGAATATCTGGCCGCGCAACCCGGCGTGGTCGACGTGCACGACCTGCACGTGTGGGCGCTGTCGACTACCGGCAACGCGCTCAGCGCGCATCTGGTGATACCGGCGGGCCATCCCGGCGACGAGTCGCTCGACCGGATCGTCGGCGCGTTGCGCGAGCGTTTTTCGATGCAGCACGCGACGCTGCAAGTCGACCTCGGCACGACCGAGCATCGTTGCGCGCTCGACCACGCACCGCACGCGCATTGATTCAGGCTGTGTGCAACGGGGGGATGCGGCTGGACTGCGTCATGTAGAGCGATAGCGCAAAAAAGTCGCGCCGGGAACGTCATCGACAGAGCGCCGTCCGCCCCTTCCACAGCCTCCCGAATGACGCAGCGCACTGCCGCCCCCATTATCGGCGGCGTACACTAGAGTGCATTGTTGTCTCCGGAGTGCCGCATGGACGCTGCAGCCTACGACGCGTCGCCGGTGCTGATCGTCGGGGCGGGTCCCACCGGACTTGCCGCAGCGATGAGTCTCGCGCGTGCCCATATTCCCGTGCGTCTGATCGACAAAGCGATGCAGCCGAACCCGTATTCGCGGGCCATCGGCATTCAGGCGCGCACGCTCGAACTGCTCGAACAGCATCGGCTGATCGAACCGTTTCTCGAACTCGGTCATCGCGCGCGCATCGCCAATCTTTTTTCGAACGGCATGCGGCTCGCGCAACTCGATTTCGATCCGCTGCACACGCGCTATCCGTATCTGCTGTTTCTAGACCAGTCCGTGACCGAGCGCCTGCTCACCGAACATCTCGCCACCCTGGGCGTGACGATCGAGCGGGGCGTCGAACTGACGATGTTCTCGCAGGGCTCCGCCAGCCTGCAGGCGACGCTGCGTCGTGCCGACGGCCACACCGAAACGATGCGCCCGTCATACATGATCGCCGCCGACGGCGCGCACAGCGCGATCCGTCATCGGCTGGGCCTGAGCTTCGAGGGCAAGACCTTCGAGCAGACCTTCCTGCTCGCCGATCTGCACGCCGAAACCGCGTGGCCCGATGACGAGTTCCACATCTTTGCATCGGGCGAAGGCCTCGTCGCGCTGTTTCCGATGGGGCACGGCCGGCATCGGCTGATCGCGGATCATGCGATCGAACCGGCCGCGGTCGCCTCGCCTCCCACACCCGCAGTGCTCGGCGAGCCGCCGCTCGACCGGGTGCCCGCGCCATCGCTCGAACAATGCAAGGCGCTGATCGCGCGGCGCGTGCGTGAACGCGTCGACGTGTCGGATCTCGCGTGGTCCTCGTATTTCCATCTGAACAGCCGGATGGTGGAGCGGCTGCGCGTCGGGCGCATCTTCCTCGCCGGCGACGCCGCGCATGTGCACAGTCCGGCCGGCGCGCAAGGCATGAACACCGGCATTCAGGAAGCGTTCAATCTCGGCTGGAAGCTTGCGAGCGTGCTGAAAGGCGCGGCGCCGGACCGGCTGCTCGATACCTACCACCTCGAACGGCATCCGATCGAGCGCGACGTGCTGCGGCAGACCGGCTTCATCACGCAGATGGCCGAGGCCGATCACGGGCCGCTCAAGCTGCTGCGCGAACGCGCGATGCCGGTGCTCGCCGCGCTGGGTCCGCTGCGCGATGCCGCGCGCCTGACCATCAGCGAGTTGTCGATCCAGTACCGGCGTAGTCCGCTCACGCTCGAGCGGGTGCTCGACGGCGGCCCGCGCGCCGGCGAACGCGCGCCCGACGCGCTGGTGCATGTGGTCGATGGGCCGCTTGGCCGCGCGCCGGGTGTCGGCTGCATTTTCGATCTGCACGATCCGGCGTTCTTCTCGCTGTTCCTGCTGGTGCCGCCGCTGCCCGTCGACGATACGCCGCTCGATCCGGCCGCCAAACATGCGCCGCCGCCGGACCCGGAACTGGAGCGGCTCGCCGCCGAAGTCGAGCGCCTGCTGCCGGGCGCGGTGCGGATCTGGCGCATCACCGATACGACCGGCGACGGCGGGCCGGCGTTGTCCGAATCGTATGGACGCACGCGACCGTCGTTCTATCTGGTGAGGCCGGATGGCTATATCGGTGCGCGCGGGCGCACCGGCTCAGATTTGCACGGCTTGCTGCGGCATTGCGAAGCGTGGTTCGCGGTAGGGGGCGAGATACCGGAACAGGCGGCGCTGTGAGGTGAGCCGTCGTTGGTTTTCCGCGTTCTTGCCAGGAAGAGATGGCAGAGCGTCGCGAAAGCAGCGGTGCGTGAAATGTGAGAGAGCGGAGAGCGAATCGTGAATTCGCCGCTGCCTGATCCGTCAAGCAGCGGCCACCGTCCAAACCACCTAAACCGTCGAAGCCGCCGCAGGCGTCAATTCCTCGCGATGCTTGACGAGCGCCTCCCTGACGAAGGCCGACAGCGCGATGCCGTTCGCATCGGGCGCCTCGTCGAGCGCTGCCAGCAGCGCGCGCCGCATGCGCGGCTCCCAGAAGCGGTGAATATGATCGGCGACCCCGCTGAGCGCTTCTTCGTGGTCCGGCATCGACTCGAAGAAGTCGCCGATCCGGTTCGCCATGTCGATCAGGTTCTGAGTGTCCATCGCTCGCCTCACTTGCCCGATGTCGTATTGGCCAGCTCGCGCTGCTGCAGCAGATCGAGCTGCTCGCTGTTAAAGCGCGAGTAGTCCTGCTGCCATTGCGAAGGCTGTTCGACCGGCGTCACCTGGACCGCGGTCACCTTGTATTCCGGGCAGTTGGTCGCCCAGTCCGAGCTATCGGTGGTGATCACGTTAGCGCCTGATTCGGGGAAGTGGAACGTCGTGTAGACCACACCCGGCTGCATGCGCTCGGTCACCTTCGCGCGCAACACGGTTTGTCCCGCGCGCGATTCGATGCCGACCCAGTCGTCGTTCCTGATACCGCGGTCCTCGGCGTCCTGCGGATGGATTTCGAGCCGGTCCTCGTCGTGCCAGCGCGAGTTCTCGGTGCGGCGCGTTTGCGCGCCCACGTTGTACTGCGACAGGATGCGGCCGGTCGTGAGCAGCAGCGGAAACTTGCGCGTGACTTTTTCCGGCGACGCAATGAACTTCGTGATCACGAAGCGGCCCTTGCCGCGCACGAAGGCATCGACGTGCATGGTCGGCGTGCCGTCCGGCGCGTTCTCGTTGCACGGCCACTGGATGCTGCCGAGTTCGTCGAGCTTCTGATACGACACGCCGTGGAAAGTCGGCGTGAGACGTGCGATCTCGTCCATGATCTGCGACGGATGCGTGTAGTCCATTTCATAACCGAGCGCGCGCGAGAGCAGGATCGTGGCTTCCCAGTCGGCGTAACCCGCAAGCGGCGGCATCACCTTACGCACGCGCGAGATGCGGCGCTCCGCATTGGTGAAGGTGCCGTCCTTTTCGAGGAACGACGAACCGGGCAGCAGCACGTGCGCATACTTGGCGGTCTCGTTGAGGAAGATGTCCTGCACGACGATGCATTCCATCGACTCCAGCGCCGCCGACACATGATGCGTGTTCGGGTCCGACTGCACGATGTCTTCGCCCTGGCAGTAGAGGCCCTTGAAGGTGCCGTGCACGGCGGCGTCGAACATGTTCGGAATGCGCAGGCCGGGTTCCGGCTGCAGCGTGACGTTCCAGGCGTCTTCGAACAGCGTGCGCGTGACCGTGTCGCTGATATGGCGATAGCCCGGCAGTTCGTGCGGGAACGAACCCATGTCGCACGAACCCTGCACATTGTTCTGGCCGCGCAGCGGATTCACGCCGACACCTTCGCGGCCGATATTGCCCGTTGCCATCGCAAGGTTGGCGATGCCCATCACCATCGTCGAACCTTGCGCGTGTTCGGTGACGCCCAGGCCGTAGTAGATCGCGGCATTGCCGCCCGTCGCATAGATGCGCGCGGCTTCGCGCACCTGCTGCGCCGGCACGCCGGTGATTGCCTCGGTGGCTTCCGGCGCATTCTCCGGCAGCGCGACGAAATCGCGCCATTGCCCGAACGCTCGGGTTTCGCAACGCTCGGCGATGAATGCTTCGTTCAGCAGACCTTCGGTGACGATCACATGCGCGAGCGCGTTGACGACGGCCACGTTGGTGCCCGGCCGCAATTGCAGATGATGCGACGCCTTCACGTGCGGCGTATCGACGACATCGATGCGCCGCGGATCGACGACGATCAGCTTCGCGCCTTCGCGCACGCGGCGCTTCATACGTGAGCCGAACACCGGGTGGCCGTCGGTCGGATTCGCGCCGATCACCATGATGACGTCGGCCTTATCGACCGACGCGAACGTCTGCGTGCCCGCCGATTCGCCGAGCGTCGTCTTCAGGCCATAGCCGGTCGGCGAGTGGCACACGCGCGCGCAGGTGTCGACGTTGTTGTTGCCGAACGCGGCGCGCACGAGCTTCTGGACGAGATAGGTTTCCTCATTCGTGCAGCGCGACGACGTGATGCCGCCGATCGAATCGCGCCCGTGCTTCTCCTGGATGCGGCGGAATTCGGACGCGGCATAGCTGATCGCTTCTTCCCAGCTGACTTCACGCCACGGGTCGGTGATCTTCGCTCGGATCATCGGCTTCGTGATGCGGTCCTTGTGCGTCGCGTAGCCCCACGCGAAGCGGCCCTTCACGCAGGCGTGGCCTTCGTTGGCCTGGCCGTTCTTGTGCGGCACCATCCGCACGACCTGATTGCCCTTCATCTCCGCCTTGAACGAGCAGCCGACGCCGCAATACGCGCAGGTGGTGACGACCGAATGCTCGGCCTGGCCGAGCATGATCACGGACTTCTCCTGCAGGGTCGCGGTCGGGCACGCGGCGACGCACGCGCCGCACGACACGCACTCCGAGTCCATGAACGGCTGGTTCTCACTGGCCGCCACGCGCGATTCGAAGCCGCGTGCGGCGATGGTCAGCGCGAACGTGCCTTGCGTTTCCTCGCACGCGCGCACGCAGCGATTGCAGACGATGCACTTCGACGGGTCGTAGGTGAAGTACGGGTTCGACTCGTCCTTCTTGTCCTTCAGGTGATTCGCGCCGTCGAAGCCGTAGCGCACTTCGCGCAGGCCGGTCACGCCCGCCATGTCCTGCAACTCGCAGTCGCCGTTGGCGGGGCAGGTGAGGCAGTCGAGCGGGTGGTCGGAAATGTACAGCTCCATCACGTTGCGGCGCAGCGACTGCAGACGCTCCGTTTGCGTGCGGACCTTCATACCCGCTTCGACCGGCGTCGTGCACGACGCGGGATAGCCGCGCTTGCCTTCGATTTCGACGAGACACAGCCGGCACGAGCCGAACGGTTCGAGCGAATCGGTCGCGCAGAGCTTCGGGACGTTGACGCCGGCTTCGGCGGCGGCGCGCATCACCGAAGTACCGGCGGGCACCGTGACCGCCTGGCCGTCGATTTCGAGCGTGACGTCGACGTCGGCGTGACGCGCGGGCGTGCCGTAGTCGGTGTCGTCGAGGAAGGAGCGGGTGGCGCGCTGCTGCGCCTGCGACTTGCACGCGCAGTTGCCTGAGCCGCAGCCGCTGGCGGGAGAGTTGATCATGTCGGACATGGTGAGCTCCTGGGTCAGGCCGCGGCCTTGGGCACGCTGTGGGTTACGTCGGCGAGACCGAAGTCTTCGGGGAAATGGTCGAGCGCGGACAGCACCGGGAACGGCGTCATGCCGCCCATCGCGCACAGCGAACCGGACACCATGGTGTCGCAGAGGTCGCGCAGCAACTGCACCTGGCGCGTGGATGTGTCGCCGTTGCGAATCCGGCCGATCACTTCGACGCCGCGCGTCGAGCCGATCCGGCACGGCGTGCACTTGCCGCACGATTCGATCGCGCAGAAGTGCATCGCGTATTGGGCGAGCTCGGCGAGATTCGACGTGTCGTCGTGCACGACGAGACCGCCGTGGCCGACCACCGCGCCGACCGCCGCATACGCCTCGTAGTCCATCGGAATGTCCCACTGGCTCTCGGGCAGATACGTGCCGAGCGGGCCGCCGACCTGCACGGCACGCGCCGGCCGGCCGCTTGCCGTACCGCCGCCGAAGTCGTAGAGCAGTTCGCGCAGCGTCACGCCGAACGCGAGCTCGACGAGGCCGCCTTGCCTGACGTTGCCGGCCAGCTGGAACGGCAGCGTGCCGCGCGAGCGGCCCATGCCGAAGTCTTTATAGAACGCCGCACCGCGCGCGAAGATGATCGGCACGGTGGCGAGCGTGATCACGTTGTTGATCACGCTCGGCTGGCCGAACAGGCCCGCGAGCGCCGGCACCGGCGGCTTCGCGCGCACGATGCCGCGCTTGCCTTCGAGCGATTCGAGCAGCGCGGTTTCCTCGCCGCAGACGTATGACCCGGCGCCTTTCGCGACGAACAGTTCGAAGCGATGCGCGCGCTCGCCGAGCACACTGTCGCCGAGCCAGCCGGCGGCGCGCGCGCGGGCGATGGCCGCTTCGAGCGTCGCGATCGAATGCGGATATTCGCTGCGCACATAGATGTAGCCGACTGTCGCGCCGGTCACGACGCCCGCGATGATCATGCCTTCGATCAGCATGTACGGATCGCTTTCCATCACGAGGCGATCGGAGAAGGTGCCCGAGTCGCCTTCGTCGGCATTGCAGACGATGTACTTTTGCGCCGCTTGCGCGCCGCGCACCGTGCGCCATTTGATGCCGGCCGGGAACGCGGCGCCGCCGCGCCCGCGCAGGCCGGATTCGATCAGCGCGGCGCAGGCGGCGTCGCCGTCGGTTTGCAGCGCCTGACGCAGGCCTTCGAGGCCGCCGTGCGCGACGTAGTCGTCGATCGACAGCGGATCGGTGATGCCGATGCGCGCGAAGGTCAGGCGCTGCTGTTTCTTCAGATACGGAATCTCGTCGACCACGCCGACGCGCCGCGCATGCGCGCCGCCCGCGACGAAGCCGGCGTCGAACAGCGCGGCCACATCGCCTGCCTCGACGTTGGCATAGCCGATGCGGCCTTCGGCGGTGGCGACTTCGACGAGCGGTTCGAGCCACAGCAGGCCGCGCGAACCGTTGCGCACCAGCTCGATCTCGATGCCGCGGCGCGCGGCTTCGGCTTCAATGGCCTGCGCCACGGCATCGGCGCCGAGCGCGAGCGCTGACGAATCGCGGGGAACGTAGATGCGCGTCATGCCGGCACCTCCACGCATTTGCTGGCGGCGGCGAAGAGCGCGTCGAATTTCTGCGGCGTGACCCTCGCGTGCAAGGTGCCGTTGACCATCATCGCCGGCGACAGCGCGCATTGACCGAGGCAATACACCGATTCCAGCTCCACCGTCGCGCCAGGCTGATGGCCAGCGTCGAAGCGGCAACCGGTATGCGCCTCGATGTGCTGCGCGAGCGCTTCGGTGCCCATGCTGCGGCACGCTTCCGCGCGGCACAGCTGCACGGTGACCGGCGCGGCGGGCTCGCTGCGGAAGTGATGGTAGTAGGTGATGACGCCGTGCACTTCGGCACGCGACAGGTTCAGCGCACGCGCGAGCGGCGCAACCGCGCCGGGCGGCACGTAGCCGAGTTCATCCTGAATCGCATGCAACACCGCAAGCAGCGACATACCCGGACGCGCGTGACGCTGCACGAGTTGATCCGGCACGATAGTGAGGGAATCGGTCAAAGGGGGCTCCTCCAAAAGTCATATATGCACTTGTTATTCATAAATTGTGCACTTATGCTTCGTCTATTCAGTATGGTATAGCCGAACGATAGGCGGGCAAATCGGCTCGCGCAATAGGAAATAGTTGAACATATATGATCAGGATCGAATGCCAGGCACAGCTGGTGGTGAAGGGTGCGGACGGCCGCGAGGCCAGCTTGTCGGACCTGGTGCCGCTGCTCGCGCTCGTCGACGAATCGGGCAGCATCGCGCAGGCGGCGACGCTTAAGGGTTTGTCCTACCGGCACGCGTGGGGTTTGCTGCGCAATATCGAAGAGCGTTTGGGCGGTCCGTTGATCGCGAAGGAGCGGGGCCGCGGCTCGGTGCTCTCCGAACTCGGGCAGGCGGTCCTGCGCGCGCAGCGTCTGTGCGGCGAGCGGCTCGACGGCAACATGCAGGCGCTCGCGAGCGAAGTGGCGAGCGACCTGAACCGCTGGCTCGCGCCGCTCGCCGACGACGTGCGGATTCATGCGTCGCACGGCTACGCGGTGGCCACGCTGGTGACGGCGCTGGTCGCAAGCGAACTGCCGGTGGACATCAAATACCGCGACGGCGCGGACGCCGTCAGCGCGCTCGCACGCGGCGAGTGCGATCTCGCGGGCTTTCACCTGCCGCTCGGCGAGTTCCGCGCGGCGTGCGCCGACACGTACCGGCGCTGGCTCGATCCGCAGCGCCACGTGCTCGTGCATCTCACGCGGCGCAAGCAGGGGTTGTTCATCGGCAAGGGCAATCCGAAACGGATTGACGGACTCCGCGATCTCGCACGCGACGACATTCGCTTCGTCAATCGTCAGCCGGGCTCGGGCACGCGCATCCTGCTCGATCTCGCGCTGCGCCAGCTCGGCATCGATCCGGACCGGGTCAACGGCTATGCGTCGACCGAACTCACGCATTCGGCGATCGCGGCGTTCGTCGCAAGCGGCATGGCGGATGTGGGTTTCGGCGTGGAGCCCGCGGCGCATCACTTCGGGCTCGACTTCATTCCGATCGTCGACGAGGACTATTATTTCGCTTGCGACCGCGCGAGTCTCGAACGCACGCCGCTCGCCACCGTGATCGGCCTGTTGCGTGGCAGCGCGTTTCGACATAACGTCGAGCATCTCGACGGCTACGATCCGCGCGGCTGCGGCAAGCTCGTCGATCTCGCCACCGGCCTCGCCGGATCCCCCGACGCGCTGGCGTAAGAGGCTGTAAACTTCGGGCTGCCTGCGGCGCTGCGGATCGCCGCCGTTTCGGCTACTCTCTCAACTTCCGCTTCCGCCTTAACCGCGCGCCACGCCGCGCTGACTCGATATGAAAGCTCTTCTCCACGCATGTGCTGCCGCCGCGACGGCGGGCGTGCTGCTCGCTACCGCCTCGGTCGCGTTTGCACAGAATTCACCCGGCGTGCCGGGCGGTATCCTGCAAGATCAGTTCCGTCTTGCCGAACATCCGCAAATGCCGTTTGCCGCGTCCGCGCCGTCGGACAAATATCAGTCCGGCAAGAAATCGGCCATGCGTAAGCGCGGCGACATGGGCGATCCGAACGGCTGCAATCTGCAATGTCCTAAAGACGAATAACGCTGCGCGCAAGGCGCCGCCGGGCTTGCCCCGGCGCCGCCGTTTCACGGCCGATGTTCGATCGGCCGCTACTCACGCTCAGGGCTTGGCCGTGTGCCACATGTCCTTGAAGCCTTCTCCCTTCGCATCCCCCGCCTGCTTGTCCGCCGCGTAGAGATAGAGCGGATGGCCCTTGTACGCCCATTGCTTCTTGCCGTCGGCGCTGGGGATCAGCGTCCAGTCGCCTGACGGTTTGTCCGTCGGGCCCGCCGTAGCCGCGGGCCAGTTGCTCATGCAGCCGCCTGTGCAGGCGCTTACGCCGGGCGTGGTGTCCTTGTCGAACGTATAGAGCGTCATGCCGTCCGCGTTGACGAAGCGGCCGTTGTTCACCTTGGGCGGGTCGGCGAACGCGCTTTGTTGCAGCGCGACCAGTACGAGCGGGGCGAGGAAAAGGATCGTCTTGCGCATGATGCGGGCTCCTGTGTTGACAACGTGGTTGGCTGCATGTGGTTGGAGTATAGGCAGCGGGCGGAATCTGGCCGGCTGCCGGTGTGCCTGCCAGCAATAAACGGATGGGCGCGGTTGCGTATTCCGTATGGGGCGCGATTGTTGAGATGGGTCGCGAGTGCTTTTCGGATTTCGAGCCTTATTCTTTTCGTATGGTCCGATTGCGCCGAGATGATTTGTTTGGTCCATTAAAGTGGCTGTGAATTTTCATGAGTGTATTGAGAATTTTCTTTTTTGTTATTGTGAAAATGCATATTTTAGATAATTGATTTTCGTGGTCGGAATAAATTGATGATTGCATTTATATAGGTGTAACGAGTTAGCCGGGGCGGGAGAACGTATGAATGGTGCCGGCAACCAGGTGACCTGACGGGTGTGAGGCGTGGATTGCACCGTGTGGAAAGGGGTTGCGGTGAAATTTGAGGGGTGCCGGTGCTCGCGCGATATTGAAAATATGATAATCGCGGAGAAGTCTTGGTGAATATAAAGCAAAAGTGTGAAAAAACGCAAATAGTCGCCTCTGAATAAATCCCGGTGATAATATTCGCGTAGCTCGACGAACCGGGGTTTAGTTCGCGGGCGAATTTGATAACCACTCAATAGGTATTTTGAAATGCAAAAAATCAATCGCAATGATCTGGCTAAATCCGCTGTTGCAGGCGGCTGCTGCAAGAACACGTGCTCGACGCCGGCTGCATCGAAGCCGGTCGTGAAGGCGTAATAGCCTGGTGTGCCGGGGCGCTCGTCATGGGCCGCTCCGGCTTTTCGCATCAACGTGGAGTGAAACATGGGATGGTGGGCCGCCGCGTTAGTCATGCTGGCTTCGCTGCGCAACGGGGTGGCGCGCGCTAGGCGCAGGCTGCAAGGCGGATTAATCGCCCGTATGCCGGCTTCCGCTATCGAACCGTTTGCCGCTGCCGTATGGAAAGCTCGCAGTCTCGTCGACGTGCGTGCGCGCTGGAACGGCCTTTCACGCTGCGAGATCGGCAGCGAGGTGCTGGGGCTGGCGCCGTTTAGCACGACCCAGGTTTCGTCCGGCAGCTTGCGTGAAAGCCTGATCGACAAGCGGATCTATTACGGCCGCCTGTTACGCGGCCGCGAGGAATGGCCGGACCTGCAACGCGTTGCAGCGGCGCTCGCCGCCAGAATCCGGCAACTGCAGGCGGAGGTACCGGGGCGTCCCGTGATCGTGTCGCCGTTTCACTACGTGTCGCAATACGCGAACATTTATGTGATCGACGCATTGCGGGAAATGCTGGGGCTCGAATCGATTTCCGTCGTGTCCGGCGTGCCACGCGACATGTACGGCGACGACCAGATGCTCATCCCCAGCGTGACTGTGCTCTACACCTATGGCGACGACGACCGCGGCGGTCTTGGCCTGCGTGTCGCGAGGACGTTGAGGCGCAACGGCGTCGCGGTGCTGTTCGCCGACGTGCCGCCGTTCACGCTGCACCGCTATCCGATGGAAACCGTCGGCGTGTCGATCTTCGGCCGCAACGCGCGCATTCACAACGGCGTGTTCCGTCTGGGCGCGCCGTTCGATGCGATGCTGCTGCCGTTCTATCTGCGTTTCCGGCAAGGCCGGTTCAGCGCCGAACTGTTCGAGCCGCTGCCGCTTGCTGCTCCTGACGCTCCGCAATGGCTCGCCGGTTACATCGAAAGCGCGGCGCTCGACAACTATCCCGACTGGCTCGTATCAGGACATCCGTCGATGTACGCGTTCGCGCCGGTCCGCTGAAAGTCACCACCCGGCCCGGTGGCCGCGTCACACAACGTCCGCCCAGACGGGCCGATGCGGCGGAACTCATAACAACACCGGCCGGCGCCGGGCTGCAATCACGCTATGGAACCCATCAATCTCCCCCAGTTCAGGGACGTCTCATGGCGCTGGATCGCGTACGCGAGCTCCGCGCTCGTGAGCGCCGCCATCGTGTTCGCGTTCGTCCACGACGTCGAACTGAAGCAGGACGTGCGGGCGGAAATCGTTTCGCCGTCCGAAATCAAGATTCAGGGGCTGAGCGGCCTCGTGTCGGACATCTACGTGAATCGCTCGGCGCGTGTGGCGCAGGGCGCGCCGCTGTTTCGCCTGGACCGCGATCTCTCGCTCGCGAGCAACGGCCTGCAACGCAAAGCGTTCGACGAACATGACCGCGACGAACAGATCAGCACGAGCGACGCGCAATACCTTCAGCGCAAGACCGATCTGGCCGCGCAACTGAATGCTGCGAGGCTCACTGTGCAAAGCCGTCGCGCGGAAATCTCCGCGCTCGACGAACAACTGGCGCAGAATCGCGCGCTCGCCGACGAAGCCGGCCGCAAGCTGACGCGGCTCGTGTCGGTGGCCGACTACATCACCGCCGACCGGATCGAGCAGGCGAGCGCCGACACCCATCAGGCGAAAGTCGCGCTCGCGCAAAGTGCGGCGCGCCGTCAGCAACTCGACGCGGATCTGGGCACGGCGGTCGGTACGCAAACGGGTCTTGCCGCGCAACTCAACGAACTGGACGCGCGTCACGCACGCGAATTACAGGACATTCGCATGCGCTTCGAACAGACCCGCCAGGACGCGACGATCTCCGCGCCGAAAGCCGGCGTGGTGACCTATTCGGGTCTCGTGCCCGGACGCACTCTCGCGCCCGACGACGTCGCGCTCGTCATCTCGACCGGCGAGAAGGGTGCGTTGCGCGCCGCACTGCGCATTCCGTCGCGCCGGCGCGGGTTCGTGCGTGAAGGGCAGATCGTGCGACTCAAGTTCGACGCGTTTCCGTACGCGAAATTCGGCAGCTACCCCGCGCGGATCGATTCGATTTCCCGCACCACGGTGCGCTCGGCGATGTCGCCGGCAGGCGCGTCCGAGCCGAGCAGTCCTGACGGCGACTACATGGCGTGGGCCACACTGAGCGGCGACACGTTCCACTTCGAGCGGCAACGCTTCGACATTCTGCCGGGCATGGCGGCGACGGCGAGCATCGTGATCGAGCGCCGCACCGTCGCCGAATGGGTGCTCGCACCGCTGTTCCGTGTGCTGCGAGGCTGACGATGCGCGCGATCTATCAGAACGAAGTCGCCGAATGCGGTTACGCCTGTCTGGCGATGGTGCTGTCGCACTTCGGCCGGGCGACCGAAGTGCGCGAGTTGCAGGCGTTCAGGCCGATTTCGGCCAACGGTTTGACGTTGATGGACCTGTACGACGTCGCGGTCGAATACGGGCTGGCGGTGCAGGCGTACCGCTTCGGCAGCGGCGATCTGGCGAGCGTAAAGCGCGGTTCGATCATGCATTTCGGCGGCGCCCATTTCGTCGTGTTCGAAAAGTGCGGGCGCGGCTACGTGCAGGTGATCGATCCGGCCACGGGCCGGCGCCGCATTTCGATGGACACGTTCGTCGCCAACGTGTCGGGCTTCCTGCTCGAATGTGCGCCGACGCCGGCCATGCCACGCATGCGCAACAAGTCGCGGGTGCCGGCGGCGCTCGCACGGGTGCGCGCGCTGAATCCGCAACTCGGCGCGCAGATCGTCAAGGTGATGTTCATTGCGCTCGGCAGCCAGTTCGCGATTCTCGCGATGCCGTACCTCGGCAATCTCGTGCTCGACGACGTTGTCGCCGCCGACAACCTGAACCTGCTGAACGTGCTGGTACTGACGTTCTCCGGCATTTTCATCGTCGGCGCGCTGAGCCAGTACATCCAGACCTACCTCGTCGAACTGCTGCACGGCCTCGTGCAGATGAATATGACCGGGGGTTTGCTCGCGAAGCTGCTGAGCAATCCGATTCCGTACTTCGAGAAGCGCCATGTCGGCGATCTGTTCGCGCGCGTGAAGGCACAGGACGAGATCAGCGTGTACGCGACGCGCACTGCGATTTCGCTTGGCATCGATCTCGTGGTCGGTTTGCTCGCGTTGCTCCTGATGCTGGTGCAGAGCCCGCAGCTGACCGCGATCGCGCTGCTGGTTTTCGTGCTCTACGTGGCGGTGTCGTTTGCGTTGTTCACGCGCATGCGCGATACGCACGCACTCGTGCTCGAAGAATCGGCGCGCTGCGACGACATGCTGATCGAGACGATACGCGGCGCGTCGCTGATCAAGCTCTCGCAGGGCGAGACGCGGCGTACGGCGATTTTCATGGCGAAGTACCGCGCCTATTTCGCGGCGCTTGTGCAGAACAGCCGCCTCGGCAGCGCGCGCGATGCGATCCTTAAGCTCGTCAACTACGCGGACATGATTGCGATCACGTGGTTCGCCGCGCGGCTGATGCTCGGCGGCGCGATTTCGGTCGGCGTGTTCTATTCGTTTCTGATCTACAAGTCGCTGCTGTCGGAGCGCTTTGCGAACTCGATCAACGCAGCCTTCGCGTACTTCATGCTCAGCGTGCCGGTCGCGCGGGTCGGCGATATCGTCGACGGCGACGCGGAGCGCTACACGCTGCCGGGCGATCTGCACAAGAGCGTCGAAGTGCGCGCTTTCGAGCGTATCGACGTGCGCGACGTCACGTTCCGCTACGGCGTGTCGGATCAGCCCGTGCTGAAGAACGCGAACATCGTGATAAGGAAGGGCGACAAGATCGTGATCACCGGTGCGTCGGGCAGCGGCAAGTCCACGCTGTTCAAGCTGCTCGCAGCCGCCGAACCGCTTCAGGAAGGTGAGATCATGCTCAACGGCATCGCGTGGCCGAATCTCACCGTCGACGAAATCCGCCGTCACGCCGTGCATATGCGGCAGGGCGATCTGATCCTGCATGGCTCGATTGCGGACAACGTGACGCTGTTCGCGGGCAACGCGGACGAAGCGCGCGTCCACGCGCTGCTCGACGACGTCGGACTGCTGCACGACGTGATGCGCTTGCCGATGCGCACACGCACGGTGATCAGCGACACGATCGCCAATATTTCCGCCGGGCAGCGGCAGCGTTTGCTGCTCGCGCGTGCGCTGTACCAGCAGCGCGAACTGCTGCTGCTCGATGAGCCGACGTCGAATCTCGATCCGGCGTCGGTGCGGCAGATCGTGGCGTTGCTGCAGCGTATCGACCGCACGGTCGTGGTCATTACGCACGACATGTCGCTCGCGGCGGCGTTCGACACGCGCTACCGGCTGGTCGAAGGTGAGCTGGTGTGCGAGGCGCGCGCCGAGGCGTTGGCTGATGAATAAGCGCACCGTATCGGGCTTCCTGATCATGCTCGCCTGCGCCGCGCAGACGACTACGGTGGCGGCGGCCGACCTGCTCACTGTCGCCGCTCAGGCCGCCGACCACGACGCGGACCTGGCTGCATCGCGCGCGGGCTCCCGGGCCGCACGGCAGGCGCTGCCCAAAGCCCGCGCCGCGCTGTTGCCACAACTGTCGGGCGGCTGGGGGCGCGCATACAACCGCACGGCGATCGAGGGCTTTCCACGCGACAGCTACTGGCAGAACGGCTGGACCGTTGAGCTGTCGCAGCCTGTCTTCGACTGGGGCCGCTGGACGGCCTACCGGCAGGCCGACCTGATCGGGGCGCGCGGCGTGGTCGATGCGGCGCGCGCGCAGCAAGCGGCCATGCTGCAGGCGGTACGCGCGTACTTCGACGAACTCGCCGCTGAAGACGAACGGGCGCGCGCCGACGACTACACGGCCGCGCTCGAACAGCATATGGTTCAGCTGCGTCGCAGGCAGGCGGCGGGCGAGGCGACCGTGATCGACTTGCAGGAGGCCGAGGCGGCGCGCGAACAGGCACAGCTGCAACAACTGGATGCCCGCAGCGATTTGCAACTGCGGCGGCTCTCGCTCGAACAGATCACCGGGCAGCCGTTCGTAGGACTCTCGCGGTTGTCGGATACCGTGCCGATGCCACGCCTGAGTCCCGACAACCAGGACAGCTGGGTCGCGCAGGCTGAAGCTCACGACTATCTGGTCCAGTTGAAGCAGCTCGACCGGCGCATCGCGCAATTCGATGTCGAGAAGGCGCGGGCGAGAAATCTGCCGGTCGTGAACCTGACGGCGAGCCATACGCCGGCAGGCGCCGCCTCCGGCTACTCCCGTCCGACGACGACCACGACGGCGATGCTGTCGGTGACGATTCCGATTTTCGAGGGCGGCGAGACGGACGCGATCATCGACGAAACGCTGGCGCTTCAGGACAAGGCGCAGGACGAACTGGTCGGCGCAACCCGGCTGGCTGGCGCGACGGCGCGGGAAAGCTGGTTGCGCTTTCACGACGGCGTCACACGGGTCGACGCGCTGACGCGTCTCGCGCAGACTTCGCACGCCGCGTTGCTCGCGACGCAGGTGGGCTACAAGGTGGGCAGCAGGACGAGCACCGACGTGTTGCGCGCGGCGGATTCGTTTTACGCGAATCGCCGGGATCTGATTCGGGCACGCTACATGGCGATTGTTGCGTTGCTGCAGCTCAAAGCCGCGACGGCGACGCTGGACCTGAACGAGGTCGCGCGGGTGAATGGTTTGCTGGTTGGCGCGGAGGGAAGCGGGGTGGTCGCGGCGGACCGCGACGCCGTCATGGAAAAAACGGACCGAAGCGTTGCGCCTGAAAGCATGCCGCCGACCGGGCCGAACGACGGGCCACCAGTGATGACGCCGTTCGAAGCCTTGCGCGTCGCGCAGCAGAGGGCGCTTGCAGCGGCTCCTTGAAGCGCGCGGGTCAGGCTAAGTGGAAAGGCTGGCGAATGCCGGGCTGCAGTGTGGAAACAAAAAACCCCGGGAGCCTGCGGCTAACGGGGTTTTCTATACAACGCTGTTGCTTGCGCGGTGTTTGGTGGAGGCGGCGGGAATCGAACCCGCGTCCAGAAGCACTCTACGACCAGTTCTACATGTTTAGTTCTGTCATTTGATTTAACCCCAGTGACGCGGACGAACACGCTGCACTAAGGCGATTCACTAGATTTTCGACCCGGACGTCGTGACGCCGCCAAGGCTTAACTGACGTATATGACCTCTGTCGGTATTGCTACCGGTCTTGCGACACTAGCCCGTCAGTGAACTAGGCAGAGGACGGCGGCCCTTAGGCTGCCAGTGCGAACGTATCGTCGTTTGCAGTTACGTTTTTCCCATTGATTAACGAGGTGACGGGTCCTCGACATGCCCTAGCCGCTTCGCAACCCCTGTCGAAACCAGGTCGCCCCCGCGGTTCGTTGCTCAAGATTTCTGAGCCAGACGTAGATTTTACAGTAGATTGACGGCCACGTCCTGACTCATTGGCATAGCGGCTGCCATTGCGCTTCAGCCGATGTCGCGCAGCAGCTTCCGCAGTTCGCCCGGCGACTGCACGACATGCTGCGCGTGCCATTGCGTCGGTGGAATATCATTGCCGCAGTAGCCGTACGCGGCTGCCACGGTCTTCATGCCCGCGGCGAAGCCGGCCTGCACGTCGCGCAGGTCGTCGCCCACGTAGACGACGCGCTCCGGTACCACGTCCAGTTCACGTGCGGCATGCAGCAAAGGCGCCGGGTGCGGCTTCGAATGCGCAGTCGTGTCGCCGCTTACCACGCAGCCCGCGCGCTCTTCGAGGCCAAGCTGAGCGACCAGCGGCTCGGTCAGCCGCGCCACCTTGTTCGTGACGATGCCCCAGCGCACGCCGCGCGCATCGAGGTCGTCGAGTAGCTCGGGAATGCCGGGAAAGAGCGTCGTCTCGATGCACAAGTCCGCTTCGTAGTTGGCGAGAAACTCTTCGCGCATCGACGCGAACTCGTGATTGTCCGGGCCGATGCCGAACGCGCCGCCGATCAGCCCGCGTGCCCCCGCCGATGCCAGCGGACGCAGGTTTTCGAGCGGCACCATCTCGAGGCCGCGATCGTGGCGCATCTTGTTGACGGCGGCCGCGAGATCGGGCGCCGTGTCGGCCATCGTGCCATCGAGGTCGAACAGTACAGCCAGGCAAAGACCGAGCGCGTCGTCGTTGTCTTCGCGTTGGGGCAGGGGAGTAGGGTCGCTCATTGTCGGTTCGGTTAGGCGTGTCGGCGGATCAGGCGTCGCGGCGGCAGGCGAGCAGGTAGTTCACGCTCGTGTCGGCGGACAGCGCGAAATGCTTGCTGAGCGGGTTGTAAACGATGCCTTTGATGTCGGCCGTGCGCAGGCCGGCGGCGCGCACGAAGCCCGCCAACTCCGACGGACGGATGAAACGCGCGTAGTCGTGCGTGCCCTTGGGCAGCATCCGCGCGATGTATTCGGCGCCGATCACCGCGAACAGGTACGACTTCACGTTGCGGTTCAACGTTGAAAAGAACACCCAGCCGCCAGGCTTCACCAGCGTCTTGCAGGCCTCGACGATCGCACCGGGTTCGGGCACGTGCTCGAGCATTTCCATGCAGGTGACCACGTCGTACGTTCCCGGTTCGCGGGCGGCGAGCGCTTCCGCGGCGATTTCTTCGTAATTAACGGTTACGCCGCTTTCAAGGCTGTGAAGATCGGCGACACCGAGCGCCTGGGTCGACAGGTCGATACCCTTCACGTGCGCGCCGAGGCCGGCCATCGATTCGGAGAGAATGCCGCCGCCGCAGCCGATATCCAGCACGTTCTTGCCCGCGAGATGCGCGTGGGCATCGATCCAGTTCAGGCGAATGGGGTTGAGTTCGTGCAACGGCTTGAATTCGGCGTTCGGGTCCCACCACCGATGCGCAAGGTCGCTGAATTTCTGTAGTTCGTGGGGATCGGCGTTGGTCATGGCGAAAGCTGCCTCGATGAGAGCGGTGAGCGGGCGCTCGAGGATAAACCCTGAGTATATAGGTCGAGGGACAGGGCGGCAAAAGGACGGCGTGTGCGTGGCCTCCATGGGTGGCCGCGCGGCTTGGTGGACGACGCTCGCGTCTGCCACAGGGCGACGCGACGTCTATTACGCGACGCGGCCATGCATAAAAAAAGCCCCGCCGAAGCGGGGCTTTGATACTGCGGCAACCTGAAACTTACTGCTTCGGCGTGCCCACAACTTCGACTTCCACGCGACGATCCGGTGCGAGGCAGGCGATGAGTTGCTTGTGGTTCTTCTGGTTGCAACCGGTCGTGACCGGGTTGCGACGGCCCTTGCCTTCCGTATAGATACGGTTGGCTTCGACACCCTTGCTGACCAGGAATGCCTTCACAGCTTGAGCGCGGCGCATCGACAGACGGTCGTTGTACTTGTCCGTACCGATACGGTCCGTGTGACCCGTTGCGACGACGACTTCCAGGTTGATGCCTTGAATCTTCGATGCGAGTTCGCTCAGCTTTTCCTTGCCAGCCGGCTTCAGAATTGCCTTGTCGAAGTCGAACAGCGCGTCAGCTTGATACGTAATCTTTTCGCTAGAGATAGCCGGTGCGGGTGCGACCGGTGCCGGCGGGGTCGGAGCCTGGGCAACCAGGGCGCCGTCGCACTTGGCGTTGGCCGTTGCCGGCGTCCAGAATGCATCGCGCCAGCAAAGCTCGTTCGTGCCGTTCATCCACACGTATTCGCCGGTACCATTCACCCAGTTGTCGTTCGTAGCTTGTCGCGACGCCGGCACCGACTGCGCCACGGCGGATGCAGCCATAACTGCGGTAGCTGCAATGAACGCGAGCTTTGAAAGTTTATTCATATTTCTCCTCTCGAAATTGAGATTACCGCAGGTTTACTGCGAGCCTGTTGACGAAGACAAGTCATACATTGCTCGAAGTATAACATTGGTGCGGAACAAAAAACTTGGTGTGTAGACTTCGAGCAGTGTCTAACTCTTTGTGCGTTGGCATTTTGCCATATCGTTCCCTTCCGACGATAAAAAAATCCGCGCCCGATCAAATCGCCCTGTAATTGTGGTGCATGCGCAACAGAAGCAATCGCTTGAACGCGCCGCCAGTCATGGCTGAGCGGCGGATTGCCCCACGCACGAATCGCGCCTGGCCGGTTCGAAAGCGGGGTGCCCGCGAACGCCCTCGGGAACTCCTGCTAGTAGGTATACGTACCCTCGGCGGAGGCGGATTCACGGCATGTTAGAATCGCGTGATGCGTTGCGCCTGCAATGCTTACGCGAAGGCGCGGGACTGATCCGTTGCCTTGGCATGTAAAAGATACGGATAATGGATCAATTCGCCAAAGAGACTCTGCCAATCTCCCTAGAGGAGGAAATGCGTCGTTCGTATCTCGATTACGCGATGAGCGTGATCGTAGGGCGTGCGCTTCCCGATGTTCGCGATGGCCTGAAGCCGGTGCACCGGCGTGTGCTGTACGCGATGCACGAACTGAACAACGACTGGAACCGCGCGTACAAGAAGTCGGCGCGTATCGTCGGCGACGTCATCGGTAAATACCACCCGCACGGCGACACGGCTGTATACGACACCATCGTCCGCATGGCGCAGAACTTCTCGCTGCGCTACATGCTGGTGGACGGCCAGGGCAACTTCGGTTCCGTCGACGGCGACAACGCCGCGGCGATGCGTTACACCGAAATCCGCATGGCGAAGATCGGCCACGAACTGCTGGCCGACATCGACAAGGAAACGGTCGACTTCACGCCGAACTACGACGGCAGCGAAAACGAACCGGCCATCCTGCCCGCGCGCATTCCCAATCTGCTGATCAATGGCTCGTCCGGCATCGCGGTCGGCATGGCAACGAACATTCCGCCGCACAACCTCAACGAGGTCGTCGACGCGTGCCAGCATCTGCTGAAGAATCCGCAAGCGACGATCGACGAGCTGATCGAGATCATCCCTGCGCCCGACTTCCCGACCGCCGGCATCATTTACGGCGTGGCTGGCGTGCGCGACGGCTATCGCACGGGCCGCGGCCGCGTGGTGATGCGCGCGCTCACGCACTTCGAGGAAATCGACCGCGGCCAGCGCATGGCGATCATCGTCGACGAGCTGCCGTACCAGGTGAACAAGCGCTCGCTTCTGGAGCGCATCGCCGAGCTGGTCAACGAGAAGAAGCTCGAAGGCATTTCCGACATCCGCGACGAGTCCGACAAGAGCGGCATGCGCGTCGTGATCGAGCTGAAGCGTGGCGAAGTGCCGGAAGTGGTGCTCAACAATCTGTATAAGGCCACGCAGCTTCAGGACACCTTCGGCATGAACATGGTCGCGCTGGTCGACGGCCAGCCGAAGCTGCTCAATCTGAAGGAAATGCTGTCGTGCTTCCTGTCGCATCGCCGGGAAGTGCTGACGCGGCGCACTGTATACGAACTGCGCAAGGCCCGCGAACGCGGTCACGTGCTCGAAGGCCTCGCGGTCGCACTCGCCAACATCGACGAGTTCATCGCGATCATCAAGGCCGCGCCGACTCCGCCGATCGCCAAGCAGGAATTGATGGCGCGTCCGTGGGATTCGTCGCTGGTGCGCGAGATGTTGTCGCGCGCCGAGGCGGAAAACGCGTCGGCGGGTGGTCGTGAAGCCTACCGTCCGGACGGGTTGAACCCGTCGTTCGGTATGCAATCCGATGGCCTCTACCGTTTGTCCGACACCCAGGCTCAAGAAATTCTGCAGATGCGTCTGCAGCGCCTGACTGGTCTGGAGCAGGACAAGATCATCGGCGAGTACCGCGAAGTGATGGCGCAGATCGCCGACCTGCTGGACATTCTGGCTCGCCCGGAACGCATTACGGCGATCATCGTCGACGAACTGACGTCGATCAAAGCCGAATTCGGCGACGCGCGCCGCTCGAAGATCGAGCTGAACGCCACCGAGCTGAACACCGAAGATCTGATCACGCCGCAGGAAATGGTCGTGACCATGTCGCATGCGGGCTATGTGAAATCGCAGCCGCTGTCCGAGTACAGCGCGCAGAAGCGGGGTGGTCGCGGCAAACAGGCCACGGCAATGAAGGAAGACGACTGGATCGACACACTGTTCATCGCGAACACGCACGATCACATTCTGTGCTTCTCGAATCGCGGGCGGGTCTACAGCGTGAAGGTCTACGAAGTTCCGCAGGGTTCGCGGAACTCGCGGGGCCGTCCGATCATCAATATCTTCCCGCTTCAGGAAGGCGAAAAGATTACGGTTGTCTTGCCGGTCAAGGAGTTTTCGGCTGACAAATTCGTCTTCATGGGCACCGCGTTAGGCACCGTCAAAAAGACGCCGCTGGAAGCCTTCAGCCGCGTGTTGCGCAAGGGTATTATTGCCGTCGGTCTGGATGACGGCGATTACCTGATCGGCGCAGCCATCACGGACGGCCAGCACGACGTGATGCTGTTCTCGGATTCGGGCAAGGCAGTGCGCTTCGACGAGAACGACGTGCGTCCGATGGGTCGCGAGGCGCGCGGTGTACGCGGCATGCAGCTCGAAGACGGACAGAACGTGATCGCGTTGCTGGTCGCCGGCGACGAGCAGCAGTCGGTGCTCACCGCCACCGAAAACGGCTTCGGCAAGCGCACGCCGATCATCGAGTACACCCGGCACGGGCGCGGCACGAAGGGCATGATCGCGATCCAGACGTCGGAGCGCAACGGCAAGGTCGTCGCCGCGACGCTGGTGGATCAGGAAGCGCAGATCATGCTGATCACCAATACGGGTGTGCTGATTCGCACGCGCGTGTCGGAAATCCGCGAAATGGGACGTGCAACCCAAGGTGTTACACTCATCAGCCTTGACGAAGGGACCAAGCTTTCCGGTCTGCAACAGGTTGCTGAGGCGGAAGCGGAGGGTGATGTGGAAGGCGACGCCGAAGGTCCTGCCGAAGGTGGCAACGGCAGTGAAGACGGTGGCGCAGCCTGATTCACGTCGGCCGATTTCAGTCTCAGTTAATGGTTGAAAGCTAAGCTGCGCCGGGATCAATGGCGTGTCGGATCGATACGTATCCCGCGCAGCGCGCAGTTCAAGTTAATTTCTCTCAGGGAGTAATGATGCAAAAACGATTCAAACAACTGATGTTGCTGGCTGCCCTCGTGCCGACGTTCGCTATGGCTCAGGCATTGCAAAGCCCGGCCCCGGCGGCTCCGGCTGCAGCCGCAGCACCGGTTGACCCGGCCAAGCAGGCTGCCATCAAGGACCTGCTGGACGCGATCGACGCACAGAAGCTGGTCGGCGCGATCGGCAACAGCGCGCAGATGCAAGCGAAGCAACTGGTTCCGGCTATCCTGTCGGACGCGCTGAGCGAAAACAAGACGATGTCGGATAAGCAGAAGCAAGCTGCTGTGCCGTCGCTGCAAAAGAACGCCGTGCCGAAGCTGGTTGACGGCGCAGGCCAAGTGTTCGCAACCGACAGCTTCCGTCAGGACGCAATGCAAGCTCAGTACGACGCCTACGCGAAGTACTACAGCACGTCGGAAATCAAGGACCTGACCGCGTTCTACAAGAGCGCGACCGGCCGCAAGTTCATCCAGGTGCAAGACCAGGTGGGCCGCGACGTCGTGAACGGTCTGATGCAAAAGTACATGCCGCAATCGATCAAGGCAACGCGTGACCAGGCTGACAAGGAAGTCGCTTCGGTCAAGCCGGCCAAGTAATTCCAGGTCGAAAGGCTGCGCTGAAGTCGCGCGAGCCGCCGCCGGGTAAGCGCGCCTCGTAGCTTGTACGGCGCGCCGGGTTTGGCGGGTTGGCGTTGACAATGCGATAATGGCCGTTTGCGCACACGCGCAGACGGCCATTATCTTTTTTTGGCGCAGAATCCCGGCGGATTCATTGTGGCATTCGCTTTGGCCTGTTCTCGCCAGTGAACCCAAGCCGTCGAATTCGCGTGGCCCGTTTCACCGTGGCTGCCTACCCGGTTGCCACCTTCGCCGATTTTTGCGCGATCTTTCTTTTTTCGCGCCCGCTTCCAGGATTTCACGATGCGCGTCTTTAATTTCTCAGCCGGCCCGGCAGCCATGCCCGAAGAAGTGCTGCGCCAGGCCGCCGACGAGATGCTCGATTGGCAAGGCAGTGGCATGAGCGTGATGGAAATGAGCCATCGCGGCAAAGAATTCATGTCGATCCACGAGGAAGCGCTCACCGACTTGCGCGAGCTGCTCGCGGTGCCGGCGAGTCATCGCATCCTGTTCCTGCAGGGCGGCGGTCTGGGCGAGAACGCCATCGTGCCGATGAATCTGATGGGCGGGAAGCCTCGGGCGGATTTCGTCATCACCGGTTCGTGGTCGCAGAAATCGTTCAAGGAAGCGCAGAAGTACGGCACCGTACATCTGGCCGCTACTGGCCAGACGGCGGACGGCTTTACACGCGCACCGGCGCGCTCGGAGTGGCAGTTGTCGGATGATCCGGCATACGTGCACCTGTGCACGAACGAAACCATCCACGGTGTCGAGACTTTCGAGATTCCCGACCTCGGCGATATTCCCCTCGTCGCTGACGCGTCGTCGCACATCCTGTCGCGCCCGATGGACATCGCCAAGTACGGCGTGCTGTTCGGCGGCGCGCAGAAGAATATCGGCATGGCCGGGGTGACGGTGGTGATCGTGCGCGAGGACATGCTGGATCGCGCGCAGGCAATCTGCCCGTCGGCCTTCGAATGGAAGACCGTCGCCGAGAACAATTCGATGTACAACACGCCGCCCACCTACGCGATCTACATTGCCGGGCTGGTGTTCAGGTGGTTGAAGAAGCAGGGCGGCCTTGCCGCAATGGAAGCGCGCAATCTCGAGAAGTCGAAGCTGCTGTACGACGCAATCGACTCGAGCGGCTTCTATCTGAACAAGGTCGAGCGGGGCTCGCGCTCGCGGATGAACGTACCGTTCTTCCTCGCCGACGAGTCGCGCAACGACGATTTCCTGGCCGGCGCGAAAGCGCGGGGAATGGTGCAGCTAAAGGGCCACAAGTCCGTCGGCGGCATGCGGGCGTCGATTTATAACGCCGTCCCGCTCGAAGGCGTCAAAGCGCTTGTCGAATACATGAAGGAATTCGAACAGCGCAACGCCTGAGTCCTCGACTCGCAGGCGCGCGCATCCTTTCCAGCAGTTACCCGGCAGGACCGTTTTCACGCAATGGACGACGAACTCAATACCCGACTCAAACCCCTGCGCGATCGCATCGACGCGCTCGACGCGCAGTTGATCGCACTGCTCAACCAGCGCGCCGCGGTGGCGCTCGAAGTGGGCGAGGTCAAGAAGCATTTCAACGCGCCGGTGTTTCGCCCCGAACGCGAGCAGCAGGTGATCGCGCGGTTGCAGGACATGAGCGAAGGGCCGCTCGCGAGCGAGCACATCAGCGCGATCTGGCGCGAGATCATGGCGGCAAGCCGCGCGCTCGAAAAGACCATCAAGGCCGCGTACCTCGGGCCGGTCGGCACCTATAGCGAACAGGCGATGCACGAGTACTTCGGTCAGTCGATCGAAGGCCTGCCGTGCCCCTCGATCGACGAAGTGTTCCGCTCCGTCGAGGCGGGCGCGGCAGAATTCGGCGTGGTGCCGGTTGAAAATTCGACCGAAGGTGCGGTGTCGCGCACGCTCGATCTGCTGCTGCAGACGCAATTGACGATCGGCGGCGAACTGGCCTTGCCGATTCACCACAATCTGTTGACGCTGAACGGCGGCCTCACGGGCGTGAAGCGCGTGTGCGCGCATGCGCAGGCGCTCGCCCAGTGCCAGCGCTGGTTGTCGACGAACGCGCCGCATCTGGAGCGCCAGGCGGTGTCGAGCAATGCGGAAGCCGCGCGGATGGCGGCGGAAGATCCGAGCGTCGCGGCCATCGCCGGCGATCGTGCCGCGACCCATTACGGTCTGCTGGTGGTGAACGCGCTGATTCAGGACGACCCGCACAACCGCACGCGCTTCGTCATGATCGGCAAGCAGCCGGCCGGCCCGAGCGGTTACGACCAGACTTCGCTGATCGTGTCGGTCGTGAACGAGCCGGGTGCGATGGTCAAGCTGCTGGAGCCGCTCGCGCGCCATAGCGTGTCGATGACCCGCTTCGAATCGCGTCCGGCGCGCGTCGGCACGTGGGAGTACTACTTCTACATCGACGTCGAAGGCCATCGCGACGACCCGGCGGTTGCCGCCGCGCTGACCGAACTCGGCGAAAAAGCCGCGTTTCTGAAGATACTCGGTTCGTATCCGCGCGCCCGCTGACGGCAAGCCGGCAACGGAACGCAAGCAATGAGACTCGGGCGGCATCAGGCCGCCCAGTCGCACATTCAATTACACATCGTCGTTCGGAGATATTCATGACAGCGTCTTTCGGCCCCTCCTACGTGCGCGCGATCGCGCCTTACATCGCCGGCAAGCCGATTTCGGAAGTGGCCCGCGAGTTCGGGCTGGACGAAGCGACCATCGTGAAGCTCGCATCGAACGAGAATCCGCTCGGCATGCCGGAGTCGGCGCAACGCGCGATGGCGCAAGCCGCCAGCGAACTCGGGCGCTATCCGGACGCGAACGGTTTCGAACTGAAGGCCGCGCTGAGCGAGCGCTACGACGTGCCGGCCGACTGGGTGACGCTCGGCAACGGCAGCAACGACATCCTCGAAATCGCCGCGCACGCGTTCGTCGAGAAGGGGCAGTCGATCGTCTTCGCGCAGTATTCGTTCGCGGTCTACGCGCTCGCCACGCAAGGCGTGGGCGCGCGCGCGATCGTCGTGCCGGCCGTCAAGTACGGCCATGACCTCGACGCGATGCTCGCCGCGATCACCGACGATACGCGCCTCGTCTTCGTCGCCAATCCGAACAATCCGACCGGCACCTTTATCGAAGGTCCGAAGCTCGAGGCGTTCCTCGATAAGGTGCCGCGCCATGTTGCCGTGGTGCTCGACGAGGCGTACACGGAATATTTGCCGCAGGACAAGCGTTACGACTCGATCGCATGGGTGCGCCGTTATCCGAATCTGCTGGTGTCGCGCACGTTCTCGAAGGCGTTCGGCCTCGCCGGCCTGCGCGTCGGCTTCGCGATTGCCCAGCCTGAATTGACCGATCTGCTGAACCGTCTGCGTCAGCCGTTCAACGTGAATACGCTGGCGCAAGCCGCGGCCATCGCCGCGTTGAACGACAAGGCGTTTCTCGAGAAGAGCGCGGCGCTGAACGCGCAAGGCTATCTCCGTTTGACCGAAGCGTTCGACAAGCTCGGACTCGAGTACGTGCCGTCGGACGGCAACTTCGTGCTGGTGCGCGTCGGCAGCGACGACGCGGCCGGCAACCGCGTCAACCTCGAATTGCTGAAGCAGGGCGTGATCGTGCGTCCGGTCGGCAACTACGGTTTGCCGCAATGGCTGCGCATTACGATCGGCCTGCCGGAAGAAAACGAAGCGTTCCTCGCGGCGCTCGAAAAGACGCTCGCCACCGCGTAAGCGGTACTCCTTGACCCGCGCGCCTGATCGGCAAACTTGATCGGCATGACTGGCGCGCTTTTCCTGTGACCGACGTGGCCGCGTTTTCTTTTGACAAGCTGGTGATTTTCGGTGTCGGGCTGATCGGCGGGTCGCTCGCGCGCGCGCTGCGTGAACGCGGCGAGACCGAGGGGGCGCGCAAGGTGATCGGCGTCGGGCGTTCGTCCGCGTCGAGCGAGCGCGCTTTGGCCTTGGGCGTGGTCGACGGCGCCGCGGCGTTGAGCGACGAAGCCGCGCTGCGTGAAGCGCTGTCCGGTGCCGACTTCGTGCTGCTGGCGGCGCCCGTCGCGCAGACGCTGCCGTTGCTCGAACGCATCGCGCCGTATCTCGACGCGAGCACGATCATCACGGATGCGGGCAGCACCAAGTCGGACGTGGTCGATGCGGCTCGCGCGGCGCTTGGCGCGCGGATCGGCCAATTCGTGCCGGGGCATCCGATTGCCGGCCGCGAGTCGAGCGGCGTCGATGCCGCCTTGCCCGATCTGTATGTGAACCGCAACGTCGTGCTGTGTCCGCTGCCAGAGAATGCGCCGCAGGCGGTCGAGCGGGTCGCGGCGATGTGGCGCGCCACCGGCGCTCTCGTGCGCGAAATGACGCCCGCGCAGCACGACCGCGTGTTCGCGTCGGTCAGCCATTTGCCGCACGTGCTGTCGTTCGCCCTGGTTGAGCAGATTCTCAATTCACCCGACGCCGCGTTGAAATTCTCGTTCGCGGCGGGCGGCTTCCGTGACTTCACGCGTATCGCCGCGTCGAGCCCGGAAATGTGGCGCGACGTGTGCGTCGCCAATCGCGTCGCGCTGCTCGACGAACTCGACGCGTACACCGCAGTGCTCGCGCGCCTGCGCGCGGCGATCGACGCCGCCGACGGCGCCGCGCTCGAAGCCGTATTCGCGCGCTCGCGAGTCGCGCGCACCGAATGGCAGGAACAGCGCGCGGCGGGCACGGCCCAAAGCGACGCGTCGAAATAACCGGAAACTGGACTCAATCATGGAATTCCTCGATCTCGGACCATTTTCTCGTGCGTCCGGCACGGTTCGTCTGCCCGGCTCGAAGAGCATTTCGAACCGGGTGTTGCTGCTCGCGGCGCTCGCCGAAGGCGAAACGACGATCACGAACCTGCTCGACTCCGACGACACCCGCGTGATGCTCGATGCGCTCGAAAAGCTCGGCGTGCGTCTGAAGCGCGATGGCGACGCCTGCGTCGTGACCGGCACGCGTGGTGCGTTCACCGCGCGCCAGGCCGACCTGTTTCTCGGCAATGCGGGCACGGCGGTGCGTCCGCTGACCGCGGCGTTGGCCGTAAATGGCGGCGACTACCGGATTCACGGCGTGCCGCGCATGCACGAGCGGCCGATCGGCGATCTGGTCGACGGCTTGCGCCAGATCGGCGCGAAGATCGACTACGAAGAGAACGAAGGCTATCCGCCGCTGCGGATTCGCCCGGCGCAGATCACCGCCGACGCCCCGATCCGCGTGCGCGGCGACGTGTCGAGCCAGTTCCTGACCTCGCTGCTGATGACGCTGCCGCTGTTGCGCACCGAAAGCGGCGTGACCACCGTGCAGGTGGACGGCGAACTGATCTCGAAGCCGTACATCGAGATCACGATCAAGCTGATGGCGCGCTTCGGGATCGAGGTAGAGCGTCACGGCTGGCACCAGTTCGTCGTGCCGTCGGGGCAGCGCTACCAGTCGCCGGGCACGATCATGGTCGAGGGCGACGCATCGTCCGCATCTTATTTCCTCGCGGCCGGCGCGCTCGGCGGCGGGCCGCTGAAAGTGGAAGGCGTGGGCCGCGCGAGCATCCAGGGTGATGTCGGCTTTGCCGATGCGCTCATCAAGATGGGCGCGAACCTGCAGATGGGCGACGACTGGATCGAAGTGCGCGGCGTCGGCAACGACCACGGCAAGCTCGATCCGATCGACATGGACTTCAACCTGATCCCCGACGCGGCCATGACGATCGCCGTCGCCGCGCTGTTCGCGGACGGCACGACCACGCTGCGCAACATTGCCAGCTGGCGCGTGAAGGAAACTGACCGGATCGCCGCGATGGCGACCGAGTTGCGCAAGGTCGGTGCGAAGGTGCAGGAGGGTGAGGATTTCCTCGTCGTCACGCCGCCGGAGAAACTGATTCCTAACGCTTCCATCGACACCTACGACGACCACCGGATGGCCATGTGCTTCTCGCTGGTGAGCCTCGGCGGTGTGCCGATCCGCATCAACGATCCGAAGTGCGTCGGCAAGACGTTTCCCGATTATTTCGAGCGCTTCACCGCGCTCGCTCAACCCTGATTCGACCCCGAATCGACTGACGTGCGACTTTTTCGATGAAACCGACCCGTCCCTTTCACCAGACGCCCGTCATTACGATCGACGGCCCGAGTGCCTCCGGCAAAGGCACCGTGGCCGCGCTGGTTGCCGCGAGCCTAGGCTTTCACTTGCTGGATAGCGGCGCGTTGTACCGGCTTGCCGCGCTGGCCAGCCTGCGCTATGGCATCGCGCCGGACGATGCCGACGCCCTTGTCAAACTGATCGACGACCTGCATATCACCTTCCGCGAGGGGCTGGCGCAGCTCGACGGCGTCGACGTATCGGCCGAAATTCGCGCCGAGGAAGTCGGCAGCCGCGCGTCGGCGATCGCCGTGCACGCGCCCGTGCGAGCCGCGCTGGTGGCGCGTCAACGGGCTTTTCGTAAGGAGCCGGGGCTGGTTGCCGACGGCCGCGACATGGGCACCGTGATCTTCCAGGACGCCGTGCTGAAGGTGTTCATGACCGCCAGTGTCGAGGCCCGCGCGGCGCGGCGGCATAAGCAATTGATCCAAAAAGGATTTTCTGCTAATATGGATGACTTGCTTCGGGATTTGCGTGAGCGCGACGAGCGTGACAGTCAGCGCACAGCCGCGCCACTCAAGCCCGCAGCGGATGCAAAGCTGCTTGATACCTCCGCATTGTCGGTCGACCAGGCGGTCGAACAAGTGGTGCAATGGTATGAAGCTATAGTCCCGCATGGCTGATTCAGGAGCGGTGTTTCGAGTCAGCGCGTGGGCGCAGTAGAAGTCCGTTGTCAGTAGGTGCTTCGCGATTGTCGTGAAGCGTTGTATTAACCCTTTAACCCCGCGTGGCATTCGCTTTCTTGCCGAAGTTGCTGACCGTCCGGCCAGCCGGGCACCGCGAGAACCATGCAAATTTTGATTTTTATGTCCGACCTGCAAACCTCTACCCCGAATACCGAATCTTTTGCGGCTCTGTTCGAAGAGTCGCTGACCAAGCAAGACATGCGCGCCGGCGAAGTGATCTCCGCCGAAGTCGTGCGTGTTGACCACAACTTCGTGGTCGTCAACGCTGGTCTCAAGTCCGAAGCCTACATCCCGCTCGAAGAGTTCCTGAACGACGCGGGCGAGGTAGAAGTGCAGGCGGGCGACTTCGTTTCCGTCGCGATCGACGCGCTGGAAAACGGCTATGGCGACACGATCCTGTCGCGCGACAAGGCGAAGCGTCTGGCATCGTGGCTGTCGCTGGAAAAAGCGCTCGACAACAACGAACTCGTGACCGGCACGATCACGGGCAAGGTCAAGGGCGGCATGACCGTGATGGTCAACGGCATCCGCGCGTTCCTGCCGGGTTCGCTGGTCGATACGCGTCCGGTCAAGGACACGACTCCGTACGAAGGCAAGACGCTGGAATTCCGCGTCATCAAGCTCGACCGCAAGCGTAACAACGTCGTGCTGTCGCGCCGTGCCGTGATCGAAGCAACCCAGGGCGAAGAGCGCGCAAAGCTGCTCGAAACGCTGAAGGAAGGCGCGATCGTGGAAGGCGTGGTCAAGAACATCACCGACTACGGCGCGTTCGTGGACCTCGGCGGTATCGACGGCCTGCTGCACATCACCGACATCGCATGGCGTCGTGTGCGTCACCCGAGCGAAGTGCTGTCGGTTGGCCAGGAAGTCACCGCGAAGATCCTCAAGTTCGACCAGGAGAAGAACCGCGTTTCGCTGGGCATCAAGCAACTGGGCGACGATCCGTGGGAAGGCATCTCGCGCCGTTACCCGTCGGGCACGCGCCTGTTCGGTAAGGTCACCAACATCACCGACTACGGCGCATTCGTCGAAGTGGAATCGGGCATCGAAGGCCTCGTCCACGTGTCGGAAATGGACTGGACGAACAAGAACGTTGCACCGTCGAAGGTTGTGCAGCTGGGCGACGAAGTCGAAGTCATGGTTCTCGAAATCGACGAAGACCGCCGCCGTATCAGCCTCGGCATGAAGCAGTGCAAGCCGAATCCGTGGGACGACTTCAGCCGCAACTTCAAGAAGGGCGACAAGCTGCAAGGCGCAATCAAGTCGATTACCGACTTCGGCGTCTTCATCGGTCTGCCGGGCGGTATCGACGGTCTGGTTCACTTGTCGGACCTGTCGTGGAGCGAAACGGGCGAAGAAGCAGTTCGCAAGTACAAGAAGGGCGACGAAGTGGAAGCGATTGTTCTCGGCATCGACGTCGAGAAGGAACGCATTTCGCTGGGCATCAAGCAGCTCGAAGGCGACCCGTTCAGCAACTTCGTTGCAATGAACGACAAGGGTTCGATCGTCGACGGCGTGGTCAAGACGGTGGACGCGAAGGGTGCAGTGGTTCAGCTGTCGGCTGAAGTCGAAGGCTACCTGCGCGCTTCGGAAATCGCACAAGACCGCGTGGAAGATGCTCGCAACGTGCTGAAGGAAGGCGACAAGGTCAACGCGATGATCATCAACATCGATCGCAAGTCGCGTGGCATCAACCTGTCGATCAAGGCCAAGGATTCGGCTGAGCAACAGGAAGCCATCCGTGGTTTGGCTTCGTCGGATTCGAGTGCGGCAGCTACCGGCACGACGAACCTCGGCGCGCTGCTGAAGGCCAAGCTCGACGGCCAGAACCAGTAAGCCTGAGAGGTCTGCTGCAGTATGACCAAATCGGAATTGGTCGCCCAGCTGGCTACGCGATTTCCGCAACTTGTACTCAAAGATGCGGATTTCGCGGTGAAGACGATGCTCGATGCGATGTCGGAGGCGCTTGCCAACGGTCATCGTATCGAAATTCGCGGCTTCGGCAGCTTCGGCCTCAACCGCCGTCCTTCCCGCGTCGGACGCAATCCGAAGTCGGGCGAGAAGGTGCTGGTACCTGAGAAGTACGTACCGCACTTCAAGCCCGGCAAGGAGTTGCGTGAGCGGGTGGATCGTCGCGCGGGCGAGCCGTTGAAGGCCGAAGAGCCGGATGACGACCTGTAAATGCTTCGCTGCGCGTTTTGCAGCGTGGCATTGCTAGCGTCAGCGGCCAAAGCCAGTTGGCAAAAGACCAGAAAAAGCGCCTTTGGGCGCTTTTTTTTCGCCCATAGATTTTCGAGCCGCATTGTCGCAACTGCTTTGCCGCGCCGCGCTAAGCCAAGCCACCCCGAGCCGGGTTCGCGCGTGCCCGTCGCTCGCCACCCTGCCACGCCCGCCCGCACGTCCCAATCCCCATTTGCGACAAGAGCAAGATAAACAAACCTCACGTAAGCCCGCAATCCGCCACTTCCTGCCCAGCCACGAGGGCTTCAATTACAATACGGGTCACTTCGGCGCGGGCAATATCCTGGCGCGACGCGTCATCAGGCCGGCGTCACTCCGCAACTGCCGTCAAGAGACCTATTCATGAAATTTATCGTCTGGTTGATCCGTGTGCTGGTGTTCGTGCTGCTGCTGGTGCTGGCGCTCTCCAACACACAACCTGCTACGTTGAATTTCCTCGCTGGCTACATGTGGTCGGCGCCCTTGATCCTGATCGGTCTCGCGTTCTTCGTGGTGGGGCTGGTGGCCGGGCTGGTGTCGGCGATGCCTGCTACGGTGCGCCTGCGCATGGAAAATGGCCGGCTCAAGCGCGAGTTGCGCGTGGCGCGCGAAACGCCGGCGGTGGTCGAGCAGCCGCCCATGCCGCCGCTGATTTGAATTTCCCTCCGCCGCGCAAGGTTGAGCGCGGCTTTCCGTTCCCGCTTTCCCGCACATTTGCATTAATCGCATGGATCTAGACTTCTGGTGGCTGCTCGTCATACCCGTCGCTTTCGCGTTCGGCTGGATGGCTGCGCGTTACGACCTCAAGACGCTGCTGTCCGAAAGCGCCAACCTGCCGCGCTCGTACTTCCGCGGCCTGAACTTCCTGCTCAACGAGCAGCCTGACCAGGCGATCGATGCGTTCATCGAAGTGGTCAAGCTCGACCCTGAAACGATCGAGCTGCATTTCGCGCTCGGGAACCTGTTCCGGCGCCGTGGCGAAACGGACCGCGCGATTCGCGTGCATCAGAATCTGTTGAGCCGCGCCGACCTGCCGGTCAGCGAGCGCGACCACGCGCTTTACGAACTGGGCCAGGACTTCCTGAAAGCGGGCCTGCTCGATCGCGCCGAGGAAACTTTCCGGTCGCTCGAAACCGGCGACTACGCACTAGGCGCGCAACGAGCGCTCCTCACCATCTACGAGATCGAGAAAGACTGGGTCAAGTCGATCGACACCGCGCGCCATCTGGAAACGATGGGCGCCGAATCGCTCGGCAAGGAAATCGCGCAATTCCATTGCGAGCTCGCGCAGGAAGCGCTGCAGCAGCAAAATCCGGACGAGGCCCGCCGCCAACTCGGCTTCGCGCTGAAGGCGAACCCGACCAACGTGCGCGCAACGATCCTGTTCGGCGACGTCGACGTGGCCGGCGGGGAGCAGGCCGCGGCCATCGAGCAATGGCGGCGCGTCGAGGAGCAGAATCCGGCCTATCTGCCGCTGGTCGCGGAAAAGGTGATGAAGGCCTATGAGGCGCTCGGCCGTCCGCAGGAAGGCGCCGATCTGCTGACCGCCTGGGTGGACCGGCATCCGACCAACGATCTGCTCGACGTGGCCTATCAGCACGTCGCGTCTCTGCGCGGTCCCGATGCGGCGCACGCGCTGGCGCGTTCGCAAATGCAGAAGTCGCCGAACCTGGCTGGCATGACGCGCTTGCTGGAGGCGCAGCAGGCCGTCGCGGAAGAACCGCGGCGCAGCGAACTCGAACTGATGCGTACACTGATCCGTCAGCGCACCAAGAATCTGCCACGCTATACGTGCCAGAATTGCGGCTTCAGGGCGCGGCTTTTCTATTGGCAGTGCCCGGGTTGCAGCGGATGGGAAACCTATGCGCCGCGTCGTGTCGAACCGATTGTCGCGTCGAGCTGACACCATGGCGGCCGCGGCGGCTTTAACCGCACGGCCGCCGCCCCCCGCGTATGGCGGCAGCACCGGCGCGGGCGGATTTTGCAGCGAGTTCGCCGCCGGCCTCATGACCGGCAATCCTCACCGGAACCCTCTACCGGAAAGCGTATGAAAATCACCATTATTGGCACGGGCTATGTCGGCCTCGTCACTGGCGCGTGTCTCGCTGAGATCGGACACGACGTTTTCTGTCTCGACGTCGATCCGCGCAAGATCGAAATCCTCAATAACGGCGGCGTGCCGATTCACGAGCCGGGTTTGCAGGAGATGATCGCCCGCACGCGCGCGGCGCGCCGCATCACGTTCTCCACGGATGTCGAGGCCAGCGTGGCGCACGGTGACGTGCAGTTCATCGCGGTCGGCACGCCGCCTGACGAAGACGGCTCGGCCGATCTGCAATACGTGCTCGAGGCGGCCCGCAACATCGGCCGCACGATGAACGGCTTCAAGGTGATCGTCGACAAATCGACGGTGCCGGTCGGCACCGCGCAGCGGGTGCGCGCGGTCATCGCGGAAGAGCTCGCCAAACGCGGACTCGCGGACAGCGAACAGCATCGCTTTTCGGTGGTCTCCAACCCCGAGTTCCTGAAGGAAGGCGCGGCGGTCGACGACTTCATGCGGCCCGACCGCATCGTGATCGGCAGCGACGAAGACGAAGCCGGCCAGCGCGCACGCGAACTGATGAAGCGTCTGTACGCGCCGTTCAACCGCAATCACGAGCGCACGCTGCACATGGACGTGCGCTCGGCCGAATTCACCAAATACGCGGCCAACGCGATGCTCGCCACGCGCATTTCGTTCATGAACGAAATGTCGAATCTGGCGGACCGCGTTGGCGCGGATATCGAAGCGGTGCGCCGCGGCATTGGCTCGGACCCGCGCATCGGCTATCACTTCCTGTATGCCGGTTGTGGCTATGGCGGCTCGTGCTTCCCGAAGGACGTGCAGGCGCTGATTCGCGCCGCCAGCGAGAGTGGCCACAATCTGCGCATTCTCGAAGCGGTCGAGGAAGTGAACTACAAGCAGAAGGACGTGCTGGTTCAGAAGATCACCGCCAGGCTCGGCGACGATCTGAGCGGCCGCACGTTCGCCCTCTGGGGCCTCGCATTCAAGCCAAACACCGACGACATGCGCGAAGCGCCGAGCCGTCGCGTGGTCGCTGAACTGCTGGCGCGCGGCGCCCAGGTGCGCGCGTACGACCCGGTCGCGGTGACTGAAGCGCGCCGCGTATTCGAGCTCGATCTGCACGATGCGCCCGAGCAGCTCGCGCGTCTGACCTTCACGAGCACGCAGGACGAAACGCTCACCGGCGCCGACGCGCTCGTGATCGTGACTGAATGGAAGGAATTCAAGAGTCCGGATTTCGTGCACCTGAAATCGGTGCTGAAGTCGCCGCAGATTTTCGACGGCCGCAATCTGTACGAACCGGACGCGATGACCGAACTCGGCATCGACTATCACTCGATTGGACGCCCTTATGCCCAACCCACTGAACTTCCGGCCGATGCCTGAGGCCATGCCGGGAGCCCCTGCGTCCACGCCGGCGGCGCAGCTCACGGTCGTGCCGCGCGCGCAGCTCGGCGCGGCGCGCGTGCTGGTGGTCGGCGACGTGATGCTCGACCGTTACTGGTTCGGCGACGTGAACCGCATCTCGCCTGAAGCGCCGGTGCCGGTGGTGCACGTGCAGCGTCAGGAAGACCGTCTGGGCGGCGCGGCGAACGTCGCGCGCAATGCGGTCGCGCTCGGCGCGCAAGCGGGCCTGCTGTGCGTGGTCGGCCATGACGAACCCGGCGAGCGCATCGTGCAGCTGCTCGGCGAAAGCGGCGTGACGCCGTATCTTGAACGCGATCCGGCGCTGCTCACCACGATCAAGCTGCGCGTGCTGTCGCGGCAGCAGCAGTTGCTGCGCGTCGACTTCGAAAACTTGCCGGCGCACGAAGTGCTGCTCGCGAGCCTCGCGCGTTTCGACGAGTTGCTGCCGTCGCACGATGTGATCCTGATGTCGGATTACGCGAAGGGCGGCCTGACCCATGTCACGCAGATGATCGCGAAGGCCCACGCGGCGGGCAAGCCGGTGCTGGTCGATCCGAAGGGCGACGACTGGGAACGCTATCGCGGCGCGACGCTGATCACGCCGAATCGCGCCGAGTTGCGCGAAGTCGTCGGTCAGTGGAAGTCCGAGGAGGATCTGCTCGCGCGCGTGACGAAGCTGCGCGCCGAACTGGCGTTCAAGGCGCTGTTGCTGACGCGCTCGGAAGAGGGCATGACGCTCTTCTCCGATGACGGCGTCCTGCACACTTCGGCCGTCGCACGCGAAGTGTATGATGTCTCGGGTGCAGGCGACACCGTGATCGCCACGCTCGCCGCCATGCTGGGTGCGGGTCTCACGCTGGTCGACGCGGTCGGCCTCGCGAATCGCGCGGCGGGCATCGTGGTCGGCAAACTCGGCACCGCCACCGTCGACTACGACGAACTCTTTCATTGATGCGGCCCGCCGGGTCTTTCGTCACGCGCCGTCGCGCAGCGTGAAAAAGAACCCGCGGGGCGTCAACCGAAGTCCCATGCAAAGCTGTCGATTGGAGTGGGCGCTTTAGCGCTCAGCTCCAGTCCCACGCAAGGCTCATTACCGCAGGATCATCATGACTCTCATCGTCACCGGCGCGGCCGGTTTCATCGGCAGCAATCTCGTGAAGGCGCTCAACGAGCGCGGCGAACAGCGCATCATCGCCGTCGACAATCTCACGCGCGCCGACAAGTTCAAGAATCTGGTCGACTGCGAAATCGACGACTATCTCGACAAGACCGAATTCGTCGAGCGCTTCAAGCGCGGCGACTTCGGCAAGGTGCGCGCGATTTTCCACGAAGGCGCCTGCTCGGACACGATGGAGACCGACGGCCGCTACATGATGGACAACAACTTCCGCTACAGCCGGGACGTGCTCGATGTCTGCCTCGCGCAGAACATCCAGTTTCTGTATGCGTCGTCGGCGGCGACGTACGGCGGGTCGAGCCGCTTCGTCGAAGAGCGTGAAGTCGAGCAGCCGCTGAACGTGTACGGCTATTCGAAATTCCTGTTCGATCAGGTGATCCGCCGCGTGCTGCCCACCGCGAAGAGCCAGATTGCGGGCTTCCGTTACTTCAACGTGTACGGGCCGCGCGAAACGCATAAGGCGCGCATGGCGTCGGTCGCGTTTCACAACTTCAACCAGTTCCGCGCCGAAGGCAAGGTCAAGCTGTTCGGCGAATACAACGGCTATGCGGCCGGCGAGCAGACGCGCGACTTCGTTTCCGTCGAAGACGTGGTGAAGGTCAATCTGTTCTTTTTCGACAATCCGGACAAATCGGGCATCTTCAATCTCGGCAGCGGCCGTGCGCAACCGTTCAACGACATCGCGAGCACCGTGGTCAACACGCTGCGCGCGCTGAACAACGAACCGGCGCTGTCGCTCGCGGATCAGGTGCAGCGCGGGCTGATCGAGTACATTCCGTTTCCCGATGCGCTGCGCGGCAAGTACCAGTGCTTCACGCAGGCCGACCAGTCGAAGCTGCGCGCGGCTGGCTACGACGCGCCGTTCCTGAGCGTGCAGGAAGGTGTCGATCGTTACGTACGTTGGCTGTTCGGCCAGGTGTAAATAATTCGGATCCCTCTTTAAACTGGAATCTCCCCGGTTGGTGATGGTCGCCAACCGGTTGTACGAGGGAGGTTCCATATGTTTCGAAAAATTCTGGTTACCGCGGCCATGCTCGCCGCATTCGGCCACGCGTATGCGGCGGTCGATGTCAACACGGCTAACGAGGATGCGCTGCGCGGCATCAAAGGCATCGGTCCTGCCAAAGCGAAGGCCATTCTCGACGAGCGTGCAGCGCATGGTCCGTTCAAGGACCCGGCCGATCTCGGCAAGCGCGTCAAAGGCATGGGCGGGCATACCATCGAGCGCCTGCAGGCGGAGGGTCTCGCTGTCGGTCCGGCTGGCGCGGCTGCTAACACGCAGGTTGCGCCGGCTGCACAGACCAAAGGCGCGGCCGCTCCGGCCGACGCGTCCAAAAGCAACCCCGCAGTGGTGGTGAAGAAATAAGCCGACGCGGGCTGTGCGCGCGGTTGCTCCACTGCGCGCATAGCCCGCGGCCGTCGCCCCCTTCATGGTCGGAGTGAAACGAACACTCCTTCAGCTGTCATGCAGATGACTGGCTCCCGCGGTTCTCAGCCGCGGGCTTTTTGCGTGGTGGGTGCACGGCTCACACCGGGCTTTTTGCGCGTCGCAATGGCATGGCGGACGCGCGCGATGAGCGCGTTGCACCCATGCCGGCAGAAGGGCCGCGCGGCAGCTGCGGGCACGGTGGTTTAGAATCGATGGATTGAAGACTCCGCGCATCGACAGCACCAGAACCGATATGGCTTACAAAACGATTGAAGATACGATCGGCAATACGCCGCTCGTGCAACTCGTCCGGCTCCCCGACGACGAAATCCGCAGCCGCAATAACGTGGTGCTTGCGAAACTCGAGGGCAACAATCCCGCGGGGTCGGTGAAGGATCGTCCGGCCCTGTCGATGATCAAGAAAGCGGAAGCGCGCGGGCGCATCAAGCCGGGCGACACGCTGATCGAATCGACGAGCGGCAACACCGGCATCGCGCTCGCGATGGCGGCGGCGATCCGTGGCTACAAGATGGTGCTGATCATGCCGGAAGACCTGTCGGTGGAACGCCGTCAGAGCATGGCGGCGTATGGCGCGCAGATCGTTCTGACACCCGTCACCGGCGGCATGGAGTACGCGCGCGATCTGGCCGAGCAGATGCAGCGCGAAGGCAAGGGCATCATCCTCGACCAGTTCGCGAATCCGGACAATCCGGCTTCGCACATCGAGGGCACGGGCCCGGAAATCTGGCGCGACACCGAAGGGCGCATCACGCATTTCGTCTCGTCGATGGGCACGACCGGCACGATCATGGGCGTGTCCACTTATCTGAAGACGCAGAATCAGGCGATCGAGATCATCGGCGCGCAGCCGGAGGAAGGCTCACGCATTCCGGGTATTCGCAAATGGCCGGAAGCCTATCTGCCGAAAATTTTCGACCGCAGCCGCGTGGATCGTGTCGAGAACGTGAGCCAGGCCGCCGCGGAAGCGATGGCGCGCCGGATGGCATCGGTCGAAGGCATCTTCGCCGGTATTTCGTCGGGCGGCGCATGCGAGGTCGCGCTGCGTATCGCGCGCCAGGTCGAGAATGCGACGATCGTGTTCATCGTCTGCGATCGCGGCGACCGGTATCTGTCCACCGGGGTCTTTCCCGCTTAAGCGTGCGTCGTCACGCCCGCCTATGAAAAAGCGCCGGTCGAGCCGGCGCTTTTTTTACGTCTGTTGGTGTGGGGCGCATGGAGCATGCGCGTCACGTTCGCTCTATTGCGAATTGCCATTCGGCGCCGCCGCGCCATTGGCGCCGTTCGCCGCGTTGCCTGCCTCCATCTGCGCTTTGACCTTCTGGCCCAACTGATACACCGCCAGCGCATAAAAGAAGCTACGGTTATAGCGCGTCAGCACGTAGAAATTCTTCAGTCCCAGCTTGAACTCGGTACCGCGTCCCGGCGACGGCAGGTCGACCACCGTCACCGGCGTTCCGGCTTCCGCGGCGACGTCCACGCCCGGTTCGTTCAGCAGCAGCCCGGCGCGCAGTAACTGTTCGAGCGGCCAGTGCGGCTCCGGCTGGCCGTCGGCGGCCGCTTGCGCGACGCCCAGGCTGCCGGCGTCCGAGCCGATCCGCCACACCACGGGCCGGCCGCTTTCCCAGCCGTTCTGACGCAGATAGTTCGCCACGCTGCCGATCGCGTCCGCCGGGCTCGTGCGCAGATCGATGTGCTTGTTGCCGTCGTAGTCCACCGCGTATTGCGTGATGCTGCTTGGCAGGAACTGCGGAATGCCGATCGCGCCGGTGTACGAGCCGAGCACCGTGGTCGGGTCGATCTGCGCGTCGCGCGTCCACACCAGATAGTCTTCGAGATTCTTGCGGAAGGTGGCCTGACGGTCGCCGCGATTGGCGGTGTTCGGGTAGTCGAAGCTGAGCGTGGTCAGCGCGTCGAGCACGCGGAAGTTGCCCATGTAGCGGCCGTAAATTGTTTCCACGCCGATGATGCCGACGATCACTTCCGGCGGCACACCGAACTCTTCATACGCGCGTTGCAGCGTGGCCTGGTTCTCGCGCCAGAAGCGCACACCGGCGTTGATGCGAACCGGGTCGAGAAAGCGCGACTGATACACGCGCCAGTTCTTCACTGCCGGTGACGGCGACGGCGTGACCAGCTTGACCGCAGTCGCCGAATAGCTGACGCCGGCGAACAGCGCGTGCAGCGCGGACTCGTCGAAGTCGTAGCGCGCGACCATGTCGTTGATGAACGCGTCGACATTCGCATTGTTCGCGTAGCGCTGCGGGATGATCTCTTCTTCAAACGTTTGCCCTTGCGGCACAGACGGTTGCGGCTGGCCTTGCGCGATCAGCACTGGCTGTTTCTTGCCGACGCCTTGCGCGAGCGCCGGACTGGTTGCCATGACCAAGCACGATGCGACGGACAATGAGGCGGCCAACGCGCCGAGATGAAGCCGGTTTCGTGCAGACAGAGCAAGCTTGACGGTCATAGTGAGCAAGGGGTGCAGTGTGCGGGAGACAGGGGAAAAAGGTTCGGGGCAGTATACCCGACGCCTTCTGCAAAACCGTGTCGAACTCGTCACAGCGGCATCGTGTGGTAACTTGACGAATGTCGGCGCGCCGCGAGGGTGCGCCTCTGGAAGGAGACACGCTACGCGCGCCGCGAAGGCGTTGCGTCGCAGAAGAAAATCATGGCAACAGGTCTTTATTCTCACGCCGACTGTCTGCTGCACGACATGGGGCAATGGCATCCCGAATGTCCCGCGCGCCTGCAGGCCATCGAAGATCAGTTGATCGCGAGCCGCATCGACTCGCTGATCGAGCGCGAGTCCGCGCCGCTCGCGGACGAAGCCGCGCTGCTGCGCGTGCATACGCAAGCGCACGTCGACTACATCCGCAGCCGGTCGCCCGTCGAAGGCATCGCCGAGATCGATCCCGATACGACGATGAACCCCCACACGTTGCAAGCCGCGTTACGCGCGGCGGGCGCCGCGGTGGCCGCGACCGACGCGGTAATCGAAGGCCGTTACGACAATGCCTTCTGCAGCGTGCGTCCGCCCGGCCATCATGCGGAGCCGGCGCGCGCGATGGGCTTCTGCTTCTTCAACAACGTCGCGATCGCCGCACGTCATGCGCTCGACGTGCACGGGCTGCAGCGCGTCGCGATCATCGACTTCGACGTGCATCACGGCAACGGCACCGAAGCGGCTTTCTCGGGCGACCCGCGCGTGCTGATGTGCAGCATCTTCCAGCATCCGTTCTATCCGTTCACCGGCGCCGACAACCAGGCGTCCAACATGTGCAACGTGCCGATGCCCGCACGCTCGAAGGGCATGGAAGTGCGCGAGGCGGTGGACATGCTGTGGCTGCCGCGCCTGCATGAATTCAAGCCGGAGATGCTGTTCATCTCGGCGGGCTTCGACGCGCATCGCGAGGACGATCTCGGCAACATGGGCCTCGTCGAAGACGACTACGCGTGGATCACCGATCAGATGCGCGAGATCGCGAAACGCCATGCGCGCGGGCGCATCGTCAGTTGTCTCGAGGGCGGGTACAACCTGTCGGCGCTTGGACGCAGCGTGGTTGCGCACGTGCGCTCGCTGGCCGGCATCTGAACAAGCCCGCCGTGCCACCGGCGGCAACCACGCAACGCAATGAGGAGCGAGCCATGAACGCGGAGGCGAGCAGCGCTTCACTGATCGAGATCGAACACGATGCGTATCGGGTGCCGGGCGTCGTGCTGTTGACGATGAACCGGCCCGACGCGTTCAACGCGCTCTCCGAGGCTTTGCTCGATGAGATGCAGCATGCGTTGACGCGGATCGCTCAGTCAGATGCTCGCGTGGTCGTCATCGCGGGCGCGGGGCGTGCGTTCTGCGCGGGACATGATCTGAAGGAAATGCGCGCGGCGCCGTCGCTGGCTTATTACCAGCGGCTGTTCGCCCGGTGCACGAAGCTGATGATGACGATCCAGCGTATGCCGCAACCGGTCATCGCGCGCGTGCAGGGCGTTGCCACGGCGGCCGGCTGCCAGCTGGTGGCGATGTGCGATCTGGCGGTCGCGGCGGATTCCGCGCGTTTCGCCGTGTCTGGCGTGAACCTGGGGCTGTTCTGCGCGACGCCTTCGGTGCCGCTCTCGCGCAACCTGTCGCGCAAGGCGGCGCTTGATATGCTGCTCACCGGCGATTTCATCGATGCCGCCGAAGCGAAGCAGCAAGGCCTCGTGAACCGGGTGGTTCCCGCCGACGCGCTCGACGCGGAACTCGCGCGGCTTGCCGCGACGATCTGCGCGAAACCGGTCGAGGCGGTGAGCGCCGGCAAGGGGCTTTTCTATCGCCAGCTCGAAATGGGTATCGAGGCGGCTTACCAGCTTGCCGGCCAGACGATGGCCTGCAACATGATGGACGACTCGGCGCTCGAAGGCGTGCAGGCGTTCATCGACAAGCGCGCGCCGGACTGGAAGCGTTAGGCGGGCGCAAAGGATGGCTGTAACTGTTGTGGCCGGCGGTGCGCCGCAGGTTGGCGGCGCCTCACAGCCGGCCATCTGCGAGCGGTAACCGGCGGCCGGCGAGAAAGCCTCGCGCTTCGTTCGCCCCACAGCATCACACGTTCAACGCCCCACCGCCCGCTTCTCGATCCAATCGATCAGCGCCCCGATCACCCGGTCGCGATCGAGATCGTTCATCGTCTCGTGATAGCTGCCTTCGTGCAGCGTGAGCGTCTTGTCCGGCGAACCCGCGTGCTGGCCGAACGCGCGGCTGCCTTCGGGCTCGGTGAGTTTGTCGGCGGTGCCGTGGTACACCAGCAGCGGCATGCGCAAGGCCGCACGGCCACGTTCGATCCGCGCCATCGCCAGCAACAGTTCCGCGCCGGTGCGCGCCGGAATCGCCCCGTGATGCACGAGCGGATCATTGAGGTTGGCGTTCACCACCGGCTGAAGGCGCGACAGCAGCGCGGCGTCGATCTTCATCGCCGGGAAACCTGGGTAGACGCGGCTGATCACCTGGCTCAGCACAAGCATCCAGCGCGGCACGTCGCGTCCCGGCGCGAGCGCGGGGCTCGACAGAATCAGACCGCTCAGCCGCCGGCCGCTCGCTTCGAGCCGTTCGATCGCGTACAGCGCGGCTATCGCGCCGCCCATGCTGTGGCCCATCAGAAAGAGCGGCGCGCAGCTTTGCGCGGCGGCGTCGAGCAGGGCCTGTGCGTCGAGCAGATAGTCGTCGAAACGCTTGACGGAGACCCGCTTGCCGGGCGCGTGTCCGTGGCCGCGCAAGTCGATCGCGACCAGTTCGATACCGGCCGCGTTGAGTCGCCCGGCCAGTGCGGCGTAGCGGCCGGCGTGCTCGGCCAGCCCGTGCAACAGCGCGACGGTAGCGCGCAGCGGCCCGCTGGCCGGCCAGCGGTACAACGGCAGTGCGACGCCGTCGGCGGTCGTGACCGACGAGCGCTGCGGCCCGTCGACGTTCTGCTTGCCGCCGCTCGCGCGCACGTTGTTATTTTCGGATGTTTCCATGGCTGCGACTCGTCCTGATTCTGGTTCGCCCGATCATAGTCGCAGCGACGCCCGGCACGCGAGCATTGCATGTCGCACGCCCCTCTAATGCTCACAGGTTATGAAAAGATCGTAATTGATTATTAAAGGAAATGTCGGCGCTGCGGTAGAATTGCGGGCTCAAATCCCAATAAAAGCAACGGCGGCCGCTTGTCGGGAGCGCACAACGCTCGGTGACAGAGTCCGCCGTTTCGTTTTTCCATGATCGAAATACGCAACATTTCCCAGCGGTTCGCCGGGCCCCGGGGCTGGGTCGAGGCGCTGCACAACGTCAATCTGTCGATTCCGGCGGGCGAGGTGTTCGGCATCATCGGCCGCAGCGGCGCGGGCAAAAGTACGCTCGTGCGCACCATCAACCTGCTCACGCGCCCGTCCGAAGGCAATATCGTCGTCGACGGCCGCGATCTGACCACGCTGCCCGCCGCGCAGTTGCGCGAGGCGCGCCGCGAGATCGGCATGATCTTCCAGCACTTCAATCTGCTGTCGTCGCGCACCGTGTACGAAAACGTCGCGTTGCCGCTCGAACTCGCCGGCATGAAGCGCGACGAGATCGAAGCGAACGTGCTGCCGCTGCTCGAACTGGTCGGCCTGTCGGCGCAGAAGGACCGCTATCCGGCGCAGATCAGCGGCGGGCAGAAGCAGCGCGTGGGCATCGCGCGCGCACTGGCGAGCAAGCCGAAAGTCCTGCTCTCGGACGAGGCCACCTCTGCGCTCGACCCCGAAACCACGCGCGCGATTCTCGACCTGCTCAAGCGCATCAATCGCGAACTGAACCTGACGATCGTGCTGATCACGCACCAGATGGACGTGATCAAGCAGGTCTGCGACCGCGTCGCGGTGCTGGACGCGGGCCGCGTGGTCGAAGAGGGCAAGGTGATCGACGTGTTCCTGCAGCCGCGTCATGAAGTGACGCGCGCGCTGATCGGCGACGTGATCGCGCAGGAGCTGCCGCCGGCGATGAAGGCGCGTGTCGCAGAGCGCCTGAAGACCGGCAGCGGCCACCTGTTGCGGCTCGCGTTCACGGGCTCCGGCGTCGATCAGCCGATCCTGTCGGAAACGATTCGCCGCTACGAACTCGACTTCAACATCCTGCACGGCCAGATCGACGAGATCCAGGGGCAGGCGTTCGGCTCGCTCGCGGTGCTCGCGGGCGGCGAACCGACGAAGGTGGCGCAGGCGCTGACGTATCTGCGTGAACAGGGTGTGGTGGTGGAGGAGCTTTCGCATGTTGAGTGAAATGTTCGATATGTTCGTCCAGTCGTTCTGGGAAACGCTCGTGATGGTGGGCATTTCCGGACTGGTCGGCGCATTGGTGGGGTTGCCGCTCGGCGTGCTGCTGTATCTGACGGACCGCCAGGGCGTGCTGGAAAACGTCGCGGTGAATCGTGTGATGGGCGTGATCGTCAATGCGGTCCGCTCGACGCCGTTCATCATCCTGCTGGTCGCGGTGATTCCGTTCACGCGCCTCGTTGTGGGGTCGTCGATCGGGACGGCGGCAGCGGTCGTGCCGTTGACGATCGCCGCCGCGCCGTTCATCGCACGGCTGGTCGAGACCGCGCTGCGCGAGGTCGATCGCGGGCTGATCGAAGCGGCCCAGGCGATGGGCGCGACCACCGGCCAGATCGTGTTCAAGGTGTTGCTGCCGGAATCGCTGCCGGGCGTGGTCGCCGGCTTGACGATCACGTTCGTGTCGCTGGTCGGTTATTCGGCGATGGCCGGCGCGATCGGCGGCGGCGGTCTCGGGGACCTCGGTATTCGCTACGGCTATCAGCGTTTCCTGCCGGAGGTGATGCTGACGGTCGTGGTGATCCTGATCGTGTTCGTGCAGCTGGTGCAGTCATTCGGGGATTGGCTCGTGCGTCGTTTGAGCCATAAATAAATACGGGTCATCGGAACCCGCCAACAGAGTCGGAAAGGTCCATCATGCAACGTCGTTTCATTCTCAAGCTCGCCGGGGCGTTCGCCGCCGCGTCGCTGTTCGCCACCGCGGCCCACGCCGAAGACAGCATCAAGGTCGGCGTCACGGGCGGCCCGCACGCGCAGATCATGGAAGTCGTAAAGACGGTCGCGGCGAAGAACGGCCTCAATATCAAGGTCATCGAATTCTCCGACTACGTGCAGCCGAACGCGGCGCTCGCCGGCGGCGATCTGGACGCGAACAGCTACCAGCACGACCCGTACTTGCAGGCGCAGGTGAAGGATCGCGGCTACAAACTGATCCGCATCGCGGACACGGTCACCTACCCGATGGGGATCTATTCGAAGAAGGTGAAGACGCTCGCCGAACTGCAGCCGGGCGCGAAGATCGCCGTGCCGAACGATCCGACCAACGGCGGCCGGGCACTGTTGCTGCTGCAGAAGCAGGGGCTGCTGAAGCTGCGCGCCGATGCGGGTCTGAAGGCGACGCCACTCGACATCGTCGAGAATCCGAAGAAGTTGAAGATCGTCGAACTCGACGCCGCGCAAATCCCGCGCTCGCTGAACGACGTCGATGCGGCCGCCATCAACACGAACTTCGCGATGGAAGCCGGCCTGAAGCCGAAGCAGGACGCGATCGCTGTCGAAGATCCGAAGGGCCCCTACGTGAACATCATCGCAATTCGCGAAGCCGACCGGAACAAGCCGTGGGTCGCCAAGCTGGTCGCGGCGTACCATTCGCCGGAAGTGAAGCAGTTTGTCGACAGCAAGTTCGGTGGGTCGGTGATCACCGCCTGGTGAGCCAGCGGCCTGGACATCGGGCAAGAGACGACGGCCATGACGAATTAGAGGCGTAAGTTGAAACCCGGGGTTGCCGCCCGGGTTTTTTCGAGATTAAAATAGAACGATCGTTCGCTATTGCCGTCACGCCGCTGAGGAGCGATATCCTTCTGCTAAAGCGCCCGCGACAAAAGGTTGCCCCGAGGGCAGTCGCTATAATGTTCGTTGGGTTGACGTATTCGTAACTTTGGAGCGTGTGCATGAAAATCCTGGTGCCAGTCAAGAGAGTGGTCGATTACAACGTGAAAGTCCGGGTGAAGTCGGACGGCACGGGCGTCGACATCGCGAACGTGAAGATGTCGATGAATCCGTTCGATGAAATCGCAGTGGAAGAAGCGGTGCGTCTGAAGGAAGCCGGTGTGGCGACCGAAGTGATCGCTGTGTCCGCAGGCGTCACGCAAGCGCAGGAAACGCTGCGCACGGCGCTGGCGATCGGCGCGGATCGCGCGATCCTGATCGAGTCGACCGAAGAACTGCAGCCGCTGGCGGTTGCCAAGCTGCTGAAGGCGCTGGTCGACAAGGAGCAGCCTTCGTTGATCATTCTCGGCAAGCAGGCCATCGACGACGATTCGAACCAGACCGGTCAGATGCTCGCCGCGCTGGCTAATCTGCCGCAAGCGACGTTCGCGTCGAAGGTTGTCGTGGCTGACGGCAAGGCAACCGTGTCGCGCGAAGTGGACGGCGGCGCCGAAACGCTGTCGCTGACGCTGCCGGCCGTGGTCACCACCGACCTGCGCCTGAACGAGCCGCGCTATGTGACGCTGCCGAACATCATGAAGGCAAAGAAGAAGCCGCTCGAAACGATCAAGCCCGCAGACCTGGGCGTGGACGTCACGCCGCGCCTGAAGACGCTGAAAGTCGCCGAACCGCCGAAGCGCTCCGCCGGTGTGAAGGTGCCGGACGTGAAGACGCTGGTCGAGAAGCTGAAGACTGAAGCCAAGGTGCTTTAAGTAGAACCCGGAGACGGACGAAATGACGAATCTTGTAATTGCAGAACACGACAATGCGTCGATCAAGGCCGCGACGCTGAACACGATCGCAGCGGCGCAGAAGATTGGCGGTGACGTTCACGTGCTGGTCGCGGGTCACAACGCGCAAGCTGCTGCCGATGCGGCTGCGAAGATCGCGGGTGTGTCGAAGGTGCTGCTGGCCGACGCGCCGCAACTCGAAGCGGGCCTCGCGGAAAACGTCGAAGCGACCGTGATGAACATCGCGAAGGACTACACGCACATCCTCGCGCCGGCGACTGCCTACGGCAAGAACATCGCGCCGCGTATCGCCGCGAAACTCGACGTCGCGCAGATCAGCGACATCACCGCCGTGGATAGCGCCGACACGTTCGAGCGTCCGATCTATGCGGGCAACGCGATCGCAACGGTGCAATCGGCTGATCCGATCAAGGTCATCACGGTGCGCTCGACCGGCTTCGATCCGGTGGCAGCAGAAGGCGGCAGCGCGAGCGTGGAAAAGATCGAGGCGGCAGCAGACGCGGGCGTTACCCAGTTCGTGAGCCGTGAAGTGACGAAACTGGACCGTCCGGAACTGACGTCGGCGAAGATCATCGTGTCGGGTGGCCGTGGTTTGGGCAATGGCGAGAACTATACGAAGGTTCTGGAGCCGCTGGCCGACAAGCTGAACGCAGCGCTGGGCGCCTCCCGCGCGGCAGTCGATGCGGGCTTCGTGCCGAACGACTATCAGGTCGGCCAGACCGGCAAGATCGTTGCGCCGCAACTGTACGTGGCCGTCGGCATCTCGGGTGCGATCCAGCATCTGGCCGGCATGAAAGACTCGAAGGTGATCGTCGCGATCAACAAGGACCCGGAAGCGCCGATTTTCAGCGTCGCCGATTATGGTCTCGTGGGCGATCTGTTTACCCTCGTGCCGGAACTGGTTAGCGAGCTCGGCTAATCGCCGCAGCGCCACAGCGCCGGGTACAAGGCGTCTGGGAGCACACGAAGGGCGCGGGACCGATCAAGTCCGGCGCCCTTTTTTTATCTAGACAGGAGGAGAACCAGAATGAGCTACACGGCGCCCATCAAGGACATGCTGTTCGTGATGAAAGAACTGGCCGGTCTCGAAAGCATCGCGACACTGCCGGGTTTCGAGGACGCGAACCTCGACACGGCTCAGGCCGTGCTCGACGAGTCGGCGAAACTGTGCGGTGAAGTGCTGGCGCCGCTGAACGTCGAGGGCGATCGCAACCCGAGCAGCTGGAAGGATGGCGTCGTCACTGCGACGCCGGGTTTCAGGGAAGCCTTCCGCCAGTTCGCCGAAGGCGGCTGGCAAGGCGTGCAGCACCCGCTCGACTATGAAGGCCAAGGTTTGCCGAAGCTGATCGCCACGCCCTGCGTCGAGATGCTCAACGCGTCGAACCTGTCTTTCGCGCTGTGTCCGCTGCTGACCGACGGCGCGATCGAAGCGCTGCTCACCGCCGGCACCGAAGCGCAAAAGCAAACCTATGTGCCGAAGCTGATTTCCGGTGAATGGACCGGCACGATGAACCTGACCGAGCCGCAGGCCGGCTCCGATCTCGCGCTGGTGCGCACGCGCGCCGAGCCGCAGGGCGACGGCTCGTTCAAGCTGTTCGGCACGAAGATCTTCATCACATGGGGCGAGCACGACATGGCGAAGAACATCGCCCATCTCGTGCTGGCGCGCACGCCGGATGCGCCCGAAGGCGTGAAGGGCATTTCGCTGTTCATCGTGCCGAAGTTTCTCGTCAATGAAGACGGATCGCTCGGCGAGCGCAACGACGTGCATTGCGTGTCGATCGAGCACAAGCTCGGCATCAAGGCGAGCCCGACCGCGGTGCTGCAGTTCGGTGACCACGGCGGTGCGATCGGTCATCTGATCGGCGAAGAAAATCGCGGCCTCGAATACATGTTCATCATGATGAACGCAGCGCGTTTCGCGGTGGGCATGCAGGGCGTCGGCATTTCGGATCGCGCGTATCAGAAGGCCGTCGCGTACGCGAAGGATCGCGTGCAAAGCCGCCCGGTGGATGGCTCCGCGAAACAGTCGGTTGCGATCATTCAGCACCCGGACGTGCGCCGCATGCTCGCGACGATGCGCGGCCTCACCGAAGCGTCGCGCGCGCTGGCTTACGTTGCCGCCGCGCATTGCGACATCGCGCATCGTCATCCGGACGACGCGACGCGCGCCGCGCATCAGGCGCTCTACGAATTCCTCGTGCCGATCGTGAAGGGCTGGAGCACTGAACTGTCGATCGACGTGACGAGCCTCGGCGTGCAGGTGCATGGCGGCATGGGCTTCATCGAAGAAACCGGCGCCGCGCAGTACTACCGCGACGCGCGCATTCTGCCGATCTACGAAGGCACGACCGCAATCCAGGCCAATGATCTGATCGGCCGCAAGACCGTGCGTGACGGCGGCAAGGTGGCGAAGTCGCTGCTCGCGGACATCGCCGCAACGGTTGATGCGCTCGGCACTAAGCAGGACCCGGCGTTCGACTCGATGAAGCGGTATCTGGCGCAGGGCCATCGTTCGCTGAGTGCGGCGGTCGACTTCGTGCTGGCGAATACGAAGAGCGATCCGAATGCGGTGTTCGCCGGCAGCGTGCCTTATCTGAATCTCGCGGGTATCGTGCTGGGCGGCTGGCAGATGGCGCGCGCGCTGCTCGTCGCGGCCGACAAACGCGACGAAGATCCGGCGTTCTACGGCGCGAAGATCGCGACCGCGCAGTTCTACGCGGAGCACGTGCTGCCGCAGGCAGCGGCGCTCGAAGCGTCGATTGTCAGTGCGAAGGGTGGGGAGAGCGTGCTGGCTTTGTCGGACGATCAGTTCTGACGCGACACGCTGGGCCGGATGCGCCGGCCTGGAAAAGCAAACGGCGCCTTATAAGGCGCCGTTTGCTTTTATTGCAGCGGTGCGCGCGCGATGATCGATCGGCGCGACTGCTTGCCGAGCGTCAAGCGACGAGGCGCCTGACGTTCGGCTTCAGGCATAGGCCGGCCGATGCGCGCCGCCGGTCTCGCCGAGATAGCGGTGTACCGACAGGTCGTCCGCCTTGATGGCGGGCTGTTTGCCCGACATCACGTCGGCCAGCAACTGGCCCGAGCCGCACGACATCGTCCAGCCCAGTGTGCCGTGACCCGTATTCAGGAACAGGTTCGCCACCGGCGTGCGACCGACGATCGGCGTGCCGTCCGGCGTCATCGGACGCAATCCGGTCCAGAACGTGGCCTTCGACGTATCGCCGCCGCCCGGGAACAGGTCGTTCACGCACAGTTCCAGCGTGGCGCGGCGCGCCTCGCGCAATGACTTGTCGAAGCCGACGATCTCCGCCATCCCGCCGACGCGAATCCGGTTGTCGAAACGCGTGATCGCGATCTTGTAGGTCTCGTCGAGCACGGTGGACACCGGCGCGGCCGCTTCGTCGACGATCGGCGCGGTGATCGAATAGCCCTTGAGCGGGTAGACCGGAATCTTCAAGAGACCGGTGAGGAACCGGGTCGAATACGAACCCAGCGCGACCACGAACGAATCCGCGCGCACCAGCTCGCCGCCGCATTGCACGCCGGCGACCCGGTCGCCGGCCATCGCGAGCGCGTCGATCGGCGTGTTGTAGCGGAATTGGACGCCCAGCTGCTCGGCCAGCGCGGCGAGGCGCGTGGTGAACATCTGGCAGTCGCCGGTTTCGTCGCCCGGCAGGCGCAGGCCGCCGGTCAGCTTGTGCGAGACCGCGGCGAGCGCCGGCTCGGCTTGCGCGAGCTCGGCCGCCGACAGCAGTTCATACGGCACGTTGGCGTCCTGCAGCACGGCGATGTCTTTCGCGGCGCCGTCGAATTGCTGCTGCGTGCGGAACACCTGCAGCGTGCCGCCGGTGCGGCCTTCGTACTGGATGCCGGTATCGGCCCGCAGTGCCTGCAGGCAGTCGCGGCTGTATTCGGCGAGGCGGACCATGCGGCCCTTGTTCACCGCATAGCGCGCTGATGTGCAGTTCTGCAGCATTTGCCACATCCATTGCAACTGGAATTGCGTGCCGTCGAGCCGGATCGCGAGCGGTGCGTGCTTCTGGAACATCCACTTGACGGCCTTCAGCGGCACGCCAGGCGCCGCCCACGGCGACGCGTAGCCGGGCGAGATCTGCCCCGCATTGGCAAAACTGGTTTCGAGCGCCGGGCCGGCCTCGCGGTCGATCACGGTCACTTCATGACCCGCGCGCGCCAGGTAATACGCGGTCGTCACCCCGACGACGCCACTGCCCAAAACGACGACTCGCATAGCTGCTCCTGGATACTTGCAAAGAGGGTGGGAGGGCGTGCGCTCGTCGATTCGTTCGGTTTCATTCGATTCACGAGGTATAACGCTGATCGCCCAGTGCTAACCGCTATACTATTAACAGTCAGGCAGGTTTTGTTATTGTATTTTCAGAATTTTCAGCAAAAACATCATGCGTACACAGCGCCAGCCGGTCCGAGCCCTCGACAAACTCGATCACAAGATCCTGCGGCTGCTGCAGCAGGATGGCCGGATGGCCATGAAGGACCTGTCCGAGCAGGTCGGGCTATCGGTGACGCCGTGCATCGAGCGGGTCAAACGGATGGAGCGCGACGGCGTGATCACCGGCTACCACGCGCGTGTGAATCCCGCCGAACTGGGCGCGGCCCTGCTGGTGTTCGTCGAGATCACGCTCGATCACAAGAGCGGCAACATGTTCGACCAGTTCCGACGCGAAGTGCAGAAGATTCCCGAAGTGCTGGAGTGCCATCTCGTGTCGGGCGACTTCGATTATCTGATCAAGGCGCGCATCGGCGAAATGGCCGACTACCGCAAGCTGCTTGGGGACATCCTGCTGCAATTGCCGGGCGCGGTGCAGTCGAAGAGCTATATGGTGATGGAAGAGATCAAGGAAACGCTGACGATCGCGGTAGGAGATTAGCCGGGCACTTTGTCACGACAGCGGGGCTCGACAAACGGCGTAAACACTGTATATTTATACAGGTGCTGTGCGCCGTTTTCTGTTTTGCGTGACCTTGGCCGTGGCTAACTCCGATACCCCTTCCGCTCGAGAATTTCCGATCGCACCGCCCGCGCCTCGCAAGGGGCGCGGGGCGGTGACGAACCTGCAAGGCCGTTATGAAGTCGACCAGCGCGAAGCGGTGGACGACGGCTGGCAGCCGGCCGGGGGCGAAGAAGGCGATGAGCCCAAAGTCTTGCGCACGCAGGTCTTCGAGGAACGCGCCAAATCCATTCTCACGCGCAACGTGTCGCCGGATATTCCGTTCGGCGTGTCGCTCAATCCGTATCGCGGTTGCGAACACGGCTGTATTTATTGCTTCGCGCGGCCTACGCATAGTTATCTGGGGCTGTCGCCGGGTCTCGACTTCGAAAGCCGGATCTACGCGAAGATCAATGCGCCCGAGTTGCTCGAACGGGAACTGTCGAAGAAGTCCTATGTTCCCGAGCCAATTGCACTGGGCGTCAACACGGATGCGTGGCAGCCCGCCGAGCGTGACTTGCGCCTGACGCGCCGAGTGGTCGAGGTGCTCAGCGAACGCCATCAGCCGTTCGCGGCCATCACCAAATCGTCGCTGATCGAGCGCGATATCGATCTGCTCGCACCCATGGCCGCGCGCGGGCAATTCGTGGCGGCCATCACCATCACGACGCTCGACGCGGAAATCGCGCGCACGCTTGAACCGCGCGCGGCGACGCCGTCGCGCAGGCTGCGCACGATCCGTACGCTGAGCGAGGCGGGCATTCCGGTTGGCGTCAGCATTGCGCCGGTGATCCCGTTCGTCACCGAGCCGGACATGGAGCGCGTGCTGGAGGCTTGCGCCGAGGCCGGTGCGAGCAACGCGAGCTACATCGTGCTGCGTCTGCCGTGGGAAGTGGCGCCGCTGTTCAAGGACTGGCTCGCTGCGCATTTTCCCGACCGCGCAGATCGCGTGATGAGCCGCGTGCGCGATATGCGCGGCGGCAAGGACTATGACTCGTCCTTTGCCGCGCGAATGAAGGGGGAGGGCTTATGGGCGGATCTGCTCAAGCAGCGATTTCACAACGCCGTGCGCCGTTTGGGCTTGAACCGGCGCGACCGCGGCATTCTCGACATGTCGCACTTTCGCCGCATCGAGCCGGCGCGGGCCGAGGAGCTGGTGCGCGACAATCCGCAACTGAGGCTCTTTTAGCGCGGCGCGCGCCCAGTCATTGCGAGATCGCTTTCGCCGCTTCCACCTGACTTTCGAAGTAAGTCTGGAACGAAATGGCGAGGCCGGTCATCAGCAGGAACGCGCCGATCAGCAGCGAAAAGATCACGATGAACACCACGGTCCAGCCTGAGCGGCTCTTGCGTTGCGTCTGCGCGTTGAACTGCGCGTCCCATTTTTCGTCCGGACGCAGACCGTAGACGATCGCGGCGAGAAATGCGGCCAGTAGCGAAACAGCACCGAGAAACGCCAGCGCCCAGCCGAGGATCGAAGCCCGTTCGCTCGCCACCAGCAGCATGACGCCAGGAATGCCGATCAGCGTGCCGAGCAGATGAGCCCAGCCGAAAATGTCACGTTTGCCGTACAGGTAGAAGCGGTGGGCGCCGAGGCTGCCGAGCAGGAACGCCAGCGCGGCGGTAATCGTCTTGGATCTGAAGCGCGGGGAAGTCGAAACAAGGGTGGACATGTAGGCGTGGGCAGAGTGACAGGCGGTCGAAAGGACCGGCGCGCCGTTGGGCGCGGACCGACGCGCATTCTACGCCCGCCGCGGCCCGAAGGTCATGTGGCGGGCAGGCGGATCGCTATAAGGGATCGCGGTGTGAATGGCGCGCGTTGTCGGGCAGCGGGACGCTTTTGGGGGGCGGCGCGGGGCTGACTTTTCGCGGGAGATGGGAGCGAGTGCCTTCCGCGCGAGGGGGAGCCTTCGCAGCGGGCGCCGCCGGGCTACGGCGCCGAGTACGTCACGCGATAGATCGCGCCTGCGTAGTCGTCGCTGATTAGCAGGGAACCGTCGGGCAACGGCAAGACATCGGCGGGACGGCCCCAGACGGCTTCGCCGGGCTGCAGCCAGCCTTCGGCAAAGATTTCCTGCCGCGCGTTGCTGCCGTCCGGATCGGCGATCACCCGCACAACGCGGTAACCGGCCTTCTTGCTGCGATTCCATGAGCCATGCTCGGCAATGAATACATTGTTTCGGTACGCGGGCGGAAACATCGAGCCGGTGTAAAAGCGCATGCCGAGCGCGGCCACGTGTGCGCCCAGTTTGGCCACTGGCGGTGTAAATGCGCTGCATGGATGGCCCTTGCCGAATTCCGGGTCGGGCGTGTCGCCGCCATGGCAATACGGGAAGCCGAAATCCATGCCGGCGCGCGGCGCACGGTTGAGCTTGTCGTCGGGCACGTCGTCGCCTAGCAGGTCGCGACCGTTGTCGGTGAACCACAGTTCGTGGGTCATCGGATGCCACGCGAACCCGACCGAATTGCGCACGCCGCGCGCCATGACTTCATAGTGGCTCCCGTCCGGATTCATACGGCCGATCATCGCGAAGCGGTCGCGGTCTTTCTGGCAGACGTTGCAGGGCGCGCCTTGCGGCACGTACAGCTTGCCGTCCGGGCCGAAGGCGATGAACTTCCAGCCATGATGTGTTTCGTTGGGCAGCGTGTCGATCACGACGGCGGGCTTGGGCGGATCGTTCAGATGCGCGTCGATCGCATCGAAACGCAAAATCTTCGACACCGCCGACACGTAGAGCGCGCCGTCGTGCCACGCGACGCCCGCCGGCGATTCGAGGCCGGAAGCGATAACGTGGCGGCCTGTCACCCGGCCGTTTTGCAACTGGAGCGCATAGACGCGCCCGTCGAGGCTGCCTATATAGAGAATGCCCTTCGGCGAGAGCGCCATCGCGCGCGCGCTCGGCACGTCGTCCGACAGAACCTCGATATGGAAGCCCGGTGGTAATTTGATACGCTCGACCGTCAGCGCAGCGGTCGCCGACAGCATCTGGCCGGCAAGCAGCCCAGCCACCGCATAGCGCAGAACCCGGCTTCGCAACGTGCGTGGGAGACCGGCAAACCACACGACTACGAGAAAAAAAGCGGTCAAAAACGCTGTCGGCGGCAGGAGTTTCACGGGCTCTCCGTTAGGTAATTCGGGCGTTTGGGCGCGATTCGAGGGTCCCGTCCGGATGGCCGATGCAACCCTGTCGCTCAGTTTGTCCCGGTAAGTGTTTGTTATGGCGTCGGTTTCCCGCTATAATCGCGTGTTTCAGTCGTTCCGAACCCCGGTTTTCAAGGATTCTAGTATGGTCATCATCCGCTTGGCTCGTGGCGGCTCCAAGAAGCGCCCGTTCTACAACATCGTCGCAACCGATTCGCGTAGCCGTCGTGACGGCCGCTTCATCGAGCGCGTTGGTTTCTACAACCCGGTCGCTACGAAGGGTGAATCCCTGCGTATCGCTCAGGATCGCCTGACGTACTGGCAAGGCGTTGGCGCGCAACTGTCGCCGACCGTCGAGCGTCTCGTGAAGGAAGCGCAAAAGGCGCAGCCGGCTGCTTAATGGTAGCTTGCATGCGTATCGTCGTCGGTTCGGCCGGCGGCTCGCGCAGCTTGCGTGAGCAGTCCGATGCGCGAGTTGTTTTACTGAAGCAGACGTCGAAGCTGGCAGCGAGGTGTTCTTATGTCTGAGCGTGATTCCGGCAGTTCAGGGCGCGTGAAGGCAAAAGCGACAGCTGCGCGCGCGAAGACGTCTGATCAGGCGCCGTTCGGTGCATTCGTCCGCAAACCGGTCGAACGAGCCGAAGGCAAGGCGCAAGCCAATGTTGCAAAAGCTGGCTCCGCTGCGGCAGAAATGCGCGCGGAAACAGTGGAAAGCTGGCCGGCCGATGCGGTCGAGGTCGGCGCAATCGTCGACGCTTACGGCCTCAAAGGCTGGGTCAAGGTAGCCGCGCATGCGGATGTCGGGCACGGCGGCGACGCGTTGCTGAGCGCGAAACGCTGGTGGCTGTTGAAAGGCCATGAGCGCAAGTCGGCGCCGTCATTGCAGGCGAAAACGCATAGCGACAGTGTGGTTGCCCATCTGGGCGGCGTCACTGACCGCGACGTGGCGCTGGCACTGCGCGGCTCGCGCGTCTATATCAGCCGCAGTGAATTTCCGGCCCTCGACGCCGACGAATTCTACTGGGTCGACCTGCTCGGCCTGGATGTGGTGAACGTTGCCGGAGTCAATCTCGGCAAGGTTGCAGACATGATCGACAACGGTGCGCATTCGGTGATGCGTATCGAATACCCGGCTACCGACAAAAACGGCAAGCCGGTCGCAGGCGAGCGTTTGATCCCGTTCGTCGGCGTCTTTGTCAAAACGGTGGACCAGGCGGCGAAGCAGATCATCGTCGACTGGGAAGCCGATTACTAAAATCATTCGCTGAATGGAGAGAGCGATGCAGTTCGATGTCGTGACGCTCTTTCCAGAAATGTTCCGTGCGCTGACCGACTGGGGTATCACCAGCCGTGCCGCGAAGCAGGAGCGCTATGGGTTGCGTACGTGGAATCCTCGTGATTTCACCACCGACAACTACCGCACAATCGACGATCGTCCGTACGGCGGCGGCCCTGGCATGGTGATGCTGGCGAAGCCGCTGGAAGAAGCGATCCGCGCCGCGAAAGCGGCGCAGGCGGAGCAGGGCATCGGCGCATCGCGCGTCGTGATGATGTCGCCGCAAGGCGCCACATTGAATCACGACCGTGTCATGCGGTTCGCCGCCGAGCCCGGTCTGATCCTGTTGTGCGGGCGTTATGAAGCGATTGATCAGCGTTTGCTCGACCGTGTCGTCGACGAGGAAGTCAGTCTTGGCGACTTCGTGCTGTCGGGTGGCGAATTGCCCGCGATGGCGTTGATGGACGCGGTTGTGCGCCAGTTGCCCGGCGTGCTGAACGACTCGCAATCCGCGGTGCAGGACAGCTTCGTCGACGTGCTGCTGGATTGTCCGCACTACACGCGTCCCGAGGAATACGACGGTGTGCGTGTGCCCGATGTGCTGCTCGGCGGCCATCATGCGGAAATCGAAACGTGGCGGCGGCGTGAAGCGCTGCGCAATACGTTGAACAAGCGGCCCGATCTGATCGTGAAGGCCAGAAAGAACAAGATGTTGAGCCGTGCCGACGAGGCATGGCTTGCAAGTCTCGCAAAGGAAGAGTCGAAGGCGTAAAGCCGGCGGTCTTTCGAGCGGACACCAGGCGGCGCCGCACATGCGTGTACGGCGCCAGATGTGAACCCATCCTCTATCGGGGCCGTAGCCGAGCAGTTTCTGCGAGGCAGGTACGAACGCCGACAAGATGGATCTAGGAGTCAGTGATGAATCTGATTGCAAAACTCGAGCAGGAAGAAATCGCGCGCGTCCTCGGCGAGAAGGCCATCCCCGAATTCGCCCCCGGCGATACGGTGATCGTCAGCGTGAACGTGGTTGAAGGTACGCGTAAGCGTGTTCAGGCTTACGAAGGCGTCGTGATCGCCAAGCGTAACCGTGGTCTGAATTCGTCGTTCATCGTCCGTAAGATTTCGTCGGGCGAAGGCGTCGAGCGTACGTTCCAGACGTACTCGCCGCTGCTGGCAAGCATCGTCGTGAAGCGTCGCGGCGATGTGCGTCGTGCGAAGCTGTATTACCTGCGCGACCGTTCGGGCAAGTCGGCTCGAATCAAGGAAAAGCTGGTCTCGAAAGACCGCGCTGCTTCCCAAGCGTAAATGCTGTAAGAAAAAGCACCCCTTGTGGGTGCTTTTTTGTTTGCCAGGTCAAAATAGCGGCATGTCCCCTATCTGCTCATTCGAGAGACCCGTTGACCCGCCCCGTCTTTGAGCCTGAAACGCTGCCCGTCGAAGCAACCGGTGCCCATCTGCCGCCGGTGGCCGCCGAGCGCCTCACCCCTGATGGCCTGCGCACCCGCTTCGAGCAGCATCTCGACTGGACGCCTGAGCCCAGAATCGAAACGCCATGGCGCAATGCTCAGGGCGATCCGCGCGTGGCCGCGGTACTGGTGCCGCTGGTGGTGCGCAATCATGGACTGACCGTGCTGCTCACGCAGCGCGCCGACCATCTGAACGATCACGCCGGACAGGTGAGTTTTCCTGGCGGCCGTCAGGAACCCTTCGATGCCGATGCCACTGCGACTGCACTGCGCGAAGCGCAGGAAGAAGTGGGCCTCGAGCCGTCGCGAGTGGAAATTCTCGGCGCATTGCCCGACTATCTGACAGGCACCGGCTTTTGCGTGACGCCGGTGATCAGTCTCGTGCATCCGCCGTTTGCATTGGAAATGGATACGCTCGAAGTGGCCGAAGTCTTCGAAGTGCCGCTCGCGTTTCTGATGGACCCGGCGAATCACGAAGTGCGCGTGTTCCGTTATGAGGACGGCGAGCGGCGCTTTTTCACGATGCCGTATCCGCGCAGCAAATCAACGGAGCCGAGCGGGCAGGGCGGCGGCGAAGTCGGCGGCCATCATTTCATCTGGGGCGCGACGGCGGCGATGCTGCGCAACCTGTATCGCTTCCTCGCCGCATGAGTCACTGTGTGGGTCGTTGCGCGAGTTACCACACAAATTGCGCGTGACTGTGCACTTGCCGGGTGTTTGTCAGTGTCGGTGCTCAGTCGAATCCGACCCTGTGCTATCGTTATAAAACAATCGTAAAAACTTAAAAAGCACGGCGCATCGCATGACTTTTTTCTCCGTATTGCTGGCTCTGATCATTGAACAGGTACGCGCGCTGTCACCGAACAATCCGGTGTCTGCGCTGCTTCAATACCATGCGGAGTCGGCGGCGCACGGATTCGATGCCGGCAAGCCCAGGCATGGCCTGCTCGCATGGCTCGTGGTGGTGGTGCCCTGGACGCTGGTCGTCGCGCTCGTCTACTACGTGCTGTATCACATCCATTTCGCACTGGCGTTCCTGTGGAACGTCGCGGTGCTGTACTTCACGCTCGGCTTCCGCCAGTTCAGCCATTACTTCACCGACATCCACCTCGCGTTGAACAACGACGACGTGCCGCGCGCGCGCGAAATCCTGAACGAATGGACCGGGCTCGAAACGGTCGACATGCCGGTCAGCGAAATCGTCCGTCATACGCTGATTCATGCGGTGGTCGCTTCGCACCGCCACGTGTTCGGCGTGTTCTTCTGGTTCCTGATTCCGGTTGGGCCGGCGGGCGCGGTGCTGTACCGGATTGCCGAATATCTCGCGCGAGCATGGGCGCGCCCGGGCGACGAACGCACCGCCGCGTTTTCGAGTTTCGCGCACCGCGCCTTCTTCGTGATCGACTGGGTGCCGGCGCGCTTGACGTCGCTGGGCTTTGCGATCGTCGGCAATTTCGAGGACGCGATTTATGCGTGGCGCAATCATGCGCGTCAGTGGCCCGATGCGAACGACGGCGTGTTGCTGGCCGCGGGAAGCGGGGCGCTGGGCGCGCGTCTGAGCGGGCCGCTGGCCGAACCGTCGAGCCTCGACGCGCTCGCCACAGGCGATGGCGGCCCAATGCAGGTCGGCGACGACTGCACGCCGCGCACGTTGCAATCGGCGGTGGGTCTGGTGTGGCGCGCGGTCGTGCTGTGGATGATTCTGCTCCTGATGCTGACCATCGCTGTGTGGCTGGCTTGAGGCGAGCATGTCGGCAGGTCAAACATAGCGCAATAAAAAAACCGGGCACCGCCCGGTTTTTTTATTGCCTTCGACCCACGCGCAAGCCGTCTTAACCAACCTAACCGACGTTTCGCACGCAAAGCCCGCACCCCTCACCCATCCAGCGGATCACGCGCAGTCCCGCATTGCCAGCACACCGTGAACTGCGCTTCGAGCATTTCGCCGCACTGACGGCAGCGCCAGCCAGGCGAGTCCGCCGCCGGTCCATGCGAAGCCGCGTCGATCAAACGCCGGGCCATGGCCTCGTCGCGTTCATCGACGAGCCATAATTCAGGCGCGCACTGATCTGCCGGAATATCGCCGAGCGCACCGTTCAGATAGCGGTTGTGCAACTCGCACGCGATGCCCGCGGTCTCCAGCACGTTGACCCAATGCTGTCCGGTGATCAGATTCGGCGCGCGCATCAGCTTCATGTCAGCGCACGATCTGGCTGGCTTCGTGCACGAGTTGCGCATACAGCGCATGCCGCTCGCGGCGGATTCGGCCATCGGCGACCGCTTCGAGAATCGCGCAGCCCGGCTCGTGCAAGTGATGGCAGTTGTAAAAGCGGCAGTTCGGCAACAGCGGCCGGAACTCCGGAAACGCGCGCTCCAGCCGGCCTTCGGTCAGATGATGCAGGCCGAATTCCTGGAATCCCGGCGAGTCGATCAGCGCACCGCCCGTGTTGCTGTCGCCCACGTTCGGCAGCGGATAAAGCCGCGTAAAGGTCGTGGTGTGGCGCCCGCTATTCAATGCGGTCGAAATCTCGCGCGTGGCGACTTCGGCATCGGGAATCAGCAGGTTCACGAGCGTCGACTTGCCCATGCCGGACTGGCCGAGCAGCAGTGTCGAATGGCCGTGCAGATGTTCGACCAGGGCCACGCGAGCGGCCTCGGGCTGCATCTTGATCGACACCTCGACGACCGTATAGCCCAGCGCGCGATACGACTCGAGGCGCTTGCGCGCGCCTTCCAGCGCGCCGGTCACGTCGATCTTGTTGAGCACGATCAACGGCTTTAACTCGTTCGCTTCGGCGGCGACCAACGCGCGGCCGAGCAGGTCCTCGCTGAAATGCGGCTCGGTGGCGAGCACGATCAGCAATTGATCCAGATTGGCCGCGAACAGCTTCGACTTGTACTGATCCGACCGATACAGCAGATTGCGCCGTTCGCCGATCTCGACGATCACGCCTTGATCCGCGGAGGTGGGCTCGTAAATCACGCGATCGCCGACCGCCACCTCGCTGCGCTTGCCGCGCGGAAAGCATTGGAGCATCGGCCCGCCGTCTTCGGGCGCGACCAGATAGTGGCGGCCATGCGCGGCCACCACGAGGCCGCCTACGCGCGTGCTGGCCGACGCGCGCGGCGTTTTCGGGGCGCGGCTCATGCGTGCCGCAACAGTCGGTCAATCCGCTGCGACGCCGGCGGATGCGAGTAGTAGAACGCGGTGTAGAGCGGATCGGGCGTCAGCGTCGACGCGTTGTCCTCGTACAGCTTGACGAGCGCGTTGACGAGGTCTTGCGCGTCGGTCTGCGTCGCGGCGAACGCGTCGGCCTCGAACTCGTGCTTGCGCGAGCTGAGGCTGCCGAGCGGCGTGACGAAGAACAGGAACACCGGCAGCGCGAGGAAGAACAGCACCAGCGCGAGACCACTATTGCCGCCGATCAGCGACGGCCGCACGCCCAGCCCTTCGTAGAACCACACGCATTGCGAGAGCCAGCCGAGCAAGGCGAGCATCACGAGGCTGATCGCGAAGGTGACGAGCATCCGCTTGATCACATGACGGCGCTTGAAGTGGCCGAGTTCGTGCGCGAGCACGGCCTCGATCTCGCTGCCCGACAGACGCGCGAGCAGCGTGTCGAAGAACACGATCCGCTTGGCCGCGCCGAAGCCGGTGAAGTACGCGTTGCCGTGCGCCGACCGGCGGCTGCCGTCCATCACGAAGAGACCCTTGGCGGCGAAGCCGCAACGCTTCATCAGCGCTTCGATACGGCTTTTCAGCGCTTCGTCCTTGAGCGGCTCGAACTTGTTGAAGAGCGGCGCAATGAACGACGGATACAGCACCAGCACGAGCATCTGGAACGCCACCCACACGATCCACGTCCACAGCCACCACAAGCTGCCGGCCTGGTTCATCAGCCACAGCACGACGAACAGCAGCGGCAGACCGAACGCCGCGCCGAGCAGCGTGCCCTTGATGCGGTCGAGGAAGAAAATGCGCTTGCTCATCCGGTTGAAACCGAAGCGTTGTTCGATCACGAATTGCCGGTAGTAATCGAACGGCAGGTCGACCACGCTGGTGATCGCGATCACGACGGCGACGAGAGCGATCTGGCCGAGGTAGCCACGCCCGAGCCAGTCGGAGATCGCCAGATCGAGCGCCTGCACGCCGCCCAGCAGCGTGAGGCCGATCAGCACGGCCGCGCTGACGACGACTTCGATCATGGTGAGGCGGGTGCGCTCGACGGTGTAGTCGGCGGCGCGCTGGTGCGCGCTCAACTGGATGGTGCCGGCGAACTGGCTGGGCACCTGCTCGCGATGGCCGGCGACGAAGCGGATCTGCCGCGACGCGAGCCATAGTTTGGTGCCGACCATCGCCACGACGGCGATGACGAACAGAACGGTGAAGTACAGGGTAGGCATCCGGGGATTCCGTGGTATCTATGCGAGAATTATATGTTTGTTCCCGCCTCGTGGCGGGAGATACGCTTAAACCGGCCTTGAACCGATTCCAACCGCTTCAGACCGGCTCGAGCCAACGCTCAAACCAATCTCAAACGAACCAGCGCCGCGGCAGGCGGGCTTTCCACGAAGCCGCCGGCCGGGCCATCAGGGTTGCTCTCAATGACTGACATCCTCGCATCCACCGAACAGCCGCCGCTCGTACGCAGCGACATGAATCTCGTCTGGCTGGACATGGAAATGACCGGGCTCGAGCCCGACTCCGACCGCATCATCGAAATCGCGGTGGTGGTGACGAATTCGACACTCGACAGGATGGTCGAAGGTCCGGTGCTGGCGATTCACCAGAGCGACGAGACGCTCGCCAAAATGGATCAGTGGAATCAGAACACGCATGGCCGTTCGGGCCTGATCGACCGCGTGAAGGCTTCCACGGTCAGCGAAGCCGACGCCACCGAACAGATTCGCGAATTCCTCGCGCAGTACGTGCCGCCCGGCAAATCGCCGATGTGCGGCAACTCGATCTGCCAGGACCGCCGCTTCATGGCGCGCTGGATGCCGGACCTGGAGCGCTTCTTCCATTACCGCAATCTAGACGTCAGCACGCTGAAGGAACTGTGCCGCCGCTGGCAGCCCGCCATCTACAAGGGTTTCCAGAAGCGCGCGATGCACACGGCGCTGGCCGACATCCACGAGTCGATCGACGAACTGAAGTACTACCGCGAGCACTTCCTGATCCCGTCGGCGCCGGACGCGACCACCGCCGCGGAATGAGCGCTCGACGCTCGCGTCTTTAGCGTCAAGCCGGCCGGGGCGCGCGCACCGCGTTCTTCGGCCGGAACGCCTTCACCACGTCGGCGTTGGTTTCCACATACGGCCCGCCGATCAGGTCGATGCAATACGGCACCGCCGCGAAAATTCCCGGCACCTTCACCGCACCGCGGGTTCCGCCCGCGTCCGCATCGCGCAAACCTTCCAGCGTTTCCTTGATCGACTTCGGCTGACCCGGCAGGTTGATGATCAGCGCCGCATGCTCCGCCGTTTCGCGGATCACCGCCACCTGGCGCGACAGGATCGCGGTCGGCACGAAATTCAGGCTGATCTGCCGCATCTGCTCGCCGAAACCCGGCATGTCCTTCGTCGCGACCGCGCGCGTCGCCTCTGGCGTTACGTCGCGCCGCGACGGGCCGGTGCCGCCGGTGGTCAGCACCAGGTCGCAGCCCACTTCGTCGACCAGTTCGATGAGCGTGGCGGAGATGGTGGGCGCGTCATCCTGGATCAGACGGGTGACGACTTGCCACGGCGAGCTCAGGGCCGTGCCGAGCCATTCCTGCAACGCCGGAATGCCTTTGTCCTCGTAGACACCGGTCGACGCGCGGTCGCTGATCGACACGAGGCCGATCACGATTTCGTCGGGGTGCCGGCGCGCGGGTTTATTCGTCGCGGTCGTCATCGTCGTCTTCCGGGGCGTCGTCGGCATCGGAATCGCTTTGCGCGGACGGACCGTCCGCGTTCTTGATCCACTGGAACAGCTCGCGGAAATAGCGCGGCGGCTTGCTTTGCTGCGCTTCCTTGCGGGCGTTGCGGATCAGCGTGCGGCCCTGCTGCGGATCGGCGTTCGGGTGCTGGCGGATGAACTCGGTCAGCGCGGCGTCGTCGGCGAGCAGTTTCTCGCGCGTGCGCTCGATCCAGTGGAGCTTGGCGGTTTCCGCCTTGTTGACGCCGTTGTAGGTGTCGAGCGCGGTGCGCAGCGCGGCGGTTTCCTCGTCGAGCAGCGAGCGCATCACGCGGCCGACGTATTGCACCTGGCGGCGCTTGCCTTCGTGGTCGGTGATGCGGCGTGCTTCGCGCACGGCGTCGTCGAGCTTTTCGGGCATCGGCATGCGCTTGAGCGCGTCTTTGGGCAGCGCGATCAGCGCCGAGCCCAGTTCCTGCAGCTCGTGCATCTCGCGCTTGAGCTGGGACTTGCTGGGACGGTCGTAGCCGTTCTCGTCGACTTCCGGCGCGGCGGATTCGATGGGTTGAATGCGGGTTTTGCGTGTCATACCGATATTGTAGCGTGCCGCGCCCGCCGAACCCGCGCCGGGGCTGTGGATGCGCCCTCGCGGCAGGCGAAGCCGTAGCCCGAAGCAGGCGGTGGGCAAGTCACGACCGACCTGCGCAAATCCCTTGGCCGCCCCCTCACTCGCCCTTGGTCAGCATGCGTTCCAACCCGCGAACCAGTCGCCGCGCAAGCAGATGAATACGAGCCCCCGCGAATGCCAGGTACGGCGGCGCGTACCTTGCTATGATCGCGGGATGCGTCAACCATCACGCACGCCACCGCGCATCTGCACGAGCATGGGCGTGGCATGTGCGAACACCTTGGGCCGCTCGGCCCCGAACAGGACGGCAACGACAATGGCAGCAGACATGGACGTCAAGCAGCGCTTTTTTCCGCATACCCAGGATGAACTGAAGGAAATCGCCTCGGACATCCTTCGTCACGCGAAGTCGCTCGGCGGCACCGACGCGGCAACCGAGATCTCCGAGGGCGACGGCCTGTCCGTGTCCGTGCGGCGCGGCGAAGTCGAGACGATCGAGCACAACCGCGACAAGATGGTCGGCGTGACGGTGTTCATCGGCAACAAGCGCGGCAACGCGAGCACCTCTGACTTTTCGTCGCAAGCGCTGAAGGACACGGTCGCGGCGGCGTACAACATCGCGCGCTTCACAGCGGAAGACGACTGCGCCGGGCTCGCCGAAGCTGAACTGCTCGAAACCGCGCCGCGCGATCTCGATCTCTATCACCCGTGGAATCTCTCCGCCGACGAAGCGGTCGAAATCGCCCGCCGCTCGGAAGACGCCGCGTTCGCGACCGATCCGCAGATCAAGAATTCGGAAGGCGCGAGCGTGTCGGCGCAGCACTCGCAGTTCGTGCTGGCCACCTCGCGCGGTTTCCTCGCGGGCTATCCGTACTCGCGCCACTACATCGCGTGCGCGCCGATTGCCGGCAGCGGCCGCAACATGCAGCGCGACGACTGGTACACGTCGACGCGCAGCGCCGACGACCTGGCCGACCCGGAAGCGGTGGGCCGCTATGCGGCGCAACGCGCGCTCTCGCGCATCGGCGCACGCGGCCTCGATACGCGCAAGGTGCCGGTGCTGTTCGAGGCGCCGCTCGCGGCAGGCCTGCTCGGCGCCTTCGTGCAGGCCACGAGCGGCGGCGCGCTGTATCGCAAGACTTCGTTTCTCGTGGACAGCCTCGGCAAGCCGGTGTTCGCGCCGCACGTGCAGGTCGTCGAAGATCCGCACGTGGTGCGCGCCATGGGCAGCGCGCCGTTCGACGAAGAAGGCGTGCGTACCCAGCAGCGTTCGGTCGTGAAGGATGGCGTGGTGGAAGGCTATTTCCTCTCCACCTATTCGGCGCGCAAGCTCGGCATGAAGACCACCGGCAACGCGGGCGGCTCGCACAACCTGTCGTTGCGCAGCTCGAACACGCGTGCCGAGGACGATTTCGAAGCGATGCTGAAGAAGCTCGGCACGGGCCTGTTGTTGACCGAACTGATGGGGCAGGGCGTGAACTACGTAACGGGCGATTACTCGCGCGGCGCGTCGGGCTTCTGGGTCGAGAACGGCAAGATCCAGTATCCGGTCGAGGAGATCACCGTGGCGAGCACGCTGCAGGAGATGTTCCGCCATATCGTCGCGATCGGTGCGGATACGATCACGCGCGGCACCAAGCAGACCGGCTCGGTGCTGATCGAACGGATGACGATCGCCGGGCAGTAAGCGGTCAGCGGGGTTGGCCATGTTGCGGCCGCCACCGCGATAAAAAAACGCCACGCAAGGCTTTGCGTGGCGTTTTTTTAGGGGGCCGCCTCGCCACGTCTGGTGCAAAGGCGCCCGACGCTTCAGATTCGCAGCAGGACGATCTCAGGCGTGCTTGCGTTTATACGTGACGAAGGCATAGTCGAAGTCGTTCGGCGCATCCGCGCGATGCGTCTCGTGCGCGACTTCTTCCCACTCGTTGTCGTCGAGCTTGGGAAACGTGGCGTCGCCTTCGAAGTCCGCCGAAATCTCGGTGATGATCAACTTGTCCGCCTGCCGCAATCCCTCCGTGTACAACTGCGCGCCGCCGATCAGAAACGCTTCCGGCGCCTGATCCTGAGCGGCGAGGCGCAACGCGTCCTCGAGCGTGGTGGCGGCGTCGCAGCCCTGAAAACGGCGCGTCGCATCGCGCGTCACGACGATGTTGCGGCGTCCCGGCAGCGGCCGGCCGATCGATTCATGCGTCTTGCGGCCCATGATGATGGGCGCGCCCATCGTGGTGCGTTTGAAGAACGCGAGGTCTTCGGGCAGTCGCCAGGGCAACTGGTTGTCGCGGCCGATCACGCCGTTGTTGGCGCGAGCGACGATCAGGGTGAGCGTCGTCATCGAGTGGAAAGGGGAACGTAACCGGACCGATTCTACCTGACGCGCAGGCGCGCTCCGCCCGGCGGTTCCCCCGCGCCCGCGCGCACGCAGCTCTTGCCACCCGCGCCCGCGCCGGCTGGCTGCGTCATTGTCGCGCCGTCTCGCCGGCGGCGAAGACCGCCTTGTCTTCGGCGCCGCTCAGTTCGCGCAAGCCGCGCTGACCCATCAGCCGGTACAGCGTGACACGCGAAATATTCAGATCCGCCGCCGCCTCGTTCAGCCGATGCCGATGGCGCAGCAACGCCGCCTCGATCGCGCGCTTTTCGGCGGCCTCGCGTGCCTGCGACAGCGTCACGGTCTGCTGCTCGCTGAAATGGGCGAGGTCGAGGTCGTCGGCGGAAATCAGCTTGTTCTCCGCCATCACGATCGCACGGCGCACGCGGTTGATCAGCTCGCGCACATTGCCGGGCCAGTGGTAGCTGTAGAGCGCCTCGATCGCGGACGGTGTAAAGCCGCGGATCTTGCGCGTGCTGTCGGTCTTGAACTTGTGCAGGATGTGCGACGCGAGAATTTCGATGTCCTTGCCGCGCGCCCGCAGCGGCGGCTCGTCCACGCGCAGCGCGCACAGCCGGTGAAACAGGTCGGCGCGAAAGCGCCCGTCGCGCATCGCGCTTTCCAGGTCGACGTGAGCGGCGGAGATGATCCGCACATCGACCGGAATCGATTCGCGTGCGCCGAGCCGCTCGATCTTGCCTTCCTGCAAAAAGCGTAACAGGCTCGCCTGGCTCTCGATCGGCAGATCGCCGATTTCGTCGAGCAACAGCGTGCCGCCGTCGGCCGCTTCGACCCGGCCGATCTTGCGCTGATTAGCGCCCGTGAACGCGCCGCGCTCATAGCCGAACACTTCGGATTGCAGCAGATGATGCGGAATCGCGCCGCAATTGATCGCGATGAACGGCGCCTTGCGGCGCGGCGTCGACCGGAATCGGCAGCGGCAACGGCGGCGCGATCTCGTCCCACAGCGTCACCCGGCCGCCGCTGTTGCCGCGCAGCAACTGCGGCGTCGCCGCCACCATCACCATGCCGGCCGCGCCGCCGCGTTGCCGCGACAGCATCTGGTCGTCGAGCGAAATAGCGCTCACGGATTCGGTGTCGGGCGCGTTGGCGGCGAGCGGACCGGATTCGGTGGCTGTGCCGGTCGCCCAATCCGTGGACGGCGTCGCGCTGCGTTCCGTGCCGGCGAGCGGGGTGTGGGCGGCATCGGCGAATTGCGCCTGCGCAGTCTCGGCGTGGACGCCGGCGGGCAAGGCGATCAGAGCGATCGCCGCGCACAGGGCGGCGCACCGCGCAAATCTGATTGGATCGATGCGCAAAGCGATTCGCATGATGTATCTCCTTGGTGCATAGCATTTAGCGAAACGTGTGCCATCGCTCGCAATCGCCTGATACAACGGCATGCGGGCTGCGAACCTCGGAATAACTTTCGTGAAATCGGACAAAAACGTTTCAACGCTGAAACGGTCGGCACAAAATACCTATAATTCGTTAATCCAGACGATACGAATTACCTTCGCGTGGACGTCAGGAAAGCGCTTCCACTTTGTTTTATTCGTCGGCTGAATAACTGGTTATCGACCGCCAGACTTTGCTGGTAAAAGGTCCCGGATTAAATTCGCATAATTGTTTTCCAAGCGGCGCGCGTATAGTAAGCTCTCGAAAACAGCTTCAGATTTAAAAAAGGCCGATAACAGGCCGTCTCAAACACACACGCCGCTTTCTTGGGGATCAGCTGTCCGCACGGAATGGAATGGCCGTTCGGGTTTTGCTATTCGCGAATCCCGAACGAGTCAGCGTGTCTGAATCGCGGTTCAGGTGCGTGCGTCATCCTTAACGTTCGTTGACGAGAGGATCTGAATAATGGAATCCGCAACGCGGCAACTGATTTATGTTTCACGCGACCCGAGCGCGGAACTGCATACCAGGTTTCATCAGCGCGGCTGGCATGTCGAAGTCGTCGGATCGGCGCGCGATGTGCGCCGGGCGGTTCGCGCCGGAATGGCGGCGGGCGGCCTGCTCGATCTCTCGAGCGATTTCCAGCCGCACGAAATCGCCGCTTTCGAATCTTGCCTGACCATGCCGAACGTCGGCTGGGTGGCAGCCACCACGCCCGGTCAATTACAGGACGCCGCATTGCGCCGGCTCGTGCGCGATTATTGTTTCGACTATGTGACCGTGCCCTATGCAGGCGACCGGATCGTCGATTCGGTCGGGCACGCTTACGGCATGATCTCGCTGGGCGAACCGGCGTCGAACGACGGCTCGCAAGGCGCCGAAGGCGAAATGGTCGGCTCGTGCGATGCGATGCTCGCGTTGTTCCGCTCGATCCGCAAAGTGGCGATGACCGACGCGCCGGTGTTCATCTCGGGCGAATCCGGTACCGGCAAGGAACTGACGGCGGTCGCGATCCACGAACGCTCGGCGCGGCGCAATGCGCCTTTCGTGCCGATCAACTGCGGCGCGATCCCGCCGCATCTGCTGCAATCGGAGTTATTCGGCTATGAACGCGGCGCGTTTACCGGCGCCAATCAGCGCAAGATCGGGCGGGTGGAGGCGGCCAACGGCGGCACGCTCTTTCTCGACGAAATCGGCGACCTGCCGCTCGAAAGCCAGGCGAGCCTGCTGCGTTTCCTGCAGGAGCGCAAGGTCGAGCGGCTCGGCGGCCACGGCGCGATCGACGTGGACGTGCGCATCATTTCGGCAACGCACGTCGACATGACCGCCGCGATGATCGAAGGGCGTTTCCGTTCCGACCTGTATCACCGGCTATGTGTGCTGCAGATCGACGAGCCGCCGCTGCGTGCGCGCGGCAAGGATATCGAACTGCTTGCGCGCCACATGCTGGAACGGTTCAAGAAGGATGCGAGCCGCCGTTTGCGCGGTTTCGCGCCGGACGCGATCGCGGCGCTGCATAACTATGGCTGGCCCGGCAATGTGCGCGAGCTGATCAACCGGGTGCGGCGGGCCATTGTGATGTCGGAGGGTCGGGCGATCACGGCGCGCGACCTCGAACTGGCGGAGTACGTCGAAATCGTGCCGGTGTCGCTCGCTCAGGCGCGCGAGGCGGCGGAGCGCCAGGCGATCGAGTTGGCGCTGCTGCGTCATCGCGGCCGTCTGGGCGACGCCGCGCAGGAACTCGGCATTTCGCGCGTCACGTTGTACCGGCTGCTGTGCTCGCATGGGATGCGTCATATGGAAGGCGAGCCTATGTCCTCGCCGCATGGGGATTTGCCGGCGTCGGTGCCGCATCTTTAGCGGTACTTGTTTGAGGCGTGCGGTTTTCTTGACGTCCTTTGCCCTTTGCCCTTTGGCCTTTGCCGGCCGGCTGGCGACGGGCTCTGACGGGCTTCGCCCAGGCCTGGCCGGTTTCGACGGTGTTGTCCTTCCAACCGCCCTCGAACTGCGCGCTCCCTAAGGCTTGCCCGTTGCAGAGCAAAGCCCGCTGGCGGGCGGACCGCTAACAGCCCTCGGGTCGTCGGTTCGCGGCGCTCGTCACTCCCCACTATTTTCACTTCGATGACGCCGCGACCGGGCGTCGGTGGGCTGTGCTTGTTAAAATCGGGTTTTCCGCTCAATCCCGAGGCGCGCGTTGACCGTGACTGCGTCTCGTCGAAGGAACCCGCATGAAACAATACCTGGATCTCGTCCGCACGATTCTCGACACCGGCACGTGGCAGGAGAACCGCACCGGCATCCGCACCATCAGCATGCCGGGCGCGATGCTGCGCTTCGATCTCCAGCAGGGCTTCCCTGCCGTCACGACGAAAAAGCTGGCGTTCAAGTCGGCGGTGGGTGAATTGATCGGGTTTCTGCGCGCATCGCGCAGCGCCGCGGATTTTCGTGATCTCGGGTGCAAGGTGTGGGATGCGAACGCCAACCAGAATCCGCAATGGCTTGCCAACCCGTATCGCGAAGGTCCGGACGATCTCGGCGACGTGTACGGCGTGCAGTGGCGGCAGTGGCCGGCGTACAAGGTGCTGGACGCCGGCGCGAGCGCGCAGCTTGCCGATGCGAGCGCACGCGGCTTCCAGGTGGTGACCGAATTCGAGGAAAACGGCGCGCCGAAGGTGCTGCTTTACAAGGCGATCGACCAGTTGCGCCAATGCCTGGACACGATCATGCAGAACCCCTCCGACCGCCGCATTCTGTTTCACGCGTGGAACCCGGCGGTGCTGGATCAGATCGCGCTGCCGGCCTGCCATCTGCTGTACCAGTTCCTACCGAACGTCGCGCGCCGCGAAATCTCGCTGTGCCTCTATATCCGCAGCAACGACGTCGGACTCGGTACGCCGTTCAACCTGACCGAGGGCGCGGCGTTGCTGCATCTGGTCGGACGCCTGACGGGTTATACGCCGCGCTGGTTTACGTATTTCATCGGCGATGCGCATATCTACGAGAACCAGCTCGATATGCTGAAGCAGCAGCTCACGCGCGAGCCTTACGAGAGCCCGGCATTCGCAATCTCGGACCGTGTGCCTGAGTACGCGAAAACCGGCGTGTACGAGCCGGAATGGCTGGAGAAGATCGAACCGGCGGATTTCTCGCTGGTGGGTTACCGGCATCATGAACCGTTGACGGCGCCGATGGCTGTTTGAGCGAGTCGGCGGTCGTTTCGGCAGGGCAGTAGGCAAACCCCCGCGATGTGAATCGCGGGGGTTGATTTTTTGCGCTTGCGCTTATGCCGGAGGCCGCGGCTTTAGGCGTCGAAGGAGTAGCAGGGCGTGGCCGCGCTCAGCCTTTGTGATGCTCGTCGCGATTGCCGCCGCCCGGATGCTGGTCGGCGTGTTGCTGCTGCGGCTGTGGACGCGGCTGCTGCACCTGCGCCGGACGCGGTTCAGGACGCGGCTGTTGAACCTGCTGCGGACGTGGTTCGGGACGCGGCTGTTGAACCTGCTGCGGACGTGGTTCGGGACGCGGCTGTTGAACCTGCTGTGGCCGTGGTTCGGGACGTGGCTGTTGAATCTGCTGCGGACGTGGTTCGGGACGTGGCTGTTGAATCTGCTGCGGCCGTGGTTCAGAGCGTGGCTGCTGAATCTGCGGCGGCCGCGGCTCGGGACGTGCCTGCTGCACCTGCTGCGACCGTGGCTCAGGAGTCGCCTGCTGCACTTGTTGTGGACGCGGCGGTTCGGCCCGGAACGGCTGCATCTGCTGCGGCGGTGATTCGGAACGCGACGCCTGCATCTGCGGCAGCCGAGATTGCGCCCCCGCCTGCGACAGCTGCCCAGGACGATAGTCCTGACGCCCCTGCTGCGCCTGGACCTCCGTGGGCCGCGGCACCTGCGGTTGACCCTGGGTCTGCGTCTGCGGCGAAGGCTGAACTCCCTGCTGACGCCCCTGGAGCTGCATCGCCGAATTCTCCCCAGAACGCGGCACGCCATGCGGTTGCATCCTCGCATTGCCCTGCACGCCGGGCTGCTGCTGCCCGACACCCGACGGCTGTCCGGGATGTCCTTGCGGACCACCGCGCTGCTGCGCCATTGGCGTATGCGGCTGTGTCCATATTGGCTCGTGCCCCGCGTTCACGCCCGGCTGCCGCGCTGGCTGATCCGGCATGCCGCCGCGCTGCTGCGGATAACCTCCCGGATTACCGCCGCCTGCTTGCGGCGGCCGCGGCACGCCCGCCGAGCCGCGGCCCGTTCGCCCGCCTGCTGCGGAGGCCGGTTGTCGGCTACCTGTGGCAGCATCCCCGGACGCGCCTGCGGCTCAGCCCCATGCGGGAGGCCGGCGGCAGCACCGGAACCTCCGCCCGGCCGCTGTCCAACCTGCTGAACACCGGCAGGCGCGTGAGGCACCGGCGCGCCCTGCGCCGCACCAGGCGTGCGCCCCGCGATATGCGACTGCACGACCCGCACGTTGCGCACCGGCATCGCGCCCGTACCGGCGGCCATCTGCGCCGGCACCGAAGTCCTGACGACAGGCGGGCCGCCGCCCGGCACCCGCCCGCCGCCTTGCGCGAAACGCTGCGCGAGGCTGTCGCGATAAGCGGCGGGCAGGGCGGGACTGCGCGTCGCGACCACCGGCCGCGCCGCCACGCCCGCCGGCGGCCGGTAATTCGCATTGCGCTGACCCGGCCCGAAGCTCTCCCGTACCGGTGCGATTCCCGGGGCGCCGGCGTTGATCCGCGGATGGCGCCATTCGCGCGGGTCGACCTTTTGGGCGAAGCGTCCGACCGGCTGGCCGTGCACGAACGCCGTCGCCGGCACCGCAGTCAGGCCGCCGCGCGCGCGATAGTTGACGTACGTGTTGTGGATGTCCACATGGCGGTTGTAGTTGTTGACGATCGTCGTGCGGTTGATGCGGTCGTAGTACCCGGGGCTCCAGTGATCGTGGCCGCGCCAATGCGGATGCCACGGCTCGCCGGGGCCGAGTGGAAACCACGCGACGCCAGCTGCCACGACCCCGCCGATCGCCAGATTCACGCCCCAGTCGGCCACGCCGCCCGTGCCCGCACCCTCGTCGTCGCCGACGAACGCCACCAGCGCCGGCGCGTAGGCAGGCTGCCCGTCGGGCTCGACCGGTCCCGGCACCCATGCCCACGTATCGTCGACCTGGGCCCAGCGGCCGTAGTGATACGGCGCGAAGCCCCACGGCTGGTCGTCGACCCACGTCCAGCCCCACGGTGCCTGCCAGATCCAGTGGCCGTCGTGGTAGGGCGCCCAGCCGGCGGGCGTGGCGCGCGGCACCCACACTTCGCCGTATTGCGGGCTGTCGCGCCAGGTGCCGTTGGCGTCGAGATCCTGATAGCCGGGGATATCGCGCGATACGTAGCGCGCCGACACCGAGCGGTCTTCGGCGGCATCGCGGCTCACGGCCCACTGGTCGAGGCTGTCGAGGCCGGGCACCTGGTCGTCGGCGAGCTGTTGCAGCTGGGTACCGGTGAAGCGGACCTGCCGGCCGGCTGTGACCGGCACCTGGCCGCCGTCGCCGTAGACGGTCGCGCTGCCGCTGCGCACGGTGACGGTGGTGCTGCTGCCGTCGGGCGCGACGTCGACGCGGTAGTCGCCGGGGCCGTTCACGCCGAGCGCAAGGTTCGGCGTGTCGATCTCATACGACGAACCCGGTGGCAGTTCTCGCACGCGGGTCGACAAGGTGCCCTGGGCGACTTTCAGTTGCGCGCTGTTGTCGTCGAGATTGAGTACGTCGAGGCTGGTGGACTGCCCGAGGCGCACCGCGGTCGAGCCGATGTGCAGCTCGGAGCGCGCGTTCTGATCGTTCCAGAGCTGGTCGCCGGTGGTGAGCGGACGGTTGATCTGCGCGTACGACCAGTCGGTGGCGCCGGCGGGCTCCGTGGTCACGGCGCCGGCGGTGTAGTTCAGGCGGGCGATGCGCCCGGGCGGATCGGCGTCCTGGGTGGCGGCGGTGTCCTGCGGCGCAGGCTGGACGTCCTGCGCCCACGAGGCTTGCGAGGCGAACAGGAAAACGGCGGCCGCGATCAGCGTGTAACCCGGAATGCGGCGCCGCGAGCGGCAGCGGGCGGTGGCGGTTCTCATGACTTATCTCCTGCGGACACGGCAAACGGCTCGGTCCGTAAGTGTCCGTAAGTCACTCTACCCGTGGCGTTTGTTTCAAGGCCCCCACTTTTGTAAGGCGACCTCGCGGGCGTGTAACAAAAGGTCTCGCCGCGTGTTCCGACGCGGGTTGGGCGCCGCGATTCGTCGGCGCATTGGCGGACTATCGTCGCGCAAATCAGGCGCTTGCGATCCATTCACGCCGCGAGAAACGCATCGAAATGACGATGCCCCGCCGGCGTGATGCGCAGGATTCTCGGCCGCTCGGTCCGTTCGACCCAACCGTGCGCCGACCACGAGTCGAGCAACGCCGCGCCGAGCGCGCCGCCCAGATGCGGACGCCGCTCGCTCCAGTCGGGGCAGGTGCAGGCAAAGCGGCGCCGGCGGCTTTTCTGTACCGACATGTCGATGCCCCATTCGGCGAAGCGGGCGGCGCCCTCGGCGGTCGCTTCGAGCGTGGTGCCGTGCAGCGTCAGCAGACCGCGCCCGACGAGCCGCTCAAACACCTGCACCGACAACTCGCCCGCCATGTGGTCGTAGCAGGTGCGGGCGTAACGCATGTCGAGCGGCACGGTGCGCACCGGGCGCGGCACGGCCCGCTGGGGCGCGCTGACCTGCGCGACGTTGGCGAGCGCTTCGATCGACGCGGCAATGTCGGGCGACGCGATCCGGAAATAGCGATGCCGGCCGCGCACTTCGAGCGCGAGCAGACCGCCGTCGACGAGGCGCGCGAGATGGGCGCTGGCCGCCGACGGCGAGAGCCCGGCGATCATCGTCAGTTCGCCGGCGGGGCGGGCGCTGCCGTCCATCAGCGCCCACAGCATCGCGGCGCGGCCGGGATCGGCGAGCAGCGCGCCAATGCGGCTCAAGCCTGGGAAATGGTTCTGGTCGTCGGTGAGCGGGGCGGGCATCGGGTGTCTCCAGGGGCGGCGCGCGAGGCGCCATGCAGTCCACTGTAGCGGGCTGCGGGATTCGATGTTTCAGCGTAGCGTGAACGATCGAGTGCGGCAGCTACGAAAACCCGGTGCGCGCTCGTACTCGCAGCTGACGGGCCGGCGTTTCGGCGCCGCGCCGGCCCGCCAGGCTAGAATCGAAGCCTGTCTTTGCAGGAATACGTTGTGATGAAAACTCTTCTTGCCGTCGCGGCGGTGGTACTGCTGTTCGCTGCCTGCGCGCAGGGCGGCGGCGCATCGGGGTCGGGGGCGGGCACCGGCAGCATCAACATGTACGGCACGATCGACGAAGGAATCACCTTCCGCAAATAAGGCGTCCCTTGAGCGCCTGATCAACCCGCTGCGGCCATGCGCGGCGCCGAGCCCCGTGATCCACAAGCTCGCCGAAAGTCCGCAGGTCTTGCGGACGAAAATTCCGCGTCGCCACCGGCCGAACCCGTCACGCGGTCAATATTGCGCTCGTATAATCGCCTCCTTTCAATGCATCCGATTGACCGGAGTCAAGATGAGCACCCCACCCGTAGCGCCGCTGGACCGTTCGGAAACCACTTTCCGCTTTCTCGCCGAGCCGAGCTCGGTCAATTTCGGCGGCAAGGTGCACGGCGGCGCGCTGATGAAGTGGATCGACGAGACCGCGTACGCGTGCTCGGCGGTGTGGTCGGGACGCTATTGCGTGACGGTCAGCGTGGGCAATATCCGCTTTCGCCGGCCGATCCTGGTCGGCAATCTGGTCGAATTGCGCGCCCGGGTCGTGGCGACGGGGCGCACCAGCATGCACATTCACGTCTCGGTGCAAGCGGGCGACCCGAAGGGCGGCGAGCTGCTGCAAACCACCGATTGCCTCGTCGTGATGGTCGCTGTCAACGAGAACGGCCATCCGGTGCCGGTGCCGGCTTTCGTGCCGCAGACCGATGAACAGAAGCGTCTCGCCAAATACGCGATGGACGTGAAGGAAGCGCTCGATGCGATCGTCGAGCTGAAGCCGGAAGAAGTGGCGCAGGGGAAAGTCTGAGCGACGCCCGCGAGGGCGCTGTTCGCGGGCCGCAAGGCCTGCGCAGGCCGTAAGCGGCCGCCACGGACCTTCATGGGCCGCTTGAAACAGGAGGAGGTTGCGCGGCACGCGATTCAACGGCGGCAGGGGATCGACATAGGCCGCGAGGGTCCGCCGTCAACCTTCACGGACCGCCCGAACAGGAGCGTTCGCGCGGCCCACAATTCAACGCGCGGGTTTCTTCGACCCGCAAGCCCGCCGCGCGAGCGGCCGGCTCATCACGCCGCAAGCGCAATCCCGCGCGTTTCACCCCGCCGAATGCCCGACCATATCTTTCGGCCGCACCCATTCGTCGAACTGCTGCTCGGTGACGAAGCCGAGAGCGAGCGCCGATGCCTTCAGCGTGGTGCCTTCCTTGTGCGCCTTCTTCGCGATCTGCGCGGCCTTGTCGTAGCCGATGTGCGGATTGAGCGCCGTCACCAGCATCAACGATTCGTTCAGCAAAGTATCGATGCGCTCGCGATTCGGCTCGATGCCCACCGCGCAGTTGTCGTTGAAACTGTGCGCACCGTCGGCGAGCAGGCGCACCGATTGCAGCACGTTGTGCGCGATCATCGGCCGGAACACGTTCAGTTCGAAGTTGCCGCTCGCACCGCCGATATTCACCGCCACATCGTTGCCGAACACCTGCGAGCACAGCATCGTCAGCGCTTCGGACTGGGTCGGGTTGACCTTGCCCGGCATGATCGAGCTGCCTGGTTCGTTTTCCGGAATCGACAGTTCGCCGAGGCCGCAGCGCGGGCCGCTCGCGAGCCAGCGGATGTCGTTGGCGATCTTGTTCAGGCTCGCCGCGACGGTTTTCAACGCGCCGTGCGCGAACACCAGCGCATCGGCTGCGGCCATCACTTCGAATTTGTTCGGCGCCGACACGAAGGGCAGGCCGGTCAGCTTGCCGATCGCCGCCGCGACCTTGTCCGCGAACTGCGGATGCGCGTTCAGGCCCGTGCCGACCGCCGTGCCACCCTGAGCGAGTTCGTACAGATGCGGCAGCGTCGCTTCGACGTGACGGATGCCATGATCGAGCTGCGCGACGTAGCCCGAAAACTCCTGGCCGAGCGTGAGCGGCGTGGCGTCCTGCAAGTGCGTGCGGCCGATCTTGACGATGTCGGCGAAAGCCTTCGCCTTGCCGTCGAGCGTGTCACGCAGCGTCTTCAGCGCCGGCAGCAGATGCTTGACGATCGCATACGCGGCGGCCACGTGCATCGCGGTCGGAAACACGTCGTTGGACGACTGGCCGCGATTCACGTCGTCGTTCGGATGTACCTTGCGCGCTTCCCCGCGCTCGCCGCCGAGCAGCTCGCTCGCGCGGTTCGCGATCACCTCGTTGAGGTTCATGTTGGTCTGCGTGCCGGAGCCGGTCTGCCAGACCGCGAGCGGAAATTCTTCGGGATGCTTGCCGTCGATGATCTCGTCGGCCGCCTGCATGATCGCCTTGGCCTTGCTTTCGTCGAGCACGCCGAGGCCGTGGTTCACCTCGGCGGCGGCGCGCTTGATGACGGCCAGCGCGGTGATCAGCTCGGGCGACTGCTTCTCGGTCGAAATACGGAAATTCTGCAGCGAGCGCTGGGTTTGCGCGCCCCACAGGCGGGCGTTCGGCACGGCGATCTCGCCGAACGTGTCGCGCTCCATTCGTGCGTCTTCTGTCATGTTTCACTCCGCTTTTCAAAGTTCTGCGTTGACGGGCAATAGGGAGAATAGACCTGTTAGTGCGTTCCGGTATAACCCTGCCTGCGGGTCGAAAATGTAGGTGCGGCGCATGCCGTCGTCGACGTCGGTCCACACGAGCGGCGAGAGCGGCGCGCCGATCGAGCGCAGATAGGCGAGCTGGGCGTCGTCGGCGAGCGTGACGCGATAGCTCTGCTCGGGCGAGGTGGCGTGCTCGAAGATCTGCGCGACCTGGGCGGCGAGCGGCGGACTGTGGATCACCAGCGCCAGTTCAGTGTTCAGATTGGCCGAGCGGGGATCGAGATTCATCGAGCCGATCACCAGAATCTTGTGGTCGATCACATAGGTCTTCGCGTGCAGGCTCGCGCGCGAACGCGAACCGGCGATGCCCGCGCGCGGCGTGTCCTGGCGCGGCTTGAATTCGTACAACTCGACGCCTTGCCGCAGCAGCGGCACGCGGTACGGGCTGTAGCCCGCCTGCACCGCGACCGCGTCGGTCGCGGCGAGCGAGTTGGTCAGCACGGCGATGCGCACGCCGCGCTGCGTCAGCTCGCCGGCCGCCTTGATGCCCGCATCGTGCGGAACGAAGTACGGCGAAATGATCAGGAAGTCCTGGTGCGCGTCGCGCATCAGTTCGCCGAGCCGCTGCATCGGCGGGCTGACGTAGTCCGGCGACGGATGCTCGATCTTCTCCGGCCGATCCGCCTTGAACTCGGCGCGCGCCCACGTCAGGCCGAGTTGCTCGCTCGCGATCTGCGAGGCGAGCGGCGTCGCGTTCAGCGGTTTCGCGTTGTAGGGGTCGGCGTTGGTGCGCCAGTGCTGGCGCAAGTCGTCGCGGGTCTGGTCGAGCTCCTTCGGGTCGAACTTCTGCTTGTTCAGCGCGCGCAGCGGATACGCGATGCTGCTGTTCCAGTAGTCGTCGAAACTGGCGGAGATGTCGGATGTAATCGGGCCGGCGGCGAGCACGTCGAGGTCGCGGAACTGCAGCGTTTCGCTCGCGCTGAAATACTCGTCACCGAGATTGCGGCCGCCGACGATCGCCAGCTGGTTGTCCGCGATCATCGCCTTGTTGTGCATGCGGCGCGTGAAATGGCCGATCTGCGTGAACAGGTTCGCCGCGCGTTCGACCATGCCTTCCTGCGCGCTGCCGAACGGATTGAAGACGCGGATCTCGATGTTCTCGTGCGAATTCAGGCCCGCCATGATGCGGTCGATGTCCTTGAAGTTCAGATCGTCGACCAGCATGCGCACCCGCACGCCGTGATCGGCCGCGTAGAGCGCCGCGCCGAGCAGCAGCTTGCCGGTGGTGTCCTCGTTGGCGATGTAGTACTGCATATCGAGGGTCTTGGTCGCCGCGCGGGCTAGCGCGATGCGCATCTGCAATGCGTCGGTGCCGCTCGACAGCACACGGAAACCCGACTGCTCCGGATGCGCCGCTTCGAGCGGGGCGAGCGCGGTGCGCAGCGGGGTGGTTTCGGTGGCGGGCAGGGCGTGCGTGACCGGTCGGTCGAACGCGGTGGCGGGCGGTTTGGTCGCGCAGGCGCTCAGGAATGCGCTGGCACAGCACAGCAGGACGAAACGTTTCGTTGCCCCCCAAGGGGCCTTTCTCCACGATGCGGCAAATACGCGCTTGCGTTGCAGTGCGCTCTGATTCTGTTCGTGATGCCCCGGCACGCTGTCTTCCCCTTGTTTTCAGGCTTCTCGTGACGGCAGCGCGGATGGCTTGCTCACGCTGTCGAGAAAGGCATTCTAAGGGGAATCGCGGCGGGCGGCTCCGGGGCTGCCGTGTGGGCGTCCTGACGGACTTTTACGGCGAGGTGGATTGCGCGACGGCCATTGCCGGCACGCGCAGAGCATGCCGGCAATGGCCGCAGTCGATTCGCTGCGCTCATGTCGAGCGCTGCCGCCATCGCTTTGAAAACCTGCAATGGCGGCGCGTGGGCCAGGCCGCTTTAGCTGCGCCCGGCGGCGTTCAACGCACGCTCGCCATCGGGATGCGTCGAGCCTTTCGCCGGGCGTCCCGCCCAGTAGCCCGCGAGCAGCGAGCCGGACAGGTTGTGCCACACCGAGAACAGCGCACCGGGCAAGGCCGCGATCGGCGTGAAATACAGCTTGCCGAGCGTCGCGGCGAGGCCCGAGTTCTGCATGCCCACTTCGATTGCGAGCGTGCGGCAGACGGCTTCGTCGAAGCCGAGCAGACGTCCGCCCCAGTAGCCGCCGAGCAGGCCGATGCCGTTATGCAGCACCACGCCCAGCATCACCACGAGACCGACCGACGCGATGCTCTTCTGCGTGCCGCCTACCACCGCGCCGATGATCAGCAGGATCGCGACCATCGAGATCAGCGGCAGGATCGGCTCGATCTTGCGCACGGCCTTGTGGAACAGATGATTGACGATCAGGCCGACCACGATCGGCAGCGCGACGATTTGCAGGATGCTCATCAGCATGCCGTGCACGTCGACGGCGATCGACGCGTCCACATACAGACGCGTAAGCAGCGGCGTGGCGAACACGCCGACGAGCGTCGACAGCGCGCTGATCGTCACCGACAGCGCGACGTCGCCACGCGCCAGATAGATCATCACGTTCGACGCCGTGCCGCTCGCCACGCTGCCCACCAGCACCATGCCGGCGGTCAGATCCGGCGGCATGCGCAGCGCCTTGGCGATCACCCAGGCGGCGAGCGGCATCACGAGGTAGTGCAGCACGATGCCGGCGATCACCGGCGCGGGGCGCGTGAAGACGCGCTGGAAATCGGTGACCGACAGCGTGACGCCCATCGCCAGCATGATGATCGTGAGCAGCGTGGTGACGTGCGGCGAGATGCCGGCGAACGAAGCGGGCGAGAAGTATGCGGCGATCGAAACGAGCACGGCCCAGAGCGGAAATAAGCGGGTGACGCGGGCAAGCATGACGGGTGGTCCTTGGTTATGTTTATTGCGAGAAACGAGGGTCGATCGAGCGGGCCGTCGGGGCGCCGGCGGCGCGCGTTCGGAAGTCTGCCGGGAGAAAGCGGCATGCCGGGCGGGCGAGGGTGAGCCTTGGGGCGGCGCCGGCCTTTGTGGGGCGTGCTGGCGCAATCCCGGCGCGTGGCGCGGGTGCGCGCCGATGCGTCGAGCCGGCTATTTTACCTTTTGCCGCGAGGCGGCCGGCAGCGGCTGGTTGGCGGGGCAATTCGGGTAGGTGGTCAGGGCGACCCGACAGGCGGCGTAACCTGTCCACCCGGCACACGCCGCAAGCTCAGCTTGTGAAAGCGCAGCGTCATCAGCACCGCGACGCTCGCGAGGCCGGCCGCGAGCCCCCACCACAAACCGCGGGCGCCGAGGCCGAAGTGAAACGCCAGCGTATAGCCGGTCGGAAAGCCGATGACCCAGTAACCGAACGCCGCGGCGATCATCGGCACGCGGGTGTCCTTCAGACCGCGCAGACAGCCGGAACCGACCGTCTGCATCCCGTCGACGATCTGGAAGATCGCGGCCACCCCGAGCAGCGAACTCGCCAGTGCGACCGTCGCCGCGTTGGCCGGGTCGTCGAGATGCAGATAGAGACCGACGATCCAGTGCGGCGCCGCGATCAGCACGATCCCTGACAACATCATGAAGCCGACGCCGAGCGCCAGCGCGACGAAGCCCGCATGGCGCGCGGCGAGCGGCTGCCCGGCGCCGTCCCAGAAGCCGACTCTGACGTTGGCCGCCTGGCCGATCGCGAGCGGCACCATGAAGGCCACCGACGCGACGTTCAGCGCGATCTGATGGGCGGCGAGTTGCGACTCGCCGAGCAGACCGACCATCAGGCCGGTGGCGAGAAAGAGCGTCGACTCGACGCCGTAGGTGATCGCCACCGGCCAGCCGATGCCGAACAGCTCGCCCATTAGCGGCACGTTCGGCCGCGTCGCGACGACGAAATGGCGAAAGCGCGGCCGCAGATGCAGCAGCGCCATCAGCACGAGCGCGGTCAGCCAGACCGTGATCGAAGTCGCGGCCGCCGAGCCGAGAAAGCCGAGCCGCGGCAATCCCCAGGCGCCGTGGATCAGCCCGTAGTTCAGAAACGCGTTCACGACGACGCTCGCGATCGACACCCACAAGAGCCGCCGCGCCGCGCCGATCGCCGGCAGGAACGAGCGCATCAGGCCGACGCCGATCAGGCTCGCGGGCGCGCCCCAACGCAGCACCGCCGCATATTCGCCGACGTTGTGCGCGAGCAGCCCCGGCTCGCCGAACGCAAGCAGGATGTGCGACGAGAACGACAACAGGAAGAACGCCGGCACCGACAGCAGCACCGACAGCACGAAACCGGTCCAGTAGATATGCGGCACGCGGGTGTCGTCCTGCGCGCCGCGCGCATGCGACACACTCACGCTGACCGAGGTCAGCACGCCTTGCAGCAGCGTCACGACGACGAAGAACAGGTTCGCGCCGAGCCCGCCGGCGGCGAGCGCATCGGGGCCGAGCGAGCCGAGCAGGATCGTATCGGTGACGCTCATCGCCATCTGCGACAGCTGCGCGATGGCGAGCGGCGCGGCGAGCCGGGCAGTGTCGGCTGCGTGGCGGGAGAAGGTCGGCGGCCGGGTGGCCACCCGGGTGAAGCCGGATTGAGTCATGAAGCGCTTGCGGCGGAAGTGGCGACAGCGTGTCGGCGTACGCGAACCGCGCGTGGTGCTTGCCTCGCGCGCCAGCGGCGGCGCGTGTCAGCGGCAGCCCGGCAAGCGTCGGCGAAGTAATGCGCGGTGTGGGCGTGAGCCACTCGTGTCGGCTGGGGTTTGTCTGTCGAAACTGACAGCTTATTGCCTCGCATCGGCGATGTCGATCAAAGAAGCACGCTTTTGGTGCGCGGGGTACTGCGAATCTCCGGACTGCGGCCGGGGCGCGGGCAGGCGTTCAGTCAGGCCTCGTGGACCGCGATCCGCGTGTCGCCCAGCAGCACGACCTGGCCCGCGCGGATTTTGCAGGTTTTACGCGTCTCGACCCGGCCGTCGACGGTCACGGCGCCGTCGGCGACCATCATTTTCGCCGAGCCGCCGCTGTCCGCGAGGCCCGTTATCTTCAGGAGATTGTGCAGTTCGACGTAGTCGCCGGTAAGCGTGAAATCGAGGTTGGGCATGGCGTTTGCACCTTCAGGCAAAGGGTTCGCATCATAAGGCAGAAGCTTGCTCCAGATGAAATTCACGGTGAGGGCAGGCTCCGCGCAAGCAATTGCAAGCAGTTGTTATGCAATTGTCGGAAAGTGAAACCCTCCGTAACAGAGGTCGTGCATCGTGAATTTCACTCGTAAAGTGCGGCCATGTAGCAAAGCTTGCTGGATTGGCAGGATAGATCCAGTGGAAGAAGACCGGGCGAGTCACGCGGGACATACCTGCCTTGCGCGACGTCGACATGCGCTACACCGCGCCCGCGTCACAACAACTTTAGAGAGGATTTGCCATGACCAAGATTCATTCACTGCTGATCGGTACCGCCCTCACTGCTTTTGCCGCTACCGCCGCGGTAGCGCAGACCGCGCAGCCGGCTGCGGGCATCAGTGGCCAGGCACAGATCCAGACCCAGGGCGCCGATCTCGCACCGGCCGCGCCCGCCGCGCAGGGCGTCCAGCCGGTGACGCCGCCGCCGACCCGTCTGACGGCGTCGGGCTCGACCGATCCGCTGGTGCAAAAGCGTGACGCCAACGCGAAGGCGAACGCGGAATATCGCGCGTCGAAGAAGGCGTCGAAGACCGAACTGAAGGATCAGCAAAAGGCCGCCAAGGCACAATACAAGGAGCAGGTGCGCGACGCGAAGATCAACCAGAAGGCGGACAAGCAGGCCGCCAGCAATGAAATGAAGATGAACATGGAAGGCCAGACCGCCACCCAGGCGGACGGCGCCGACGTCAAGCATTAAGTGTGGAGCGCGGGCGGACGGCCGAGGTTGGCGCGAGGCTGGCTCGAGGTTACCTGTCACGCCGCGCTTTCGCAGCACGTTTTACGGAGGTATCGGATGAAGATCACCCAGTCGACGAAGAATCGAATGTATGCCGCGCTGCTCGCGGGCTGTCTGTCGTCGGTAGCGTTCGCTCAGGCTAGCGATCCGGCCGCCGCACCCGTCACGCACGCGGACAAGAAGGCTGCCAAGGAACAGTCGAAGGCCGACAAGAAGGCGGCTGTCGCGCAAGCCAGGGCCGACAAGACGAAAACGGACGCGCAGGCCGACGCCGACAAGGCCAGCGCCGACGCCAATGTGAAGGATGCGAAGAAGCAGTGAGGCTGAGGCGCGCAAGCGAGGTGCGAGGCACTTCGCGAGCTGCGCCTTGTGTTGCCGCCCTTGCTGGAAGATGGCCCGTTGCGTGATGACACGCACGGGTCATTTTTTTGCGCGTGTCGGGAAACCTGTTTTTCGAGTGCACTGCGAGCGTCGTACACGGCAGCGCCTTCGGTTCAAGCCGCTGCGCGGGTGCTCACCCGCCTGTAAGCACATAACCGCAACGACCGCCGAAAAAAGGGTCGCTTGTCGTCGATGGTTGTATGGATATACAGTGTGCGTCGCCATCCTGAATCCGTTCAACGCCCAAATCCACCGTGCCCTCCGTCGCCGAATCTCCGCCGCCTTTCGACACCGCCGCCTGGCTGGCGAAGCTCAACGATGCGCAACGCGAAGCCGTCGAATACGGCGCCGATACGCCCAGCGCGCCGCCCGGCGCGCTGCTGGTGATAGCGGGCGCCGGTTCCGGCAAGACCAACACGCTCGCGCACCGCGTCGCCAATCTGGTGGTGAAGGGCGCCGATCCTCGCCGCATTCTGCTCCTGACCTTTTCGCGCCGCGCGGCGCTCGAGATGACCCGCCGCGTCACGCGCATCGCCGGCGCGGCGCTCGGCGCCCGGGCCGCGCTCGCGCAAGGGCTCACGTGGTCGGGCACGTTCCATAGCGTCGGCGCGCGGCTGCTGCGTGAGTACGCCGATCTGATCGGGCTCGCGCCGTCCTTCACGATCAACGACCGCGAAGACTCCGCCGACCTGATGAACCTGGTGCGGCACGAGCTCGGGCTGTCCGCGAAGGAGCGGCGCTTTCCCGCGAAGGGCACCTGCTTCGCCATCTATTCGCGCGTCGTGAATACGGGCGCGTCGCTCGGCCATGTGCTGGAGAACGCGTTTCCGTGGTGCCGCGAGTGGGAAGCCGATCTGCGCATGCTGTTCGCCGCCTACGTCGACGCGAAGCAGAAGCAGAGCGTGCTCGATTACGACGATCTGCTGCTCTACTGGTCGCACATGGCCGCCGAGCCTGCCATTGCGGCGGACCTGTCGGCGCGTTTCGATCACGTGCTGGTCGACGAGTATCAGGACACCAACCGCCTGCAGGCGTCGATCCTGCTCGCACTGAAACCGGACGGACGCGGCCTGACCGTGGTCGGCGACGACGCGCAGTCCATCTACTCGTTTCGCGGCGCGACCGTGCGCAACATTCTCGATTTCCCCGCGCAGTTCGATCCGCCCGCGCGCCAGGTCACGCTGGAACGCAACTACCGGTCGACCGCGCCGATCCTCGCCGCGTCAAACGCGGTGATCGAACTGGCCAGCGAGCGCTACACGAAGAACCTGTGGACCGACAAGGCGTCGGCGCAACGCCCGCGTCTCGTCACTGTCGCGGATGAAGCCGACCAGGCGCGCTACATCGTCGAACAGGTGCTGGAGGCGCGCGAGCAGGGCATGAAGCTGAAGTCGCAGGCGGTACTGTTTCGCGCCGCGCATCACAGCGCCGCGCTGGAGATCGAGCTGACCCGGCGCAACATTCCGTTCGTCAAATTCGGCGGGCTGAAATTTCTCGATTCGGTGCATGTGAAGGACGTGCTCGCGGTGCTGCGCTGGGCGGAGAATCCGCGCGACCGCGTCGCCGGGTTTCGCGTCGTGCAGTTGTTGCCCGGCGTCGGGCCGGCCACGGCGGCGAAGGTGCTCGACGAGATCGTCGCGCGCGCGGGCGGCGGCAATCCCGTCGACACCGCCGCTGGTGCGCTGGCCGCGTTCACCGCGCCCGCCCGCGCGCAGGAAGACTGGCACCCGTTCGTCAAGCTGATGTCGAGCGTGTATGGGCGGCAGACGCCGTGGCCCGGCGAATTCGAAATGGTGCGGCGCTGGTACGAGCCGCATCTCGAACGCAATCACGAGGACGCCGCGATCCGTCACGCGGACGTGCTGCAGATGGAAAGCATCGCGGGCACGTACCCGTCGCGCGAGCGCTTTCTGACCGAGCTGACGCTCGATCCGCCCGACGCCACCAGCGACGAATCCGGCGTGCCGCTGATCGACGAGGACTACCTGATCCTGTCGACGATCCATTCGGCGAAGGGGCAGGAGTGGCGCAACGTGTTCGTGCTGAATGGCGTCGACGGCTGCATTCCTTCCGATCTCGGCACCGGCAGCGAGGACGAAATCGACGAGGAGCGGCGCCTGCTCTACGTGGCGATGACGCGTGCGAAAGAGGATCTGCATATTGTCGTGCCGCAGCGCTTTTACGTGCACAACCAGACGCATATGGGCGATCGCCACGTGTGGGCGTCGCGCACGCGCTTCATTCCCGCGCACCTGATGCCGTTGTTCGACGCGTATGCGTGGCCGCGCGTGCCGGTGCCGAGCGCACCGACGGCGGCCGGGCTCGCCGCGGCGGCGCGCGCGAAGATCGAGATCGGGGCGAAGCTCAGGAAGATGTGGGATTGAGCGCCGCAGCGGGCGCTCATGTGCGGTACAACGGGGCGAGTGTCGGGCCGCGCAAACGCAGCCCGGCTAGTGCGCTGTGCCAGCGCACCGCGTGCAAATTCAGCGCGACTGCCGTTGCTGCTGTTGCGGCGCCGGACGCGGCGGCACGAAGAAATTGCGCAGCCATGCCGCGAGACGGGAAAACACGTCATACGGCTCTTCGACGAAAATCTCCGGCTTGAGCAGACGCAGGTATTCCATGATCTGCTGCGCTTCCTGCTTCTGGAACGAGCCGTGCGAAATGCCCAGGCGCAACAATCCGCGCAACTCGCCGAGCTTCTCGCGCGCGGTGCTGCCCACGCTCGTTTCGCATGCCACCTTCGCCTCGTAGACCCGCTGGCGCAACGATTCGACGAGCCGCCATGCGGGCGTCTGCATGACTTCTTCGAGTGCCTGAATGTCCTGCGCCGCGCTCTTGATCTGCGCGGCGAGCGGATCGACCTGCGTCGCGTCGCCTTCCGCTTCCTTGACGATCGCCGCCGCCCATTCGCGACATTGCTTGGCGAGCTCCTCCGGGGTCCATTCCGAACGGGCGGCGAAGCCGAAACCGAACTCGCCCGCCTGCCGCATCAGGATCGCGACGACGTCGGGAAACTCCTTGTCCAACGTGCGTTTGGCCCAGGCGTACTGGCCGCCCTGCAGCATCCGTTGGACCGCGTGTTCGGTCAGCGGCACCATGTTGTCGAGCAGCTTGGCGCGCAAAAAGTCCTCAAACGACGGCGTCGCGAACTGCGGGTCGAGCTTCAGCGAGACCCGCAGAAAAGCGTCGAAATCCTTGCGCAGCGACGCAATGGTCTCGTCTTTGAGCTTGAGGGTGATTTGACCCATGTGTTATCCCGTTTGATCCTGCCGCATGGCATCGTCACGTCGTCCGGCCGCTGGCGGACCCGGATGACGCGACGCCGGCTGCCGACGCGGTTGATTCCAGCGTGTTGCCGCGTAATCAACGGGACGCATCCCGATACGCGGACCTCGACTTGATATCGGCGGATTTGAGAGGAACTTGAGGGCGCGCGAGTCGGGCGCTGTAGAGGGGGGCGTCGTCCGGCTGGGCTGCGCGTGGCGCAAGCCGAGCGACGCTGATGTCGCGACGCCGGGTACCCGGCGCTATCTCAGCACCACGCATTGCCAGACGAAGAACACCGTCAGGCCGACCGCGATGGTCAGCAGCGGCCGCCGCGTCAGCGCACTAACGACGACGGCGGCCAGCGCGCCAACCAGTTGCGGATTGCGCCAGGTCAGTTCGGCATCCGCGCCGTGCGGCGAAACCGCCATCGGCACGATGATCGCCGTCAGCACCGTCACCGGCACGAAGCCGAGCGCGGTGCGCACGAGCGGCGAGAACACCAGCCGGTCGCCGAGGACGAAAACGGCGGCGCGGATCACCCACGTGATGACCGCCATACCGAGGATCAGGACGACGTAGTTCATCGCGAGGCCTCCGCGGTTTCGCGGGTGCCGCGTGCATGACGAGTGCCGTGCGTGCCACGTGTGTTGCTTGGGTTGCTTGGGTTGCGTGTGTTGGATCGCGGCATCGACAACAGGACGCCGACCGCGACGCCCGCGAACACCGCGCCGAGCAGGCCGAGCTTGTACGGCCACGCCTGCCAGAAGAACGCTAGCGTGCCCGCGGTGGCCGCCGCCGCGATGTAGCGCAACGCGACGAGTTGCGGCACGACGATCGCGATGAAGGTCGCGACCATCGCGAAGTCGAGTCCGAGCGATTGCAGGCCCGGGAAGGCCGCGCCGAACAGCAGGCCGGCAATGGTCCAGAGCTGCCAGTTCAGGTACATGGCCAGTCCCGCACCGAAGAAATAGTGCGGGCCGACCGAGCCCGGTTCGCGATGGCGGTAGTGCTCCCAGGCGACCGCGAAGACTTCGTCGGTGAGCAACGCGCCGAGCACGCAGCGCCAGCGCGCCGACAGATGCGCGACGTGCGGCGCGAGTGTCGCGCTGTACAGCACGTGACGCAGATTGACGACGAGCGTGGTCGCCCAGATCACGGCGAAGCTCGCGTGGCCGGCGATCAGCCCGAGTGCGATGAATTGCGCGGAACCCGCGAATACGACGAGCGACATCAACTGTCCGTGCCACAGATGCAGCGGGCCGGATGCGACGAGGGTGCCGAAAATGACACCGAACGGCGCCGCGCCGACCATCATCGGGATGATGTCGCGCGCGCCGGCGGTGAATTCTTTGAAATGGCCTGTGCGAGTGTGCTGGCCGAGGGTGGAATGGGTCAATCTTGCCTCCTTGATTGGGGAAGCATAGTGGGAGTCGAAGGGGGAGTCTTGTACGTTCTTGCGGCGGGGGTGGGGAGTGGCTTGGTTCAGCTGAGCTCAGTCCGGTGAGGTGACGTGAGTGGAAAGGCTGAAGCAGAAGGCACGCAAACGCGCATACCTCGTTCGCAACGCGCCCAGCCGCATCCCACCCAAAGCCGCCTCAAATTCCCTGCCAGCGCCCCGGGGGCACCCCGAACATGCGTCGGAAATGCCGCGTGAAATGACTCTGATCGGTGAAGCCGCTCGCCGCGGCCACATCCGCCACTGACACACCTTCGCGCAACGGCGCGAGCGAGCGCTGCAAGCGCACCTGGTTGCGCCACGCATGAGGCGGCAAGCCGGTCGCCTGCGTGAAAAGGCGCGCCGCGTGAAACGGCGACAAGCCCGCCGCCCGCGCAACGTCGGCGAGCGTAACGGGTTCGATGAGATCGCCGGTCAGACGCTCCTGCATGATCGCGACGCGCTTATCGTCGGTGGGGAGCTGGGACGGCGCCGGTTGTGTCTGCGAATAACGGACCAGCAGCGTGGACAGCGCGTCGAGCATCGCGGCTTCGGCGGCGAGCGCATCGTTGCCCGCTTCCAGCAGACGGTGCGCGCGCGCGAGCCGCAGGGCGAGATCGGCATCGCGGATCACGCCGGGCGCAAAAAACGGCAGCGCCTGCGGCTTGCCGCTGAGTTCGCTCGCGAGATCGTGGATGAAATCCACCGGCGCATACATCACGCGATACCGCCAGCCCGCCTCGACCGCCTTTGAACCCGTATGGAGCTCGCCCGGATTGATGATCGGCACGCCGCCCGCTTCGGCGACGTAATCGGCGCCGCGATACCGATATCCCTCCGCGCCTGCGACGATCACCGGAATCGTGTACGCATCGTGCCAGTGCGGCGTGAACTCGTGATCGTGATATTCGGCTGTGAGCAGGTCCGCGCCGGGCAGAAGCGGCGTGCGCCAGTAGCGGGCGGAGTCCTGGAAGCGATGGGCGGCGATCATGATGAAGGTCCGGCAGGACGGTCAGTGTAGCGCGTCGTGAGCGCTCGCGACACCGGCCTGGCGTTTGCCGGCCGCGTGCGTTCGGCTGGCCGGCGCGAACCGCGCCGTCTGACGAGCAGGGCGGTTGCGGTCGTGTGGGGCCAGGGCATTGCTGCATCGAGGCGTGCGCAGCGTGCCCCGCGCGTGTAGCGCTAGCGTGATGCCTACTTGACGGGGATGGTCGTGCCGGCCGGCATCGGCACGGCGCTCACGCTGTTTTTCGCGCTGCCGCTGACGACCCGGTCGCTGTACGTGAGATACACCAGCGTGTTGCGCTTCGCGTCGACCACGCGCACGACATGCAGCGATTTGAAGATGAGCGACATGCTGACGGAGAACACATCGGCCTGCTGTTTCACCGGTCCCGTGAAATGAAGCGCGCCGACCTGGCGGCAGGCGATCGACGCTTCGGTCGGATCTTCGGCGATGCCGAGCGTACCCTTGACGCCGCCGGTCCGCGCGCGCGACACGTAGCAGGTCACGCCTTGAACGACCGGATCGTCATAGGCCTCGACGACCACGCGGTCGGAACCCGTGATGCGGAAGTTGGTATTGACGCTGGCGACTTCTTCGCTGTGAGCCGAAGGCAGCATCAATACCGCGGCAACGGCGAGCGCGATGCGCAACGAGGTGGGTTTCATGGGTGTGCCGATATGAATATGAGCGAGCGGTTGGGCGCGAGACGCGCGCCGGCAGACTGCCATCGTATAACGGCATGCAGGAAAGAGGGCCGGGGCCGATGAGCGAGATGATCTGCGTTAGCCGCCGCCGTTGTCCGCGAGCAGGCAATACGGAGCCGGCGACAAAACCGCGAGCCTCGAGCGGACCATGATGACGATCCAGCGATCAAATCCAGTGACGCGCGGCGCACGAAAAGAAAAAGGCCCGCACGGATGCGGGCCTTTCAAAATTTTGGCTCCTCGACCTGGGCTCGAACCAGGGACCTACGGATTAACAGTCCGGCGCTCTACCGACTGAGCTATCGAGGAACAGCAGTACAACTCGATCTACATAAAAAAACCCGTCTTGGTTAACGGGCTTTTGAAATTCTTGGCTCCTCGACCTGGGCTCGAACCAGGGACCTACGGATTAACAGTCCGGCGCTCTACCGACTGAGCTATCGAGGAACAGAACAACAACAGCAGAGAAGCGAAATTTTAGAGGCAGCTTTAGCCCCTGTCAATACCCTGCGTTCATCTTGGTTTAATTTCGAATCCGGCGGGGCACGTGACAGGCTGCGGTGCTCAGCGTGCGAGCAGTGCGAGCTTTTCCTTCACATCCTTGAACTCGTCGGCTTCCGGCAGCGGCGCCTTGGTCTTGGTGATGCTCGGCCAGTTCTTCGCGAGATCGGCATTCAGCTCGATGAAGTTCTGCTGATCGCCCGGCACGTCTTCTTCGGCATAAATGGCGTTCACCGGGCATTCGGCCACGCACACGGCGCAGTCGATGCACTCATCGGGGTCGATCGCGAGGAAGTTGGGACCTTCGCGAAAGCAGTCCACCGGGCACACATCGACGCAGTCGGTATAGCGGCACTTGATGCAGCTTTCGGTCACAACGTGAGTCATTCAGGCAGCTCCTGCATGCGGAATCAGGGAAGGCGCAAGCGCCAAAAGCGCTATTGTAACGTAACGTCAAGAGGCATATACAGCGTTGGGCAATGCCTTTTATATGTTTTCGTGATTAGTTTATGGCGCCCGCCAAGGGGGATTTCTTCGGGCCCGTGACGCAAGCGTTCGCCGGCGCGCTGAATTCGGGCGCATTCGGGTAACATGCGTCAAGTCGACGCGCACGGGCGTGTCCCACGCGCATGGCTTGAGTCCGGCCTTTCGTTTTTCCCGCGGTCCAGTTCGCACCATCATGATTATTACTTCGCTGCTCGATACCGATCTGTACAAGTTCACGATGATGCAAGTGGTGTTGCATCATTTTCCCGCCGCGAATGTGGAGTACCGTTTCCGCTGCCGTACGCCGAATGTCGATCTCGTGCCGTACATCGGCGAGATTCGCGACGAAGTGCGCAAGCTCTGCGACCTGCGCTTCACCGACGACGAGCTCGACTACCTGCGGCGCATGCGCTTCATCAAGGGTGACTTCATCGAGTTTCTCGCGCTGTTTCATCTGAACGAGAAATACATTTCGATCGAGCCGTCGCCGAAGGGTAATGGCGAAATCGACATCGAGATCAAAGGGCCGTGGCTGCATACGATCCTGTTCGAGATTCCGATGCTCGCGATCGTCAACGAGGTCTATTTCCGCAACACCCAGCAAAAGCCCGATTACAGCGAAGGGCGCGGCCGTCTGGTCGAGAAGATCCAGTTGCTGGGCGCGCGCCCCGAATTCGCCGACTGCAAGATCGCCGACTACGGCACGCGCCGCCGCTTCTCGAAGCAATGGCACGAGGAAGTGATCCTCACGCTGAAAGACGGTCTCGGCGAGCAGTTCGCCGGCACCAGCAACGTCTTCTATGCGATGAAGCACAGCCTCACGCCGCTCGGCACGATGGCGCATGAATATCTGCAGGCGTGCCAGGCGCTCGGCCCCCGGTTGCGCGACTCGCAAATCTTCGGCTTCGAGATGTGGGCGAAGGAATATCGCGGCGACCTCGGTATTGCGCTGTCCGACGTGTACGGCATGCAGGCCTTCCTGCGCGATTTCGATATGTACTTCTGCAAGCTGTTCGACGGCGCGCGCCACGATTCCGGCGACCCGTTCGACTGGGGCGAGCGCCTGCTCAAGCACTACGAGGCGAACCGCTGCGACCCGCGCACCAAGATCCTCGTGTTCTCCGACGCGCTCGACATTCCGAAGGTGCTGCAACTGTACGAGCGCTTTCGCGGCCGCTGCAAACTGGCGTTCGGCGTCGGCACCAATCTGACCAACGACCTCGGCTACAACCCGTTGCAGATCGTCATCAAGATGGTTCGCTGCAATGGTCAGCCGGTGGCGAAGCTGTCGGACTCGCCGGGCAAGAACATGTGCGAGGACAAGGCTTATCTCGCGTATCTGCGCCAGGTATTCGGCATCGCGCAACCCGAAGAAGAGGCCGCGAAGTAACGCGCTTCGCACCTCGTGCGAGCTCATGCGCCCGTGCATTGGTGACTACTTTGAACGCGCGTGAGCTGGCCGGCAATATGCCGTTCGGCCAGGGTGTTCGCGTGGAGGGTGGCCGGTATAATCCTCGTCACTTCGCACGGCTGCCGACACGAGGACTTCGCACATGGACACATCCATTGCCCGCCGCAACATCCTGGCGCGCATCCGCGCCGCGCAAGGGCGCGAGCCCGAGCCGTCCGCTGCCGAGCGCGAGGCGGCGGCAGATTATGTGACGCGCCATCCGGCCGGCCCGCGTCCGGAGATGCCGGCCGATCTGAGCGCGCGTTTCATCGAAGAAGCGCAGAAGCTGTCGACCACGGTCGACATCGTTCAAACGCTCGCCGACGTGCCAGCCGCGGCGCATCGCTACCTCACCGGGCACGCGTTGCCGTTGCAGGCGATCGCCTGGCAGACCCTGCAAGATCTCAATTGGGCCGAAGCCGGCCTCAGCGTCGAATTCCGCAAGCCGCGCGACGGCGACGTGGTCGGTCTCACCGGCTGCTTTTGCGCGACCGCCGAGACCGGCACGCTGGTACTGCTGTCCGGCCCACAAACCTACGCGTCGGCCGGCTTGCTGCCGGAAACGCACATCGCCATCGTGCCGGCATCGCGCATCGTCGCGGGTCACGAAGACGCGTTCGGCCTGATCCGCAAGGAGCGCGGCGAACTGCCCCGCGCGGTCAATTTCGTTTCCGGTCCATCCCGCACCGGCGACATCGAGCAGACCATCGTGCTGGGCGCGCATGGCCCTTACCGGGTGCATGTGATCGTCGTGCAGGATGCGTGAGCAGGCCGCGCGGCGACGTCTCGCCGCGCACCCGGCCACCCGCAATAAAAAGGATCTCAACGATATGAAAGGACATGCCGTGAGCATGTGGCTTGTCGCCGCGCTGACGCTGGGCGGATGGTCTCAATCGGCGTCTGCTGCGACGCTCGATGGCGCGACCCTGTCGGCGCTGTGGAGCCTGCCGTTCGCGGGCGTGCTGCTGTCGATCGCTATATTTCCGCTGATCGCGCCGGCGTTCTGGCATCACCATTTCGGCAAGATCGCGGCAGCATGGTCGCTCGTGTTCCTCGTACCGTTCGCGCTCACCTTCGGCATGAACGTGGCCTTCGGCAAGCTGATGCACGCGCTGCTCGACGAGTACATTCCGTTCATCGTTCTGCTAACCGCGCTTTATACCGTCGCGGGCGGTATCTGCGTGCGCGGCAATCTGCACGGCACGCCGCGCCTGAACACGGCGATTCTCGCGCTCGGCACCTTGCTGGCGAGCGTGATGGGTACGACCGGCGCGGCCATGCTGTTGATCCGTCCATTGCTGCGCGCCAACGACAATCGCCAGCATGTGGTCCATGTCGTGGTGTTCTTCATTTTTCTCGTGGCGAACGTGGGCGGCTCGCTGTCGCCGTTGGGCGACCCGCCGCTCTTTCTCGGCTTCCTCGAAGGCGTGCGCTTCTTCTGGACCACCCAGCATCTCGCGCTGCCGATGCTGTTCGTCAGCGTCGTGCTGCTGACCGGCTTCTACGCGCTCGACTCGTACTACTTTCATCGGCGTGAAGAGGAGCGCTCGCGCTTTCTCGATCCGACGCCCGAGGGCGCGCCACGCGGCATCGACGGCAAGATCAATTTCTTGCTGCTCGCCGCGGTGATCGCGCTCGTTCTGATGAGCGGTCTGTGGCGGCCGGAGGTCACGTTCGACGTGTTCGGCACGCAGATCGAGCTGCAGAACGCGGTGCGCGACGTTGCGCTGATCGGCGTGACGTTGCTGTCGCTCGCGTTGACGCCGCGCGCGGCGCGCGCGGGCAACGATTTCAACTGGGCGCCGATCGAAGAAGTGGCCAAGCTGTTCGCCGGCATCTTCGTGACGATCGCGCCGGTCATCACGATACTGCGTGCGGGCGAGGCCGGCGCGTTCGCGGGCCTCGTCCATCTGGTCAACGATTCCGCGGGTCAGCCGCGCGACATCATGTACTTCTGGGCGACCGGCCTGCTATCTTCGTTTCTCGACAACGCGCCCACTTATCTCGTGTTCTTCAACCTGGCGGGCGGCGATGCGCAGAAGCTGATGACGAGCGGCGCGACCACGCTCGCCGCGATCTCGGCCGGCGCGGTGTTCATGGGTGCGATCACGTATATCGGCAATGCACCGAACTTCATGGTGAAAGCGATCGCGCAATCGCGCGGCGTTCGCATGCCGAGCTTTTTCGCTTATCTGGGCTGGTCGGGTGGTGTGCTGTTGCCGCTGTTCGCGGTCACCGGCTGGTTGTTTTTCTGATGCTGATTTCGACGCCGAGGCACTCCCGCTCGACGCGCCATACGGAGAATTGCAATGCAGAAGATCCTCGTCGCCCGCTCGATCTTTCCCGATGTGATCGAACGGCTCAAGCAGTATTTCGACGTCGACTGGAACCAGGGCGACGTGTTGCCCGCCGACGAACTGAAACGCCGTCTCGCGGATAAGGACGGCGCGCTGACCGCGGGCGAGCCGATCGATGCCGGCGTTCTGGCGGCGTCGCCGCGTCTGCGCGTGGTGTCGAACATGGCGGTCGGCTACAACAACTTCGACATGGCCGCGTTCAACGCCGCGAACGTGCTCGGCACCAATACGCCGGACGTGCTGAACGAGTCCACCGCCGACTTCGGCTGGGCGCTGATGATGGCCGCCGCGCGCCGCATCGCCGAATCCGAGCACTGGCTGCGCGCGGGCAAATGGCAGAAGTGGAGCTACGACGGTTTTCTCGGCAGCGACCTGTACGGTTCGACGCTCGGTGTGATCGGCATGGGTCGGATCGGGCAGGCGCTCGCGCGGCGCGCGAAGGGCTTCAACATGCAGGTGATCTATCACAACCGCTCGCGCGTGGCGCCGGAGATCGAGGCCGAACTGAACGCTGAATATGCATCGAAGCAGGATCTGCTGCGGCGTGCCGACCATGTCGTGCTGGTCGTGCCGTATTCGAAGGAAAGCCATCACACGGTCGGCGCGGCCGAACTCGCGCTGATGAAACCCACCGCGACGCTCACCAACATTGCGCGCGGCGGCATCGTCGACGACGCGGCGCTGGTCGAGGCACTCCGCTCGAAGCAGATCGCCGCGGCCGGTCTGGACGTGTTCGAAGGCGAGCCGCATCTGAATCCGGATCTGTTGGGCGTGCCGAATATCGTGCTGACGCCGCACATCGCAAGCGCGACCGAGGCCACGCGGCGCGCGATGGCGAATCTCGCCGCCGACAATCTGATCGCCGGGCTGGGCGTTGGGCCGCGTGCAGGCCGGCCGCCGAATCCGGTCAATCCGGACGTGATCGGCAAGGCGCGCTCATGATGATGATTCTGGTGGCGGCCGTCGCGGTGCTGGCGGTCGTCCTGGTCATTGCGCTGGCGTTGCTGATGCGCGCTCATGGCCGCGCCGACGACAGCGAGCAGTTCGAACTGCTCAACGAACGCATCGACGTGGCGACCGGCGCGCAGGCACATGCCTACGAGCGCCTCGAGAGACAATTGCGCAACGACATCACCGAGACCGCACGGGTGTCGCGCACCGAGCAGAGCAGCGGGTTCGCGCATTTTCAACAGACGCTCGCCGCGCAGTTCAGCAGCATGACCACGGTGCAAGGCGGCAAGATCGACGCTTTCGCGCAGCAACTCGACGCCGTGCGCCACAGTCTGCAGGCGCAGGCCCAACAGGCGCGCGACGAGCAGGGCCGCTCGCTCAAGCAGTTCGGCGACACGCTCAGTTTGCAACTGGGACAACTGACCGAGGCGAACGACCGGCGCTTCGCCGAAGTCCGCGCGACCATCGAGCAGCGGCTCAAGGACATCGAGGCGAACAACTCGGCCAAGCTCGAAGAAATGCGCCGCACCGTCGACGAAAAACTGCACGCCACGCTCGAACAGCGGCTGGGCGAATCGTTCAAGCTGGTCTCCGACCGGCTCGAACAGGTGCATCGCGGCCTGGGCGAGATGCAGACGCTGGCGGCCGGCGTCGGCGATCTGAAGAAGGTGCTCACCAACGTCAAGACGCGTGGCACGTGGGGCGAAGTGCAACTGGAGGCGCTGCTCGAACAGCTGCTCACCGCCGACCAATACGCGAAGAACGTCGCGACGGTGCCGAAGAGCGCGGACCGCGTCGAGTTCGCGATCCGGCTGCCGGGACGCACGGAGCAGGGCGGCGCGGCCACGCCCGTCTGGCTGCCGATCGACGCCAAGTTTCCGCGCGAAGACTACGAGCGTCTGATCGAAGCGCAGGAGCGCGCTGATCCGGTCGCCGTGGAAGACGCGTCACGCGCGCTCGAAGCGCGGATTCGCGCGGAGGCGCGCACGATCGCGGAGAAATATGTGTCGCCGCCGCACACCACGGACTTCGCGCTGCTGTTCCTGCCGACCGAAGGCCTGTACGCGGAAGTGCTACGCCGGCCCGGACTGACGGACCTGCTGCAACGCGACTATCGCGTGACGATCGCGGGGCCGACCACGCTGACGGCGCTGCTCAACAGTTTGCAGATGGGCTTCCGCACGCTCGCCATCGAAAGGCGTTCGAGCGAGGTCTGGCAGGTCCTCGGCGCGGTGAAAACGGAGTTCGGCAAATTCGGCGACGTGCTCGCGAAGACCAAAGCGCAGCTGGAGACCGTCACGCGTTCTATCGAGGCGGCGGAAACGCGCACCCGCATGATGAACCGCAAGCTGCGCGACGTCGAGGCATTGCCGGGCGACGAAGCGAGAGGCTTGCTCGGCGACGCGTTGTCTGGTGTCGAGGCTGACGAGCAGTAGGGTGGCGCGGGTTTGGCGCGCCGTGTGGAGCGCGAGCCCGTGAAGCCGGTTCACCCGTGCGCCTCAAACGTCCGCGTCGAATTCCACCAGCCCGTACGTCAGCGCGAAGATGGCGTGCGTGTCCGTGGGCGCGGCGGCGCGGGTTGCCGCAGGCATTACGCCTCTTCGGGCGCGTCGGTCAGGTGAATTTCAATGCCGCCGAAACGCGATGCGACCCAGTTGTACGCGTGGCACGCGATCCACAACAGCACGAAACCGAGGATCGCATTCAGCAGCAACGCGCTGAACACCGTGCTCAATTCAACCGAACCGTACCGGATGAACGCGACCAGCACGCCGAGCAGCACGATCGGCACCGAGAACGTCAGATACACGAGGATGAGTGCTTTGGCCGTCTGTCCAGGTGCAATGAACGAGATCTGTTTTTTCATGTAAGTCAAACCCGTGTGTTTTGGTGGTAATGGGTGAAGCAAAGCTGCAAAGTCGCTGGTGACCGCGCCGGGTCCGCAGGCGTCAGATCAGACCGTCGAACAGCATGATGGCGACGCGTTCTCCCTCGGCAATCGCGCCTTCGTCGTGACCGAGCACGATAAAGCAATTGGCCTCGCTCATCGAACTCAACACGCCCGAGCTTTGCGAGCCGGTCGGCGTGACATGCCACTGTCCGTGCGCGTCCTGTTCGGCGACACCGCGCTGGAATTCGGTGCGGCCGGCGCGCTTGCGAATCGCCTGGCGGCTCGCGGCGTGGATCGTCGGCAGCGGGTGCGGCGTTGCGCCGGACATCAGCAGCAGCACTTCGCGCACGATCTGATAGAACGCCACCATCACGGCGACCGGGTTGCCGGGCAAACCGAAAAATAGCGCAGGCAGCCCGACGCCCGGCCGCTCCCCGGACCAGATGCGGCCAAACGCAAGCGGACGGCCCGGGCGCATCGCCAGGCTCCAGAAGGCGACGTCGCCGAAGGTCCGCAGCAGTTGTTGCGTGAAATCGGCCTCGCCGACCGATACCCCGCCCGAGGTCAAGACCACGTCGGTGCTTGCCGCGGCGCTGCGCAATGCGGCTTCGAGCGCGGCGGGTTCATCACGCACCACGCCGAGGTCGAGCGTATCGACGTTCAGGCGCCGCAGCATCGCAAACAGCGTGTAGCGATTGCTGTCGTAGACGGAGCCCGGATCGAGCGGTTCGCCGAGCGAGCGCAATTCGTCGCCGGTCGAGAAGAACGCGACGCGCAAGCGCCGCCGCACATTCACTTCACCGATGCCGAGCGACGCCAGCAAACCAAGATCCGACGCGCGCAGGATGCGGCCGGCGCGCAGCGCGGCGTGGCCACGCGCGAGATCTTCGCCGGCGAGGCGCCGGTTGGCGCCCGGGGCCACGGCGTCGGCGGCAAAGCGGATCGATTCACCATCCGCGCTGCGCTCGACCAATTCCTGCGGCACGACGGTGTCGCAGTCCTGGGGCATGCAGGCGCCCGTCATCACGCGCACGCACTGGTTCGCGTCGACGCGGCTCGTGAAAGGATGCCCGGCCAGCGCTTTGCCGGCAATCGTCAAATCGATGCTGGATGAGTCGGTGGCGAGCGCTGCGCGCTGAAACGCGTAGCCGTCCATCGCGGAATTATCGTGCGAGGGGACGTCGATCGGCGACACGATGTCTGCCGCGAGCACGCGATCGAGCGCGTCGCGCAACGCTACGCGTTCGACGGCCGCAACCGGCGTGGCCCACTCACGAACAATCGCCTGAGCGGCCGAAACGGGGAGCGCGTGAGGATCGTACTGCGCGACGCAGCGGGAAAATTCGTTAAGCGTGGTCATGAAGAACTGGGCGTCGCGACCGGAGAAGGGCGCGGCATGTGCCGTGCGGCCGGGGCGGATCTCAACCGGGGCCTCGATTGCGTTCGAGGTCGGCGAGTTCTTGTAACGAGTTGGCATTGTAAAACGCGCGCTCGTCGGTAAAGACGACTTCCACCGTCGTGTGGCGTGCGTACCACGCGCGAACTTTCCGCTCGCCGGCAGTCAGAAACGCCGCCAGGTCGTTCGCGAGACTCGTGCGCAGCAGGGCGAACACCGGGTGAAGGGACGCTTCGCCGTCGGCGGCGACGGTCGTGACGGTAGCGATGTCCGCTTGCTGGGCGTCCAGCGCTTGCGCGAGGCGCGCGGCGAGGTCGGTGGGCAGCCACGGGGAGTCGCAGGGCGCGCTCAACAGATAGGCGGTGCCGGCAGCGCGCATGCCAGCGAGCAAACCCGCGAGCGGGCCCGGAAAGCCGGCCAGCGTATCGGCGACGACCGTCGCGCCAAACGGCGCGCCCAGTGCGGTGTAAGTGTCGGGATGGCGATTGGCGCTGATCAGCAGCGCGCTGGTTTGCGGTGCGAGGCGCCTCAGTACATGCACGGCGAGCGGCTCGCCGTGCAGCGTTTGCAGCCCCTTGTCGACGCCACCCATGCGCGTACCGCGGCCGCCCGCGAGCAACAGGCCGGTGATCTGTTCGCGCGTGGGTTGCATGCCGCGGCCGCTCAGCCGCCGATGTACGACATTTCGACGCGTCGGCTCGCCTGCTCGCTCGAATCGGCTGGCTGGCTGCCGCGCAGTTGCGAGTAGCGGTCGCTGCGGCCTTGCCAGATTTCGGCGACGGCGGTGGCGATGTCGGCGTCGCTCGCGCCGCCGCGCAGCAACGCTCGCAGGTCGTGGCCCGACGACGCGAACAGGCACAGGTACAGCTTGCCTTCGGTCGACAGCCGGGCGCGCGTGCAACTGCCGCAAAACGCCCGCGTGACGCTCGAAATCACGCCGATCTCGCCGCCGCCGTCCACGTAGCCCCAGCGCTGTGCGGTCTCGGCGGCGCTGTGCGCTTCGAGCGGAACGAGCGGGAACTGTTCGGCGATGCGCGTCACGACATCGGCGGAGGGCAGCACTTCGGTCATGTTCCAGCCGTTCGAGGTGCCGACGTCCATGTATTCGATGAAACGCAGCACCGCGTCCGAGCCTCTGAAATGACGCGCCATCGGCACGATTTCGCCGTCGTTGGTGCCGCGCTTGACGACCATGTTGACCTTGACCGGCGCGAGCCCGACCGCATGCGCCGCGGCGATCCCGTCCAGTACGTCGGCGACCGCGAAGTCGGCGTCGTTCATGCGGCGAAACAGCGTGTCGTCGAGCGCGTCCAGACTGACGGTCACGCGGGTCAGCCCGGCGTCCTTCAGACTGCGCGCCTTACGCTCCAGCAGCGAGCCGTTGGTGGTCAGTGTCAGATCGATAGGGCGGCCCGCCGGTGTGGTCAATTGTGCGAGCCGTTCGATCAGAAATTCCAGATTCTTGCGCAGCAGCGGCTCGCCGCCGGTCAGGCGGATCTTCTCGACGCCATGTGCGACGAAGAGTCGCGCAAGCTGTTCGATTTCCTCGAAGCTCAGCAACGCGCTATGTGGCAGGAACGCGTAATCCTTGTCGAACACCGCGCGCGGCATGCAGTAGACGCAGCGAAAGTTGCAGCGATCCGTCACCGAAATGCGCAGATCGCGCAGCGGGCGCGACAGCGTGTCGTGCAATACGCCACGGGGTGTCTGCGCCGGGCCGGCGATGACCGGCGCCGAGCTGAGATCGGCTACTGGGATGATGCGTCGGGACATGGAGTGCTTCGTCTGGGTGCTTGAGAGGACCTCTGAATAGTGAATTCTATCGGAAATGCGCCGAATCGCAGCCGGACTCCGGGCCGTGTCGGGGTATACGGGGAGCCGCAGGTCGAGCCGTTTGCGGCGTGGCGTTCGTGCCCACGTTCATACCTATGAAAACAAAAAGCCCGCCGGTGAGGGCGGGCTTTTTGGGTGCAGACGGGCGGCTTACTGCGGATGCTTGCCCGTTTCCACCTGTTGCATCGGCGCGTTGTCGAGCGGCGGCAGCGGCTTACGCTCACGCACCCGGCGAGCCGGCTTGACGGTCTGTGCAGCGGCTTCCTGCGCGGCAAGCAGCTTGTCGGCGTCGGTGTTCACCCAGACGAGACCGGCTTGTTCCAGTACCGGCTTCAGGGCTTCTGCCGACACGGCGCCGGTACGCGGTGCCTGCGGTTCCTGCGGTGCGGTAACGGGCGCCGGCTCGATCACGGCCGGTTGCTCCGCCGGCACCACTGCCGGCTGCGATTCGACGATCTCGGCCTGCGGCACCGGTGCAACTGCGGGTGCCTCGACTGCCACGGCCGGAGCCGGGGTGTCGACCGGAGCCGGTGTGGCCGGGGCTTCAACCACCGGCGCAACTGCCGGCGTTTCGATCTGCACTTGAGCCGGAGCTTCGGCGCGTGCCACCGGTTCGACCAGCGAAACCGTCTCGCTGGCGGCCGGTGCGGCTTGCGCGGGTTCGACCGGTGCGACTGCGGCTTGTGCCGCCGGCGCTTCCACGACCGGCTCGACCACAGCCGGGGCGACCGGCGCCTGCTCGACGGGCACGATGGTTTCCGTCTTCGCAGCTTTCTCGACGGCCAGAGCCGGCGTTTCGGTTGCCGCGTGCAGTTCGGTCACGACGGCGGTTTCGGTCGCGACAGCGGCGACCACCACTTCGACCGGCGTCACGTCTTTTGCTTCGCTGACCTCGGCTTTATGCTCGACCGGCTGACGAGCCGTGCGCACCTGCGCGTCGTCGCTGACGTTGGCATTATCGCCTTCAGCTTCCGCGACGTCCGCTGCGAGGTTGCCGTTCACGTCCTCTTCACGCTCACGACGGCCACCGCGACGGCCGCGACGGCGACGACGACGCTCTTCACCTTCAGCGGTCACCGCTTCCTGATCGACCGGCGCGCCGTTTTCGCTCAGCGCAACCTGGTTGCGCGCGAGTTCGTCCGCTGCTTGCGCGTCGGGTTGCGCGGTGGTCAGCGCATCCGTGGTTTCGGTTTGCTGCTTGCGGCGTTCGCCGCGCTCAGCACGCTCGCCACGTTCACGGCGCTCGCCGCGTTCCTGGCGTTCGCCACGCTCGGCGCGCGGGGCGCCTTCGACAGCTTCCGCACGATCCGTACCGCGATTGTCGCGGCCCTCGCGCGCTTCACGCGGCTCGCGCGGCTCGCGCGGCTCACGGCCTTCGCGGGCCTCACGCGGCTCACGTGCTTCACGATTGCCACGCGGTTCACGCGGCTCGCGGCCTTCGCGTGCTTCACGCGGTTCGCGTTCCTCGCGACGCTGCGACGGCTGCTGGCCTTGAGCCTGACGGCCGCCGGTCGTGCCTTCGCCGCGACCCGCCGCATCACGGCCACCTGCGCCGCCACGGCGATTGCGGTTGCGATCGCCGCCGCGTTCGCCGGTGCGCTCACCGCGCTCCGTGCGTTCGCCGCGTTGCGGACGCGCCTGCTTCTCGGTCGTAGCCGGCGCGACAGGCGCCGGTGCTGTCGGCTGCATGCCGAACAGGTTCTTCAGCCAGCCGATGAAACCGCCGTTCGCCGGGGTGACCGCGACCGGAGCCGGGGTTGCCGCCGGACGAACCGGCGCGCTCGGCGCCGGCTTTTCAGGCGTGATGCCCTTCACCGCCGCTTCCTGTTTCGGCTTCACTTCCTCGGCGCGCTTGCTGTAGCCGGTTTCCGATTCCAGCTCGCGAGCCGCTTCTTCGGCCATCTTCCACGAAGCGCGCGGATCGTCGAGGCGCGCATCGTCGTGACGCAGGCGCTCGAGCTTGTAATGCGGCGTGTCGAGGTGCTTGTTCGGGATCAGGACGACATTGACCTTGAAACGCGACTCGATCTTGTTGATTTCGGCGCGCTTTTCGTTCAACAGGAAGGCGGTCACTTCGACCGGCACCTGGCAGTGGATCGCCGCGGTGTTTTCCTTCATTGCTTCTTCCTGAATAATCCGCAGCACTTGCAGCGCGGACGATTCGGTATCGCGGATGTGGCCCGTGCCGTTACAGCGCGGGCAGGTCACGTGGCTGCCTTCCGACAGGGCCGGGCGCAGACGTTGACGCGACAGCTCCATCAGGCCGAAGCGCGAGATCTTGCCCATCTGGACGCGCGCGCGGTCATGCTTGAGCGCGTCTTTCAGGCGCTGCTCGACTTCACGCTGGCTCTTGGCCGACTCCATGTCGATGAAGTCGATCACGATCAGGCCGCCCAGGTCGCGCAGACGCAACTGGCGGGCGACTTCGTCGGCGGCTTCGAGGTTGGTGCGCGCGGCCGTCTCCTCGATGTCGGCGCCCTTGGTCGCGCGCGCCGAGTTCACGTCGATCGCGACCAGCGCTTCGGTGTGGTCGATCACGATTGCGCCGCCCGAGGGCAGCGGCACCGTGCGCGAGTACGCCGTTTCGATCTGGTGTTCGATCTGGAAGCGCGAGAAGAGCGGCACGTCGTCGTGGTAGCGCTTCACTTTGCTGACGTTGTCCGGCATCACGATGTCCATGAAGGCGCGGGCCTGGTCATGGATTTCGGTGGTGTCGATCAGGATTTCGCCGATGTCCGGCTGGAAATAGTCGCGGATCGCGCGGATCACGAGGCTCGATTCGAGATAGATCAGCATCGGCTGGCCACTCGAACCGCTTTGCGACGCGGCTTCGATCGCGCGCCACAGCTGCATCAGGTAGTTCAGATCCCACTGCAGTTCTTCGGCGCTGCGGCCGATGCCGGCCGTGCGCGCGATGATGCTCATGCCTTCCGGCAATTGCAGCTGCGCCATGGTTTCGCGCAGTTCCTGACGGTCATCGCCTTCGATCCGGCGCGACACGCCGCCGCCGCGCGGGTTGTTCGGCATCAGAACCAGATACCGGCCGGCGAGCGAAATGAAGGTGGTGAGGGCCGCGCCCTTGTTGCCGCGCTCTTCCTTTTCGACCTGGACGATCAGTTCCTGACCTTCCTTCAGCGCGTCCTGAATGCGCGCGGAGCGCATGTCGACGCCGTCGCGGAAATACTGGCGGGCGACTTCCTTGAACGGCAGGAAGCCATGGCGGTCTTCGCCGTAGTTGACAAAGCACGCTTCGAGCGAAGGCTCGATGCGAGTAATGATGCCCTTGTAAATATTGCCTTTGCGCTGTTCGCGGCCGGCGGTTTCGATGTCGATATCGATGAGTTTCTGCCCATCGACGATGGCGACGCGCAGTTCTTCCTGCTGCGTCGCGTTGAACAACATTCGTTTCATTGATCGGCTCCAGAGCGGCTTAGCTTGCCCTCGGCTGCGCGGTTGTCAGTCGCGAGAGCCTTGAGGGTAGCGGCATGCCGCGCCTTATTGTGTTTTCACAAGCACGCTGGAGCGGGAAAAATGGCGGGAGAATTGCCTGAGAGGGCCCGGCCCCATTAAAAAATGGGCGCGGTGCCGCAGGGCACATGCGAACACGGCTTCAAATAACGACCCGACACGCCGCGGGTTCTGCCGGCAGACCTTCATAAGCCTTTCGTCCACTCTCGCCGGTGCGCCAACTGGGCGCGTGACCGGAGGGTCGGAGGCTGCGGTCATGCCGCAGCGGGAAGTTCGCGCAGGCGGCGCGTCTTTTCCTGCTGGGGGTGTCTCGCCTCATTTTGACGTCGCCATGTCTTGTATTTTCTACAAGACGCCTCGGGCGCACGCCGTATTTTCGCAACCTGCAGCTTCGTACAGTTGGGCGTCCAACCGCCCGATACCGAAGCTGAAAGTTAAATTCTTTTTTACCAAAATTCCGTTACCGTCGAAGCCGACCTTGACCGAACGCGCCTGTGGGCGCCGTCCCTGCCGGGTACCGACTTCGTGCGTGCAACTTGTTGCATCTCATTTGAGGGTGAGCAACCAGACCCCGGCGCAAGTAAAATAACGGTTTATCGCTTGCACCTGCGCAATCCGCCCGAATTCCGGTCACTGCGCCGGCCGCCGCAGACTGCTGGGCAAATTATATTCAGAATGAAAGAGTTAGGCAAAATATCCCAGAAATCGGTCGCAAGCGACCAGGTCTCGATGATCGAGATCGACGACAGCGCGGCCGGACAGCGCATCGACAACTTCCTCTTGCGCGTCTGTAAAGGCGTGCCCAAGAGCCATATCTATCGCATTCTGCGTAGCGGCGAAGTGCGGGTGAATAAGGGCCGGATAGACGCGCAGTACCGGCTCGAGCTGGGCGACCTGGTGCGCGTGCCGCCCATCCGCGTCGCGCAGCCGAACGAAGCCGCCGCGCAGGCGCCCGTGCCGCACGCCAACTTCCAGATCATTTTCGAAGACGACCACATGCTCGTCATCGACAAGCCGGCCGGCGTCGCGGTTCATGGCGGCAGCGGCGTCGCCTTCGGCGTCATCGAGCAGATGCGCGAAGCGCGGCCGCAGGCGAAATTCCTGGAACTGGTGCATCGGCTGGATCGCGAGACCTCCGGCATCCTGATGCTCGCCAAGAAGCGCAGCGCGCTCGTCAATCTGCACGAGCAGATTCGCGAGAACAAAATGGATAAGCGCTACTATGCTTGCGTCCACGGCGAGTGGGCGAGCGACTGGGGCCGCCGCCGCGCAGTCAGGGAGCCGCTGCACAAGTATCTGACCGCAGACGGCGAGCGCCGCGTGCGCGTGCAGGCGGACGGTCTCGCGTCGCACACGGTTTTCAATCTGATCGACCGCTGGCGGGAGTACGCGCTGCTCGAGGCGGAACTCAAGACCGGCCGCACGCATCAGATCCGCGTTCATTTGCAGCATCTGGAACTGCCGATAGTCGGCGACGCCAAGTACGGAGACTTCGCGCTGAACAAGGCGCTGGCGCGCGCTAACGCCAAACCCGGTCTGAAGCGCATGTTCCTGCACGCTTACCGGCTGAAACTCGCGCATCCGGCCACTGGTGCGCCGTTACAGTTCGAGGCGCCGCTGCCGGCCGAGTGCCGCGGCTTCATTGCACAGCTCAACGAATCACGAAATGGGTCACACCCGGAGACGACACCGCATGGCTAGAGAGCAATTTGATCTGATCGTCTTCGATTGGGACGGCACGTTGATGGATTCGACCGCGCACATCACGCGCAGCATCCAGGCGGCCTGCCGCGATCTCGGCCTGCCGGTTCCCGCCGACGAAGCCGCGAGCTACGTGATCGGCCTCGGCCTGCGCGAAGCCCTGCAGATCGCCGCGCCGACGCTTGACCCGTCCGAATACCCGCGACTGGCCGAGCGTTATCGCTTCCATTATCTGGTGAAGGATCAGACCACCGAGTTGTTCGCCGGCGTGCGCGAAATGCTGCAGGAGTTGCGCGATCAGGGCTATCTGCTGGCCGTGGCGACGGGCAAGAGCCGCGTCGGGCTGAATCGCGCACTCGACCAGTCGCGCCTGATCAGCCTGTTCGACGGCACCCGCTGCGCCGACGAGACCTTCTCGAAGCCACATCCCGCCATGCTGCACGAGCTCACGCGCGAACTGGGGCAGGATCCGGCGCGCACCGTGATGGTCGGCGATACGACGCATGATCTGCAAATGGCGATCAATGCGGGTGTCGCGGGTATCGCCGTGACCTATGGGGCGCATCCGGCCGGCTCGTTGAGCGCGCTGTCGCCGAAATTCATCGCGCCGAGCGTGAGCGCGTTGTCTGGCTGGCTGCAAGAGAACGCATGAGTACCGACATGGCCGAAGCGGCAGCCCAAGCCGTTCGCGTTTGCGCGGCGGAAGATCTGGTCGACGGCGGCGCGGGCGTGAGATGCGCCGCGCGGCTCGGCGGCGGTGACGCCGTGGTGTTTTTCGTTCGCTACGACGGCCGCCCCTACGGCTACCTGAACCGATGCGCGCACGTGCCGATGGAGCTTGACTGGGCGGAAGGGCAGTTCTTCGAATCGTCCGGTTTATACTTGATGTGTGCGACACATGGCGCGATTTACGCGCCGGATACGGGCAAATGCGTCGGTGGTCCGTGCCGCGGCGGCAGATTGCGTCCGGTTCAGGTGGAGGAGCGGGATACGCCGGAAGGCCGCGCTGTATTCTGGCTCCCCGACGGCGAATTGAGTCCTGCCACGTCCTGATTTTTCTCCCTTCGATCTTTCCAGAACCCCGCATGTCCGACAATTTGACTCCCGAGCCGCAGGACCCGTCCCCGACCGGCCGCTCCCGCTTGCCCGCCGATGAGCCCGGCTGGGAACGGGCGGCGCTCGAGCGTATCGCGCTCGCGGCAATCACCGAACAGCGCGCCGCGCGCCGCTGGAAGATTTTTTTCCGGTTTCTCTTTCTGGTCGTCCTGCTGCTGGCCGTTTGGGGCGCGTTCAGCTTTTCCGGCGACCGGGTCGCGGTCACGGGCCGTCACACGGCCATGATCGCACTTGACGGGGAAATATCGGCAGATACGAACGCGAACGCCGAAGATGTCAGCGCGGCATTGCAAGGCGCGTTCGAGGATTCGGGCACGGCCGGGGTGATCCTGCGGTGCAACAGCCCGGGCGGTAGTCCGGTGCAGGCAGGGATCATTTATAACGAGATTCGCCGGTTGCGCGCGAAGTATCCGTCGATTCCGCTCTATGCGGTCGTCGGCGATATGTGCGCGTCGGGCGGCTACTATGCGGCCGCGGCGGCTGACAAGATCTTTGTGGATAAGGCGAGCATCGTCGGTTCGATCGGCGTACTGATGGACAGCTTCGGTTTCACGGGCTTGATGGACAAGCTGGGGATTCAACGCCGTCTGCACACATCCGGCGAGAACAAGGGCTTTTTCGATCCGTTCTCGCCAGAAACGCCGAAGATGGACGCGCATGCGCAGGAGATGCTCGATCAGATCCACGCGCAGTTCATCGACGCGGTGCGCCAGGGGCGCGGCAAGCGTCTGCATGAAACGCCGGACATGTTCTCGGGCCTGTTCTGGACGGGGCAAAAGAGTGTCGAATTGGGCCTCGCCGACGGTTTCGGCGACGCGGACCATGTGGCGCGTGATCTTTTCAAGGCGCCGGATATCGTCGATTACACCGTGAAAGAGAGCATTACGGACCGTGTTGCGCGCAAATTCGGTGCGGCAGTCGGCAGCGGCGCCGTCAAGGCGATGGCGCTCGGGGAAAAACTGAACCTGCGTTGATCAGCTATATGTGTGTAAAAGCCCCGCGTGATCACTGGCGATCAGCGGGGCTTTTTTGCGCGTGGGAGCGTGTTTGGCGCAGCGTCAAACCGCCAGAATCAGGAAAATGGCCGGCCGTTTGTGCAGATCGAGCGCCGGTTTCTTCTTCCAGTCGGCCACGGTGCGGCTGGCGATGATTTCCGTGTCCAGCGTCAGGTCGACTGCCACGCATACGAGCGTGGACGGTGCGCATGTCGCCAGCAACGTGTCGAGCAGTTGGCGATTCCGGTAAGGCGTCTCAATAAAAATCTGCGTCTGCTTGCCCTTGCGCGACTGCTGTTCCAGGTCGCGCAGGCGCTTGGCGCGCTCGGCGGCGTCGACCGGCAGGTAGCCGTGGAACGCGAAGCTCTGGCCGTTGAGCCCAGAAGCCATCAGGGCCAGCAGGATCGAACTCGGTCCGACGAACGGCACGACTTTCACGCCGCGTTCATGCGCGCGGCGCACCAGCAGCGCACCCGGGTCCGCGACGGCCGGACAGCCCGCTTCGGAGACCAGACCCGCGTCCGTACCGGCGAGAAGCGGCGCGAGCAGCTTGTCGATTTCGCCTGCCGGCGTGTTGACGTTCAATTCGCGAATCTCGATTTCCTGGATCGGCTTTTCGGTGCCGACTTTCTTCAGGAACGCGCGCGTGGTTTTCGCGTTTTCGCCGATGTAGTAATGGAGTGCCGCCGCGCGGGCGCGTACCGGCGCGGGCAGGACGGCGTCGAGCGCGTCGGCGTCGCCTTCGCCGAGCGTGTTGGGAATCAGATAGAGCGTGCCGCTCATTGCGCCTCCAGGAGTGGGTAGCCCGCCGCCAGCAACATGCGTGTCAGTGCGATCAAGGGCAGGCCGACGAGGGCGGTGGGGTCGTCGGAATGGATGGCTTCGAGCAGTGCGATGCCGAGCCCTTCGCACTTGGCGCTGCCTGCGACGTCATAGGGCGTTTCGGCCCGTAAATAGGCTTCGAGCGCGACGTCCGGCAGATCGCGAAACTGCACGCGGGTAGTCACGTCGATGGTCTGCGCGGTGCCCGAGCGGCTATCGAACAGACACAGCGCACTATGAAACAGCACTTCGCGACCGCGCATTGCCTGCAATTGCGCGAGCGCTTTGTCGTGCGAGCCGGGTTTGCCGATCTGCAGGCCGTCATAGGTGGCGACCTGGTCGGAGCCGATCACGAGCGCGGCGTCGGCGCCGCCGAGTGGGCCGGCCACCGCGCGGGCCTTGGCCTCGGCGAGCCGCAACGCGGTGACTTCGGGTGTTTCGCCGGCGAGCGGCGTCTCATCGATCGCCGGCACGACGACATCGAAGGGAACGCGCAGGCGTTCGAGCAGCTCGCGACGATACGGCGAACTCGACGCCAGAATCAGGCGTGGCGGGCGATTGGGGGAGTCTGGCATGGTCAACCAACGGCTAGAGAGGCGGGGGCGTACGGGGTTGCGCGGAGCTCGCGCGCGTACGGGCTTAAGTGTTTGACTCGAAAAGACAAAACGGATATGATTTTGGGCTTTTCATCGGTATGCTTGCGCTAGGCGAGTCCCGGTGTGTTCTATAAAAGCTCCGTGCGAGCAGGCATGGAACACAGTGCCGCGGGCTTTACGGGCTGTCTCGCAAACCGGTTTACCCCGGCGAAATCCTTGCCGACGCAGGAGCGCACATGACTCAACATCCTGGCAACCCTGCTGGTCTGCCCGACCCGCATGAGCTCGATCTGTTCGAATTTGCGCGAAGTGGGCGTCAGGCCGCGGGTGTCGTGCGCGTCTCGCAACTGCCGCGCATGTTAAACGAAGTCCCGGCAGAAGCGCCAGACCGCGATACCGCGTTCACCTGGCAAGCCGAAGGGACGACGCAACCGGAATTGCAGGATGACGGCACCGAGGGTCCCCAGCCTTATTTGAGGATGGCGGTTCACGGCGCCGCATGGCTCGAATGTCAGCGGTGCATGACGCCGTATTCGCAGGCGTTCAACGTCGATGCAACTTACCGGATCGTCAACACCGAGGCGGAAGCCGAAGAGTTTCCGCTCGACGAGGATGAAGTCGAAGTGATCGTGGGCTCGCGCCAGTTCGATCTCACCGACTTGATCGAAGAAGAGTTGCTGCTTTCCTTGCCGCTTGTGCCAAAGCACGAGGTCTGTCCCGAGGTGCACGAGAGCCTGGTCTCTGGTGTGGCCGGTGCCGAAGGCGAGGCCGACGAAGCCGCGCAGGACGAAGCTGGTGAGGGCGACGAGCCCAAGCGGCCCAATCCGTTCGCGGCGCTCGAAAGTCTCAAGCGCGGTGAGCCGGGCGACAAGAAGCACTGAACAGTTGCATGGGAGCGCGATACGGGCGCATTGGCCATTCGGCCGATGGCGGACACCGGATCGGGCTGTGTTAGAATTCGGAAAATTTTTAGGAGTTAGTCATGGCAGTTCAGCAAAATAAGAAGTCGCCGTCGAAACGCGGTATGCACCGTTCGCACGATTTCCTGACGGCAGCGCCGCTGGCCGTGGAACCGAGCACGGGCGAAGTGCATCTGCGTCACCACGTTAGCCCGAACGGCTACTATCGCGGCAAGAAAGTCGTCAAGACGAAGAACGACTAATCGTTTCACTGCGTTGCGCCCTTTGGCGTTTCGCGTGGCGATCGGCTCGCTTGACATTTTCCTGGTTCGGCAAAAAGGCGGCATTCAACTGCCGCTTTTTTGTGCCTGAAATTCGTCGCACTCCATGACAGTAAAGCTCACGATAGATTGCATGGGAGGCGACCACGGCCCGTCCGTGACCGTTCCCGCTGCCGTCAACTTCGTTCGTTCGCATCCCGACGCGCAGCTGCTGCTCGTCGGCATTGAAAGTGCGATTCGTGCGCAGCTGAAGAAGTTGAAGGCTCAGGACCTTCCGGCGCTGACCGTCGTGCCTGCTTCCGAGATCGTCGCGATGGACGATCCGGTCGAGGTCGCGCTGCGCAAGAAAAAAGATTCGTCCATGCGCGTGGCGTTGAACCGCGTCAAGGAAGGCGAGGCGCAAGCCTGCATTTCCGCCGGCAACACCGGCGCGCTGATGGCGGTCTCGCGTTACGTGCTGAAGACGCTGTCGGGCATTGAACGTCCGGCCATCGCGTTCGCACTACCCAATCCCGACGGCTACACGATGATGCTCGACCTGGGTGCCAACGTCGACTGCGAGCCGCAGCATCTGCTGCAGTTCGCCGAGATGGGGCACGCGCTCGTGTCCGCACTCGAAAGTAAGGAGCGCCCCACCATCGGGCTGCTCAACATCGGCGAAGAAGTCATCAAGGGCAACGACACCATCAAACGTGCCGGCGAACTGCTGCGCGCGAGTACACTTAACTTTCACGGCAACGTCGAAGGTAACGATATCTTCAAAGGTACGGTCGACGTCATCGTCTGCGACGGTTTTGTCGGCAATGTCGCGCTGAAGACGTCGGAAGGTCTCGCGCAGATGCTGACCAACATCATCAAGGAAGAGTTCGGACGTTCGTGGCTCACCAAGGTGATGGCGGTGCTCGCGATGCCGGTATTGATGCGCTTCAAGAAACGCGTCGACCATCGGCAATACAACGGCGCGGCGCTGCTCGGCCTGCGCGGACTGGTCATCAAAAGCCACGGTTCCGCCGATGCCTACGGGTTTGAGTGGGCTATCAAACGCGGGTATGATGCCGTCAAAAACGGCGTGCTGGAGCGCCTTGCGCGAGCGATGGAAGAGAACGCAGGTTCTCTCGAACAGGCAGCGCGCGACGCAAGCGGTGCGGGTCACGCAAGCCCGATCGCCGGCCAGCCTGCCGAGCCCTACGCTGCGCAATCCTCGAAGGCATAATGGCTCAATCCACAATTTATTCCCGCGTGCTGGGTACCGGCAGCTATCTGCCGCCCAACCGCGTCACCAATCAGGACCTGGCTGAACGTCTCGCCAGCCAGGGCGTCGAGACGAGCGACGAATGGATCGTCGCCCGCACGGGTATCCATGCGCGCCACTTCGCCGAACCTGACGTCACGACCAGCGATCTCGCATTGATCGCATCGCAGCGCGCGATCGAAGCGGCTGACATCGATCCGCAGTCCATCGATCTGATCATCGTCGCAACCTCCACGCCGGACTTCGTGTTTCCGAGCACGGCGTGTCTGTTGCAGAACAAGCTCGGCATCAAGAACCACGGCGCCGCGTTCGACGTGCAGGCCGTCTGTTCCGGTTTCGCGTACGCAGTGGCGACGGCGGACAGCTTCATTCGCAGCGGCCAGCATCGCACGGCGCTCGTGATCGGCGCGGAAACCTTCTCGCGCATTCTCGACTTCAACGACCGCACCACCTGCGTGCTGTTCGGCGATGGCGCGGGCGCAGTGATCCTGCAGGCGTCCGAAGAGCCGGGCGTGCTTGCGAGCGCATTGCACGCGGACGGCAGTCATTCGAACATTCTCTGCACGCCGGGTAACGTGAACGGCGGTGTGGTCGCCGGTAGCGCGTTCCTGCACATGGACGGGCAAGCGGTGTTCAAGCTCGCCGTCAACGTGCTCGAAAAGGTCGCGGTCGAGGCGCTCGAGAAAGCCAATCTGACAGCCGGGCAGATCGACTGGCTGATTCCGCATCAGGCCAATATCCGCATCATGCAAAGCACTTGCCGCAAGCTCGGCTTGCCGCAGGAACGCATGGTCGTCACGGTGGGCGAGCACGGCAATACGTCGGCTGCGTCCATTCCGCTCGCATTTGACGTCGCGGTGCGCGACGGCCGCATCAAGCGCGGCCAGAACGTGCTGATCGAAGGCGTCGGCGGCGGCTTCACCTGGGGCGCGTCGGTTATCCGCTTCTGATAGCGGCGACGCAACGAGCGGCGCTGCTTGCGGCGTCCGCGTGGCGGCGTGAGGTCGACGCCGCGCGCCACCCACATCTGACTAAATCGATTTTGGGGACGATATGAAATTTGCGTTCGTTTTTCCTGGGCAGGGCTCGCAGTCGGTCGGCATGCTCAACGCATTCGCCGATCACGCGATCGTGCGCGAGACGGTTCAGGAAGCGTCCGACGCGCTCAATCAGGACCTCGGCAAGCTGATTGCCGAAGGCCCTGCCGAAGATCTGAATCTCACCACCAACACCCAGCCGGTCATGCTGACCGCGGCCTACGCGATCTATCGCGCGTGGCAGCAGGCAGGCGGCCCGGCGCCGGCGATCGTCGCAGGCCACAGCCTCGGCGAATACACCGCACTGGTCGCCGCTGGCGCGATCGCATTCCGCGATGCCGTGCCGCTCGTGCGTTTTCGCGCGCAAGCGATGCAAACCGCGGTGCCGGTCGGCGAAGGCGCCATGGCCGCGATTCTCGGCCTTGACGACGACACGGTGCGCGCAGTGTGCGCGGAAGCGTCGGTGGCGGGTATCGTCGAAGCGGTGAATTTCAATGCGCCTGCGCAAGTCGTGATCGCCGGCCATAAGGCTGCGGTCGAAAAGGCCTGCGAGGTTGCGAAGGCGAAGGGCGCGAAGCGCGCGTTGTCGCTGCCGGTCTCGGCGCCGTTCCACTCGTCGCTGCTCAAGCCGGCGTCGGACCAGTTGCGCGAGTATCTGGCGAGCGTCAATGTGCAGGTGCCGGCCATTCCCGTCATCAACAACGTCGATGTCGCCGTGGTCAACGAACCGGCCGCGATCAAGGATGCGCTGGTGCGCCAGGCAGCCGGCGCAGTGCGCTGGGTCGAGAGCGTTCAGGCGATGAGCGCACAGGGCGTCACGCACGTGATCGAGTGTGGTCCGGGCAAGGTCCTTGCGGGTTTGACCAAGCGTATCGACGGCAATCTGGTCGGCGCGTCGGTGTTCGATCCGGTGTCGCTCGAAGAAACGCTGAAGCTCGTGACGGCAGGCTGAAGGCCGCGTCACATCGTAAGCGCCGGAAGAGCGGCGCTTGAGCGCCGCCGCATCACGCATCGGCATCAGGAATCAATCAGCCCTTAGACGGGCATCCGGACTGACAGATGGAAAAGACTCTCGACAAGCAGATCGCGATCGTGACGGGCGCCTCGCGCGGCATCGGCCGTGCGATCGCCATGGAACTGGCGCGCCAGGGCGCGACGGTGATCGGTACGGCGACCAGCGAAAGCGGCGCCACGGCGATCACCGAAGCGTTTACTGCGGCCGGCGTGAACGGTCGCGGCGCGGTGCTCGACGTGAACGACGCGGCTGCGGCGGAAGCGCTGATCGAAGGCGCCGTGAAGGAATTCGGCGCGCTGCACGTGCTGGTGAACAATGCGGGCATCACGCAGGATCAGCTTGCCATGCGCATGAAAGACGACGACTGGGACGCGGTGATCGACACCAACCTGAAGTCGGTGTTCCGTCTGTCGCGCGCGGTGCTGCGCCCGATGATGAAGGCGAAGGGCGGCCGCATCATCAACATCACTTCGGTAGTCGGCTCGTCCGGCAACCCTGGGCAGATCAACTACGCCGCCGCCAAAGCGGGCGTTGCGGGTATGACGCGTTCGCTCGCACGCGAGATCGGCAGCCGTAACATCACCGTGAATTGCGTTGCGCCGGGCTTCATCGATACCGACATGACCAGGGGTCTGCCGGAAGAGCAGCAGACCGCGCTGAAAACGCAAATTCCGCTGGGCCGTCTCGGCAGTCCAGAAGATATCGCGCATGCCGTCGCGTTCCTTGCGTCGCCGCAAGCGGGGTATATCACCGGCACGACGCTGCATGTGAACGGCGGAATGTACATGTAGTAGCCAAATTCGGTTACTATCCGCGCCTTGACGCGTTTGCAAAAGCGTAAGGCGCATGCCTTGACAGGAACCCGATGCGCTGCTTTTTTGCCGGGTCAAACCTGATAAAATGCGCGCACCTGTATTTTTGAACTTCTTTTCCCTTGGAGGGGTAATGGACAATATCGAACAGCGCGTCAAGAAGATCGTCGCAGAACAACTGGGCGTTGCGGAAGCTGAAATCAAGAACGACGCTTCGTTCGTGAACGACCTCGGCGCCGACTCGCTCGACACCGTTGAGCTCGTGATGGCCCTCGAAGACGAATTCGGCATGGAAATTCCGGATGAAGAAGCCGAGAAGATCACCACCGTTCAGCAAGCGATCGACTACGCTCGCGCGAACGTCAAGGCCTAAAGTCATTCGCGCCTGCGTTTCTGCGCTGGCGGCGTATGACGCCCTGCCGTGTCGGTTGCCGACGCCAGCGGGGCTGGCGCTATTTGCCGTGCAGGAGCCAGCGATGCTGACAGCGCAAATTTTCGCGCGATTGCCGACTTAACAGCCACAGGGCGCACAGGGCAGATTCCTGTGGCCGCTGTGGCTTTTGCTTTTGTCATCTATGAAAAAGGGGTTACCGTGAGCCGCCGTCGTGTTGTTGTTACAGGCCTGGGGCTGATTTCGCCTGTTGGCAATAATGTTGCCGACGGCTGGGCCAATCTGGTCGCCGGCAAGTCGGGTATTGCCAATATCACGAAGTTCGATGCGTCGAACTTTTCGACTCGTTTCGCCGGCGAGGTGAAGGGCTTCAATATCGAGGACTACATCCCCGGTAAGGAAGCGCGCCATATGGATACGTTCATCCATTACGGCGTGGCTGCCGGCATCCAGGCGATGCAGGACAGCGGCCTCGAAGTCACCGACGAGAATTCGGAGCGTATCGGTGTGGTGGTCGGTTCGGGCATCGGCGGTCTGCCGATGATCGAAGTGACGCAAACCGAACTGCTCAATCGTGGCCCGCGCCGTATTTCGCCGTTCTTCGTGCCGGCGTCGATCATCAACATGATCTCCGGCCATCTGTCGATCAAGTTCGGCATCAAGGGTCCGAATCTCGCCATCGTCACTGCATGTACTACGGGTCTGCATTGCATCGGCGAGGCTTCGCGCCTGATCGAATACGGCGACGCCGACGTGATGATCGCGGGCGGTGCGGAATCGACCGTGTCGCCGCTCGGTGTCGGCGGCTTTGCGGCGGCGCGCGCGCTGTCGCAACGCAATGACGATCCGGCCACCGCAAGCCGTCCGTGGGACAAGGACCGCGATGGTTTCGTGCTGGGCGAGGGCGCCGGCGTGATGGTGCTCGAAGAGTACGAACACGCGAAGGCGCGCGGTGCGAAGATTTACGCCGAAGTCAGTGGTTATGGGATGAGCGGCGACGCCTATCACATGACCGCGCCGCTGGAAGACGGCGACGGCGCACGCCGCTGCATGCTGGCCGCTTTGAAGAACGCGGGCATCAATGCCGATCAGGTGAATTACCTGAACGCGCACGGCACGTCCACGCCGCTCGGCGACCTGGCTGAAACCACCGGCATCAAGCGTGCGTTCGGCGATCACGCCAAAGACATGGTCGTGAACTCGACCAAGTCGATGACGGGCCACCTGTTGGGTGGCGCGGGCGGTCTGGAGTCGGTGTTCACCGTGCTGGCCGTGCATCATCAGGTGTCGCCGCCGACTATCAACATCTTCAATCAGGATCCGGCCTGCGATCTCGATTACTGCGCGAACACCGCGCGGGAGATGAAGATCGACGTCGCGCTGAAGAACTCGTTCGGGTTCGGCGGCACGAACGGCACGCTGGTCTTCAAGCGCGCCTGATCGCCTGAACGGGTGACGCGCCACTCGACGACGCCGGCCCGGCCGGCGTTCTCCCTTGCATCGGCAACGCCCGAAGGAGCGACGCAGCGGATCGCGCTGCGTCGCTCCTTGTCCATTCGCCTGGCATTGGGAATCTTCGTGCTGATTGCGACGGCGGCCGTCTACACCAGCGTCGCGTCGCATCTTGGCGCGTGGCAAGCCGTTCCGTTGACGCTTGCCGTGGGGGCGTTGCTCACGCTTTGTGAGATCAGGTATGAGCGTGCGCAGCCAGTCGCGCTGCGTATCGGTCGGGATGCGTTATCGGTCTGGGGCCGCTCAGGCACGCTGCTGGCACAGGGGCGGATCTCCGGCTGTTCACAGTGGAGTGGCCGCTTGCTGGTCCTCGCGCTCAAACCGGAAGAGGGACGTGCGAACACCTTGCTGCTTGCCGCCGACTCGCTTCCGGCGCCCGTTTTCCGTGAATTGTCGGTGTTGGGCCGACGCGCCGCTGGCGCCTGACTGTAACGACTGTAACCGCTGTTACCGGAGTAACGTGCCCTCATGATGGGAACGCTACAATGGTGCCCCGCCATGCGCCCTATAGTTAACGGATTTATCAGGTGAGCGAAAAAGAAATTGATCAGGTGCTGGTCGAACGCGTCCAGAAGGGCGACAAGGCCGCGTTCGAGCTTCTGGTCTCCAAATACCACCGCAAGATTCTCAGGCTGATCTCACGCCTCGTGCGAGACCCCGCCGAAGTGGAGGATGTCGCGCAGGACGCCTTCATCAAGGCGTACCGGGCGTTGCCGCAGTTTCGCGGGGAATCGGCTTTCTATACGTGGTTGTACCGGATTGCGGTCAACACGGCAAAGAACTACCTTGCCACCCAAGGGCGGCGGGCACCCACTTCGACCGAAGCAGATGCTGAAGAAGCTGAAACTTTCTCGGACGCCGACCAACTAAGGGATATCAACACGCCTGAGTCGATGTTGATGAGCAAGCAGATCGCTGAGACGGTCAATGCTGCGATGGCGGTTTTACCGGAAGAGTTGCGCACCGCCATTACTCTTCGTGAAATTGAAGGTTTGAGTTACGAGGAAATCGCTGAGATGATGGGTTGCCCGATCGGCACTGTCAGATCACGAATTTTCCGCGCTCGCGAAGCCATTGCGGCAAAATTGCGTCCGTTGCTTGACACACCTGAAGGCAAGCGCTGGTAATTCCCAGCCGGCCGATCGGGGCACGGCTGCAATATCTGGATTAGTGGTGTCACTACGGGGTATTTGTAAGATGGGGAGCATCATGGGGTCAGTCTCGATGCAATCGCAAGCCAGCTCGCGCGGCGAGCGTCTGTCCGCTTTTGTCGACGGTGAGCTGTTCGGCGAAGAGCATCTGAATCTGGACAAGTTTCTTTCCGGGCTGGACGGTGAAGACCGTGCGGCTTGGTCGAGCTATCACCTGATCGGCGACGCGCTGCGTTCCGACGATCTGGCGATCAGCCCAGCAACCAGCAGCGCGTTCCTGAACGGTTTCTCCGCGCGCTTCGACAACGAGCCGCACGTGCTTGCGCCTGCTGCCATGCCGGTCGCGCGTCGTCTGCTGGCGCTGCGCCGCCGTGTCGTGCCGGCTTTTGCCGTGGCGGCCGCTGCCGCTACGCTGACGTGGATCGTCGTGCCGCAACTGCAGGGCGTGCCGGGCGGTCCGGGCGCGCAACTCGCATCGGTTCATGGCGATTCGGTGCAGCGCGTGGCGATGGTGCCGGTGCCGGCGGCGGCTCAGCCGATCGCGCAGGACGCGAACATCATCCGTGACGCGAGTCTCGATCAATATCTGGAAGCTCACCAGCAATTCGCGCAACAACCGGTCATGACGGGCTCGATGCCGGTGATTCGCGCTGCCTCAGTCTCTACGCAAGGCCAATAGTTTGATGCAGACTCTGCGGTTGAATAAAACGACTATCTGGGGGCGGCTGCCGGCATTTCTGTTCTGCGCAGCCGTATTGTTGTCCGCCACACCGCGGGTCTTTGCACAAACCGCCGATCCGCTCGTCGTCCGTCGCACGGCTGCGGATCTGCTCGATCGCATCCATCAGGCCGCTCAGCAGCAGAACTACGAAGGCGCGTTCGTCTATCAGCGCGGCAATTTCGTGCAGACTTCGCGTATCGCGCATTACTCGACCCATTCTGACGGCGAATTCGAGCAACTCGAAAGTCTCGACGGCAAGCCGCGCAAAATGCTGCGCCATAACGACGACCTCTACACGTTCGTGCCGGAGCGGCGTTTGCTGGTGGTCGAGAAGCGTCAGAACAAGGACTCGTTCCCGGCATTGCTTGCGGTGAGCGGTGAACAGGTTCTGTCCGTCTATGAGCCGAAGCTGCTCGGAGACGACCGCGTCGCGGGCGTCGACAGCCAGGTGATCGAGCTCGATCCGAAAGACGCGTATCGCTTTGCTTACAAGCTGTGGGCCGACAAGAAGACCGGCCTGCTGTTGCGCGCGCAGACGCTCGACCCGAACGGCCAGGTGCTCGAGCAACTGTCGTTTTCCCAGATTCGCATCGGTGTGCCAGTCGACAAGGCCGGCATCGTCAACGGAATTCGTAATACGGCGGGGTGGACCGTGGTGCGTCCGCCGGTCGAACCCGTCGACATGGCCGCGCAAGGCTGGCAGATCGCGCCGACCGTGCCGGGCTTCCGGATGATTCGTCAGTTGCGCCGCCCAATGGCTGCACGCGAAGCGGGTCAGCCGACCATTCCGGTGGACCAGGCCGTGTTCTCCGACGGCCTCGCGGCCATTTCAGTGTTCATCGAACCGGTCGAGAACAACACGCGCAAGGAAGGCTCGGGCAACAGCGGCGCCACACACGTGCTCGTCAAGCGCCGGGGTGACTTCTGGATTACTCTGCTTGGTGAAGTGCCCCAGACCACATTGCAGCAATTCGCCGCTGCCATAGAATACAAATCTCCGAAGTAACCCTCCGAATCCTGAATCCCTCGGCTTGCTACGATATGACGACTTTCTCGGTGCGCAAATTCCTCGCGGCCGCGGTGGTAGCGGCGTGTTTGCCGCTCGTACCGCAAACGGCGTCGGCGGTTCCTGCCGCCAATCTGCCCGACTTCACTGATCTGGTCGACAAGGTCGGCCCGGCGGTCGTCAACATCCGCACGACCACGCGCGTGTCGAACAGCGGTCCCCGCAGCGGCCTGCCCCCGGGTATGGACGATGGCGACATGTCGGAATTTTTCCGCCGTTTCTTCGGCATTCCGTTGCCACAGTCGCCACAGTCCCCTCAGTCCCCCGGTTCGCCGCGTGGCGGCGACAACGGCAGTGGCAGCGGCGGCAGTCAGGACACGCCGGATAGCAATGATCCGGAACAGAACAGCGGCGTCGGCTCGGGCTTCATCCTGTCGGCCGACGGCTACGTGATGACTAACGCCCACGTCGTCGACGATGCGGACACCATCTACGTCACGCTGACGGACAAACGCGAATTCAAGGCGAAGCTGATCGGTGTCGACGACCGCACCGACGTCGCCGTCGTGAAGATCAGCGCCGCCAATCTGCCGACTATTACCATCGGCGACTCGAACAAGGTGCGTGTGGGCGAGTGGGTGGTCGCGATCGGCTCGCCGTTCGGTCTCGAGAATACGGTGACGGCCGGCATTGTCAGCGCGAAGGGGCGCGACACGGGCGACTATCTGCCGTTCATCCAGACCGACGTGGCCGTCAATCCCGGCAACTCGGGCGGTCCGCTGATCAACATGCAAGGCGAAGTGATCGGCATCAACTCGCAGATCTATAGCCGCACCGGCGGATTCATGGGCATCTCGTTCGCGATTCCGATCGACGAGGCGATGCGCGTGGCCGATCAGCTGAAGAGTTCGGGCAAGGTGGTGCGCGGCCGTATCGCGGTGGCGATCGGCGAAGTCACCAAAGACGTCGCCGATTCGCTCGGTCTGCCCAAGGCGCAGGGCGCACTGGTCAGCAGCGTCGAGCCGGGCGGCCCGGCGGATAAGGCCGGCGTGCAGCCGGGCGACATCATCCTGAAGTTCAACGGTCATTCGGTCGACACGGCAACGGACCTGCCGCGTATGGTCGGCGAAACGAAGCCGGGCACCAGGTCGACGATCACGATCTGGCGTAAGGGGCAAACACGCGATTTGCCGGTCACGATTGCCGAGATGCAGCCGGACAAGACCGCGAAGGCGGATCAGAAGAAGCCGCAGCCGCCGAAGCAGCGCGCGACGAATGCGTTGGGTCTGGCCGTCAGCGACATCCCGGCTGATCAGTTGAAGGCGCTGAAGCTGCAGAATGGCGTGCAGATCGACGCAGTGGACGGCCCGGCGACCCGCGTCGGCCTGCAGAAGGGCGACATCGTTCTGCGGGTGGGCGATACGGACATTACGAGCGCGAAGCAGTTCGACGAACTGAGTGCGCATCTTGATTCGACGAAGATGGTCGCGCTGCTGGTTCGTCGTGGCGAGAACACGCAGTTCGTGCCGATCCGTCCGCGAAGCGCGCAGAAATGATGAGCCAGGCGGCGCCGCTCACGCTCTACGGGCGGGCGTGGTGCCACCTCTGCGACGATATGCGCGCCGCGCTCGAGCCGTTGCTGGCCGAATTCGGCGCGCAGGTCGAGGTGGTGGACGTCGATAGCGATCCGGTGCTGGAAGCCCGTTACAACGAACGGGTGCCGGTTCTGGTCTGCGACGGCGTCGAGTTGTGTCACTATCACCTCGATGCAGCGCGGGTTCGCGCCGCACTGGCCTTGCGTGTCGTCACGACCCGCTGAAGCTGCTCCCGAGTTCTCAGGCGATGCGCCGACCCGCATCGTTCTCATCAGATTTCACGCTTCTCCTGAGCCGTCTTTTCCCCCGGGCTTCGCAAGATGCGCCGGGCGATAGCCTTTTCGGCTAAAATAGATAGGTTTTTCACCTACTTACAAGGCGTGCTCCGCTATTGTCCGAGCGCGCCTTTTTCGCTTGATCGGCACTGAATGGATCATATTCGTAACTTCTCGATCATTGCGCACATCGACCATGGCAAGTCGACGCTCGCCGATCGCATCATCCAGATCTGCGGCGGCCTGTCCGACCGCGAGATGGAATCCCAGGTGCTCGACTCGATGGATCTCGAGCGCGAGCGCGGCATCACCATCAAGGCACAAACCGCCGCATTGACGTATCGTGCCCGCGACGGGCAGGTCTACAACCTGAACATGATCGACACGCCGGGCCACGTCGACTTCTCGTACGAAGTCAGCCGCTCGCTGTCCGCATGCGAAGGCGCGCTGCTGGTCGTCGACGCGAGCCAGGGCGTGGAGGCGCAAACCGTCGCCAACTGCTATACGGCGATCGAACTCGGCGTCGACGTGATTCCGGTGCTCAACAAAATCGACCTGCCGGCGGCCAACCCCGAAAACGCAATCGCCGAAATCGAAGACGTGATCGGCATCGACGCCACCGACGCCACGCGTTGCAGCGCGAAGACCGGCCTCGGCGTCGAAGACGTGCTCGAAGCGCTGGTCGCGAAAGTGCCGCCGCCGAAGGGCGATCCGGAAGCGCCGCTGCAGGCGCTGATCATCGACTCGTGGTTCGACAACTACGTCGGCGTCGTGATGCTGGTGCGTATCGTCAACGGCACGCTGCGTCCGAAAGACAAGATCCGCATGATGGCGACCGGCGCGCAGTATCCGGTCGAGCACGTCGGCGTGTTCACGCCGAAGTCGAAAAATCTCGAGTCGTTGTCGGCGGGGCAGGTGGGCTTCATCATCGCAGGCATCAAGGAACTGGCCGCCGCGAAGGTGGGCGACACCGTCACGCTGGTGAACCGTCCGGCTTCCGAACCGCTGCCCGGCTTCAAGGAAGTGAAGCCGCAGGTGTTCGCCGGTCTCTATCCGGTCGAAGCGAACCAGTACGACGCGCTGCGTGACTCGCTTGAAAAGCTGAAGCTCAACGACGCTTCGCTGCAATACGAGCCGGAAGTGTCGCAGGCGCTCGGTTTCGGCTTCCGTTGCGGCTTCCTCGGTTTGCTGCACATGGAGATCGTGCAGGAACGTCTCGAGCGCGAGTTCGACATGGACCTGATCACCACGGCGCCGACCGTGGTGTACGAAGTGCTGCAACGCGACGGCACGATCATCATGGTCGAGAATCCGGCCAAGATGCCGGAGCCGTCGAAAATCGAAGAAGTGCGAGAGCCGATCGTCACCGTGAATCTGTACATGCCGCAAGACTACGTCGGCTCGGTGATCACGCTGTGCACGCAAAAGCGCGGCACGCAGATCAACATGCAGTACCACGGCCGCCAGGTGCAATTGACGTACGAAATCCCGATGGGCGAAGTCGTGCTCGATTTCTTCGATCGCCTGAAGTCGATCTCGCGCGGCTACGCGTCGATGGATTACGAGTTCAAGGAATACCGCGCATCCGACGTCGTGAAGGTCGACATGCTGATCAACGGCGACAAGGTGGATGCGCTGTCGGTCATCGTGCACCGTTCGCAAAGCCAGTATCGCGGCCGCGAAGTGGCGGCAAAAATGCGCGAGCTGATTCCGCGCCAGATGTACGACGTGGCGATCCAGGCGACGATCGGCTCGAACATCATCGCGCGTGAAAACATTAAAGCGTTGCGTAAGAACGTGCTGGCAAAATGCTACGGCGGTGACATTTCGCGTAAGAAGAAGCTGCTCGAAAAGCAGAAGGCAGGCAAGAAGCGAATGAAGCAGGTGGGCTCGGTCGAGATTCCGCAAGAGGCTTTCCTCGCGATCCTGCGTGTCGAAGACAAATAAGTTGAATAACGGAACGCTATGAATTTTGCGCTGATTCTTTTTGTGCTCGTCATTTTGACGGGTGTCGCATGGGTCGCGGACAAACTGGTTTTTCTGCCGAAACGGCGCCGCGCGGCGCAAGCCGCGGTCGCTGAGTTCGACAGTCAGCAAGCACGCATCGGCGAGCGTTTCGCCGACGAAAACGCAGCACAAACGCGTGCACGTCTGCGTGACGACAAGCTGCGTCAGCCGTGGTGGCTCGAGTATTCGGCGAGCTTCTTTCCGGTGATTCTGGTGGTGTTCGTCGTGCGCTCGTTCGTGGTCGAGCCGTTCAAGATTCCGTCGGGTTCGATGGTGCCGACGCTGCTGGTGGGGGACTTCATCCTCGTCAATAAGTTCGAATACGGCATCCGTCTGCCGATCACCAATACGCAGGTCACCCAGGGCAATCCGCTCACGCGTGGCGACGTAGTGGTGTTCCGTTATCCGAAAGACGAATCAGTCGACTACATCAAGCGCGTGATCGGTTTGCCGGGCGACGTGGTCGAGTATCAGGACAAGAAGCTCACGGTCAACGGCAAGCCGGTGCCCGAAACGCCGCTGCCCGATTATCTCGACGAAGAGCGCCTCGGCTACGCGAAGCAATTCGAAGAAGATCTCGACGGCCGCAAGAACGCCGTGCTGAATAATCCGGCCGTGCCGCCGTTCATCGTCGGCGCCGAAGATTTTCCTTATCGCGACAACTGCACGTACAACGCACGCGGCGTGATTTGCAAAGTGCCGCCGGGCAATTACTTCATGATGGGCGACAACCGCGATAACAGTGCGGACAGCCGTTATTGGGGTTTTGTGCCGAACCAGAATATCGTCGGCCGCGCATTTTTTATCTGGATGAACTTCAGCGATTTGAAACGCATCGGCTCATTCCACTGAGTTCTTTTGCGTCGATCGTACGACACGCCGCGCTGATGACCGGCATATCGGTCACATCACTCGCGGCGTGTTATCACGCTACTTTAAGAACCCGCGGTAACGTCACTTCACCACGCTTTTTCCGCTGGCCGCCCCCGCGTTTTCGCCGGGTCAGGCGCCCGCGTTATACTCTGCCCATGCCCCTATCTCCGTTGGAAAGCCGACTGCGCTACGAATTTCGCAATGCGGAATTGTTGCGCCAGGCTTTAACGCACCGTAGTCATAGTTCCACGCATAACGAACGGCTCGAATTTCTCGGCGACTCTGTTCTGAATTGCGCGGTGGCTGCGCTTTTGTTCCAACGTTTCGGCAAACTGGACGAGGGCGATCTGTCGCGCGTTCGCGCCAATCTGGTGAAGCAGCAGTCGCTTTACGAAATCGCTCAGGCGCTCAATATTTCAGAAGGCTTACGGCTCGGTGAAGGCGAGTTGCGCAGCGGCGGCTTCCGCCGGCCGTCGATTCTCGCCGACACGCTGGAAGCGGTGCTGGGCGCGGTGTTCCTCGACGGCGGCTTCGACGCCGCGCAGACGGTCATCAAGCGGCTCTACGTGCCGATTCTCGATCACATCGACCCGCGCACGCTCGGCAAGGACGCGAAGACGCTGTTGCAGGAGTATCTGCAGGGCCACAAGATCGCGCTGCCGACCTACACGGTCGTCGCTACGCATGGTGCGGCGCACAATCAGCAATTCGAAGTCGAATGCACAGTGCCGAAGCTGGACGTGAAAGTGTCCGGCTCAGGCGCGAGCCGCCGTGCGGCGGAGCAGGCGGCCGCCAAGAAAGCGCTCGACGAAGTGATGGCGGCGGCGCCCGCGGTCGTCGCCAAGCCCAAGCGCTCGAAAGGCGCGCGCGCAGCAAAAAACGTCGAGCCGGAGATCGTGCCGGGCGTGACGGGTGTCCAGACTGCGCTGGATTTGCGCAGTCCGGAGCGTAAAGGCGAGCGCGGCGCCGCACGAGGCGAGCCGCGCGCGGCTGCCGCAGTGGATTCCGCTGCCGAAAAGCCCGCTGCCGAACGATCCATACTGACCGCCACCGGCGCGCCGCTCGCCGTTATTCGCGCCGCGCACGTCGAATACAGCGGGCAGGACAAAGCCGAGCGCGCCGAGAAGGGCGAGAAATCGGACAAGGCGAGCACGCACTCGAACGAGAAAGTCGCCGACAAGCCGGCCGACGGCAAAACCGATACCGCCTCCGCTCGCCACACAGACCGGCAACGCGGTCGCGAAGCCACACCCGGTACTGCCGCCGTATCCGCGCCAGGCGCGCAGGCGGCACCCACCGAACACGAACCCGGCGTAGCCGACGCGGTGCAAACGCGCGTCGCCGACGCGGGCCATTGATTGCCCTCGGCGCGCCGCTTGCGCGTGCCGCTCTGAACCTGCCGTAGCCCGAATATGAACGCTCCCACTCCCACTGGTTTTCGCTGCGGCATGGTCGCGATCGTCGGCCGCCCTAACGTCGGCAAGTCCACGCTGATGAACGCGCTGGTCGGCCAGAAAGTCAGTATTACGTCGCGCAAGGCGCAGACCACGCGCCATCGCATCACCGGCATTCACACGCTCGAAGACGCGCAGTACATCTTCGTCGACACGCCGGGTTTTCAGACCAAGCACAGCGGCGCGCTGAACCGTTCGCTCAATCGCGCGGTCACGTCCACGCTGACCTCGGTCGACGCTATCCTGTTCGTGATCGAAGCCGGCCGTTTCGGCGCGGATGATCAGAAGGTGCTCGATCTGATCCCGCCGTCGGTGCCCACGCTGCTGATCGCGAACAAGCTCGACCGCGTCGCGGATAAAGATTCGCTGTTTCCGTTCATGCAGCAGGTCAGCGCATTGCGTCAGTTCAGCGAGATCGTGCCGCTGTCGGCCAAGCATCCCGACGACATCAAGCGTCTGATGGCGACCGTCAAGCCGTTCCTGCCGGAAGGCGCGCCGATTTACGGCGAAGACGACCTGACCGATCGCAGCGAGCGCTTCCTCGCCGCGGAGATCCTGCGTGAAAAAGTGTTCCGCTGGACCGGCGACGAACTGCCGTACACGAGTACCGTGCTGATCGACAAGTTCGAAACCGAAGGCCGCCTGCGCCGCATTTTCGCGACCATCATGGTCGACCGTGACATGCACAAGGCGATGATCATCGGCCAGAAGGGCGCGAAGCTGAAGCAGATCAGCACCGAAGCGCGTCTCGACATGGAAAAGCTGTTCGACGGCCCGGTCTATCTGGAAACCTTCATCAAGGTGAAGAGCGGCTGGGCCGACAACGAAGCCGGACTTCGCGCGTATGGGTACGAATGACGCGTGGATGACGCTGAATTCCGACGCAGCGCCGGATGAGCCGCAACCGGCCGCGCCGGCGCGCGAGCCGTCGAAACCGGCGCGCAGTAGCGCCAAAAAATCTTCCAGCAAAAGCGCCGAGGGCGCCGAAGGCGAGCCGCGCAAAACGCCGACCCGCGCGCCACGCACGTCCGTTTCCCAATACCGGATCGCGGAGCAGCCTGCTTTCGTTTTGCATAGTTATCCGTATCGCGAAACCAGTCTGATCATCGACGTGTTGTCGCGCGATCACGGCCGGCTCGCGCTCGTCGCGAAGGGCGCGAAGCGTCCGCACTCCGCGTTGCGCGGCGTGTTGCAGACTTTCCAGCCGCTTGCCCTGTCGTGGTCGGGCAAGTCCGAAGTGCGCACGCTGACCGGCGCCGAGTGGGTCGGCGGCATGCTGCCGTTGACCGGCGACGCGTTGCTCTGCGGCTTCTACGTCAACGAGCTGCTGGTCAAATTCTGTGCGCGCGAAGACCCGCATCCCCAACTGTTCCATCACTACGTCGTCACGATGACGCGTCTCGCGCACGACGAGCCGCCCGTGCAGGTGCTGCGCTCGTTCGAACGCGTGCTGCTGCGCGAGACCGGTTACGCGATGTCACTCGATCGCACCGTCGCGCGTAAAGCCGTGCTGCCCGAGGGGCGCTACGTGTTCGATCCGGAGCGCGGCGTGCGCGAAGCGTCCGACGACTGGCCCGCGCAATGGCCGGTCATCGCCGGACAGACCTTGCTCGATATGGAACAGGACGATTACCATCGAGCGCAGACCGTGGCGCAAAGCAAAACGCTGATGCGCTTCCTGCTCAACACCTACCTTGGCGGCACGCCGCTCGCGACGCGCCAGATCCTGATCGACTTGCAGAACTTATGAGCTTCTTTCTTACGTCGCCGACTGTGATTGACCTGGGCGTGAACATCGATCACGTCGCCACGCTGCGCAATGCGCGCGGCACGTCCTACCCCGATCCGATCCGCGCGGCGCTGATGGCCGAGAAGGCAGGCGCGGATGTGATCACGCTGCATCTGCGCGAAGACCGCCGGCATATCGTCGACGCCGACGTACGCAAGCTGCGTCCGCTGCTGAAGACGCGCATGAATCTCGAATGCGCGGTCACCCAGGAGATGCTCGACATTGCCTGCGAAGTACAGCCGCATGACGTGTGTCTCGTGCCGGAAAAGCGCGCGGAGCTGACGACCGAAGGCGGCCTCGACGTCGCCGGGCAGTTCGAAGCGGTGCGTGCCGCCTGCAAACAACTCGCCGAAGCGAACTCGCGCGTATCGCTCTTCATCGATCCGGACGAAACGCAGATTCGCGCCGCGCATGAAGCGGGCGCGCCGGTGATCGAACTGCACACGGGCCGTTACGCGGAAGCGCACGACCCCGCCGAACAGCAGCGCGAATACGAGCGTGTGGTGCGTGCGGTCGAATTCGGCATGACGCTCGGCATCAAGGTCAACGCGGGCCACGGCTTGCACTACACCAACGTGCAGCAGATCGCGGCGATCGACGGAATCGTCGAGTTGAACATCGGCCATGCGATCGTCGCGCACGCGATCTTCGCCGGCTGGGACAACGCGGTGCGCGAGATGAAGGCGATCATGGTCGCTGCGCGTCTCGGCGCGCGCGGCTGATGCGGCCCGGGGCGGACTCGCACATGACGATCTATGGCATCGGCACCGACATCGTTCAGGTCAGCCGCATAGCCGCGGTGATGACGCGCACCGGCGGTCGCTTCGCGGAGAAGGTGCTCGGCCCGGACGAACTGCGCGTGTATCACGCGCGCCAGGCTCGTTCGGCGGCGCGTGGTCTCGCGTTTCTCGCCACGCGGTTCTCGGCGAAAGAAGCCTTCTCGAAAGCGATCGGCCTCGGCATGCACTGGCCGATGACCTGGCGCGCGTTGCAAACGCTCAACAAGCCAAGTGGCGAACCGATGGTGGTGGCGTCCGGCGAACTGGCCGATTGGCTCGACGCACGCGGCATCACGGCGCGCGTCACGATCAGCGACGAGCGCGATTACGCGGTGTCGTTCGTGATCGCGGAAACGACGCAGACGGGCGGGGCGCATGCTTCGGATGCACCGACCGGGACGCCACCCACGCCGTCCGCCGCCCGATAAAAACACGCTGAGCGCGGGCCACCGTCGGCCGCGTCTTTCCTTGCCCAATGCTTCCTTCTCGCGGAATTCGATGAAAACCACTCCCGGACCGGTGATGCTCGACGTGGTCGGCAAAACGCTGAACGACGACGACAAGCGCCGCCTTGCCCATCCGATGACCGGCGGCGTGATCCTGTTCGCGCGCCACTACGAGAGCCGCGCGCAACTGATCGCGCTGACCGACGCGATCCGCGCGGTCCGCCAGGATCTGCTGATCGCCGTCGATCACGAAGGCGGCCGCGTGCAGCGCTTTCGCACCGACGGCTTCACGGTGCTGCCGGCGATGGGCAAGCTCGGCGCGCTGTGGGACAGCGACGTGCTGCACGCGACCAAGGTGACGACCGCGGTCGGCTATATCCTCGCCGCGGAGTTGCGCGCGTGCGGCATCGACATGAGTTTTACGCCGGTGCTCGATCTGAACTACGGGCAATCACAAGTGATCGGCGACCGCTCGTTCCATCGCGATCCGCGCGTCGTGGCCTTGCTCGCGAAAAGTCTGAACCACGGCCTCGCACTGGCCGGCATGAGCAATTGCGGCAAGCACTTTCCGGGGCATGGTTTTGCGCACGCGGACTCGCACGTCGCGATGCCCGTCGATGATCGCCCGCTCGACGAGATCCTGCGCGACGACGTGGCGCCGTATGACTGGCTCGGCTTGTCGTTGGGATCGGTGCTGCCCGCGCATGTGGTCTATCCGCAGGTCGATGCGAAGCCGGCTGGTTTTTCCCGCGTCTGGCTGCAGGACATTCTGCGCAAGAAGCTGCGCTTCGAAGGCGCGATTTTCAGCGACGACCTGTCGATGGAGGCCGCGCGCCAAGGCGGCACGCTGACCGAGGGCGCGAGCGCCGCGCTCCACGCCGGTTGCGACATGGTGCTGATCTGCAATCAGCCGGAGGAAGCGGAGAAGGTGCTCGATGCGCTGCGTTTCACGCCGTCGAAGGAATCGCGGCGGCGTCTGAAGTGCATGAGGCCGCGCGGCAAGGCGCTGACGTGGAGCAAGCTGGTTGCCGAGCCGCCATATCTGCAAGCGCAGGCGTTGCTTCGTAGCGCGTTCGCCTAGGTTGTCGAAGCTGCGCGAATTTTGCCGGCCGATCGACGAAAAAACGGCGCCTTTGATTTTTGATCAAGGCGCCGTTTCTTATCGGCTTCCGTCAGCCCCGAGCGGTTGTCGAACTCAGTTCAAGCGCATGCGCTGCAGCTTGTTGTACAGCGTCTTCGGACTGATGCCGAGCAGCGACGCCGCACGATGACGCGTCCCGCCGACCGCGTCGAGCGTCGCGCGAATCAGCATTTCCTCGACGTCCGCGAGCGGCGTGCCGACGGTGACCTGCACGCGGCTGCCATTCAGATCGCGGCCGTTCACTGAGCCCTCGTCGGCGCGCAACGACTCCAGTACTTCACCTGACGCGTGATACGCACGCCGCACCCGGTCCTGCAATTCGCGCACGTTGCCCGGCCATTCGTACGCGAGACACTCGCGCAGGAAATTCGGTCCGATCTGCTTGGCGACCTCGGTCGTGCCGCGTGCGGCCGCTTCGAGATTCAACTCGTCGACCACCGCCTGAGCGATCAGCGACGGGTCGTCGCCGCGCTCGCGCAGCGGCGGCAGGATCACCGCGGCGGCTTCGAGGCGCAACGCGAGCTCCTGGAGCAGAGTACCGTCTGCCACCGCCGCGCGCGGCGGCTTGCGCGTCGAGGCGATCAGCCGGAAGTCGGTCGCGACCTGATTGGTGCCGCCGACGCGCATGAAAGTCTGTGAATCGAGCGCGCGCAGCAACGCTTCCTGTTGCGCGCGCGCCAATTCCGCGATTTCGTCGATGAACAGCGTGCCGCCGCTCGCCTGCTCGAACAGGCCCGGCTCGCGCTGCTCGGCTGCGCCGAATGCGCCGCGTTCGTGACCGAACAGCAGGCTGTCGAGCGAGCGATGCACGCCGCCACCCGCGCCGCGCACATCCAGCGTGACGAACGGACCTTTGCGGCGCCGGCTCATGTCATGCAGCGTGCGCGCCGCGACCTGCTTGCCGGTGCCGGTTTCGCCGCAAATCAGCACGGCCGCTTCGGTGGGCGCGATATGTTCGATCGTGTCGTACACGTGCTGAATCTCGCCGCTGCGGCCGAGCATCGAGCCGAACCTGCCGAGCTGGCGCAGCGACGCGCGCAAGGTCTGCACTTCCTCGGTCAGTTCATAGGGACGCGGAATGCGCGCGAGCAGGCTGCGCAAGCGCGGAATATTGACCGGCTTGAGCAGGTAGTCCCAGATGCCGTGCCGCAGACCTTCGATCGCGCTCTCGACCGTCGCATTGCCGGTCATCACGATCACCGGCAATGCGCCGCCGGGCGGATGCGCGGGCAAATGCTGCAGCAGGTCGAGACCGCTGCCGTCCGGCAGATTCAGGTCGACCAGCACGACGTCGGGAATGAAGCGCGTCAGCGCCGCCCGGGCCTCGGCGATGGTCGTCGCGGTGTCGACAGAGAAGCCGTCGGCGGCGAGGATAGCGGACAGGCCTGACAGGCTATTGGGATCGTCTTCAACAATCAGGGCGTGTGGCATGGCGAGCGCAATTTTTTGGGATGGATGGGATACCCGCTGTGTTGCGCCGCTGCTTCGATTGGCGCGCGATAGGGGAGCGATGGCTGGCCGGGGCGAGGGGTCGGATGCCGATGCAGGTCGTTCGAGGCTGGCACACGTTGCCAGCGCCGGTCGCCCGCGCTCATGCTGCTCGCGCACCAGCCCTGGCGGGCAACCAGTCGGGCGGCTGCCATGGGCATAAGCGGTGTGAGCGCGGTTCCCCGCATGCAGGGCATTCCTGCATCTGGCCGGGCGCGGCAGGCAACGATTCGACTCACGAAGTTCTGGTCCTTTGACTTATCACGGCGACGCCCGTCCTGCGCCAACTGCCGCAGGCGAGGCGTCTGTAGTTCTTTCATCCGGTCTGTCAGAAATCCCGGTTGCTATCGAAAAACCGGCGAACTTCCAGTTCCGCCTGTTCGCGGGTTTTACCGTAGCGTTCCTGGATCAGACCGGCGAGCTTGTCGGCGCGCCCTTCGGCCTTCGTCAATTCGTCGTCCGTCAATTCGCCCCATGCCGTCTTCGCCTTGCCGACCATCTGTTTCCACTTGCCTTCAGCAATGTCGTTATTCATGGTGCTCTCCCGAGTTGAGAAAAATAAGCCGTACTGGCATGCCCTCGTAACAAGCAGGGACTGTGCCACGAACATTTACTTAAATTTATCAATGATTTGCCCGCTGACGGGCGGGAAGATCGGGAAGGTGGGGCGGCAATTTGGAGAAGCTTGCCGGTAAAGTTTTCCTCAACCATACACGGCGTAGCAGAAAAGAAAAAGCGCCCAGATCGGGCGCTTTTTTTTCCATTTTTTTTCGCAGCGCGGGCGTTGCGCCGGCGCTGGATTCAGGCGTGCAGGCGCTTTAAGCGCGGCTGCGGTACTCGTGCGTACGCGTGTCGATTTCGATCTTGTCGCCGATGTTGCAGAAGAGCGGCACTTGCAGTTCGAAGCCGGTGGTGAGCTTCGCGTTCTTCAGCACCTTGCCCGACGACGTATCGCCCTTGACGGCCGGTTCCGTGTAGATGATCTCGCGGACCAGCGTGGTCGGCAGTTCGACCGAGATGGCCTTCTCGTTGTAGAACACGACTTCGCAAGCCATGCCGTCTTCGAGGTAATGAAGAGCGTCGCCCATCATTTCGCTTTCGACTTCGAACTGGTTGTAGTCGGCGTCCATGAACACGTACATCGGGTCGGCGAAGTACGAATACGTCACTTCCTTGCGTTCCAGCACGACGACGTCGAACTTGTCGTCCGCCTTGTACACGCTTTCCATGCCTGCGCCGGTCAGCAGGTTCTTGAACTTCATCTTGACGACGGCGGAGTTACGGCCCGATTTGTTGTATTCGGCCTTTTGCACGACCATTGCGTCTGCGCCGATCATCACGACGTTGCCGGTGCGGAGTTCCTGTGCGGTCTTCATAAAACTATCCTGTACGAAATAAGTAGCTCAACTTTGCTCAACGGCATACGGCGCAAGCGGCTTCGCCGCTTCACTCATTGCGCGCCGCGCCGCATGGGAGCGGCGGCGGGAAGCCAATGTGGGAAGCGTGGCCGGCTTGCCGTGGGAACCGGAGGCGGAGCCGCATCGCGCAGCTCGTTGATTCCGGCAATCCCCAACAATCCGTTACCTGCTTTTTACCCGGTGCGGGCGTGTACGCGAGTGGCGCCGAGCGACAGCATACGGCCCTTTTTTGACTTTTGCGCTCTTGACCCGAGGGGCGGAGCGCGTCAGGTATCTTTCGACGCCGGGTTCGTTGTTGCGATCGGGCCGCGCTTGCGTCGTCGGCCGTTGGATAACCGCTTATTTTAACTGAGTTTTTGCGAACAAGGCCAGATTTCCGGCGAGGTCGCCCACCTGGGCGAGTTCGACGGCCCATTCGGCCGCGCGGCGTTGCAGCGCCGGGCCGTGGCGCTGGAATTCCGCCCAGTCCGGGCGGCCCGCGCCGTTCCATGCGTGCCAGAAGCGCGCGAGGGCGTCGCGCGCATCGGCGGGCAGCGCGCGCGCGTAGTGCGCGAGCGCGGCGTCGAGCTTCGGCAGATGGGCCTCGTCGGCTTGCGGGTAGATGTGCCAGACGAAGGGCTTCGCCGCCCACTGGGCTCGCACGAACGAGTCTTCGCCGCGCACGAAATTGATGTCGCTCGCCCACAGCAGCGCGTCGTAGCCGGCTTGCGCGGTGAACGCGAGCGCATGCGCGGTGAGGTTGCCGCGGCTCGCGTGCGAGCCGGCGGTGAACGAGGGCAAACCGAAAAAGCGCGCGATCGCGCCGGAAATGCGGCCTTCCGGCACTAGCAGCACGACCGGCGCGGCACTGTCGCGCCATTGTTCGAGCAGGCTGTCGACGGCAGGGTTTTCGTACGCGAACAGCGAGACGACGGTCGCCGCGGCGGGCGGCGGCGCGTGGCCGGTGGTTTGCCGCCACCATGCTTCGCGCGCAGCCGGCGATGCCTCGAAGGCAGCGCGCGCAGCGTCGAGATGGCGTTCCTTCAGCACGCCGCCGGTGCCGGGGCCGAGCCCCGGGAAAAAGAACGTCTTGGTCAGCGCATAGCGTGGATGGGGGGAGGGACGCAGGTGAAAATCCGCCACCCAGTCTTCGGCGCTCAGATATTCGAGGTTGAACCAGAGCGGCGCGCGCGCGCGTTCGGCCATCGCGGCCACATAGATCGGCGGCAGTTCGCAGCCGAACGCCTCGATCACCACGTCGGCCACTTCGAGCGTGTCGCCCGCATGGGTTGGCTCGTGCCAATGTTCGACGACGATCCCGCCGACCGTCTGCCGCGCGCGATCCAGCGCGAGCGACGGGCACAGCTTCTGGAACGCATGCAGATCGTCGACGAACACGCGCACCTGCCAGCCGTGCTCGCTCGCGAGTTGGCGCGCGAGGCGCCAGCACACGCCGATGTCACCGAAATTGTCGATCACCGCGCAGAAGATGTCGCAGGCAATCGCGGTGGAGGCGCCAGGGGATGCGGCGGCGGTCTGTTCAGAGGCGGGCGGAACGGAGGACATGGCGGCCTGGGTGGCGGATTCGAACGATGGGCGCGGCTGACGCGAAGGACGATCCCGCGAACGCCGCACACTGCGGTGCACCGCCCTCGGCTCAAGCCGGAGCGCTGCCGGGTCGGCGCATGGCAGGGCTCGAATGCACGCGGAATGTTCTAAACTGGCGATTCTAAAGCCTCGGCCACGATTGCGCGCGCCCGTTTCACGCGAGCGCGCGGCACACGATGCAAGGCCCCGCGAGACAGTCCCACTCAATCGATCCCGCATGACCGAACCCGAAGCAACCGACGCTTTCGAGCCGAAAAAAGTGCTCGCCCAACTGCCGCATCTGCCAGGCGTCTATCGTTATTACGATACGCACGGCGCGGTGCTGTACGTGGGCAAGGCGCGCGATCTCAAGAAGCGCGTGTCGAGCTACTTCACGAAGACGCAACTGTCGCCGCGTATCGCGATGATGGTCACGCGCATCGCGCGCGTCGAGACGACCGTCACGCGCTCCGAGGCCGAAGCGCTGCTGCTCGAAAACAATCTGATCAAGGCGCTCGCGCCGCGCTACAACATTCTGTTTCGCGACGACAAGTCGTACCCGTACCTCAAGCTGACCGGCCACAAGTTTCCGCGCATGGCGTATTACCGGGGTTCGGTGGATCGCAAGAATCAGTACTTCGGTCCGTTCCCGAGCGCGTGGGCGGTGCGCGAGAGCATCCAGATCCTGCAGCGGGTGTTCCAGTTGCGCACCTGCGAAGACTCCGTGTTCAACAACCGCACGCGGCCTTGCCTGCTGCATCAGATCGGCCGCTGCACGGCGCCGTGCGTCGCCAATATCAGCGAAGAGGATTACGCGCGCGACGTCGCCAACGCGTCGCGCTTCCTGCTCGGCCGTCAGGGCGAAGTGATGAAAGAGCTCGAGCAGAAGATGCACGCGTTCGCGAGCGAGCTGAAGTTCGAGCAGGCCGCGGCGGTGCGCAACCAGATGAGTTCGCTGTCGACGGTGCTGCATCAGCAGGCGATCGAAGTCGGCAGCGATAGCGACGTCGACATTCTCGCGGTGGTCGCGCTGGGCGGGCGCGTCTGCGTGAATCTCGCGATGGTGCGCGGAGGGCGCCACCTGGGCGACAAGGCGTATTTCCCCGCGCACGTGGAAAGTGCGTTGACGGCGGACGAGGGCGGGCTCGAAGAGGGCGGCGAGGACGAGGCGCTGGCCGGCGTTTCCCTGACTGCGCGCCTCGCGGCGGAACAGAACGCGAGTGGCGACGCTCATTCCGCCGATGTGGCCGATGCCGATGCGCTCGCGATCGCGCAGGACATGCCCCCCGAAGACGAAGAGGCGGAAGAAGACGATGCGGATGCCACCGCCTCCGAGCCGGTGAAACCGCGCAAAGGCCGCGCGTCCGGCGGGATCGAATCCGAAGTGCTCGAAGCGTTCATCGCGCAGCACTACCTCGGCAATCGCGTGCCGCCCGTGCTCATAGTCAGTCACGCGCCGGCCACGCGCGAACTGGTCGACGTGCTGATCGAGCAGGCCGGCCACAAGGTGACCGTGCTGCGTCAACCGCAAGGTCAACGGCGCGCATGGCTCGCGATGGCCGAGCAGAATGCGCGGCTCGCACTTGCCCGTCTGCTGTCGGAGCAGGGCTCGCAACAGGCCCGCACGCGCGCGTTGACCGACACGCTCGGCATGGAGTGCGACGACCTCGCGCATCTGCGCATCGAGTGCTTCGACATCAGCCATACGATGGGCGAGGCGACCCAGGCGTCGTGCGTGGTGTATCACCATCACAAGATGCAGTCGTCCGAATACCGCCGCTACAACATCACCGGCATTACGCCCGGCGATGACTACGCGGCGATGCGCCAGGTGCTCACGCGCCGCTACGAGAAGATGGTCGCGCAAGCCGCCGCGAATGCCGCCGACGAAGCCGCTGAATTGCAAGGCGAAGCCGCGGCCGATCCATCGCTCGCGCCGGATGCCGCGGAACCGGCGGCGGCCGGCGGCATTCTGCCGACCATCGTGTTGATCGACGGGGGCAAGGGGCAGGTCGAGATCGCGCGCCAGGTGTTCACGGAACTGGGTCTCGATACCGGTATGCTGGTCGGCGTCGCGAAGGGCGAGGGCCGCAAGGTCGGCCTCGAAACCCTGATCTTCGCCGATGGCCGCGCGCCGCTCGAACTCGGCAAGGAAAGCGCCGCGCTGATGCTGGTCGCGCAGATTCGCGACGAAGCGCACCGCTTCGCGATCACCGGCATGCGCGCGAAGCGCGGCAAGACGCGCCAGACTTCGCGGCTCGAAGAACTCGAGGGGGTCGGCGCGAAACGGCGTCAACGGCTGCTCGCGCGGTTCGGCGGCTTGCGCGGCGTGGTGGCGGCGAGCGTCGAGGATCTGGCGAGCGTCGAAGGCATTTCGCAGGCACTGGCCGAGCAGATTTACCGGCAATTGCATTGAAGCTGGCGCGGCGGGCGGGCCGCGTGTCGGGCGGGGCGCGGCCCGCCTATGGCCGATGAGCGGTCAACGAGCGACCAGCGAGCGACCAGCGAGCGACGGGGCGGCGATCAGTTAACCCCAAGTCCGCACCCGGTTCGCGATCAGTCAAGCCCCAGTCCGCGCCCGGGCAGCGGCACCCACCGGGCCCGCGCCCCCACGCCCGCGCGCCGCTTTGCTTGTAGCAGGCCCTGTGACACGGCACAATTGCATCTCACTCGTCAGACGCTGCGCCTGCCCATGCCGTTTAATTTCCCGATATTCCTGACCTGGCTGCGGATCGTCCTGATTCCGCTCGTCGTCGGCGTGTTCTATTTGCCCGACATGATGATGAGCCCCGCGCACCGCAATCTGGCGGCGGCGACGATCTTCATTCTGGCGGCGCTCACCGACTGGTTCGACGGCTATCTGGCCCGCAAGTGGAATCAGACTTCGGCGTTCGGCGCGTTTCTCGATCCGGTCGCTGACAAACTGATGGTGACGGCCGCGCTGCTGGTGCTCGTGCAACTCGCGCGGATCGATTCGGCGATTGCGCTCGTGATCGTCGGACGCGAAATCGCGATCTCGGCGTTGCGCGAGTGGATGGCGCAGATCGGCGCGTCGAAGAGCGTCGCGGTGAATTCGCTCGGCAAGTTCAAGACCGCCTGTCAGATGATCGCCATTCCGATGCTGCTGTTCTACGGCCCGTTGCCGTTCGGTGGCGGCGTGACGGTCGACACGCGTGTGTGGGGCCTGTGGCTGATCTATCTCGCCGCGTTCCTGACGATCTGGTCGATGCTCTACTACATGAAGCTCGCGTGGCCGCAGATTCGTGAGAGAGGCGGCATTGCGTGATGGGTCGATGGACAGGTCGACGGCACGCGCGAGGCACGCGAAAGCGTGTTTGAACCTCGCCGCGAACATGGCCTGCGCATGAGCGAAAACTTTTATTAAAGACATTCGCAAAAGGGGGTTGACACCCATCGGTCGTTTCTCCATAATCTCGTTTCTCCGATGCGCGCAGCTTGAAGCGACGGACGAAGTAAGAGCGCAGTTGCAGTCAATAAGGCAGTAGTTAGCAGCAAGTAGTAGAAGTACAACGCGGGAGTAGCTCAGTTGGTAGAGCGCAACCTTGCCAAGGTTGAGGTCGCGAGTTCGAGCCTCGTCTCCCGCTCCAGATTTTTGAAGCACCGCGTTGTTTGGCGTAGTAAAAAATGCAGCGCGTTGTGAAGCAGTGCAATGCGGGAGTAGCTCAGTTGGTAGAGCGCAACCTTGCCAAGGTTGAGGTCGCGAGTTCGAGCCTCGTCTCCCGCTCCATACATAAGGGGAAGCAGCGCTTCCCTTTTTGTTTGGTGGGCTGATCGTTCTGAATGTTCTGATCGGCCACCAGACAAATCTGCGAGCCTGCAGTTAGGTTCCAGTCCGCTTGCGGCGCGATAGCAAAGCGGTTATGCAGCGGCCTGCAAAGCCGTTTAGGCCGGTTCGACTCCGGCTCGCGCCTCCAGTAGTTGATGTAAAGAAAAGCCCCGACTTGTCGGGGCTTTTCTGTTTTCTGCGGCGAATTTCGCGCGCACGTCGGCAATTCCAGAAAAAGATAACCGGATCGATCGATTGTCGTATCGCGCTGTTCACGAAGCACCTGCTATCCGCTGATGCCCGCACGCAAAGCTGATACATCGTGTCTCCCTCATCGTGACGGTTATCACGCACAATTCGTGATTCGCGCGGCGACCACTGCATCAGCAGTTCGCTTTGCACCTGCTCAGCAGGCCGCACGTAACCAACGAAAATCGTAGGACCGCGCGCGCATTCTTGCGTCATTGCCCGTCCACACCGAGGCCGCATGTACCTACAACTCACCGGCACCAACGTGCGCCTGCTTGGCTCGATGCATCTGTTTCCCGCGACGAGCCGTAGAACACCGCCCTGGGTCGCCGACGCCTATGACTGGGCCGAAGCGTTGGTCTTCGAATCCGATCCGCCGACCATCCTGCCGTTCCTGAAGACCGAGCCGCAAAGCGGCACCGCTCGATTGCGGCCCTTGATGTCCCAGGACGCATGGGCACAACTGCAGGCGCTGTGGCCCGTCGATGGCCCCGTGGCGCCGTTAGTCGAGTTGTGTCCGTGGGCCGCGCTGGTGGTCGCGCCGACACTGTTCCAGCAGGTCGTCGAAGGCGTCGAGCCACGCATGCTGCGCTCGGCGATTGCGCAAGCCAAGCCGTATCGCTATCTCGAGACCGCGCGGGAAGTGGCGACACTGCTCGAATCGATTCCGCTCGATGCCATCGGCGCTGCACTCGACTTGCTGATGGCCGATCGCGATGAGCCGCAACGCACGCTCGAACGGATGCACGCGGCGTGGCTGGAGGGCGATCTGCAAGCGGTGCAGCAGATCGCCGTCGGATCAACGATGTTCAATCTGCCGGGCATCCGCCACGCCATTCTCGACGCGCGCAATCGCGCATGGGCGCAGCGTTTGAAGGACATCCTCCAACAACGCGAGCGCACCCTGGTGGTGGTCGGCGCGCTGCATCTGTGCGGTCCCGGCAATCTGATCGAGTGCCTCGCGCGGCCTGTCGAAGCGGTCTTCTGAGCGCGTGACGGCTCGGCCGCCGCTTGCCGCCGCGCCGCCGCAATGGCGCCTCAGGCTGGAACTCTGACGGCCTCGCTCAATCCCACCCTGAAGAATGCCGCTATACACTGGCTACCCAAGATTTTCGATCATCACGAAGGCCCAGGGAATACGACATGCATGTCCCACCGACGCCCAGCAATGAAAGCGCCCGTATCGACACCCTGCGTGCGCTGCATATTCTCGACACCTTGCCGGAAGAGCGCTTCGACCGCCTGACCCGGCTCGCGAAGCGCCTGTTCGACGTGCCGATCGCGCTCGTGAGTCTCGTCGATGCGAACCGCCAGTGGTTCAAGTCGTGCGCCGGGCTGACGGCGAGAGAGACGTCGCGCGACGTGTCGTTCTGCGCGCACGCGATTCTGGACGACGACATTCTGATGGTGCCCGACACGCTGGCCGACGAGCGCTTTCACGACAATCCGCTCGTGACGGATGACCCGAACATCCGCTTCTATGCCGGTTGCCCGCTGACGGTCGCGAACGGCAGCAAGCTGGGCACGCTCTGTCTGATCGACGAGAAGCCGCGCGGCCTCGACGACGAAGAGCGGGCGTTGCTGCGCGATCTCGCGCACATGGCCGAACAGGAACTGGCGGCGGTGCAGCTCGCCACGCTCGACGACCTCACGTTGCTGTCCAACCGGCGCGGTTTCGAAGCGCTCGCGCAACATGCGCTGAACGTCTGCAAGCGGATGGAGAAGTCGGCGTCGTTGCTGTTCTTCGATCTCAACGACTTCAAGCAGATCAACGACACGCTCGGCCACGCCGAAGGTGATCGCGCATTGCAGACCTTCTCTGAAGTCTTGCGCACCGCGCTGCGCGAAAGCGATGTGATCGGCCGGCTCGGCGGCGACGAGTTCGTCGCACTGCTCACCGATGCGGACAGTGCCGAAACGCAGCAGGTGACGCAGCGTCTCACGCAGTTGCTCGACGAACGCAATGCCGAGGCGCGGCGCGGCTATCAGATCCGCTATAGCGTGGGGCAGACGGCCTACGATCCGGCTCGCCACGTATCGATTGCCGAATTGCTCGCTGCGGCCGATGCGGCGATGTATAGCCATAAGCAAGCGTCGAAGGCGCGTGCTATGCCACGCGGTTGATGCGCGGTGTGGCCGCACGGCTGCACGGTTGCGTGGCTGATGGCCGTCGCGCGGCATAATTGCGGATTAATGCCCGCGCCGCGGCACCTCCTTTCTGAAAGCATCCGATGACCGAATCGCAGCATATCGCCGCCACGCGGCTCGCCCAACTCGAATGGCGCTGGAAAAACTTCGCGGACCTCACGAGCGTGGAAGTCTATGAGATGCTGGCCGCGCGCAGCGCGGTGTTCGTCGTCGAGCAGAACTGCGTGTATGGCGACATCGACGGGCTCGACGCGCAAGCCTGGCATCTGTCGGCCTACGGTGCTGGCGTCGACGGCGCGGCGCCGCAACTGGCCGGTTATCTGCGCGTGCTGCTGCCGGATGCCACGGACGCCGACGTGCGCATCGGCCGTGTGCTGACCACGGCGGCATTCCGCGGCATCGGTCTGGGCAACGCGATGCTCGAACGCTCGCTTACGCACATTCGCGCGCAATGGCCTGCCACGCCGATCCGTCTGCATGCGCAGGCGCATCTGCAAGGCTTCTACGGCGCATTCGGTTTTGCGCCGGTCTCGGACGTTCACGACGACGACGGCATCCCGCACGTGTGGATGCGTTCGGCCTGAGCGGGGCGCGATGAAGGGCGACGCGCCGGTGCAGGTTATCTGGCGTGCGTCCACCGTCTGGCTTTACTCGCTTCGCTTCAGTCGTTCAGATTTCAACTGACCGCCAAACCCGCTATCCGCGCCGGCCACCTGCCGTCGCGGACGCGGCATGGGGCAAATCCCGCGCCGTCTTCGCACGCCGTTCGGCGCCCAGGCGTCCGCGTGCCGACAGCCGCATCCAGTGACGCAGCGCGATTAGCGCGCCGATCACGCTCATCATCGAACCCGGAATCCACAGCAACAGGCCGCCGATCTGCTGATCGCGCATCGGGCTGAGCCACGTGAACGCGCGGCCGCAGATCGAATAGATCGGATACAGCTCATGCGGCGTGAAAAAAATGAATGCGCCGAGGATGATCTGCGGCGGAATCGCGGCGATCACCACCAGCACGCGCTTGCCGGGCGACAAACGCGCCGGCGGCGCCGGCCGTGGATCGAGCACGAGCCACCAGAACAGCAGCCCGTCGATCACCATGCTCCAGTTCATTACGCGATAAAGCCGCCAGTCGAGCATCGCGACGAAATGGATCGGCGACATCAGCCAGAAGTAAATCAGCCCGACGAACAACGTGACCGCGACGACCGGATGCATCACCACGTCGAGCAGCTTGCGAACGACCGGCGTCGCCAGCGCGGGCAGCACGAAGCGCTGCCGCCAGCTGAACGGAATGCCCGCGCGCAACGCCGCGCCCGGATACGACAGGGCGATGAAGAACGGGCCGAGGTGATGCAGAACCAGATGCTGCAAGCGATGCATGAAGAACTCATGCTCGAAGAAATAGTCGAGCCGCGTATGCAACACGACATATAGCGCCACCAGCCCGAACCAGAAGGAAAGGCGCCGCGCGAGCGACAGCTTCGCACGGTGCGCACCGCGCACGAACAGAATCGCCGGCACCAGCAGCGCGATCACGACCGTCGGCGAAAATTCCCAGGGATCGAGCCAGTAGAGCAGATTCATCGCTGCACGCTACTCGGGTTACTTGGTCTGTGCCGGCGACTTGACGGCGAATGGCGTGTCGAGTGTTTCGCCGTCGGAGAACTTCAGCGTCATATGCACGGTGTCGCCCGGTGCGATCTTGTGCTTCGCGTCTTCGAGCATCACGTGGTAACCGCCGGGCGCGATCGACACCTGGCCGTGCGCGGGCACCGTCAGCTTGTCGACCATCACCATCTTCTGCGACGAGCCGTTCGACACGGTCTGATGCAGCATCGCGTCGCCATAGTCGTTGCTCGAAATATCGACGAGGTCGACGGGCTTGTCGCTTGCGTTGACCAGCGTCGCGTAGCCGGCGGCGGGCAGGTTGTTCGGCAGCCAGCGGACCCATGCGTCCTTGACGCTGATCGCGTTGGCGCCGGCGGCTTGCGCAGCCGAGGCGAAACCGAACGAGAGGGCGAGGGCGCAGCTCAGTGAAGCGAACGTTTTGATCTTGATCGACATGAATGGACTCGGGGAAAGGTCAGGAACGGTCATCGATGACACGGCGCAGGTCTTGCGCGATCGTATCGGGCGTGTCGTGATCGGTGGCCAGCAGGCGCGCGTGGCCCTGGCTGTCGAACACGTAAACAGCGGAGCTGTGCGTGACTTCGTAATTGCCGCGAGGGTCGCGCTTTTCCATCTGATAGGCGACGCGGTAACGCTTGGCGAGCGACTCGATCTGCCAGTCGGTGCCGGTCAGCCCTTCGGCATGCTGCGAGTCGAACGCGCCGACGTAATCGCGCAATGCTTGCGGCGTGTCGCGCGCGGGATCGACGGTGATGAACAGGATGCGCACCTTCTGCGCGTCCGGGCCGAGCTTGCCGAGCACTTGCATGAGCCGGCCCATCGTTTCGGGGCAGACGTCGGGGCAATGCGTGTAGCCGAAGTAGACGAGCGCCGCGCGGCCCTTGAACGAATTGCCGGTGACGGGGCGGCCGTCGCCGCCGGTCAGCTTGAAGTCGAGATCCGGCAGATGGCCGGTCACATTGGTCAACTGCCAGGGCTGCGTGCGAGGCGTGCAGCCGCTCAGCGTGGTCAAGGCGGTGAGGGCGCCTATCATCAGGGTCAGCGCGAACCGGCGCGCGGACTGTCGCCGGCGTAATGCGGCGAGAGGCGGATGCGGGTGTCGGGATGCGATGATCGGGAACAAAGCAGGGCTCAATGACTCGATTGAAGAGCGGCACATGACGACGCCGATCCACGGCGCCGCCGGATTCCACCTGATTTTCCTGCGGCGCGTAGGCCGTCATAGTGTGCAAAGATGGCTTCGACGGCGACCGTCTGCGTGGCTGCGACTGTAGCGCAAAATCGCCGGCGGTGTCGCGCAATGCCCACGGCGCGCGGTTCGCCGGGCAATTTGTCGCAGTCGGATGAAAGCCCGTTGAAGCCGGACTGTTCTCTTTTTGAACGCCATCACCGTAAGCCGGCGCGCGCAGCGGCCGCTTGGCCGAAGTCCGGACTTCCGGCTTACTTTCTCGAAAAAATGACGGATGCGCGGTAAGATGCGCACACTTTTCCGGCCGCAGAAGGCTGAAAGGCGAACCTAGGCGATGCAAGCACTTCCGGCTGTTCTGTCTCCGAGTGAGACGGCATTTTTCTTCGACTTCGACGGCACGCTCGTCGAACTCGCACCCACGCCCGACGGCGTGCTGGTGGACCCGCGCGCGCTCGTGCTGCTGGCCGACTTGCGTAATCTGACGAACGGCGCGGTCGCGATCGTGTCGGGCCGCGGCATCGACAGCATCGACGCTTTCCTCGGCATGCCCGATCTGCCGATTGCCGGTTTGCACGGCGCCGAGCGGCGCGACGCGAATGGCGATACGCAGCGCATCGGTTTCCATGACGAGCGGCTCCTTCGCATGGAGCAGGTGCTCGCGCAGGTCGTCAACGAACATCCGGGCATGCTGCTCGAGATAAAGGGCGCGGCGCTCGCGCTGCATTACCGCAATGCGCCGGACCGCGAGCCGGTCGCGCGCGAGGCGACCCAGCGGCTGGTCGCCGATTATCCCGACGCTTACGTATTGCAGCCGGGCAAGATGGTCTACGAAATCAAGCCGAAGGACGTCGACAAGGGGCGCGCGATGCGCGCGTTCCTCGACGAGCCGCCGTTCGTCGGCCGCCAGCCGGTGTTCGCCGGCGACGATCTGACCGACGAGAAAGGCTTCGCCGTCGTCAACGAGCGCGGTGGGCTGTCAATCAAGGTCGGCGCGGGCGAGACGATGGCGCATACGCGCATCGAGTCGGTTCCGGCGCTGCTCGACTGGCTCGAATCGATTGTCGCGGCGGCGCGCGCAGCATGATGCCGGCGCCGCATCGTTTGACGCAAACAACGCACTGCATCGGGAATCGCGCTTCATGAGCCGACTGATCATCGTATCGAACCGGGTGGCCCCGATCTCGGAGGGCGGGCCGGCGGCGGGCGGGCTGGCGGTCGGCGTGTATGACGCGCTGAAGGAAACCGGCGGCATGTGGTTCGGCTGGAGCGGCGACGTGCTCAGCTCCGGCCAGCCGCAGATCAAGATCGAGGAGCGTGGTCCCGTGACCTTCGCGACCGTCCCGCTGATGCGCCGCGACTACGACCAGTACTACCGTGGCTTTTCGAACGCCACGCTATGGCCGGCGTTCCACTATCGCGCCGACCTGCTGCAATATGACCGGCACGACTTCGAAGGCTACTGCCGCGTCAATGGCTGGCTCGCGCAGCAACTGGTGCCGCTGCTGCGCGAAGACGATGTGATCTGGGTCCACGACTATCATCTGATCCCGTTCGCGCAGGCATTGCGTGCGGCCGGTGTGAAGAACCGCATCGGCTTCTTTCTGCATATTCCATTTCCGGCTTCGCAGGTGCTGCTGGCCGTGCCGCCGCATCGCGAGCTGGTCGAGGCCTTGTGTTCGTTCGATCTGCTCGGCTTCCAGACGGAGCCGGATCTGCGCGCGTTCGGCGACTACATCGTCAACGAAGCGCAGGGCACGGTCGACGTGTCGGCCCGCGGCCCGCAGACTATCCACGCGTTCGGCCGAACGTTGCGCGCTGCGGCTTATCCGATCGGCGTCTATCCGGACGAGATCGCCGAACTCGCGACAGCGGGCGAGCGCGGCAAGCCTGTGCGCACGATGAAGGCGACGCTGCATTCGCGCAAGCTGATCATGAGCGTGGACCGCCTCGACTATTCGAAGGGGTTGGTCGAACGTTTTCGCGCGTTCGAACGTCTGCTCGAGCACGTGGCCGCGCAACGCAACAAGGTGTCGTTCCTGCAGATCGCGCCGCCGACGCGCGCCGATATGCACGCGTATCAGGACATCCGCCTGCAGCTCGAAGGCGAGTCGGGGCGCATCAACGGACGCTTCGCCGAACTGGACTGGACGCCGATTCTCTACATCCACAAGCAGTACGAACGCTCGGTGCTGGCTGCGCTGTTTCGCACCGCGCACGTCGGCTACGTCACGCCGTTGCGCGATGGGATGAACCTCGTCGCCAAGGAATACGTGTCGGCGCAGGATCCGGAGAATCCCGGAGTGCTGGTGCTGTCGCGCTTTGCCGGCGCGGCGCAGGAGCTGGAGGGGGCGCTGATCGTCAATCCGGCCGACATCGACGGCATGGCCGAGGCGCTCGCCAATGCGCTCGCGATGCCGCTCGCGGAACGTCAGGCGCGCTATCACGACATGATGGTGCAGTTGCGCGAGAACAATGTGTCGGTGTGGCGCGATAACTTCATGCGCGACCTGCAGAGTGTGGAGAGTGCGAAGTCCGGCAGAAGCAGGAAGGTGAGGGCAGGCTCGAGGCAGACGGTGCGCGACAGCGTGGAGCAATAGCGACAGCATCAGGAATAGCCGCCGGGCCTTCTGATCGCCCAGCCTGAAAAACAGAAAAGCCGCTCACGTGAGCGGCTTTTTCTTTGGCTGATAACTTCGCGCGGCGCGCCGTTCAGACCACGTGCTGTTCGTCGACCTTCTTGCCGCCGATGTGCAGCGTCGTACCTTTGCCGTACTGCTTCGCGAGCAGGTCGCGATACAGGCCCGGGCGCTGGCGCAGCTCTTCCGGGCTGCCGTCGTCGATCACCTTGCCGGCGCTCATCACGATGATGCGGTCGAAGTTGTTCAGCGTCGACAGCCGGTGCGCGATCGCGATCACCGTGCGGCCGACCATCAGCCGGTCGAGCGCCTTCTGGATTGCTTCTTCCGAGGCGCTGTCGAGCGCCGAGGTGGCCTCGTCGAGCAGCAGGATCGGCGCGTTTTTCAGAATCGCCCGCGCAATCGCGATCCGCTGACGCTGGCCGCCCGACAGCTTCACGCCACGGTCGCCGACGATCGTGTCGTAGCCTTCCGGCATCGCTTCGATGAAGTCCGAGCAACGCGCTTCGCGCGCGGCCGCGAGCACTTCCTCACGGCTCGCGTCGGGGCGCCCGTAAGCGATGTTCTCGTACACCGTGCGATGGAACAGCGAAATGTCCTGCGGCACCAGCGCGATCGTGTGGCGCAGGCTGTCCTGCGTGACCGCCGCGATGTCCTGGCCGTCGATCCTGATCGCCCCGCCCTGCGTTTCGTAGAAGCGCTGCAACAGTGCCAGCACAGTGGACTTGCCCGCGCCCGACTTGCCGATCAGGCCGACCCGCTGGCCGGGTTCGATATGCAGGTCGAAGTGATCGAGAATCGGACGGCGGCGCGGGTAGGCGAACGTCACGCCTTCGAAATCGACCCGGCCGCCTTGCGGCACGAGTTCGGTCGAATCGTCGCGATCCGGCATGCCGTGCGGTTCGAGCAGCGTGCGCACGGCTTCCGCGAGCCGCGCGACGTGCTGCGTAACGTCGACGAGCGCGACGGCCAGGTCGCGCGTGCCGTGCAGAATCGTGAAGCCAAGCGAGCTGACGAGCACGATGTCGCCCGAGGTCGCCTTGCCTTGATCCCACAGCCACAGCGCCCAGCCCAGCAGGCCCGCCGACAGCAGCGCGGTGATCACCGCATGCAGCAGGCGCAGCTTCTCCAGATAGAGCAGGCTTTGCTGGCGCGCGTCCATCTCGGCCTTGACCGTTGCGCCGAAGCGCTGCTGCTCGCGAAACGTCATGCCGAACGCGCGCACGAGACCCATGTTGCTGATCACGTCGACCAGTTCGCCGTCCACCGACGCCGCCCTGGTGGCGAAATGGTGATGGCGCGCCGAGCCGCGCCCCGCGAGCTTGTACAGCACCACCGACAGAATCGCCGAGCACAGCATCAGGCCGCCGGCCATGAGCGGATTCACTGCGATGATCATGACGATTGCACCGAGCACCGCGATGCACGGCGGCAGCACGTTCCAGGCGGTGGTGTTCTCGGCGGTGTAGACGGCGTTCGAGGTCGCCGTGATCCGGCTCGCGAGCATGCCGGGCTGCTTCTCGGAGTAGTAGCTCGGCGAGTGTCCGCTCAGGTACTGAAACAGGTCGCGCCGCAGGTCGCCGGTCACGGCGACGAACGTATGCGCGGCGACCCAGCCGCCGACCCGCCACAGCAGGTTGTCCGCGGCGATCAGACCGACGAGGATGGCGAACGCCCCCCACAGCGGACCGGGATGATGCCGGCCTTCGCCGAGCACGTCGATCAGATGTTTGATCGCGTATTGCGAAGCGAGCGCACAGCCCACGGCCGCAAACACGCTGCACAGTACGATCGCATGCGCGAGCGGATGGCGGCGGATAAAGCGGAAGAGAAACGCAAGCGGCCGGTGCGCATAGCTCGCGAGCTTTGCGTTCTGGGCGTTACGCTGGGCGAGGGTTAATTGTTCCAATTGATCGTGAGGTCGAGGTGTTTCGGGTTGTGCATGCAATGCGCGGGCCACGGGAAAAAATGGATTCGCCGCGAAGCCGATGCTTCGCATTGTAAACATGCAAAAGCGATTGCGCCCTGTGTATCCGGGCATTGGCGCGATTGATTTCGCGATAGACCTCCGCGCCCCGCAGTTGCGGGACCCGCTGATGGGCGAGTGGTTCACGCAGGTGACGGACAAATTCAAGATATAATTACAGATTGCATTCAACCGCGCTGCGGCATTTCTTCAACGTGTGCCGGCAAAGTTGACGCAAGAGCTTACAGATGCCGCATTCGCGGTCGCTGCCGCAAGCCAGTTGCCACTGTAGAACTGTCTTATAAAACAAGGGTTTGCAAAGTGTTTCGCGTTTGTAACAACGTAAAGACTTTGAAATGTTGTGGTGCAGCGAGAATCCCGGCACCGATAATGCATGCTCTGTAGAGCCCGGCAAGCCTGGAAAAATCTGACAGTTTGTCAACGCAGGTCTCACGTGTGCGTTTACTCGCACATGCGCAGACGGTGACCGGCCAGTCTGGGCTCACTCCCAAGCGATCCATCGCAGGATTTCTCGAAAGAATCAGGCCCGCCCCGGCATGTCCGGCCAGACGGCCCTGGCGAGCAAGCGAGTCGCTTTTACCAAACGCAGTACTTTTGCCTGATTTTTTACTAGGAGTTCTCCATTATGCGAATCGCTCAAATCGCTCCGCTGCACGAGGCGGTTCCTCCCAAGCTGTATGGTGGTACGGAACGCGTGGTGTCCTATCTGACCGAGGCACTGGTCGAGCAAGGCCACGACGTCACGCTCTTCGCGAGCGGCGATTCGCAAACTTCGGCGAAACTCGAAGCCTTCTGGCCGCAGGCGCTGCGCCTCGACCCGACGATCCGCGACGTGATGGCGCCGCACATGCTGCTGCTCGAAGAAGTGCGCCGCCGCGCGGACGAATTCGACGTGCTGCATTTCCACATCGACTACTACCCGTTCTCGCTGTTCGCGCGCCAGCCGGTGCCGTTCGTCACGACGCTGCACGGCCGTCTCGATCTGCCGGAACTGCAGCCGATCTTCAACACGTTCAACGATGTGCCGGTGGTGTCGATCTCGGACAACCAGCGCACTCCGCTGCCGCAAGCGAACTGGCTGCAAACCGTTTATCACGGTCTGCCGGAAAACGTGCTCACGCCGATCAAGGGCGTCGAGCCGGGCTACCTCGCATTCCTCGGCCGCGTCTCGCCGGAGAAGGGTCTCGACCGTGCGATCCGCATCGCCGGCCAGGCAGGCATGAAGCTCAAGGTCGCCGCCAAGATCGACAAGGCCGATCGCGCCTATTACGAAGAAGTGATCAAGCCGCTGATGGCGCTCCCGCACGTCGAATACATTGGCGAAATCGGCGAAGCCGAAAAGCGTGAGTTCCTCGGCAACGCGCATGCACTGGTGTTCCCGATCGACTGGCCGGAGCCCTTCGGTCTGGTGATGATCGAAGCCATGGCTTGCGGTACGCCGGTGATCGCGTTCAACCGCGGTTCGGTGCCGGAAGTGATCGAGAACGGCGTGTCGGGTTTTGTCGTCGAAGACGAAATCAGCGCGGTCGCGGCACTCAAGCGCCTGCACACGCTGCCGCGCGCCGGAGTGCGCAAGGCGTTCGAAGCGCGCTTCTCGTCGAAAGTGATGGCGAAGAGCTACGTCGCTACCTACGAAGAACTGCTGCGTCAGAAGCACCGCACGGTGCTGCGCGAAGTCAACGCGAACTGATCCCTAGCAATTCAGGCGACTGAAAGAGCGCTTCGCGGCGCTCATCAGTGCCACCAGCAACGCCCCGTGAGCCAGCGCTCACGGGGCGTTGTTGCATGCGCGCCGCGTTTTTTGCAATGTGTGGACGAAAGTAGACTGTTCGTGCCGGTAAGAATGAGCCACTCTCGGTAATATCCCTATAATGGCCGTGCCGCAAATTTGGCTGCGGCGCCGCCGACGACAGGAGGATGCCTTGGCGAGAACGAAAGAGACGCGAGCGAATGCCGCGCCTGGCGCCGGAACGATTTTCGCGTTACGCGCCATCGGTCTCGTGCTTGTCGCTCGCTGGCTTTTTTCGATGGCGCAGATGGATCTCGGCGCTGCGCTGTCGGCGATGGTGTCGTCGCCGTGGGCGTGCATCAACCTGGTTTTCCTGTTCCTGCTGATTTTCCTGCCGGGCGCGCGCGCCGTGGCCGAGCGTCCGTTTCATCCGTTGCCACAATGGCTGCGGCAGGCGCTGCGTCTGTTCGCTTTCCTCGGGTTTGTATTCGCGCTCTGGTCGGTCGGCGCATTTGTGGCAAGCGCCGGCTGGCGGCGCGCCGTGCAAGCGGTGGCGGCCACCAACGGCTGGTTGCTGGTCGCGCCGCTCCTGTACGCGGCGGTGCTGTGGATCTGCCGGCCGCGCCCGCTGTGGCGGACCAATATCGCCGCGCGGCGTTTTGCGATCGGCCGTTATGCGGTGGCGCTCGATCCGGCCACGCGTACCGTGATCGTATGGGCCGAGCGTCGCAAGGTGGGGCAGTACGACGCGCGTGAGCTGTCCGTGCGGTGGGCTGCGGGGCAAGACCGCCGGCCCACGCCGGCACCGACCCCCGCAGTCGCGTTCGGTGCGATGGGCGAGCCGGGCGCCACCGGCGCGCCGCTAGGTTCGGTCGCGGCCCCGGCACTCGTGCGCGGCGCGTTCGGCCGCCGTCCAGGAGTCGAATTGTTGTGGGATTCGCCGGCCGCCGCGGGCCACAATCGGCAAACCGTATTTCGCGCCACGCTGACGACCGAGGGCGATCGGGTCGCCGCTCGCGCGCTTGACGCAACTCTGCGGCAAGTCTGAAGCTGCATGCTTTGTGCAGTCGGTCACATCGTGTGGCCGATCGGCACGTCGTCAATCGAGCCTTGGCCGATAATGAAGTCATGGTGCCCGGCCGTTCAGCGCGGGTGAGTGGACATACATCGATCGTGTCGCGTCCTTTGCAGGAGTCGCTATGCTGGTTCGCTGGTTGCTTGCCGCCCTTCATCTGCTCGCTTACGGGTTTGCGCTCGCGTCGATTCTACGACGCACCTGGGCGCTGCGCCGCGCGTCCGTGCCGGCCGCCTTGCGCTCCGTATTTCGCGCGGATACCCGGTGGGGACTGTCCGCGCTGGTGTTGATCATCACCGGCTTGATGCGCGTTTTTGGCGGCTACGAGAAGGGTGCGGACTACTATCTTCACGAGCCGCTCTTTCACGTCAAGATGACGCTGCTCGTGCTGATTCTGATCTTCGAAGTGCCGTCCATGCTCGCGCTGATGCGCTGGCGCGCGTCGATCCGCAAAGGCACTCCGCCGAATCTGAAAAAAGCGCGTTCGTATGCGCGCTACAGCGTGATCCAGACGGTGTTGCTGGTGCTGATGGTGTTTGCGGCAACGGGGATGGCGCGCGGTATCGGCTTGCCGGTCGGTGCGGTGTAGGCGGGCGTCAGCGGCGGCAAGGCGAAGCGAAGCGGGGCGTGACGGGCGCAGTCGCGTGCAGGACATCGCGTGCACGGCAATGTGAAGGCCGTGCACGCGCGCAGCACCGGCAGAACCTGCCTTTCCACGGCTCACATGTGTCGAGCCGCCTGGCGTCCCGCCACACATGCTTGCTGCAATTTACTTTCCCACCAGCAAGCTTGCATCGTCCATCCGATCCGCCTTGGACCCGGTGGTCCCACGCATGAGCTCCGATTCGCCGAGGCCCTTGACGAGTTCCAGCGCCTGGCGTTCGAACAGGCGTCGGTACAAGCCGTTCTCGCGTCTGATCAGCGCGTCGTGACTGCCTTCCTCGATCACCTTGCCCTTGTCCAGCACCAGTAGTCTGTCCAGCGCACGCACGGTGGACAGGCGGTGCGCGACCACCAGCGTCGTACGGCCGATCATCAGCCGCTCCATCGCCTGCTGGATCAGCACTTCGCTTTCGCTGTCGAGGCTCGACGTCGCTTCGTCCAGAATCAGGATCGGGGCGTCGGCGAGGAAAGCCCGCGCGATCGCGACGCGCTGACGTTCCCCGCCCGAGAGCTTGACGCCGCGTTCGCCGACCAGCGTGTCATAGCCATTGGGCAGCGCACTGATGAAGCCATGCGCACTCGCGAGTTGCGCGGCCCGCTCGATCTCGGCGCGGCTTGCGCCGGGCCGCGCATAGGCGATGTTCTCGGCGAGCGAGCGGTGAAACAGCACCGGCTCCTGCTGAACGATCGCGATCTGGCTGCGCAGCGACGCTTGCCGCACCTGCGCGATGTCCTGGCCGTCGATCGTGATCCGGCCGCCGGAAATATCGTAGAGGCGCTGGATCAGCTTGATGAAGGTCGTCTTGCCCGACCCCGAATGCCCGACCAACCCGACGCGCTCCCCCGGCGGGATGCGCAGGGAAAAGTTGTCGTAGAGCGGCTGGTCGTGCACGCCGTAGTGGAAGCTGACGTGCTCGAAGCGGATCTCGCCCTGGCCAATTGCGATCGGATCCGCGCCGGGGCGGTCTTCGATGCCGAGCGGCTGGCTCTCCAGCGCGACCAGTTCTTCCATGTCGTTGACCGAACGTTGCAGGTTGCGGATGTGCATGCCGACATCGCGCAGATAGCCTTGCAGCATGAAGAACATCGTCAGCGCGAAGGTGATGTCGCCGACGCTCGCCTCGCCGCGTGCCCACAGCAGCAGCGCCACACCGAGAATGGCAGCCTGGATCGCCGCCAGCATGCCGCCCTGAACGCCGCCGTTGATCGTGCCGCGCACCCATGTGCGGCGCGTGCGGTGACGCCACTTGCCGATCACGCGCTGAAGCAGCGCTTCCTCGCGTTCTTCCGCGCCGAAAGCCTTCACCACGCCGTTGCAGCTGACCGCATCCGCGAGCGCGCCGCCCATGCGCGTGTCCCATGCGTTCGCGAGGCGCGCGGCCGGCGCGACGAAGCCGAGCGACATGGCCACGGTCACGGCGATATACAGCAGCGAGCCGACCCCGACGACCACGCCCATCATCGGCCAGCGCCAGCCGAGCAGCACGGCGGCGCCGATCAGCATGGCCAGCGACGGCAGTAGCGCGATCAGGAGCGTGTCGTTGAGCAGGTCGAGCGCCCACATGCCGCGCGTGATCTTGCGCACGGTGGAGCCGGCAAAGCTGTTGGCGTGCCAGTCGGTCGAAAAGCGTTGCACGCGATGAAACGCGTTCGCGGCGATCTCGCTCATCATCTTCAGCGTGAGCCGGATGATGTTGAAGTACACGCCCTGGCGAAGCAGCGTCGCGCCGAGGCCGAGCGCGGCCAGCACGCAGAAGGCCGTGATCGCCGCGCGCCAGGCGCTCTCGTTGCCGGCCGGGCCGGAGGCGATTGCGTCGACGAGGCGTCCGGCGAACACCGGCGTGAGCACGTCAGCCAATGCCGAACACAGCACCAGCGCCGCGATGACGACGATGCGCCACGGCTGTTGCGCCCAGTGATTGAAGGTGAAACCGAGGACATCCTTGAAGGCTTGTCCGCGAAAGTCGAGTTTTTTGTTAGCCATTTGCCACGACCCGGCGACGCATGAACGCACCGAGGTTCCAGTCAGAAGCGAAGGGACGAGACAGTCAAGCGTGCCGGCATGCACCGGAAATGCGACTCTGGGCTGTCTGGGATCTGCTCGTTACGCCCTTCCGGGCGCACTCGCACATGCGACGGGCCGACGACGTTTAAGGTCGTGAGGGCGATCGCGAGACCATGCGAGGGAGAGCGGTATGCACTGCGAACATGTGACGCCTCCCTTTTGGTCGAATGAGATGGAGAAGATGGGCGGCGCGAATGCACCGGAAACCAACTATATCAGCAGTATCCGGCAGTCGCAAACTTACGAAGTTCCGGTGTCGACGGTGAAACCCGATGACGAAATCCGTCGCGAAAAGGGTATTCGTATCCGTACGCGCCGAACCGCGCTCGACCCAATTGAAGATCGAAAAACGCCGCTTCAAAACCCGGACGAAAAATAGAAAAGGGCTTATGCATTTCTGCATAAGCCCTTTAGTCTTCGGTGATCGACACACCAAAATTCTGGTGGGTAGTACTGGGATCGAACCAGTGACCCCTGCCGTGTGAAGGCAGTGCTCTACCGCTGAGCTAACCACCCGAAGAGATTGAAATTATGTCAGTGATTTTCGCTTTCGTCTAGTCTTTTTTAAGTAATCTGCTCATTTTCTGCGGGAGCGGGTTCGAGGCGCCAAACGCTCGTGCCCTTGACCGCTTTGTCGAGACCATCGAGCACCGCCTGGTGAGCAGCAACTTCGTCGTCGCTGGCGGCGATGACGACCAGCTCCAGCGACTCGAGCGCGACACGCGGCGCATGCGCATCGCTACCCGCATGCGATTCGCCGAGCATGTCGATGACGAGGCTCTCCTGGCCGCGCGTCATCGCCAGATAGACTTCGGCGAGCAGCTCCGAGTCGAGCAGTGCGCCGTGCAGCGTACGGTGGGCGTTGCTGACGCCGAAGCGGTCGCACAGCGCATCGAGCGAGTTGCGCTTGCCGGGGAACATCTGCTTGGCGCGCGCGAGCGTATCGATGATCTCGCCGCAGTAGGTGCTTACCTTCGGCAAGCCGAGCAACGCGAATTCGGCATCGAGAAAGCCAATGTCGAACGGCGCGTTGTGAATGATCAGGTCCGCGCCCTGGATGAAGTCGCGAAACTGATCGGCGATCTCGCCGAACTTCGGCTTGTCGCTGAGGAATTCCGTGGTCAAGCCGTGCACGGCCAGTGCGCCCGGATCGCTGTCGCGTTCCGGATTGATGTAGAAGTGCAGGTTGTTGCCGGTGAGCCGGCGGTTCACCAGCTCGACGCAACCGAGTTCGAGGATCCGGTCGCCGGTGCGGGCATTCAGGCCGGTGGTTTCGGTATCGAGGATGAGTTGACGCATGTCGGATTAGCCTGCCTCAGAAAATTGCAGCGAAGAAAAAGAGCGGCGAAAAGAGTGGCGAAAAGAGTGGCGCCAGGAATTGCAAAGCGGTGCGCGCGATGCTCATCCGATTTGCGCGAGTGACGCGACGCCGCGATTGGCCAGTTGATCGGCGCGTTCGTTTTCCGGGTGTCCGCTGTGTCCGCGCACCCAGCGCCATTCGACTTCGTGCTGCGCGACGAGCGCGTCGAGCCGCTTCCACAGGTCGGCGTTCTTCACAGGCTGCTTTGCCGCAGTGATCCAGCCTTTCTTTTTCCAGCCGTGAATCCATTCGCTGATGCCTTTCTGCACATACTGCGAGTCGGTGTGCACGACCGCCTTGCAGGGGCGCTTGAGCGCTTCGAGCGCGGCGATCACGCCCATCAGCTCCATGCGATTGTTGGTCGTGTTGGCTTCGCCGCCGAACAGTTCTTTTTCCTGGTCGCCGAAGCGCAGCAACGCGCCCCAGCCGCCGGGGCCGGGGTTGCCCTTGCAGGCGCCGTCGGTATAAATGTCGATGAAATCGGGAGTCATTGAGTGTGGTTGCGTGTGTTCGGAGTGGCGGCGGGCGCGAGGCCCGGTGCGAGCACGGGTTTCTTCACTTTTAGCGGACCGACGAGGCGCATGCCGCGCACGCGCTTGATCGCCTTGATCATGTAAGTGGCGCCGAAGATCGGCCACCAGCGGTCGCCGGCGGCTTCCATGAAGCCATAGCGGGCGAGCCATTGCTCGCTGCCGAGCGGCGGACGATAGCAGCCGAAGCGCCCGCGTTCAAGGTCGAAGCCCAGCAGCTTGATCCAGTCTTTCAGGCGCGTGAAGGCGATCAGATCGACTGCGGCAGGCACGAACGGCCGGCCGGTCATCTTGCCGACCGATTGCCGCGCGCCCCAGAGCGACAGCGAGTTGAAACCGAGAATGATCAGCTGGCCTTCGGGCATCAGCACGCGCTCGGCTTCGCGCAGCAGCCGGTGCGGGTCACTCGTGAATTCCAGCGTGTGCGGCATCACGATCAGATCGACGCTCTGTGCTTCGAACGGCAGATCCAGCAGGTCGCACCACACCGCGCTGCGGCCGGCCGGCGCGGGCAGGCCCGCCGACCCGGCCGACGCGGCGCCGCGGTTCGATCCATGGCGAGTGCCGGCATGCGTCAGGCCGCGCGGAAAAGCGTAGGGCGCGCTGGCGCCGCTCGCGGCGTCGAGCACGAGGCCGCGGCACGGCATGCGGTTCTCGCGCAATGCATCGAGTTGTGGCAGGCCGAGTTGCAGCGCATGATAGCCGAACACGTCCGACACCACGCGGTCGAGCTGAGTCTGCTCCCAGTCGAGCACGTAGCGGCCAGGCGGTGAGTCGGTCCAGGCGGGCCAGTCTATAATTGCTCGGTCAGTCATATCAAAGAATGCGTCGCCTATGAATGCGCTCGAGTACGTACCGGTCCCGGCGTTTGAAGACAATTACATCTGGGTCGTTTCCGACGGACACCATGCAGTCGTCGTCGATCCGGGTGAGGCGGCCCCCGTGCGTGCCTATCTGGCGAAACGCGGATGGCAGCTGAGCGCTATTTTACTCACGCACCATCATCAAGACCACGTCGGTGGGGTGGCCGATCTGCTGAATGGCCAGGCCGTGCCGGTCTACGGCCCCGCCGGTGAAGCAATCGAGCATCTCACACACCGTCTCGAAAATGGCGACCACGTGTCGATCGCGACGCCCGCGCTCGAATTGAGCGTGCTCGACGTGCCCGGTCACACGAGCGGCCACATCGCGTATTTTCAGGCCGCCGATTCGCGCGGCACGCCGCACGTCTTTTGCGGTGACACGCTGTTCGCGTGCGGCTGTGGCCGGTTGTTCGAAGGCACGCCGAAGCAGATGCTCGCTTCGCTGGACGCGCTCGCCGCGCTGCCCGGCGCGACCGAGGTCCACTGCGCGCACGAGTACACGTTGTCGAACATTCGCTTCGCGCTCGCCTGCGAGCCGGACAATGCCGAGCTCCAGGCCTGGCGCGACAAGGCGAGCGAGCTGCGGGCGCGCCACGTGCCGACGCTGCCGACGACCATCGCCCACGAGCGCGCGGTGAATCCGTTCCTGCGCGCGGACCAGCCGGCGGTGCAGGCGAGCCTGCAGGAGCAGCTGCATGAAAAGGTGTCCGATCGGCTGACGGCGTTTACATTGATGCGCGAATGGAAGAACCGCTTTCGCTGATCCGCACCGCATTAGCCGCTCTTCACGCTAAAAATCGGAAAAATTCGCCAAGCCCAAGATTTCCTTGATTTTTTTACTAAGTTTCCGATTGACGTAAACGTTGCCGTTTCGTACTATCGGCTGCAAATTCCAGCCCTTGTGGAAGCCGAGACGTTCATGCGATTTATCTTCAGTGCGTTATTGGTCCTGACACTCGCCGCTTGCGCGAGTCAAGGACCGACAACGAGCAGTTCCACCGCAACCAATCCCGCCAGCCAGCAAGCCGTAGCCGACGCACTTCGCAAGACAGCCACCGCTAAAGAAACGATCAACGTCGATCAGGGTTCGGTCAGTCAGTTGACCAGCTCGGACGCCGATCTGTGGGGCCGTATTCGCCGCGGTTTCCAGATGCCGGACCTGCAGACCGACCTCGTCGACATGCAGGCCAACTGGTATGCCCAGCGTCCCGATTACGTGCAGCGCATGACCGAGCGCTCGCAGAAGTACCTCTATCACATCGTCGAAGAGCTCGAAGCGCGGCATATGCCGACCGAACTCGCGCTGCTGCCGTTCATCGAATCCGCGTATAGCCCGCAGGCGTTGTCGGTCGCGAAAGCCGCCGGCATGTGGCAGTTCATGCCGGGCACCGGGCGCACCTACAACCTCAAGCAGAACATGTGGCAGGACGAGCGCCGCGACGTGCTGGCGTCGACCAGCGCCGCGCTCGACTATCTGTCGCGTCTGCATGACATGTTCGGCGACTGGCAGCTCGCGCTCGCCGCGTACAACTGGGGCGAGGGCAACGTGCAGCGCGCGATCGCGCGCAACGAGGCGGCGGGTCTGCCCACCGACTACCTCAGCCTGCGCATGCCGAACGAGACGCGCAACTACGTGCCGAAGCTGCAGGCGGTCAAGAACATCGTGATGAACCCGCAGGTCTACGGGCTCACGCTGCCGTCGATTCCGAATCACCCGTATTTCGTCACGGTGACCACGTCGCACGACATCGACGTGGAGATGGCCGCGAAGCTCGCGAATCTGTCGACGGATGAATTCCGCTCGCTGAACCCGTCGTTCAGGAAGCCGGTGATTCTGGGCGCAACGCAGCCGCAGATCCTGCTGCCGTTCGACAACGCCAGCGCATTCGAACGCAACCTGAAGGCGTATTCCGGCTCGCTTTCGTCGTGGACCACGTACACGGTCGACCAGCGCGCGACGCCCGCGGCGATCGCGCAGAAGATCGGCGTCGACGCCGACACGCTGATGGAAGTGAACAAGATTCCGGCTGGCATGCGGCTGAAGCCCGGCTCCACGATCGTGGTCCCGCGCGCTTCGGACGACGACGAAGACATCAGCGCCGACGTCGCCGAAAGCGCGGTGCTGGCGATGGAGCCCGACGTCCCCGATACTCGCAAGATGCTGATCCGCGTGCGCCGCAATCAGTCGATGGCGGCGATCGCGGTGCGTTACGGCGTGTCGGTCGGCCAGTTGAAAGCGTGGAACCGCACGCGTCGCGATCAGGTGTCGCGTGGCCAGGTGATCGTGTTGCACGTGCCGGTCGGCAAGGCCATGCCGAGCGAGCCGGGTCCGGAGCGCATCGCAACCGACGTTCAGGGCGGCGGCGTCGAGAAGATCGGCACCCGTGTCGCAGACACGCGCAGCGAATCGCGCCACGATAAAAAGAAGGGTCGTGGCCGGTACGTGATGAAGGTCGCCGACCCGGTAGGGAAGGTCAGCAAGCCGACGGCATCCAGTGCCAGCAAGGTCAAGGTGGCCAAAGTGTCGGCTTCCACGTCCAGCAAGGCGTCGAAGGCCACGGCAGAGAGCCGCCCGAAGACCGTGGCCAACGCGAAGAAGAGTAAGTAGACCAATAGCGGCTCCCACGGTAGTGACCACATGCGTTGCGGGGGCAGCGCATGAATTGCGCTCCGATCACGCACCGTGTTTATTCCAACGCCGTCACCTGTGGTGACGGCGTTTTTCATTCCGCCGCGCATTTCAAGGCGAATCGCGCGTATTTCCTTTATCTTTCGTGCTTTGGCCACGTCGGTCGTTCCTAGCGAAGCTTATGTCGTCGACTCAACTGCGCGTCTTTCTCCTGTTTTCCGCGGGCTACTTCGTTTCTTATGTGTTTCGCGGCGTCAATCTCGGCTTCGCGCCGTTCATCACGCACGACCTCGGTTTGTCGGCCACCGATCTGGGCTTGCTGACGAGCCTGTATTTTCTCGGCTTCGCAGGCGCGCAGATTCCGGCCGGCGTGCTGCTCGATCACTTCGGCGCGCGCCGGGTGACGGCCGCCACGTTGCTGTTCGCCGCATCGGGCATCTGGGTGTTCGGCGCCGCGCAAGGCGTCGGCATGATGATGGTCGGGCGGCTGCTGATCGGCGTCGGCGTGTCCGTGTGTCTTGGCGCGGCTTTCAAGGCCTTGGCGCAGCATTTCGCGACGGCGCGCTTGCCGCTGATGAACGGGCTGGTGATGGCGATCGGCGGTTTCGGCGGCGTGATGGTGGGCTCGCCGCTGACGTGGGTGCTGGGTTTCGCCAGTTGGCGTTCGGTCTGTATCGGACTGGGGCTGCTGACCGTGCTGGTCGCTCTCGCGCAATGGATGCTCGCGCCGGACACGAAGGAGAGCCACCACCAGGCAAGCCTCGGCGCGCAGTTCAAGGGCACCTTGCATATTCTGCGCAGCGCGGCGTTCTGGAAGATCGCGTCGTTCTCGGTCGTCACGCAAGGCGTCTTCTATGCGATGCAGTCGCTCTGGGTCGGCGCGTGGCTGCGCGACGTGCAGGGTTTCGAGCCGCACGAAGCCGCCGCGCTGGTGTCGATTCTGGGCTTCGCGATGATGGCCGGCTGCGTCGGTTTCGGCGCGGCGGCGCGCAGCCTCGAACGGCGCGGCATCTCGCTGAATGCGTTTTGCGGCGTCGGCATGGCGCTGTTTGTGCTGACGCAGTTGCTGATCATGTTCAAGGCGCCGCTGCCCGCAGGCCTTTTGTGGGCGGCATATGGGATATTCGGCGGCACCGGCATTCTCAGCTACGCCGTGATGGCCCGGCATTTCCCGGCGCAGATGATTGGCCGGGTGAACACCACGCTGACCCTGATCATTTTCCTTCTGATTTTCGGCTTCCAGGTCGGCGTCGGCGCAGTCCTGTCGCACTGGCCGGCGAGCGGCGGGCATTATCCGCAGGCCGCGCACATGACCGCGTGGGGAATTCTGGTGGCGCTGCAGGTGCTGAGCGCAATGTGGTACGCGTTACCCACCCGGAAGACGGCTCGGCCGTCCGAAGTGGGCGCCGAGCAGCAGGCGTGAGCCCCGCGGCTCGGCAGTCCGCCCGGCGCGCGTAAATTCAACGGTGCCACTCCGATTCGCATCGTGCAAATTTTTGTTTGATGGCGGACAGCCTTGTCCCGCAAGGCTTTGGGCGCGTTGTCCAGACCCATTCCCATGCCGGTTTGCCATCTCGGATTTGGAGGGAAGGGCGTTTTCAGGCTATAATTTCAAGGTTTGAGCTTATCAACCCGCACCCTAGCGCCTACCTCTCCCATACCGTTCATCCGCCGCGCGCCATTGGCGTAGCAAGAAGGGCCCCCGCGTCTGGCCGATCCGTCCGCTCAATGGATGCATCGGACCCATCGCACACCCCTTGCAACGTCCAACAGCAGGTCGCGAGCGAGTCTGCGCGCGCATCCCGTGGATGTGTTTCGCTGCGGCTCGCAGTCGGATAGGCAGGTCGGCAACAGGGTGTTCCCCCAAGGAGTCTCCCGTGTTGCCGTCATTTTCTCCCGCTCTGCTCGCGCTCGCCGACGGCACGGTCTTTCGTGGTTACTCGATCGGCGCCCCCGGGCATACCATCGGCGAAGTCGTGTTCAACACCGCTATCACCGGCTATCAGGAAATCCTGACTGACCCGAGCTACGCGCGCCAGATCGTGACCCTCACGTATCCGCATATCGGCAACGTCGGTGTGAACGCCGAAGACGTCGAAGCTACGAAAGTCCATGCCGCCGGCCTGATCATTCGCGATCTGCCGGTCCTCGCGTCGAACTTCCGCATGGAGCGCACGCTCCCGCAATACCTCCAGGACGAAGGCGTGGTCGCCATCGCCGGTCTCGACACCCGCATGCTGACTCGCGTGCTGCGCGACAAGGGCGCGCAGAACGGCGCGATCCTGGCGGGCTCGGACGACGAGGCCAAGGCCATCGAACTCGCCCGTTCGTTCCCCGGCCTTTCGGGCATGGACCTCGCGAAGGTCGTCTCGACGAAGGAAACCTACGAGTGGACCCAGACCGAATGGCGTCTGGGCACCGGCTACGGCAGGCAGAATGCGCCGAAGTACCGTGTGGTGGCGTTCGACTACGGCGTCAAGTTCAACATCCTGCGCATGCTGGCCGAACGCGGCTGCCACGTCACCGTGCTGCCGGCGCAGGCGAGCGCGGCCGACGCGCTGGCGCTCAACCCGGACGGCGTGTTCCTGTCGAACGGCCCCGGCGATCCGGAGCCGTGCGACTACGCGATCGCGGCTACGAAAGAACTGATCGAGCGCGGCATTCCGACTTTCGGCATCTGCCTCGGCCACCAGATCATGGGCCTCGCGGTCGGCGCAAAGACCATGAAGATGAAGACCGGCCACCACGGCGCGAATCATCCGGTGAAGGATCTGGACGACGGCCGCGTGGTCATCACGTCGCAGAACCACGGTTTCGCGGTCGATGCCGACACGCTGCCGGCCAACGCGCGCGCCACGCACTTGTCGCTGTTCGACGGCACGCTGCAAGGCTTCGCGCTGACCGACAAGCCGGCGTTCTGCTTCCAGGGTCACCCGGAAGCATCGCCCGGCCCGCACGACATCGCTTATCTGTTCGACCGCTTTACCGCGTTGATGGACGCGCAGAAGGGCGGCAAGAGCGCAGCGGCTTAAGACAGCGCAGCGGCCTCGCGCCGCAGGCCCGCTTCAGCGGTAGCCCGGCGGCGCGAGGCGCCTCGTGCGCATAGACGGCGAGCCGCAAAGAACAGAGCAAGGCAGAGCGCGCGCAACGTAACAACGCCGCGCGCCGACAGAAGAATTCAGGAATACATTAGCGAGAGCGTTATGCCCAAGCGGACAGACATCAAGAGCATCCTCATCATCGGCGCGGGTCCGATCATCATCGGCCAGGCGTGCGAGTTCGATTACTCGGGCGCGCAGGCATGCAAGGCGCTGCGTGAGGAAGGCTACAAGGTCATTCTCGTCAACAGCAATCCGGCGACGATCATGACCGACCCGAACACGGCCGACGTGACCTACATCGAGCCGATCACGTGGGAAGTGGTCGAGCGCATCATCGCGAAGGAGCGCCCGGACGCGATCCTGCCGACGATGGGCGGCCAGACCGCGCTGAACTGCGCGCTCGATCTGCACGCGCACGGCGTGCTGGAGAAGTACGAGGTCGAGCTGATCGGCGCATCGCCGGAAGCGATCGACAAGGCGGAAGACCGCCAGAAGTTCAAGGACGCGATGACCAAAATCGGTCTCGGTTCGGCCAAGTCGGGCACCGCGCATTCGATGGAAGAAGCGTTGCAGGTGCAGGCTGATATCGCAGCGCAAACCGGCAGCGGCGGCTATCCGGTCGTGATCCGTCCGTCGTTCACGCTGGGCGGCTCGGGCGGCGGCATCGCGTACAACCGCGACGAATTCGAAGAGATCTGCAAGCGCGGTCTGGACCTGTCGCCGACGCGCGAGCTGCTGATCGAAGAGTCGCTGCTCGGCTGGAAAGAGTACGAGATGGAAGTGGTCCGCGATACCAAGGACAACTGCATCATCGTCTGCTCGATCGAAAACCTGGACCCGATGGGCATCCACACCGGCGACTCGATCACCGTCGCGCCGGCGCAAACGCTGACCGACAAGGAATATCAGATCCTGCGTAACGCGTCGCTCGCCGTGCTGCGCGAGATCGGCGTCGATACGGGCGGCTCGAACGTGCAGTTCTCGATCAATCCGAAAGACGGCCGGATGATCGTGATCGAAATGAACCCGCGCGTGTCGCGCTCGTCGGCGCTGGCGTCGAAGGCGACCGGCTTCCCGATCGCCAAGGTCGCGGCCAAGCTGGCAGTGGGCTACACGCTCGACGAACTGAAGAACGAAATCACCGGCGGCCAGACCCCGGCCTCGTTCGAACCGACGATCGACTATGTCGTCACCAAGATTCCGCGTTTCGCTTTCGAGAAATTCCGCGAAGCCGATTCGCGCCTGACCACGCAGATGAAGTCGGTCGGCGAAGTGATGGCGATCGGCCGCACCTTCCAGGAGTCGTTCCAGAAGGCGCTGCGCGGTCTCGAAGTCGGCGTCGACGGTCTGGATGAAAAGACCGATAACCGCGACGAGATCATCCGCGAGATCGGCGAAGCCGGTCCGGACCGCATCTGGTACGTCGGCGACGCGTTCCGCGTCGGCATGACGGCCGCAGAAATCTTCGAAGAGACCGCGATCGACCCGTGGTTCCTCGCGCAGATCGAACAGATCATCCTGAAGGAAAAGGCGCTGGCCGGCCGCACGCTCGCGAGCCTCTCGAAGGAAGAGCTGAAGTACCTGAAGCAGAGCGGCTTCTCGGATCGCCGTCTGGCCAAACTGCTCGGCGCGAAGCCGGCGGACGTGCGTCAGCGCCGTATCGAGTTGAACGTGCGCCCGGTGTACAAGCGCGTCGACACCTGCGCGGCCGAGTTCGCCACGAAAACCGCGTACATGTACTCCACGTACGAAGAAGAGTGCGAAGCGAACCCGACCAACAACAAGAAGATCATGGTGCTGGGCGGCGGCCCGAACCGGATCGGCCAGGGCATCGAGTTCGACTATTGCTGCGTGCACGCCGCGCTCGCGATGCGCGAAGACGGCTACGAAACGATCATGGTCAACTGCAACCCTGAGACCGTTTCGACCGACTACGACACCTCCGATCGTCTGTACTTCGAATCGCTGACGCTCGAAGACGTGCTCGAAATCGTCGACAAGGAAAAGCCGGTCGGCGTGATCGTGCAATACGGCGGTCAGACGCCGCTGAAGCTCGCGCTCGATCTCGAAGCGAACGGTGTGCCGATCGTCGGCACGTCGCCGGACATGATCGACGCCGCCGAAGACCGCGAGCGTTTCCAGAAGCTGCTGCAGGACCTCGGTCTGCGCCAGCCGCCGAACCGCACCGCGCGCGCGGAAGACGAAGCGCTCAAGCTCGCCGACGAAATCGGCTACCCGCTGGTGGTGCGTCCGTCGTACGTGCTCGGTGGCCGCGCGATGGAAATCGTTCACGAGCCGCGCGACCTCGAGCGCTATATGCGCGAGGCCGTGAAGGTGTCGAACGATTCGCCTGTGCTGCTCGACCGCTTCCTGAACGACGCGATCGAATGCGACGTGGATTGCATCTCGGACGGCGAAGCGGTGTTCATCGGCGGCGTGATGGAGCACATCGAACAGGCGGGCGTCCACTCGGGCGACTCGGCTTGCTCGCTGCCGCCGTATTCGCTGTCGCAGGAAACCGTCGCTGAACTGAAGCGCCAGACCGGCGCGATGGCGAAGGCGCTGAACGTGGTCGGGCTGATGAACGTGCAGTTCGCGATCCAGCAGGTCCCGCAGGCGGATGGCTCGAAGGAAGACATCATCTACGTGCTCGAAGTGAATCCGCGTGCGTCGCGTACGGTGCCGTACGTGTCGAAGGCGACCAGCCTGCCGCTCGCGAAGATCGCGGCGCGTGCGATGGTCGGCCAGAAGCTCGCTGACCAGGGCGTGACGAAGGAAATCGATCCGCCGTACTTCAGCGTGAAGGAAGCCGTGTTCCCGTTCGTCAAGTTCCCGGCCGTCGACCCGGTGCTCGGACCGGAAATGCGTTCGACCGGCGAAGTGATGGGCGTGGGCCAGACGTTCGGCGAGGCGCTCTTCAAGTCGCAGCTCGCGGCGGGTTCGCGTCTGCCGGAGTCGGGCACGGTGTTGTTGACCGTGATGGACGCCGACAAGCCGAAGGCTGTCGAAGTCGCGCGCATGCTGCACGAACTCGGTTATCCGATCGTCGCGACCAAGGGCACGGCTGCTGCGATCGAAGCGGCCGGCGTGCCGGTGAAGGTCGTCAACAAGGTGAAGGACGGCCGTCCGCACATCGTCGACATGATCAAGAACGGCGAGATCGCGCTGGTCTTCACGACCGTCGACGAAACGCGCGCCGCGATCGCCGATTCGCGTTCGATTCGCATGAGCGCACAGGCGAACAAGGTCACGTACTACACGACGATGTCCGGCGCACGGGCTGCAGTGGAAGGTTTGCGCTATCTGAAGAACCTGGAAGTCTATGATTTACAAGGACTCCATGCTCGCCTAAACTAAGGCTTCGAGTTTCTGTCTCAGGATGTACGTGCCGCGGTTAAGCGGCGTTCCGCAGGTGCTGGGGCCGGAGTTATGCTCCATGGCACTGGTCCCTGCGGAATGCACTTAACCGCGGTGATTTTTTTTACGGCTGTTTTTTGCCTCTAGAGTTGTTTATGAGCACTATTCCATTGACTAGGCGCGGCGCGGACATGTTGCGCGACGAATTGCAGCGGCTGAAATCGGTCGAACGTCCGGCAGTGATCAATTCGATCGCGGAAGCGCGTGCGCAGGGCGATCTGTCGGAAAACGCGGAATACGACGCTGCGAAGGAAAAGCAGGGCTTTATCGAAGGCCGGATTGCCGAGATCGAATCGAAGCTGGCTGGCGCGCAGGTGATCGACCCGTCGAAGGTGGACGCGGACGGCCGCGTGGTGTTCGGCGCGACGCTGGAACTGGAAGACCTGGAGTCGGGTGCGTCGGTCAAATATCAGATCGTCGGCGACGACGAAGCGGACATCGACCATGGCCTGATTTCGATCAGCTCGCCGATCGCGCGCGCCTTGATCGGCAAATCGGAAGGCGACGTTGCGTCGGTGCAGGCGCCGGGCGGCGTGCGCGAATATGAAATCATCGCGGTTAGCTACGTTTGAGGGTGGCCCGGGAGTCCCAGATGCCACATCGATTTTTCCGTCTTTTGACGGTGGTGTGGGTCGGTAGTCTGCTGACTATCGGCTATGCCGTCGCGCCAGTGCTGTTCACGTCGCTCGACCGGATCTCGGCAGGCGCAGTGGCGGCACAACTATTTCGCATTCAGGGCGTGGTGGGAGTGGTGTGCGGCATTTTGCTGCTGGGTCTCGCGAATGTGCTGGTTCGCCGCGGCAGTGAGGCTTATCGCCGTTTGCGCTGGCTGATCGCCGGCATGCTGGTGTGTGTGCTGGTGGGTTACTTCGCGCTGCAGCCGTTCATGAATGCGATGCGCGAGGCCGCACTCGAAGCGGGCACCGACGTCGGGCATTCGGTTTATGCGGCACGCTTCGGTATGCTGCACGGCGTGTCGAGCGTGTTCTATCTGATCGAAAGCCTGCTTGGCGTGGCGCTCGTGTGGAAGCTGCCGGCGAGCATCGATACCGCGACGACGGAGCAGGGCGCTCGCGGTGCTGCGGGGAAAATGGCGGGCTGAGGCGGGTTGGGCAGGTACTGCTTGCGCTTGCTAGCCGCTCTTTCCGATTTCTGTGATTTTGCCGAACCCGCTTGTGCGGGCATCCCGCCGCGTTTCAAGCCAGCGTTGTTCAAGGTGCAGACCTTCCCGCACCTCTTGCCACCTGCTTACTTCGACGACTGATGCGAGCGCTTCGCGCTGGTTTGACGCTTCTTGGCACGCTTGATGTTGCCGCCTTGCGTGACGCGTTCATTGCCGCGCACAACGACCGCTTTTGCCTTCGGCTTGCGCATCGGAATTTCACTGGGTTTGACGACCGTCACGACGCGTGGCGCGCGACCCTTGCCAGGCTTGGCTTCAACGGCTGCTTCGCGGGCGCTCGGCAGGGCGCCGCGCTTTGTCTTCACGGCCGGTTGAGCCGATTCCGGCTTCCAGATCACGAGCAGCTTGCCGATGTGCTGGATCGGCGCGGCGCTCAGCTTGTCGCAAATCTCTTCATAGATCGCGATGCGTTCTTCGCGTTCGTCGCCGAACACGCGGATTTTGATGAGCTGATGAGCGCCAAGGTGGACCTTGATCTCGGAGAGCACAGCGTCGGTCAAGCCTTCGGCGCCGACGAGCACGACCGGTTTGAGCGCATGTGCCTGGGAGCGCAACTCGGCGCGTTGGTCGGAAGAGACTTTGAGGGCGGGCATGGAAAGTGGGAGACTCGACTAAAATGGCGGCACCTGCGTTCCCGATCGATTTGCTCGATCGGTCGATTCAACAGGGCGGCGCGTCAGAACAACAGAATCGCGGATGACCGTCAGTTTGGCGGTGGCCGCGCGAATTAACCGCGTATTATCCCCTAAAGCGCGTCACCACGCAGCAAGAGTTCAATCTTTAATGGCAAAAAACAAGTTCAATACCGCGTGGCTGCATGACCACATCAACGATCCGTACGTGAAAATGGCGCAGCGGGAGGGTTATCGCGCCCGCGCAGCCTACAAGCTCAAGGAAATCGACGAGCAGGACAAGCTGATCCGTCCGGGGCAGGTGATCGTCGACCTCGGCTCCACGCCCGGCAGCTGGAGCCAGTACGCGCGCAACAAGCTCGCCAAAGGCTCGCAGCGCGATGCAGAGCGCGAAGGCGGTATCGACGGCACGATCATCGCGCTGGATCTGTTGCCGATGGAGCCCGTGGCCGACGTTCATTTCATCCAGGGCGACTTCCGTGAAGACTCGGTACTGGGCCAACTGGAAGAATTGGTTGGAGAACGCCAGGTTGACCTTGTAATTTCGGACATGGCGCCCAACCTGTCGGGAGTGGCGGTGGCGGATGCCGCGCGAATCGAGCATTTATGCGACCTCGCGCTGGAATTCTCACAAAATCACCTGAAACCGGATGGTGCCCTTTTAGTCAAATGCTTCCACGGCAGCGGTTATAGCCAGATTGTCGAAAAGTTCAAGCGTCAGTTCAAGGTGGTGGCGGCCCGCAAGCCGAAAGCGTCGCGGGATAAGTCGTCAGAAACGTTTATTTTGGGTAAGCATCTCAAGCGGCCCGCATAGGGGGCGCTGCAGGAGGGTTCCGCATCTGCCGATAAAATGCCTCTGGCGCGGGAAATTGGCGCTTGATTGGCACGCTGCGCTATTTCTGTGGTAGCGAAACCTTATGGCAGGGGTCTGCGGACTGGATTAGAATGCTTTCGTGGTGCCGCAAGGCAAATGTAGGCGCCCGTCTAAGTGAAGGAGTGGTGCTTTGAACAACAATATGTTTTCGAAGGCAGCAGTGTGGCTGGTTATCGCACTGGTGCTGTTTACGGTGTTCAAGCAGTTCGACAAGCCCCGTGTCCAGGAAGGCGTTTCCTATTCGCAGTTCATGGACGACGCGAAGGCCGGCAAAGTCAAGAACGTCATTGTCCAGGGGCGGAACCTCACGGTCACTCCAGCAGACGGCCAGAAGTACCAGATCGTGTCGCCCGGCGACATCTGGATGGTCGGCGATCTGATGAAGTATGGCGTTCAGGTGAGCGGCAAGGCTGACGACGAACCCAATGCGCTGGTGTCCGCGCTGTACTACCTCGGGCCGACGATCCTGATCATCGGGTTCTGGTTCTACATGATGCGACAGATGCAGGGGGGCGGGAAAGGCGGAGCATTCTCGTTCGGCAAATCCCGTGCGCGCCTGATCGACGAAAACAACAACGCAATCAATTTCACCGACGTCGCCGGTTGCGACGAAGCTAAGGAAGAAGTCTCCGAGCTGGTCGACTTCCTGCGCGACCCGCAGAAATTCCAGAAGCTCGGTGGGCGCATTCCACGTGGTGTGCTGCTGGTCGGCCCTCCGGGAACGGGTAAGACGCTGCTGGCGCGCGCTATCGCTGGCGAAGCGAAGGTGCCGTTCTTCAGCATTTCAGGTTCGGACTTCGTCGAAATGTTCGTCGGTGTCGGCGCGGCTCGTGTGCGCGACATGTTCGAGCAGGCCAAGAAGCACGCACCGTGCATCGTGTTCATCGACGAAATCGACGCGGTCGGCCGTCATCGTGGCGCCGGCATGGGCGGCGGTAACGACGAACGCGAGCAGACGTTGAATCAGATGCTGGTCGAGATGGACGGTTTCGAAGCGAACTCGGGCGTGATCGTGATCGCTGCAACGAACCGTTCGGACGTGCTGGACAAGGCGCTGCTGCGTCCGGGCCGTTTCGACCGCCAGGTGTATGTCGGTCTGCCGGATATCCGCGGCCGCGAACACATCATGAAGGTGCATCTGCGCAAGGTGCCGATTTCGAACGATGTCGACGCGGCAGTGATTGCGCGTGGCACGCCGGGCTTCTCGGGCGCGGATCTCGCGAACCTCGTGAACGAAGCGGCACTGTTCGCGGCTCGCCGCGGCAAGCGCATCGTCGAAATGACGGACTTCGAGGATGCGAAGGACAAGATCTTCATGGGTCCGGAGCGCAAGTCGGCCGTGATTCGCGAAGAGTCGAAGCGCGCGACGGCTTACCACGAGTCGGGCCATGCGGTGATTGCCAAACTGTTGCCGAAGGCCGATCCGGTGCACAAGGTCACGATCATTCCGCGCGGCCGTGCGCTGGGTGTGACGTGGCAGTTGCCGGAGCATGACAACGAAACGTACTCGAAGGACTATCTGCTCGATCGTCTTGCGATCCTGTTCGGCGGCCGGGTGGCGGAAGAGCTGTTCCTGAACCTGATCAGCACCGGCGCGTCAGACGACTTCAACAAGGCGACTCAGACGGCTCGCGCCATGGTGGCTCGCTTCGGGATGACGGACGCGCTCGGACCGATGGTCTACGTCGACGACGAAAACGATGCAACGCCGTTTGGCCGTGGTTTCACGCGGACCATTTCGGAAGCGACGCAGCAGAAGGTCGACGCGGAAATCCGCCGCGTGCTGGACGAGCAGTACAACCTCGCGAAGCGCCTGCTGGATGAAAACCGCGACAAGGTCGAAGCAATGACCGCCGCACTGATGGAGTGGGAAACGATCGACGCCGATCAGATCAACGACATCATGGCTGGCCGTCCGCCGCGTTCGCCGAAGAGCTCGCCGCCATCGGCAAGCGACGCCTCGTCGGGTGGTAGCCCGGGCACTGAGGTCAAACCAGGCAGCGCAACCGCGCCGGCCTGATAGGCGACCAGTAGAAAGTGCGGGCCGGTGTGTTTCACACCGGCCCGTTTTGCATTTATCCGTTTTACGTGAAGCATTGCTACGTGTCGAAAGCCGATCTGTCTTCTCCTCTCATTCCAGAGCCGCTGCAATGCGGCCGCTTCAAGCTGACCTTTGAACGCCCGTTGGTCATGGGTATTCTGAACGTCACGCCCGATTCATTCTCCGACGGTGGCCAATACGCGATGCGCGGCGATGCGCTGCGTCAGGCCGAACGCATGATGCTCGAGGGCGCGGACATCATCGATATCGGTGGCGAATCGACCCGGCCCGGTGCGCCGCCAGTGCCGCTCGACGAAGAGCTGGCGCGCGTGATTCCGCTCATCGAGCAACTGCGCGGGGCCAACGTGCCGTTGTCGATCGATACGTACAAGCCGGAAGTGATGCGCGAGGCATTGAGCGCGGGCGCCGATCTGATCAACGACATCTGGGGTTTCCGGATGCCCGGTGCAATCGACGCGGTTCGCGACAGCGCATGCGGGTTATGTGTGATGCATATGCTCGGCGAGCCGCAGACCATGCAACTCGGCGAGCCCGCCTATGACGACGTCGTGAGCGAGGTTCGGCATTTCCTCGAGGAGCGGGTGGCGACGTTGCAGCAAGCGGGGGTCGCGCGCGCGCGCATCAGCGTCGACCCCGGTTTCGGCTTCGGCAAGGCGGTGATCGAGCATAACTACGCGCTGCTCGCGCATTTGCCGGACACAGCGCCGCAAGCCGTGCCGCCTTATCCGATTCTCGCGGGCATGTCGCGCAAGTCGATGATCGGCGCAGTGGTCGGGCGTCCGGCTGCGGAGCGCGTCGCGGGTAGTGTTGCCGCCGCCGTGTGCGCGGCCGAACGGGGTGCTGCGATTCTGCGCGTGCATGATGTTGCGCAAACAGCAGACGCATTGAAAGTATGGGCAGCCATGCGCGACGCGGCGATTCACGGCCGCGCGCGTGGTTGAACCCACTGCAAAACGAGGGAGAAATAATATGGCGCGTCGTTACTTCGGAACGGACGGGATTCGAGGCAAGGTCGGCGAAGGGCCCATTACGCCGGAATTTGTGCTGCGGCTTGGCTACGCGGCCGGTAAGGTGCTGGCGGGCGCGGATCGCCGGGCCAGATCGAGCACTCGGCCAACGGTGCTGATCGGCAAAGACACGCGCGTATCGGGCTACATGCTCGAAGCCGCGCTCGAGTCGGGCTTTTCGGCGGCCGGCGTGGACGTGATGCTGGCGGGCCCGATGCCGACACCCGGCATCGCCTATTTGACGCGCGCGCTGCGGCTCGCCGCCGGTGTGGTTATCAGCGCTTCGCACAATCCGTACTACGACAACGGCATCAAATTCTTTTCCGCCGACGGTAACAAGCTGCCGGACGAAGTCGAGGCACAGATCGAAGAGCAGCTCAATCTGCCGCTCGCCTGCGCGGCCTCCGAGCAGCTCGGCAAGGCGCGGCGTCTCGATGATGCCGCCGGCCGCTATATCGAGTTCTGCAAGAGCACGTTTCCGGCCGCGTTCGACCTGCGCGGCATGAAGCTGGTCGTCGATTGCGCGCACGGTGCCGCGTACGACGTCGCGCCGCACGTGTTCCATGAACTCGGCGCCGAGGTGATTCCGATCGGCGTTTCGCCGAACGGCTTCAACATCAATGACGGCGTCGGCGCGACCGCGCCGGATGCGCTGGTGCGCGCCGTGCGCGCGAATCACGCCGACCTCGGCATTGCACTCGACGGCGACGCCGACCGTCTGCAGGTGGTGGACGCGGCTGGCCGCCTGTATAACGGCGACGAACTGCTGTACGTACTGGTGAAGGACCGCATTGCGACCGACGGCAACGTGGATGGCGCAGTGGGCACCCTGATGACCAATATGGCCGTCGAGGTGGCGCTGCAGGAGGCGGGCGTGAAGTTCGTCCGCGCGGCGGTGGGCGATCGCTACGTGCTCGAGCAACTACGCGAGCACGGCTGGCAACTCGGCGCGGAAGGCTCCGGACATATCCTCTCCCTCGACCGCCATTCGACTGGCGACGGCATCGTCTCCGCCTTGCTGGTGCTCGCGGCGATGCAGCGCAGCGGGAAATCGCTCGCTGATCTGCTCGACGGCGTCACGCTGTTCCCGCAGAAATTGATCAATGTGCGCATGAAGCCGGACGCAGACTGGAAGGGCAGCGAAGCGATCCGTCGCGCGATCGGCCACGCCGAGAGCGCGCTGAATGGCCGCGGCCGCGTGCTGATCCGCGCGTCGGGCACCGAGCCTGTGTTGCGCGTGATGGTCGAGGCCGAGAACGTCGACGACGCGGTGCTTCATTCGGAAGCAATCGCCGACGCGGTCAAGCAGGCCACGGCGTAAGCGACGTTTTTTGGCGGGCAAGCGGTGGGACGATAGGATATCGTCCTGCCGCCTACCGCGATCAGCCGGGCACGACCCGCGCAAACCTCAGCCCCTTTAGCCCGCCAACGCCCTCACACAATCCACCCCGCCTCACCCCGCGCAAACGTTCGCGCCCCATCTTTTTCGCCTAATCTCCCTTAGAACGGACATCGCCGCTGCGACGCCGTCAGTTCCTCCGCTCAAATCCTTTCATGTCAGTAACCTGACTGTCACGCGCGTTTCACGGTTAGTCACGTTTTTGTCACAAAGAGACCCTAAGCTTCGCGGTGTTCGTGTTACTCGCTCACACCGCTCACACCTTGGAGGTCTCATGAAATTGATGCAAACCGTGTTCGCTGGCGTCGCTGGCGCGCTTTTCGCGATCGCAGCGCAAGCCGCAGACATCACCGGCGCGGGCAGCACCTTCGCAGCACCGATCTACACGAAGTGGGCCGACGCCTATCAGAAGTCCGGCGGCGGCAAAGTGAACTACCAGGGTATCGGTTCGTCGGGCGGCGTGAAGCAGATCGTCGCGAAGACGGTCGACTTCGCCGGTTCGGACGCTCCGCTGAAGGACGACGAACTCGCCAAGGAAGGCCTGTTCCAGTTCCCGACGGTGGTCGGCGGCGTGGTGCCGGTTGTCAACGTGCCGGGCGTGAAGCCGTCGGAACTCGTGCTGTCGGGTGAAGTGCTCGGCGACATCTACCTGGGCAAGATCAAGAAGTGGAACGATCCCGCGATCGTTGCGCTGAACCCGAAGCTCAAGCTGCCGGATACCGATATCGCCGTGGTCCGCCGCGCCGATGGTTCGGGCACCAGCTTCATCTGGACGAACTATCTGTCGAAGGTCAACGCGGACTGGAAGTCGAAGGTCGGTGAAGGCTCGACGGTCAACTGGCCCACGGGTACGGGCGGCAAGGGCAACGACGGCGTTGCAGCCTTCGTGCAACGTCTGCCGGGCGCAATCGGCTACGTGGAATGGGCGTACGCGAAGCAGAACCACATGACGTACGTCGCGCTGAAGAACTCGACCGGCACGGTGGTCGAACCGAAGACGGAAACCTTCAAGGCAGCGGCAGCGGGCGCGGACTGGTCGAAGTCGTTCTACCAGATCCTGACGAACGAGCCGGGCAAGAACGCATGGCCGATCGTCGGCGCGACGTTCGTGCTGCTGCACACGGCGCAGGACAAGCCGGCGCAAGGCACCGAAACGCTGAAGTTCTTCGACTGGGCATTCAAGAACGGCACGCAAGCCGCGAACGATCTGGACTACATCTCGCTGCCGGATTCGGTCGTGTCGGAAATCCGCACGCAGTGGAAGTCGAAGGTGAAGGACTCGGCAGGCAAGCCGATCGCCGACTAAGCTTTGCAGTAGGCAACAGCATCACGTAACACATTGGCCGTCCTCATGTGGGGACGGCCAATGGCATTATCCCGGGGGATCATCCCGGCATTCACCCGAGCATTACCGGCCGCACGACACGTGTCATACGGCAACTGGAAACAGGTCCATCAGGCTCTCATGTCCGATATCCATTTAGCGTCTGGCGCAGGCAGGGCCACCCCGCCCGGCAGCACGTCGCAGCAGAAGGCGCCCAGCCGCGCCGGCGACGTGATCTTCGGCGGCCTGGCGCGCTTCTCCGCCATCATCACTTTGCTGCTGCTCGGCGGCATCATCGTTTCACTGATCATCGCTTCCATGCCGTCGATCAGGGAGTTCGGCTTGAGCTTCCTGTGGACCGCCGAATGGGATCCACCCAGCAAGCAGTTCGGCGCGCTGGTGCCGATCTACGGCACGATCGCCACCTCGATCATTGCTCTCATCATCGCGGTGCCCGTCAGCTTCGGCATCGCGCTTTTCCTGACCGAACTCGCGCCCGCGTGGCTGCGCCGACCGCTCGGCATCGCCATCGAACTGCTCGCCGCGATCCCGTCGATCGTGTACGGCATGTGGGGTCTGCTGGTGTTCGCGCCGATCTTCGCGACGTGGTTCCAGAAACCGCTCGGCGCGGTGCTCGGTGGCATTCCGTTCGTTGGCGCGCTGTTCCGCGGCCCGCCGATCGGCATCGGCATCCTGTGCGCGGGCGTGATTCTCGCGATCATGATCATCCCGTACATCGCGTCCGTGATGCGCGATGTGTTCGAAGTCACGCCGGTGCTGCTGAAGGAATCGGCGTACGGCATCGGCTGCACGACGTGGGAAGTGATGTGGAAGATCGTGCTGCCCTTCACCAAGAGCGGCGTGATCGGCGGTGTCATGCTGGGCCTCGGCCGCGCGCTCGGCGAGACGATGGCGGTCACGTTCGTGATCGGCAATACCAATCTGCTCGACAACATTTCGCTGTTTTCGCCGGGCAACAGTATCACGTCGGCGCTCGCCAATGAATTCGCCGAAGCGGACCCTGGCCTGCACACGTCGGCGCTCATGGAACTCGGCCTGATCCTGTTCGTGATTACTTTCATCGTGCTGTCGGTTTCGAAGATCATGCTGCTTCGCCTGGAAAAAGGGGAGGGTGCGAAATGAGCCAGTCCACTTTGAATATGCCGGGTTCGAACGACGCCGCCGCGCTCGAAGCGATGCGCGTGCGTCTGCAAGGACGCCGCCGCCTGAAGAACGCGCTCGCGCTGACCATGTCGCTCGCGGCGATGGCATTCGGTCTGCTGTGGCTCGTATGGATTCTCTATACGACGCTGCGCCTCGGTATCGGCGGCTTGTCGGTCGAGTTGTTCACGCAGTCGACGCCGCCGCCGAACACCGACGGCGGCGGTCTCGCCAACGCGATTGTCGGCAGCGCGATGCTGGTCGGACTCGCCACGTTCGTCGGCACGCCGATCGGCATTCTGGCGGGCGTCTATCTCGCCGAATACGGCCAGAAAGGCTTGCTCGCGAATGTCACGCGCTTCATCAACGACATTCTGTTGTCCGCGCCGTCGATCGTGATCGGTCTGTTCGTGTACGCGCTGGTGGTGGCGAAGATGGGCCACTTCAGCGGCTGGGCCGGCGTGTTCGCGCTCGCGCTGCTGCAGATTCCGATCGTGATCCGCACTACCGAAAACATGCTGAAACTGGTGCCGAACGCGCTGCGTGAAGCGGCCTTCGCACTGGGTACGCCGAAGTGGAAGATGGTGCTGTCGATCACGCTGAAGGCGTCGATTGCGGGCATCGTCACGGGCGTGCTGCTCGGGGTTGCCCGGATTGCGGGCGAAACCGCGCCGCTGCTGTTCACGGCGCTGTCGAATCAGTTCTTCACGTTGAACATGGGCCAGCCGGTCGCGAATCTGCCGGTCACGATCTACAAGTTTGCGATGAGCCCGTTCGCGCAATGGCAATCGCTCGCGTGGGCCGGCGTCTTCCTGATCACGCTCGCGGTGCTGGGACTGAACATCCTCGCGCGCACGATCTTCTCGAATAAGTAAGGGCGGAGTGTAATCCGATGAATATGGCAGAAACCCAACTCAATCCGATCTCGCGTCCCACTGCGCCCGCCGGTTTTGATCCCGCCCAGAGCGGCCAGGCGTCGTCGCCGTCGCGCCCGAAGATCGAGGTCAACGACCTGAACTTCTTCTACGGCAAGTATCACGCGCTGAAGAACATCAACCTGCAGATTCCCGAAGGCAAGGTGACCGCGTTCATCGGCCCGTCGGGCTGCGGCAAGTCCACCCTGTTGCGCACCTTCAACAAGATGTACGCGCTCTATCCGGAACAACGCGCTGAAGGCGAAATCCTGATGGACGGCGAAAACCTGCTGACGTCCAAGCGTGATATTTCGCTCCTACGCGCGCGGATCGGCATGGTGTTCCAGAAGCCGACGCCGTTTCCGATGTCGATCTACGACAACATCGCGTTCGGCGTGAAGATGTTCGAAACGCTGCCACGCTCGGAGATGGACGACCGCGTCGAATGGGCGCTCACCAAGGCGGCGTTGTGGAACGAAGTGAAGGACAAGCTCGGCCAGAGCGGCTACGGTTTGTCCGGCGGCCAGCAGCAGCGTCTGTGTATCGCGCGGGGCATCGCGATCCGTCCGGAAGTGCTGTTGCTCGACGAGCCGTGCTCGGCCCTGGACCCGATTTCGACGGGCCGCATCGAAGAACTGATCGCCGAGCTGAAGAGCGATTACACGGTGGTGATCGTCACGCACAACATGCAACAGGCGGCCCGCTGTTCGGACTACACTGCCTATATGTACCTCGGCGAACTGATCGAATTCGGCGATACCGAAAAGATCTTCATCAAGCCGGTCCGCAAGGAAACGGAAGACTACATCACGGGCCGCTTCGGCTGATCCGCCGAGCCAAACAACGGGAGTACGACATGTCCGATAAACATCTGTCCAGCCAGTTCGATGCCGACCTGAACCTGGTTTCGTCGAAGGTGCTCGAAATGGGTGGCCTCGTTGAATCGCAGATCGTCAACGCGATGCAGGCGCTCAACGAGTTCGATCTCGATATCGCGGAACAGGTGATCGCCGCCGAAGACCGTCTGAACAAGATGGAAGTCGACATCGACGAAGAGTGCAGCAACATCATCGCGCGCCGTCAGCCGGCCGCGCGCGACCTGCGCCTGTTGATCGCGATTTCGAAGACCATCACGAATCTCGAACGCGCCGGCGACGAAGCCGAAAAAATCGCCAAGCGCACCAAGCGTTTGATGGAAGACGGCGCGTCGCGCACCATCAATATCGCCGAGATCAAGCTGTCGGGCGAAATGGCGGTGTCGATCCTGCGCCGCGCGCTCGACGCGTTCGCGCGCCTCGATACGGTAGCCGCAGCGCAGATCGTGCGCGACGACAAAGCGATCGACGAAGAATTCCGCGCGTTCGTGCGCAAGCTGATTTCGTACATGACCGAAGATCCGCGCTCCATTTCCGTGGGCCTCGATTTTCTGTTCATCGCGAAGGCAATCGAACGCATCGGCGACCACGCGAAGAACATCGCCGAATTCATCATCTACATCGTGAAGGGCACCGACGTGCGGCACAAGTCGCGCGACGCGCTCGAACGCGAAGCGCTCAGTTAATCCAGAGATAAGGACCAGAGGTGCCGATGCCTAGCAGCATTCTCGTCATTGAAGATGAGCCCGCTATTTCCGAACTGATTTCGGTCAATCTTCAACACGCCGGACACTGCCCGATTCGCGCGTACAACGCGGAGCAGGCGCAAAACCTGATCAGCGACGTGCTGCCCGACCTCGTCCTGCTCGACTGGATGTTGCCGGGAAAATCGGGTATTGCGTTCGCCCGCGATCTGCGCAACAACGAGCGCACGAAGCACATCCCGATCATCATGCTGACCGCCCGCGGCGATGAGCAGGACAAGGTGCTCGGCCTCGAAATCGGCGCCGACGACTACGTCACGAAGCCGTTCTCGCCGAAGGAACTGATGGCGCGCATCAAGGCGGTCTTGCGCCGCCGTGCGCCGCAGCTGACCGAAGACCTCGTCGCGATCAACGGCCTCAAGCTCGACCCGGCGACGCATCGCGTGGCCGCGCATGCCGAAGGCAGCGAGATCAAGCTCGATCTCGGCCCGACGGAATTCCGTCTGCTGCACTTTTTCATGACGCACCCGGAGCGCGTGCATAGCCGCACGCAACTGCTCGATCAGGTGTGGGGCGATCACGTGTTCGTCGAAGAACGCACGGTGGACGTGCACATCAAGCGCCTGCGCGCGGCGCTCAAGCCGGCCGGGTGCGATGCTATGATTGAAACGGTACGCGGCAGCGGCTACAGACTGGCGAAGAGCGCCTGAGATCGGCGGGCGGCGCTTGCGCCGTCAAGGGTTCGCGTACCTCGCGTACATCAGATTCGCAACACCTGGCGCCGCCCCTCCGTCGCGGGGCGCGTTTTTTTTCTTCGATCGCTAGACCATGAACATCATCTGGGCGCGCTCCATCGTGTCGGTCGTGCTGCTGGCTGTTCTGTGCGTGGTGGTCGGCGCGCTCGTGAACATCAAGGCAGGACTCGTTCTCGCGATCGTCATGCTGCTTGCACAGAGCATCTTCAGCACCTTTCACAAACAGCGCCTGTGGCGCCTGCTCGATGCACCGGTGTACGGCGAAGTGCCGAGCGCGCCAGGCATCTGGGGCGAAATCTACTACCGTCTGCACAAGCTCGCGAAGCGCTGGCACGCGCAGGTGCGCCAGGTCGAGCAGCAGCACTCGCGTTTCATCCAGGCCATTCAGGCCTCGCCGAACGGCGTCGCGATGCTTGACGACCACGACCAGATCGAGTGGTGCAACGCGATCTCCGAGAGCCACTTCGGTCTCGATGCGAAGCGCGATCTGCGCCAGCACATCACGCATCTGGTGCGTCACCCCGATTTCGTCCGCTACCTGAATTCGCACCGGTACGAGGAAATGCTGATCATGCGCGGCATGGGCGACAAGCGCCAGAACGTGCTGTCGGTGCAGGTGTTTCCGTACGGCGAGAATCGCAAGCTGGTGTTGTCGCAGGACATTACCGAGCTGGAGCGCACCGACGCGATGCGGCGCGACTTCGTCGCCAATGTCTCGCATGAACTGAAGACGCCGCTGACCGTGCTCTCCGGTTTTCTGGAGACGTTGCGCGAGTTGCCGTTGAGCGAGGCCGAGCGCTCGCGCTATCTCGAACTCATGGAACAGCAGGCGTCGCGCATGCGTCATATCGTCAGCGACCTGCTGGTGCTCGCGAAACTCGAGGGCGATAACAAGCCGCCGAGCGAACAGATGATCGACATGCGCGCGGTGCTGCGCCATCTGCAGGACGACGCGCAGAGCCTGTCGAGCGACCATCACCGGATCATGTTCGACGCCGACGAAGGGTTGACCGTGACTGGCGTCGAAACCGAGATTCTCAGCGCGTTCGGCAATCTGGTGACGAACGCGATTCGCTACACGCCGGACGGCGGCGCGATCAAGGTGCACTGGCACGCGCAAGGCGGCCATGCGGTGTTCTCCGTCACGGACAGCGGACTGGGCATTCCGGCTGCGGACATTCCGCGCTTGACCGAGCGGTTCTATCGCGTCGACCGTAGCCGCTCGCGTGACACGGGCGGCACGGGCCTCGGCCTCGCGATCGTCAAGCACGTGCTGCAACGGCACGATGCGCAGCTCGACGTGAAGAGCGAGGAGGGGCGCGGCAGTACCTTCACCGTGCGCTTTCCGGTGTATCGCACCGCGCGCCGGCTGCCGGCGCCAGTTTGACGGCGGACGCCTCGGCACAAAAAAACCGCCTGAAAAGGCGGTTTTTTTTATGTTCGCTTCGGCGGCTCGCGAAGACAGTGAGCACCGTAGCATCGTTTTTACGGGCAGAACTTCCCGAGCAGACCCATCTGCGCATTGCGCGACGACTTGCCGGGCCGCCGCCGGCGATAGTGACCGTCGCTTTGCATCAGCCAGGCCGACTGATTGTCGCCGAGAAACGCCGACAGCCCTTCGGCGATCACACGCCGCTTCAGACGCCGGTTGTTGACCGGGAACGCGACTTCCACGCGCCGGAAGAAGTTGCGGTCCATCCAGTCGGCGCTCGACAGATACACCCGCTCCTTGCCGCCGTCGTAGAAGTAGAAGATGCGATGGTGTTCGAGAAAGCGCCCGACGATCGAGCGCACTGTGATGTTTTCCGACAGTCCCGGCACGCCTGGCTGCAACGAGCACACGCCGCGCACGATCAGATCGATCTTCACGCCCGCCTGCGATGCTTCGTACAACTCGGCGATCACCGTAGGTTCGAGCAGCGCGTTCATCTTCGCGACGATGCGCGCCTTCTTGCCGGCGCGCGCATGCTCGGCTTCGGCGCGAATCGCCTCGACCAGTTTCGGATGCAGCGTGAACGGCGACTGCCACAGTTCGTGCAGCTTCAGCTCGCCGCCGATGCCGGTCAGTTGCTGGAACACGTGGTGCACGTCTTCGCAGATCGTCTGATCGGCGGTCATCAGGCCGAAGTCGGTATAAAGCCGCGCGGTGCGCGGATGATAGTTGCCGGTGCCCAGGTGCACATAGCGCTTGAGCGTCGTCTTGCCGCCCACCGACGAGCGCCGCACGATCAGCATCATCTTCGCGTGGCACTTATGGCCCACCACGCCGTACACGACGTGCGCGCCAACCGCTTCGAGCTGCGAGGCCCAGTTGATGTTGGTTTCCTCGTCGAAGCGCGCGAGCAGCTCGACCACCACCGTGACTTCCTTACCGTTGCGCGCGGCCTGCATTAGCGCGTCCATCAGCGGCGAGTCGGTGCCGGTGCGATAGATGGTCTGCTTGATCGCCATCACGTTGGGATCTTTGGCCGCCTGCAGCAGCAGTTCGAGCACCGGCTGGAAGCTCTCGTACGGATGATGCAGCAGCACGTCGCCCTGATCGATCACGTCGAACATGTTGGTGCTGTTGGCGATCTGCGACGGCGTCGCAGGGATATGCGGCACGAACTTCAGATCGGGCCGGTCCACCATTTCCGGCAACTGCATCAGCCGCACCAGATTGACGGGGCCGTTCGCGAAGTAGCAGTCCTTGGTGGAGAGGCCGCTTTCGTCGAGCAGCCGCCGCACGACGTGCGAAGGCGTCTCCGCCGACACTTCGAGCCGCACCGCATTGCCCAGATGGCGCGCCGGCAATTCGCCCTGCAACGCGACGCGCAGATTGGTGATTTCGTCTTCGTCGACGAACAGCTCGCTATTGCGCGTGATGCGAAACTGATTGCAACTGCGCACCACCAGGTTCGGAAACAGCTCGCCGACAAAGCGCTGCAGCAGTGAGCTCAACAGCACGAAGCCGTGCGGATAGCCCGACAGGTCCTGCGGCATGCGCACGAGCCGCGGCAGCGCGCGCGGCGCCTGCACGATGCCCATCATCGCCTGGCGGCCGAACGCGTCCTTGCCCTCGAGTTCGACGACGAAGTTCAGGCTCTTGTTGAGCACGCGCGGAAATGGATGCGCAGGATCGAGACCGATCGGCGTGAGCACCGGCAGCAGTTCATCGAAGAAGTAGTTGCGCGCCCATTCGGTCTGCGCTTCGTTCCACGCTTCGGTGCCGTGAAAATAGATGCCTTCTGCTTCGAGGGCCGTCAGCACCGTGTCATGCAGCATCGTGTACTGACGATGCACGAGCTTCTGTGCGCGCTCGACCACGAGATCGTAGACATGCTGCAACGACATACCGTCCGGCGACAGCCCGCCGGGGTTGTCGCGCATCTGTTCCTGCAGTCCGGCCATGCGGACTTCGAAGAATTCGTCGAGATTGCTACTGGTGATGCAGATGAAGCGCAGGCGTTCGAGCAAAGGGACGGCTGGGTCGGCAGCTTGTGCCAACACACGCTCGTTGAAACCCAGAATGCCCAGTTCGCGATTCAATAAGGGATAGCGGATGGACATCGGCAGCGAGAATGGAATGTCAGGTAGAGAGGCGGAAAGACGCTCGGAAATTCTCACAGTAAGATGACGTTGTTATGACATTCTCGATTATTTGATTTTACGCCCGATTCGTTGTGTGTCGTCAATATGACGCAGTGTATATGGGACCATGGGGCACCCCCATCTCTGCGAGGTGACACCGTGAGGCCCCATACGCTTAGAATGGCGTCTTTGAACAGCGCGGCCGGACATCGGGCGTCGCGAGCAGCGGGCGGTCCCGCCACGCCCGCCGCGCTTACCGCCGCCGCGCTTGCGCGCATGGAGTCTGCATACCCGATGGTCAATACGCCACAACTTCTTGCCGCCGTCGATCTCGGTTCGAATAGCTTCAGGCTGATCGTCGGCCGGGTCGAGGAAACCGACGCGGGCAGCCAGATCTATCAGGTCGACGCGTTGCGCGAGCCGGTGCGTCTTGCTGCCGGTCTGTCGCGCGACAAGATGCTCGATCGCGCGTCGCAGGTGCGCGGCTGGGACGCGCTCAAGCGTTTCGGCGAACGGCTGCGCGACTTCCATCCCGATCACGTGCGCGCGGTCGCCACCAATACATTGCGCATCGCCAAGAACGCCGGCGAGTTTCTCGGCGAGGCGCAGGCCGCATTGGGCTTCCCGATCGAAGTGATCGCGGGGCGCGAGGAAGCGCGTCTGATTTACGCGGGCGCTGCACACTCTGTGCCGGCCAGTCCGGGCAAGCGGCTGGTGGTCGATATCGGCGGCGGCTCGACGGAATTCATCATCGGGTCGCACTACACGCCGATCAAGATGGAGAGCTTGTATATCGGCTGCGTGAGCCATAGCCGCGCGTTTTTCCCGGCCGGCAACGTCGACGAATACACGATGCGTCAGGCCGAACTCGCCGCCGGCCGCGAAATCCAGATCATTTCCGCCGAGTACAAGAAGACCGGCTGGGAACAGGCGATCGGTTCGTCGGGCACGGCGCGCGCGTTGGCGGAACTGGTCGAAGCGAATAATTTCAACGATCCGGGCGTCACGCACGGCATCTCGCGCGGCGGGCTCGAACGACTCAAGCGCGCGTTGATCAAGGCGGAGAACGTCAACCGGCTGAAGCTGGTCGCGTTGAAGGGCGACCGCATTCCGGTGTTGGCCGGCGGCCTGTCGATCATGATCGCGGTATTCGACGAACTCGGCGTCGATTACGTCGACACCACCGACGGCGCACTGCGCCTCGGCGTGATGTACGACCTGCTGGGCCGCTCGCAGCACGAAGACATGCGCACGGTGACGGTGGAAGGCTTCATGCGCCGCTATGGCGTGGATCGTGCGCAGGCGGGGCGCATCGGCGATCTGTCAGTGAGCTTTTACGACCAGTTCGCGGAGCCCGACGAAGAGCGTCGCGTGGAAAACCGCATGTTCATCGGCTGGGCGGCGGCGCTGCATGAAATCGGGTTGTCGATTTCGCACAGCGCCTATCACAAGCATTCGGCCTACATCGCCAGCAATGCGGACATGCCCGGCTTCTCGCGCACCGACCAGGCGCGGCTCGCCGCGCTCGTGCTCGGTCATGCGGGCAAACTCGGCAAGCTGTCGCAAACGCGCGAGGTGGAGTGGCCGCTGCTGTTCTGTCTGCGGCTCGCGGCATTGCTGTGCCGCCGGCGGGCGGATGTCGGTTTGCCGGGGATCACGGTCGCACGGGCCAATGGCGGCTACGAAGTGCGCTTGCCGAACGAATGGGTAGCCAACAATCCGCTGACCGACTACAGCCTGATCCAGGAAGCCGCGGAATGGGAGAAAGTCGGCATTCCGTATCGCGTCGTCTATACGGACGAGTGATAGGCGCTTCGCCGCCCGCTTGTGACGTGCATCGTGATGCGTTCGTGAACGCATCAAAGAAAAAGCCCGGCGACCACCGCCGGGCTTTTTGCGTCAATCACGCCATGCGCACCTAGCGCGGCAACGCATCGCCGAGGAAGTGACGTGCATAACGCGCATTGATGTCGGACAAACGGAACAGCGTCAGAAAGTCCGCCGTGTTGAAGTCGGGGTCCCATGCGGGCGCACCGCAAATCTTCGCGCCCAGACGCAGATAACCCTTCACGAGCGGCGGCGGCGCCACTTCGGCGCCCGTCTGCAATTCATCGACCGGCAGCGGCGTATGCGCGAATGCGCGGTATTCCGGCGCCGTCAGCGCGCTCTCGCGCAGCGAGCAATACAGGTTCGCCGCGTAGTGGCCGCCGTCGACCATCGCGACGCTCGCGCAGCCGAGCATCGTCTCGTAGCCGTTGTGCTTCATGTACGCGGCGAGCCCGGCCCACAGCGACATGATCACCGAGCCGCTGCGATAGTCGGGATGCACGCACGAGCGGCCCACTTCGACCATCTTCGCGCGCAGGTGCGTCAGGCGCGACACGTCGAATTCGCTCTCCGCATACAGGCGGCCGATGCGGGCGGCCTGGTGAGGCGGCAATGCGCGATAGGTGCCGACCACTTTCAGCGTGTCGAGATCGCGCACCAGCAGATGATCGCAGTAGGCGTCGAACGCATCGACGTCGAGACCCGCTGGGCCCGTCAAACGTGCGCCCATCTCGTCGGCGAACACACGGTAGCGCAGACGCTGCGCTTCGCGCAGTTCTTCGTCGGTGCGTGCCCATGTGACTTGCAGCCGATGCTGCGCGGTGACCGTTTCCTCGGCGCGCGGGAGGCGGCGCGTTTCGAAGATCGAAGCGAGGGGCAGGGTGGGCGTCGGCAGTTCTCGCATTGGGGGTCCTGGTCGAAAAAAGGAAGATTTCTTTTTTCGCCAATGTAGTAACGCCTGGTGACGCTCGCATGGCAAAGCCATGACGATTGGATGACTGGCCGTAAGCCGCGTGCGCGCGGGTTGTAATGTCGGGCGTCGTGCGCGCGCATGATGGATGCGCGCGAACTGTGTACTGCCGAAGGTCTTTTATGCGCGTCGGCTCAGACCAGATCGGGAGTGATGGCGGCACGCAACACGGCCTGTTCGCCGCTGTCGCGCTCGCGGCTCGCGATCCACCACACGCCGGCTTTCTTCAGCGGCCAGCTTGCGCTGCTGTCGCCGAGCAACTGCGCCGCGACGTGGCCGAGCGTCGGTTGATGCCCGACGATCACTACTGTCTGCGCGATGCCTTTGGGCCAGCCAGCGGCGTCGAGCACGTCGGCCGCGCTGGCGTTCGGTGCGAGCTCACGCACCACGCGATACTGGTCGCTGAGCGTCTCGGCGGTCTGGATGGTGCGCACCGCGGGACTCGCGAGCACGACGGCGTCGGCGGGCAGGCGGGTACGCAGCCACTTGGCGACGATTTGCGCCTGCTTGCGGCCGCGCGTGGTGAGCGCGCGGGCAAGATCGCCGGCGGCGAATTCTTCGGCTTCGGCGTGACGCCAGAGAATCAGGTCCATGCGTGTCTCCTTGACGCTGGTTGCGGTGCGCTTGTAGCCGCCGTAGTTGCGGCTGTGTTTGCGGCTGTGTTTGCGGCGATAGGCAGCGTTGGCTTTTTATTCATCGTCAATCACTGTCGCATGCGGGACGGGTGGTTCGCAAGGCGAGGAGGATCGCGCTTGTGTTCTTCCATTCGCGCGACGCATCTCGAACGCGCGAGCGCAAAAGTGAAAACGCAAAGTTAGAGCCCAAAAGCAAAAACCCGCGAAGCCGAAGGCTACGCGGGTTTCGTATTGCTTTTCGTGGTCGGAGCGAAAGGATTCGAACCTTCGACCCTCTGATCCCAAATCAGATGCGCTACCAGGCTGCGCTACGCTCCGACGAATCCGAGATTCTACGTGGCATTGGGTGCCAGAGTCAACCATGAATTGCGTCGGACTGAAAAGGGCGTTCAAGGGCGCGTGTTTCTGTGCGTTATATGCGTCCCATCAGCAGCAACACGATCACGATGATCAGCACGACGCCGACCAGTCCGGTCGGCCGGTAACCCCAGCCGCTGCTGTACGGCCAGCTCGGCAACGCGCCGATCAGCAGCAGGATGAGCACGATCAGCAGGATGGTTCCAATGGTCATTTGAGTTCTCCCTGTCCGGCCCTCGGATGACTGGGCCGCATCGTCGGTTGGTTCGGCGCATGCGCGCCGGGACGTTGACGCGCATCGTGCGCGTGCCTGGCAAGGTCATGCTCAGCAAGGCATGTGCCTATGAGGTGGCAATGAATTGGACAATGGGCGAGGCGGGCGCGCGAATGCAAGGGCTAACGCGACAAGGTGAGGAGGTTGTGACGACGAGGAAAAAGCCGCACACGTAGTGCGTATTCGAAGCGTGACTGCGTGAGGAGAGCACAGGTGCCGCGCAGCGGCGCTCGCGTGATCCTGTATCGACAAGCGGGTCAATCAACACGCCTTGAAACCGAGCATACGATTGTCGGCGGCGCGCGGCGCTTCCTGCGGCGCAACGCGCCCCATCAGCCGATTTTTTCAGGCTGTTTGCATCACCACGACAACGACGACCGGTTATTTCCACGACCTGGCCAACGCCGATCCGACCACGCCAATACGATGGATCGACCAGTCAATCGCTCACCGTGCAAGTCCGGCAAACCCCCGCGTCACGCTCAATGCCGCGGACGTCTCCAATGCGGCATGTGCAGGTGCTGATGAGTCAGCCAGTGGTGCAGCATCCCTTCGCCGTCGTGTTCGCGCCTATACGTTCTCGATTCGAAAATCGACAAGGCAAGCAGCACGATCAGGCCTATGGCAAGTCCGACCAGACCCGCGATCGCTTCAGCGTCCATGACAGTCTCCTCTCACAAGCGGCCACGATTTCATAGTAGATCACGCATCGCGAAACGACAGGGGCGGTAAGCGTGCCGCGGCGTCGCGTATCGTACTTTGCGGTTAGACTCACGGCGCTCCGGTGGTCGCGTGGCCGCCGATATCTGCTATGTCTGGAGAGTCGACTACTATGTTCCGCGTTCCGATAATTGCCTTGCTGCTGTTCGCCGGTCTTGCCGGCTGTGCGGACAATCCGTCCGGCCGCCACCAGGGCCCGCCGCAAGATCCCGCCGACTATCACGGCGTACCCACCGATACGCGCCCGCCGTCGATGGTGCCGGCTCCAGCTGCGCCTTGAGGAGGGCGCGGGCGTCCATTGGAATAGGAGGCGAAGCGCCGGCGCGGGCACGCCGGTGCTTCTGACCCGCGCAGACTGTTCGCGCGGAGAGCGCGGGCTGAGATGATTCTAGGACGAGCATCGCCAGCGATATGTATGCGCTTGTTTCAAGCCGTAACGGGGTACCGCAATGCGAAATGAATAGCGCAATGGATCGCGCTCGAGTGGGCGGTAGGCCATGTGAATCGCCTACTTCAGGTGCCTTGTCGACATACGGCGGCAAAAATCGCACCGCCACGAAAGCATCCCTATTCCACTCACAGGCGTCCAACGCGCCACGTGATGCGAGCGCAAGCACGCATGCGTGGCGTATCCGAATTTTGCCCGGGCGATGACGCTCACGCCGCAGCGCCCCCCGCGCCACGCACGACACCCGGCAAGTACCGCGCAAGCGTGATGCCGCGTGCGGCCATGAAGATCATCATCGCGGCCCATAGACCGTGATTGCCGTGCAGCGCCAGCAACGCCGACGACACCGCCACAAATACCGCCAGCGATACGATCATCGACACCATCAGTTCGCGCGTGCGGGTCGCGCCGATGAACACGCCGTCGAGCAGAAAGCCCCACACGGAGACCACTGGTGAGAGCGCGGCCCACGGCAGATAGGTTTCGGCGGCAACGCGCACCGCGGCCTGATCGGTCAGACGTTCGACGATCCACGCGCCCGCCCCCCAGTACACCAGCGCAAAACACAGCGCGCCGAGCGCGGACCACAGCGCGGTGACCTTGACCGCCTGCGCGAACGCGTGCCGGTCGCGTGCGCCGATGGCCGCGCCGACGAGCGCCTCGGCGGCATGCGCGAAGCCGTCGAGTCCATAGGCCATGAAGGTCTGGAAATTGAGCAGCAGCGCATTGGCGGCGAGGGTCGCGTCGCCTTGCCGCGCACCGAGATGCGCAAACCAGCCGAACGACGACAGCAGGCACAGCGTGCGCACGAAGATGTCGCGGTTGAGCACGACCAGACGCTTGAGTGCCGCCGTGTCGAACAACGCGGCGCGGGTCAGCGCGGGCAGGCCGCGAGGTCGACCATGGCAGAGCAGCGCGGCGCCGAGCACGAAGCCGAGCGCGTCGGCGGTGGCGGTGGCCGCGCCGATGCCGGCCACGCCCCAGTCGAAGCCGTACACATAGAGGAGCACTGCGGCAATGTTCACACTGTTGATGAACACCTGCGACAGCAGCGCGAGCCGCACCCGCTGCGTGCCGAGCAGCCAGCCGAGCACCACGTAGTTGCCGAGCGCGAGCGGCGCGGCCCAGATCCGCGCATGGCAGTAAAGCCGCGCGTGCCGCTGCACCGCGTCACTGCCGCCGAGCGCGCGCAGCGCGTAATCGATCAACGGGAGTTGCAGCGCCAGCACCGCCGCGCCGATGGCGAGCGCCATCAGCAGCGCGCGAATGACGGTGTTGCGCAATTCGGCGTGATCGCCCGCGCCGTGCGCCTGCGCGACGAGCCCGGTGGTGCCCATGCGCAGGAAGCCGAAGCCCCAGAACACGAAGTTGAAGAACAGGCCGCCGAGCGCGACGCCGCCGAGATATGACGCGCCTTCCAGATGGCCGGCGACGGCGGTGTCGACCGCGCCGAGAATCGGCTGAGTCAGGTTGGCAAGGACGATCGGAAACGCGAGCGCCAGCACCCGGCGATGCCAGCGCACTGGAACAGCGGACGCGGGCGCATCGGCGCCGCGTGCGGCTTCGCTCAAGTGCGTTCCTGCACGCACACCCATGGCGACACCACGACCGCCCACAGGTCGGGGTCGCGCGCGGCGAAATCGGCGGCGGTGTCCGCCTGCACGCGCTCGACGAGGCCGGCCGACAGCCATTGCGTGACCTGGGCGGTGTCGTCGCCGGCGATCGCTTCGGCGACGCTCACCAGATCGAGGTCGCGTGCGACGCGCAGCAGCATGCCGCGTGCGAAAAAGCGTTCGAGTTCGGTCCAGCCGATCTTCGCGGTTTCGGCGAGCAGCTTGGCGTACAGCGGGCTGTGGGTGCTGTGGGTGGCGTCGTTGGAAGTCATCGTAAGCGGGTTCTGACGGGGCCGTTACTATAAACCATCGGCGCGAACCGCCAGGGCGGGGCGCGTTCCGGTACGCTTGGGGTCTTTCGAAAATCGATTCTGAACCTTCATGTCACTGGATTCAACGACGCCCGCCGCGGGCGCGCAAAGCGGCGCCGTGAGCGACGCCACGCTCACCCGCGCCGACGTGGAGCGCCTGCTTGCCGCGCGCCCCGCCGACACCGGCCACCCCGTGCCGCTTCACTTCACCGATTGCGATTTCGAGGGTGCCGATCTGTCGCGACTCGATCTGCGCGGTGCGGAATTTCATCGCTGCACGATCGCGGAGACTTCGTTTTTCGGCGCGGCGCTCTCGCATACCCGTTGGGTCCGTTGCCGTGGGCGTGAGGCGGATTTCGGCTCGGCCGATCTGGTCGACGCCGCGTTTCAGTCGAGCGATCTGAACAACACCGGCTGGCGGCGCGCGAAGCTCGCGTCGGCGTCGTTTCGCGGCTGCAAGCTGACCGGCGCGAATTTCGAGGCTTGCACGGCGTTGGGCTTGAGCTTTGCCGAAACCCTGCTGGTGGGCGCGCATCTGCGCGGCCTGTCGTTTCGCAAGGCGACGCTGCAGCAACTCGATTTTTCCGACGCCGACCTCGCCGGCGTCGATTTCCGCGAGGCGGTTTTCGATGGCGGCAGCCTGAAGGATGCTCATCTGAAGGGCGCACGTTTCGACGGAGCGGACCTGCGCGAGGCGGATCTCAGCGGCATGCGGCTCGTCGATGCCGCCCTTTTCAAAGGCGCGACGATTTCACATCAGCAGGCCGCGGTGCTCGTCACCGAACTGGGCTTGCGAGTGATGTGAGTTCCGGTTTTGGTCCGGCCGGATTCGGTGATCCGGCCACGCCAAACGATTGCGTGCCGGTATTCGTCATTTGAATGACTAAATCAGAAGGCCGTTTGAATTGAGATCGAAATTGGTCGGTTGATTTGATACTATTGTTATTCCGCTATCCGCGAATTTTCTCGAGAACAAATAAAACGGTTAATTCGGAAGTGATTATTCGTTAATCCATGGGTTTGGTGCGTTGGCGCACCAAGATTACGCAAATCGTTAAGCGTCGGTTTAAGGCTGAACTGGTTAGTTAAAATCGGCCAGTGGCCTTTCATCAGGCCATTGGCGCGAATTTTTCCAGAGCCTTGTTTTGTGCGGTTCGCGGCAGTATTTAGTGTTTCGGCGCGCGGCTTCGATTATGTCAGCCGTCGAAGCGTGCGGCGGTTTTAGCCGGTTTAATCCCGACAATTTCTGTTCCCGGCGCGCGGATTCCGTACGCCGCGTCACATTGATTGCGAAATTAATCCATTGCGCTTGTAAATGGGGGTTGTTACATTTCGTTCTGGCGCATGGTGAACCGGTCCTTTGCCGATATGCGCCGAACCCCCGTTAGCCCGGCCTCGTGCCGGGCTTTTTTTCTCAGCAGACCGGCACGGGTCACGGCGGATTCATACGCGCAATGGATCATTAAAGATTATCTTTTCATTGCGCCGGCCATGACCTGGTTGATCATTTTTCTCGGCGTCTGGCCGATCGCGCTTAGCATGCTGTTTCGCTTTGCCGCGCGTATCGATCCACGCTCCGGGCGCTGGCGCCGCCGCTAACTCGGGGCGCGGCAGTTCGTATGCCGCTGCCGCTTTTATTGCTTGCAGCGAACCACCATCGACCGGTTCTTCACGTTCGCGCCGAAAATGCCGCCGACCGAGCCGCCCGAGGTCGCCCCGTTGTCGACATCTTTCGACACAACGTCGTAGCCATAATTGCCACAGACTTCGCCCGCCTGCTTGTAGCACTCGGCCCAGCTGGAGCTCGCGTCGCTGCCGCTGCAGTTGATGGCGAAGCCGGTGTCGCCGCTCGGCAGGTAAGTCATGGTGGTGGTGCTGGAGCAGCCGCCGAGGCTGCCCAACGTCAGCAGGCCGAGACCGACCGCTGCGGCCGTCACGACGGACGCCAATGCGCTCTTCATTGCAGATTCCTTACAGATAACGGAGAAAGACGCGGCGCGAGGCCGGGCCTTTCTGGATTGAGCGCTTTATAGCACGCCAGGTTCCCACGCTCCTGCGGCAGGGCGCATACCCGGCGCGGCACGGGCGTGCGGAACAGCTGCCCACACGAACATCGAAGCACGCGGCTGGGACGCTGAATACGCGTGGCGCTTCGCATGCGTTCAGCGCGGCGGCAACGCCTGCGACGGGTCGATCGAACGGCCCTGATAGCGCAGCTCGAAATGCAGCATCACACGGTCGGTATCGGTGTCGCCCATCTCGGCGATTTTCTGGCCGCGCTTGACCGATTCGCCTTCCTTGACGAGCAGCACGCGGTTGTGCGCGTAGGCGGTCAGGTACTCAGAATCGTGTTTGAGGATCAGCAGATTGCCATAACCGCGCAAGCCGTTGCCCGCATACACCACCGTACCGGACGCCGCGGCGACCACGGGCGTACCCGCTGCCGCCGAGATGTCGATGCCCTTCGAATTGGCGCCGTTAAAGCGCCGTATCACCGCGCCGTCGGCCGGCCACACCAGCGAGATCGTCGACGCCGGGGCGGCGGCCGGCGCGCTTTCCGCCGGCGCGGGGCGCGGCGCCGCCGACGCGCTGCCATTGCCGCTGCTGCGCACCGCACCGCTCGTCGATGCCGCGCCGCCCGGCGGTGCGACGCGCAGCACCTGGCCGACCTCGATGCTGTCCGGATTGGTCAGGTTGTTCCAGCGTGCGATGCTTTGCACCGACTGCCGGTTACTGCGCGCGATCCTGGACAGCGTATCGCCCCGTTCGACCCGATAAAAACCTGGCCCCACCGGCGCCGACCCGCACGCGGCGAGCACTGCCAGCAACGACGCGCAGGCGAGTCGTTTCATCATTCTTGTTGTTCCCAGCATTGGACCTCGCAAAGCGCTGCCGCGCGCCGATCCCGATCACGTGGCAGGTAGATGCAAAGCGTCCGATTCTAACGGTTTTGCACTGCAGCATCCAAAAACGGGACGGCAGGGCGAAGTTGCGAGGTACGCCACGCGGCGCGCAATGCCGCGCGGGGCGGCCAGCCCGGCCGCGAAGACCATCGGCAGAGGTTTGCGAAAACATCGTCAAGGCCGGTGCAGAAAGTCGCTGCAAAAGCCTCGGCGAGGTCCCGGCTCTCAAGCCGTCTTTTCGACGCTGATGCGCAGCGCCGCCGTCTCGGTTTGTCCCGGTTCGAGCCAGCGCAATCCCATACCGTTGTGGATCGCGTCCGGCAGACCCAGCCACGGTTCCACACAGTAGAAATCCGACTCGGCGGCTTCGGTCCATGTCGTGACCGCGTACCAGGGCACGGAGCCCGGCCGTTGCAGATCGATCGTGACGACCCGTTCGAGGCCCGGCGCGACGAGCCGCACCGGCCGATCCGGCGCGCCGACGAGGCAATGGAAGCGATCGTGGATGCGCGCTTCGTCGAGCGTGTAGCGTGCTTCGCCCGGCTCGGCGGCGCTGATCGAGCCGTCGGCCTGCTGGTGGCGCCGCTCGGTGCGCGGCAGCTCGATCGTGGTTGTACCGCGCTGCGCGTGCGGCAGCGTGAAGTAGAAGTGATGACCGGCGTAGTAGGGCAGGCGCGCGTCGCCGGTATTGGTGGTAGTGAACGTGACGTCCAGCGTGCGCGCATCGACGAGGCTATACGCCGCCTCGAAACGGAAGCCGAACGGATAGCCGCCGCGGGTCGCTGCGCTGTCGCGCAGGACGAGGCGCAGACCGGCGCCATGCACGTCGGCGTGCGCTTCGAACGGAAGGTCGCGGGCGAAACCGTGCATCGGCAGCTCGCGCACGGTGCCGTTGGCGTCGCGCCAGAAGCCGATCTCGCCATCGACGCGATGCCGGCCGAGAAACGGAAAGAGCAGCGGATTGCCGCCGCGAATCCGCGCCGGCTGGCTCCAGTCGGCGTGCTCGGGCCAATGGATCACCTCTTCGCCATCGATCGTCCATGACAGCAGACGACCGCCGGCTTGCGGTGAAAAGCGGAGCACAGAGGCGTCCTGGGCGATCTCGAGAATGTCCTGTTGCGGGGAAAGCGGCATGGTCGATGAGCTGGTGAGTGAGGGTTGAGGGAGGTGCGAAGGGCGCGCGGGCATATTTCGCTGCGGCCCACGCCGTGGGCGTCCGGCACCACGCGAGAGAAGGATTTTGCTCTGCTTTGCGCTACGGGGAAACCCTTCTGGGGAAATTGCGGGTGTCGGAAAAAGGCGATCCCTAACGATAATTCGTCTGACTGCCCGGTACTCCGGCTACCGGGCGAGATCGGCTCAGGAGGCGTTATGGATCTCGCAATGGCAATGGGTTTGGCTTTGTTCGGCATGTTCGCGGCAAGCACTTTCTATTTCTTTCACAAGCTCGAACGCTGATTGCGGCATTGTTCTGCGCGTAGCCGGCCGCTCAGCTCGGACCTCGCGCGGGACCTGATTCAGGCCCTCTCTTGAGGGCATCACTCTCTGCGATGAACCTGGGGCCGCTTTCGGCAGCCCGTTTCTTTGCCGCGGCGTAACAATGGTTTCCAGTTGTGACGCAGCGCATCAATATTTCCCCGAATGTGACTCGGACGCTTGGCGCTGACATTCCAGCCAGGCATAATCGGTGCGATTTTGTTCGCCCGATTTCCCTTTCGCGGCGTGCATTTACCTCACATTTTCCTTACAAGGACCGCCGCGTGAACCTGTCGTTTCTGATTTTTCTGAGCGTGCTGCAGGGCGTCACCGAACTGTTCCCGGTGAGTAGCCTCGGCCATACGCTGCTCGTGCCCGCACTGTTCGGCATCCATATCGACAAGCATGCGCCGCAGTTGCTGCCGTTCCTCGTCGCGCTGCACCTCGGCACCGCGTTCGCCCTGCTGTGGTATTTCCGCAAGCGCTGGTGCGCGCTGGTGCGCGGCTTCTTCGCGTCGTTCGGCGGCCGCCGTAACGACGACGCGCACATGATGTGGGCGCTGATCATCGGCACGATTCCGGCGGGGCTGGTCGGGCTGCTGCTCGAAAAACGCCTCGAGCGGATTTTTCACGACCTGCGTATCGTCGCGATCGCGCTGATCGTCAACGGCGTGCTGCTGTGGTTCGGGGATCGCCTGCAACGTACGCGCGCGCATCAGTCGCCGGAAAAGCTGACGTTTCGCCAGGCGTTCTTTGTCGGCCTCGCGCAGATCGGCGCGCTGATTCCGGGTTTCTCGCGCAGCGGCCTGACGATGATCGCCGGCAATGCGGCCGGCCTGACCACGGAGAAGGCGGCGGAGTTCTCGTTCCTGCTCGGCACGCCGATTATCTTCGCCGCCGGCGTGCTGGAATTGCCGAAGCTGTTTCATGCACCGGGCCAACTCGCGGACGCGCTGCTGGGTGGCGTGCTGACCGCGATCGCCGCGTATCTCAGCGTGCGTTTCCTGATGCGCTATTTCGAAGGCCGTGGACGCCTGGCGTCGTTCGGCGTGTACTGCGTGATCGCGGGGGTCGTGTTCCTCGGCTGGTTTGCGCTGCATCCGCAACCAGCCTGAACGCATTCGGCGTGGCCGCCGCGCACGCGCGCGCGGGGAGTGATCGGTTATAATCCGGGCCCGGCTCAAGCTGCCGGGCCTGTTTGTTTTGTGAGCGGATGAGTCTTCTGACAGGGGCTTGGCGAGGGTCGTCGGATCGAAGCGGCCCGTAGCGCGTGGCACCGGGTTTCCGGTCGCCGGCCCGGTCAGTTACAATTTCGGTAAGCACGAACCCTGTGGCTTGTGCGAGCACAGGTTCCACGATTCCCGTACGCGGGTTCTCATTGCGGGCGATGCACGTCGTGCGCGGTTGTTGCATCGCCTCACTTCATTACGGCAGTAGCTCAGCTGGATAGAGCATCGGCCTTCTAAGCCGAGGGTGGGGGGTTCGAGTCCCTCCTGCCGTACCAGTCAAATCAAACAGAAAGCCCGGTTTCGATAGCCGGGCTTTTTGCTTTCTGGCGTCCGCGTAAGCGCCGGTGCAAGCGATTTTTCGCGGCTTCTGCCGTTGTTTGCAAAGCGGTAGGAGGTATCGCGACCAGGATTCGCTCAAGCGCAAAGGTGCAACTCCCCGATCGCGGCATTCGAGAACTATGGTCAAGCTAAAGATTGCCGATATCACTCGCGTGGGGGCAGCGTAGTGTCGATGGGCTCAGACGTGATGGGGCCGACATTCCTTGCGCTGATCATGTTGAACGCGATGTTCGCCATTGTGGCGTCATGCCCTGGCAGGCAACGTACCAACCCAACCTTTGTCGATATACGAAGGCCGTTTTGCAAGGCATTGCCGCCATGTTCCGGCCCGCACGCAAAGTCAACTGAATCCGTCCTGAAGCGAGCCGCCGCCTGGCCCCGCTGATGTCTAGGGGGGAATCCCCTGGGACACTGGAAACCGCCCAATTTCTTCGGCGTCCGCGACGCGCTGCCCTTTCCAGTACACGCTTCCCGCTTGCCGGTGCCGATTATTCGTCTTTCGCAAATGGCGCGTTCGCCAGTTCTTCGATACCCGGGTGGGGCTCGTTGCACCTATCTTCGGGGCATCGCCGGATGGGTTCGACAGAGTCTCGCGAACCAAACTGGCGACCCACCATCCTTCGCGACTGAGGTCGCACACAAAAAATCGGAGTTGGACCATGCGCTGACACTTCGGAGAGCGCACTGGTAGCCAATGTCAACGGAGACGGAAATGAATGCAAATGGAGTAGCCCCCTGAAACACCGGACACAGTCTCCCACTTAAAATAACGGGTAGGCATAAGACTGTGTTTTTGACTAACACCAGGCAGGAAATGA